>CAZFMB010000026.1:0-42227 GCA_964520005.1 uncultured Occallatibacter sp.
ATGTGGCTGTGCTGCACGATGGCAAGATTCTGATTTTTCAGTGCAAGGCAAAAGGACTAACGAGAAATGCTCGCGTTGGCGGAGATTTTCTCCAGCTTAGAACCGATATGCAGGCCGCTATCCGCGACGCATTCAACCAAGCTGTGAGAGCTAGGCAGTATATTCGCAATTCTGAGAACCCTGCTCTCAATGTGAAGGGGATGAGGCTAACTATCGATGGCACGTTCATCACTGACATATATTTGATAACTGTGACGTTGATGCCTCTGCTCATGTTTGTTACACGTTTTGAAAATATAGAAGACGCGTTAGGCTTATTCCCGGATAAAGAATATCCGTTTTCCTTAGCCCTTGGTGATCTAGATATTTTGACCCAGATCGTTAAATCGCCCGCGATGTTTTTGCAATATGTCAATAGGAGACTCACTATCGAGAAAACGTCATTCGGAGTTCATGCGGACGAAATTGATCTTTTGGGCTTCTATTTGCATCAGGGAATGTACTTTGATGAATCTGAATTTGGGAAATATAACGAAGTGTCACTGTCAGGATTTTCGGATCAGATTGATGAATTTGTCCATCGGAAATACGACTTAGGCGAAGCAGTCGAGCCGCCTGCGCCGCCGCTGCCGGGTGGATTCTCCGAGTTGCTTGAGAACATCGAATCGCTTTCCAGCATGTATAGGACCGATTGCGCAATTGCACTCCTCGATATGAGTGGCCCTGGCCGCGCCAAAATCGTAGAGGTGCTGGAAAACACAAGGACTGTTGCTCGCAGCAACCGGAAAGGAGGTTCCCTGTCAATGGGCGCATCTGACTTATCGAGGGGATTCTCCTTCATGGTGGCAACCGGTGAACGGACAACTGAAGCCATCTATGAACAGGCATATTGCTTTGCGATGCTGAAGAAGTATTCAGAGAAATGCGATGAATGGTTTGGTCTCGGATGGCACATAGATAGCGATAGGATCGTTGACGTTGCCTTATCTCTTAAGTTCCCATGGGAGTTCGATCCCACAATGGAGCGGTTAGTGGCTGAAGGTCTAAAGGTTGGGAAGCGGATCGTGCTTAGACCACAATCGAACGAATGAGCCGATTAGTGTACAACTCTGTGGAAATTCATCCGGCGGGTGACCCCGATCCCTCTGTCCCTTCCAAACTAGAACGAGGGTGCCCCCGGTCCCTCGCTTTCGGGGACCGGGGATGGAAGCGCTGCCGGACATTCCTTATCTCAGCTACCAAATCCGCTCCTGCAGGAATTGCCGCTCCGGTTCCTGTTGGGTCAGCGCCAGAGCTTTCTCATAAGAGGACCAGGCCTCAGCGGTCCTGCCCAGACGGCGGCACGTATCCGTGCGGGCTGAATGTGCCTGGTAGCGCCCTGCGCCTATCGAAGGATCAGTCCCATAGTCACGAATCTCCCCGAAAAACTCCCCATGACCAAGGTCGGTTAGGGATATTCGCTCTTTCTCCTATTACATCCCCAAAATCACTACTGAGGGATTTGCAGCCAGTGGTCAGATTTGTGGTGAGCTTGACCTTTTAGGTGTTCGAAGAACCAAACAGCTTGGGTTCTCGCCTTTCGCAAAGTCTGTAAGCGGAAGCTGCGCCATTTTGCAAAAAACGATAACCTGGAGCGCACCATTTTACAAAAACCGATAAGCTATAGCGCACCATTTTTCGTGCCTGTAAGCCCGCGCATTTACAATGAAACCGTGCAGCCCGATAACTCTTCGCCTATCATTCTCGCCGAAAATCTGACCAAGGTTTACCAGGCGGGCAGAATCCAGGTCACCGCCGTGCGCCGCGTTTCGCTCTCCGTCGAGCCGGGGGAGTTTGTCGCCATTGTCGGTCCCTCTGGTTCTGGTAAGTCTACTCTTTTCTATCTGTTGGGAGGGCTGACGAAGGCCACCGAAGGCCGCGTGGTCATTGACGGGGTGGACTTTGCCTCGCTCTCGGATGCCGAGCGGACACGGCTGCGCAAGCACCGCATCGGCTTTGTCTTCCAGAAGTTCAACCTGCTGCCCACGCTCTCAGCCATGGGCAATATCGAGATCGCCCACGCGGTCAGTGGCCGCACCAAAGACGGAAAGAAGACTCCGCTGGACCGGGATTACCTCAATCATTTGAGTGACTTACTGGCGATTCAAGGACGGCTTCAACACCGGCCAAACGAGCTGAGCGGCGGTGAGCAACAGCGCGTAGCTATTGCCCGCGCGCTGATTACGCGGCCTGCCATCGTTCTGGCCGACGAGCCCACCGGCAACCTGGACACCAAAAGCTCAGACGCGGTGCTGCATATGCTGCTGCGGTCGAACCGGGAGCTGGGCCAAACCACTCTGATGATTACACATAATCCCGAAGCAGCGGCGATTGCCACCCGCATTCTGTATATGCGTGACGGCGAGTTGGTGCGCGAGGAGAAGGGTACGCGGCCAGGTTTTGGCTTGCCAGCTTCAGGCGCGGCGAAGGCCGCTGTTTGACCTGATTTCGTAGCCCCGGTATACTCAAATTTGCAATAAGCGGGAGTAGCTCAGTGGTAGAGCATTGCCTTGCCAAGGCAAGGGTCGCGAGTTCAAATCTCGTCTCCCGCTCCATTCCGCCCTCCGGCCCTGGCCGGGTTGGCTACGGCGGCATGGGATATTGATCAAGCAGCCCTGCCAAGGCGCGGTACCCAAGTGGTAAGGGAGAGGTCTGCAAAACCTTTATGCGCCGGTTCGATCCCGGCCCGCGCCTCCAACTTTTCCCAGCAAATACCTTAATAACAATCGCAGCGTTCTCGACGTGGCGGCCATGGATAGAATTCAGCCATCCGATATATTTAGAGCAGCTTTACACCGCCTTCCAGTCAACGATTCAACTCTCAAGCGCCAAATGAACTCTTTACGCGCAAACCAGATGGAGTGACCGGAGGTGTTCGAGATGGATAACGCCCTATTGCATCATTGTTTCTTAACTTTTATGGATTCAGCATCATAGGCGGAAATAGATTAGCCGCGAATTATATCTAACTAGAGTGATGGCTCCCTGCGCTCATTCATAAATCACAATCTGTATGAGTTGAAGAGAAATTTGCGCGAGGAGAGTCCTACATCGATGGCTCATCTCTGGTTACAGGACGCAGAGGGCTGGTGGGCGCGGCGGCTGGATGGCTCATTATACGATCTGGCATCCGTTCCGATTCCGTTGGCTGCCGCTGCTGCTGCGGCCACGTTCAGCGGAAAATCGGCGCAGCTCATCCGGACGGATTCGAGCGGAATGCCGGCATGGGCGTTGATCTCCGCACGGAACTCCGGAGTTCGCGTAAACAGTCGCGAAGTGGCTGCCGGATTATGCGTTCTTTCTGATCGCGACGAGATTCGCACCAGCGATGGAACGCAGTATTACTTCTCAACGGAGACGTTGGCTTCGGTAGTCGCGTTTCCGGGCGCGGAGCGGGCGGTGTATTGCGGCCGGTGCCGTGAGCCGATTGCGGCAGGCGCTCCGGCTGTGTGTTGCCCGCGCTGCTGCATCTGGTTCAACGAATCGGCGGAACTTCCATGCTGGACATACACCGAAAAGTGCCCATTCTGCGGCTATCCCACTGCGCTGGACGCGGAATTCTCGTGGACTCCGGAGGAGTGATGAAAAAGAAGACTCTTGTCGTGGCGGGCGCCGGCGGAAACACCGGCTCACATCTGTTGCCGCACCTGGCGCGCATGTCCCAGGTGGAGCGGATCACTTTAGTTGATCCGGATGTCTATGACGAAGGCAATGTCGCCGTGCAAAACATCGACAGGATGGATATAGGCAAGCCGAAGGTTGTCGCGCAATCGGATAAGTTGCGGAAAATCGATCCAAATCTTGATGTAACTGCGCTGCAAGAGCGGATTGAGGATGTGCCGCGCGGGTTATTGCGCTGCGATCTGCTGGTAAGTTGCCTCGACAGCCGCGTGGCACGCCAGCATGCCAACGAGATTGCCTGGAGGCTGAACACTCCTTGGATCGATTGCGGAATTCTGGGCAGTCAGAACCTGGCGCGAGTAAACCTCTACCCGACGGCGCCCGATGCGCCCTGCCTGGAGTGCGCCTGGGGACCGGATGATTATTCGCTGATCGAGCAAGAATATCTTTGCGGCGCGGGGAGCAAGGCTGCATTTCCTTCCATGGCCTCGTCGGCGCTGGGTGCGCTGGCGGCTTCCATGATGGCTCTGGAGACCGCCAAGCTGTTCTCGGGCGAATTGACTGAGCCGATAGCAGCACAACAGGTGGTATTCGATGCGCGGAATCACATAGTGCGGACTTCCACGAGCAGGCGCAATCCATGGTGCCGCTTCGATCATCGCACCTGGGCTGTGCGGCCATGGCGGTGCAAGCCTGAATCCACGACGGTTGGAGCCGCGCTGAAGGCGCTGGGCAGCGTGCGTATCGAAGGGCATCGCTTTGTGCTGGATTTGATCTGCCCTGCGTGCCATCGACAGGAACGATCGTTGCGCCTAAATCGGCCCCTTGCGCGCTGCTCAGCTTGTGGCCGGCGCATGGCTTCCGCTGGCTTTGGCTCGCTGGAGAACCTGAATCAAAAAACGGCGGGAGAGTACGCCGATCTGACGTTGGCGCAAATAGGATTGCGCGACGGAGATATTGTAAGCAGCGGCAAATGTGAACATCGGCTTCTGGAGGCGGCATGAGCACGAATCAGTTCAGCAACGGCGATACCATCTACCAGCGCTTTATGGAGCGCCAGCGCACCGAAGGACTGGCGCTGGCGGAGTCGAGCGACATATTACGCCTGCACATCCCGCCGATGGCTCCTCCGCACTTTGTAGCCGAGTATCTGTGCAAGGGGCTTATACGCGATGCCGCTGGGGAAATCAAAGAAGTTAATCGGTTTCAGGTGGGCGTGTGGTTCCCCAATGATTATTTGCGGCGGGCAGATCCGTTTGAGATGTTGCGCGTGTTTACACCTGGCGTGTGGCACCCGAATGTCAGTGCCGATCTTCCCATGATTTGCATTGGGCGCCTGACTCCCAACACATCGCTGGTCGACATTCTCTATCAGATATACGACATTCTCACTTACCAGAAGTACAACCCCAGAGAGGACGATTCTCTGAATCGGGAGGCCTGTTCGTGGGCGCGCGCCAATCAGGATCGTTTTCCTGTTGATCGCAGGCCGCTGAAGCGCCGCTCTCTGAACCTGGAGGTGCAATCCCTATGATTCTCGCCAATGAGACCGCCGCAACGTCTTACCGCGTGCTGAACAAATACACCTGCGAGTTGGAATCAACCGGCCCGTGGAGCTGGCAATGCGTTGTCGAGAATGGCGCGCGGCTGCCACTTGCCACATCCTTCGACGAAGGATTCTTACAGCTCGTGTGCCGCCCGGATGCGCATCATAAGACCGCGTTGGTGCTTGAAGACGCCATGCTGCGCAACAAACTGCTGGCCGGCGGAGTCAAGCTGGCATTGACTCACGCTGGTTGCGGCCTTCATCTGCGCACCGACCTCGTGGTACTGGACGAGAAACAATTGCTGGATCGGATGGAATGGGCGCTGGAAGGGTTTCACGACGGTACTCGCCTGCTGGAGTCACCCGGCGCGCACAACGAATGTGCGAGTTTGCAGGCCGCTACTGTTTCCAATGCTGCTCTCGCCGATCTGCTGCGCGAGTGTTCCTGGCCCTGCGCGGAGCGGGGAGCCAACGATTTCTCCGCGGAGCTGGATGCGAACGCGGCGCCTCCCGCCCACATTCGGATGAATGGAAGCAATGTGGAGTTGAGCGTGGAGCTGCTGCGCTGCGATACATCGGCGGAGATCACTCGCCAGGCGCTAACGCTCTATCTTCTGACGGCCAGCAGTTCATTGCGCATGGCGCGCGCCTACGCGGTTCATGCCGATGGGCAGATCAGCTTTGGGTTTCTCGTCAGCCTGCCATCCGCACCAGCCGCGGAGGAGATTCATCACGCACTCTCTGCCCTCTCCGTTGCATACCGCATGTGTGCGCGGGAGACGCACGTACTGCTTCATAGCGCGGCGGCCCGGCACTACCTGGCTGCACGCAATCCTTCAACCACCAACGACAACAACTTTGAAAAGGAGAACTGAAAATGGGAAACGCAGAAAGCGTACTCGAAATCCCGCTGGAGATCAGCGATGTCTCCGGTCAAAAAGTCTTTTCCGTATCGAACGCGCCCGCCAACAACACGGTTGGGGAGTTGGTCCACGAGATGCTGGGCAAGATGAACCTCCCTCGCAATGATGCCAGCGGCGCGCCCCTCTCCTACCAGGCCCGGCTTGAACGGGAAGGCCGTCACCTCAATGCATCCGAGCGAATCGGCGACGCGCTGGAGCGCGGCGACAAACTTACGTTGCAACCCAACATCGATGCCGGTGCACAACTTTAACCACTCGCAGCGAGGACCCCAAATGGTTCTGATGTTTCCATTCCGATTTGCCGTGGCGCTTTTCCGCGAGGACGGCGCAAGCCTCGGAACCGTGCCTGTCGATCGCGATTGGGAACCGGTCTATGAATGGACGCGCTTCTATTTTCAGCGCAAGGACGAGCTGGCTCTTGATGGAAATGGAAGCGCGTCCGTGCTTCCTCTTTGGGAGTACACGCTGGGGGAACCATACTGCCGCGGCTATCGCCTCCAGATTGCGCAGCCGGGCCGCAAACCGGTGGCCTCTGATTTTCCCAAAACCCATTTTCGCAACATTGCCAGCGTAGCAGCTTCCCAGTTGGTCGAACATAAGCAGCTTCGCGAGGGGGAAATGTATTCGTACATGGTGGTGGCTCATCCGGCTCCCCCTGAGGAGCCGCACTCTAGCGGGCTCACAGTCGCCAATGCCTCCCCCGGCGTGCCGGCGCAGGATGCCGCGCTGGACACTTTTCTTGCTCGGGCCAAGCCCAGCGGCATTTTGCACGAAGGCGATATGCCGGCCTTTGTTTCCCGGCGCGTTCTTGATGAGGCCGCGGAGCAAACCAATGCGAACCAAGGCACGGAGACTGGTGGCATTCTCATCGGAAGGCTGTGGCGCGATGCGGCCGCAGGTGAGATTTTTGCCGAGGTGACCGCGCAGATTCCCGCCGAGCACGCCAGCGGCACCAACGTGAAGCTGACATTTACGCCGCAGGTGTGGACCGCTGCCGAAGCCGCCCTGCGGCTGCGGCGCAAGGGGGAGATTTATCTGGGCTATTGGCATTCTCATCCGGTGCGCGAATGGTGCAAGGGCAAGGCCTGCACGCCGGAAGCGCAAAAGACATGCAGCCTGGGCAGGGATTTCTTTTCTACTGATGACGAGGCCGTCATGCGCGCGGCATTTCCTCGCGCGTACAGCATCGCCATTGTGGCCAACGATACCGCCTTCACTGACCTGACGTTCAGCATGTTCGGCAATCGAGAAGGCATCACGCAACCGCGAGGTTTCTATGTTGTGGAGGAGACGACTAGTGCCGCGAAATAACGCAGAGCAAATGAGCATGGCTGCCCGAATGCTGGAAGAAATCGGCAGCACGGAAGAGGGCTCCATGCCTCTCGACGACCGATTGACGCTACTGGCGCGCCTGCGCGAGAGTGGCCTGGAAAACGCCGCGGGAATCGACCGCTACCTGCTGAATCAGATTATCAATCTGCGCGAGTCGCTTTCGACGGTGCAGGAGCAGCACGGGCGTCTGCGGGAAATTATCAAGGGCCTTACCGCGCCGCCGTATTTTCCGGCCGTGTATCTTGCTCCCGCGGCCACACCGGCGGTGCAAGGTGCGATGGTGCAGACAGACAATGACCGGCGAGTCGTGCAACTGGCCGAAGGCGAGTCGCTGGAGGAATTGCGGCCGGGCGACGAGATATTTTTGAGCCACGAGCGCAACTGCCTCATCGCTAAATCCACAAATCCCAGCTATCTGACAGGAGATGTGGCTATCTACAGCCGCTGCACCGCTGACGGCCGTCTGGTGTTGAGCACTCACGATGAGGAAGTGGTGGTGCTGGCCACGGAGGAACTGCGCAACGCGGGACTGAAAGCGGGAGATTGCGTGCGATTTAGCCGCGCCATGGGCCTGGCCTTCGAAAAAATCGAAACATCCAAGGGTAAAGAGTTCTTTGTTGAAGAAACTCCTAAAGATACATTCGATGAAATCGGCGGGCTAGACCGCGAGATCGAGACATTGAAGCAGTTGTTTACCATACAGATTATGCATCCGGAAATGATCAAGCTGTTCCAGTTGCAACCTACGAAATCGGTTCTGATGGCGGGCCTTCCCGGCAATGGCAAGACCAAGGTTGCACGCGCTTTGTGCCACTGGCTGGCCAGCATTTCGCCCAGCGGTCGCGCCCTTTTCATCAACGTGAAACCCGGCTCGCTGAACAGCATGTGGTTCGGCGCCACGGAACAGCACTATCGAGAGATCTTCCGAATTGCGCGCGAAGCGGCGGCTGAAGACCCGCGCCTTCCGGTAGTGATCTTTTTTGATGAGATTGATTCCATGAGCGGCAACAGGGGCGAGTCCCTCAATCGGATTGAAGATCGCCTGCTGAATTCCTTTATGGCTGAACTCCAGGGTTTTGAAGACTCCGGCAACATTATCATCCTGTCCGCCACAAACCGCATGGATTCCATTGACCCGGCGGTGTTAAGGGCCGGGAGGCTAGGGGATCTCGTCCTAAATTTCCCTCAGCCGAACAGCAAGGCCGCGCGCGCGATTCTTAGCCGCCATCTGCCCGCCGGCATTCCATATGCCGCTAACGGCGAGGGCGCGGAGGTAGCTCGCGAAGCGCTACTCGACCTGGCCGTTACGCAACTGTTTGCTCAAAACAGCGATACGGAGTTGGCCCGAATTAAATTGCGTGACGGAAAAGAACGCGTGGTGCATGCCGCTGACCTGGTGAGCGGCGCGCATCTTCAATCCATCGCCAAGGCTGCTATTAAAAAGGCTTGCGTCCGCGCTTCTGAAGGCGGGCCTGTGGGCATCTCCGCGACGGATATGCAATCTGCCATCTCCGACTTTTTTGTTTCCGCTCCGTGCGCACTGACGCCGCGCAATGCCCGCAACTACCTGCACGATCTTCCCCAGGATGTTGACGTGGTTCGCGTCGATTTTGTCGACCGCAAGGTACGCCGTCCTCACCTGTACCGTCTGGAGGCAGCATAATGAGCACGCATCCCGCAAACGAATCCGCTGATTTGCTTCCCCGGTTGTGCGGCGCAGACATCGAATTGGGTAACTTCATCGCAGGCGTGGTGCGCGCGGGAGGAACCGGATATGAAGCCTCGCGTGCCTTGCTGGCGGAGATCGATGGCCTGCCCGTACGCCATGACAACTGGTGGTCCTCCTCCGCCGCTGCTTCCAGTTACAAATACAACAATCAGCCGGGAAGCAGCGCCTCCTCAAGCGCCTATGCCTACGATTACCAAGACGTAGGCCGCCGCTTTCTGTTGAGCAACGGCGGATGCGCTTACATCGACCTCGATCATGTGGAGCTTTGCCTTCCGGAAGTTATTAATGCTTTCGATCATGTGGCAGCCTGGCACGGCATGTTGCGGAACATGCGGGCGGCGCTGCATCGCGCCAATGAGTCGCGTTCGCCCAACAGCCGCATCCAGGTTCTGGTCAATAACAGCGATGGACAAGGCAACTCCTACGGAAGCCATCTCAACTTCATGATTACCCGGCGCACTTTCGATAACATTTTCTGGCGCAAGTCGCATTACCTTTCGTTTCTGGCTTCGTTCCAGATCTCGAATATCCTGCTAACCGGGCAAGGCAAGGTAGGCGCGGAGAATGGCCGGCCCGCCGCGCCTTACCAGATTAGCCAGCGTGCTGACTTCTTTGAGATTCTTCAAGGGCCGCAAACCACATTCAAGAGGCCAATCGTTAACGCGCGCGACGAAACGCTTTGCGGGCGCTGCTTGGCGGACGACCCATCGGCGCCCGCGCGCCTTCACGTAATCTTCTTCGATAGCGCCCTGGCGCATGGATCTGCTTTGTTCCGGGTCGGTCCCATGCAGCTAATTCTTACCCTGCTTGAACTCGGGCTGGTAAACTCGCGCCTTATTCTCGACGATCCGCTGGATGCCCTGCAGAGTTACAGCCACGATCCATCCCTACAGGCAAGTGCCAGGTTGATCAACGGAGAGCAGCTTACGCTTGTCGAGTTGCAAAGCGCTTTTCTCGAAGAGGTGAAGCGCTATGCCGCGCAAGGAGTTTTCACGGGCATTGTGCCTGAATACGAAGAGATCATTGCCTTGTGGGAAGGCGCGGTCGATAACTTTGCGAAGCGAAACTTGATGGCGGCGGCGCGCGGCGGCATCGATTGGGTGTTGAAGTTGATGGTCATCGAAAGGTCCATGGATCAGCACGCCGGCCTGGACTGGGATTCGCCCGAGGTCAAAGTCATCGATCATCTGTATTCAAGCCTCGACACCGATGGTTTGTATTGGGCATACGAATCCGGCGGATTTACCCGGCAGCTTGTGACTCCGGAGCGCATTGCGTATTTTGCGCAGAACCCGCCGCCTGACACGCGTGCCTGGACAAGGGCGATGCTGTTGCGCCGCGCCACGCCCGGCAGCGTATTCAGCGTCGATTGGGACACGATCACATTCAAGATGCGCGGGCGCTACAACTGGCCGACTTATCGCACCTTCAACATGACAAACCCGCTTGAACATACCCAGGCCGAGGCTCAGAAGATCTTCGATAGCCCTCTTGATTTCGCGGACCTTCTAGATGCGTTGGAATCCGATTCATGCAATACGACGCTCACGGTGGATGCTCTCACAGTACGGCAACAACAAGGAGAAGAACATTATGCGCTTTCTACAACGGCTACATAACGACCAAGTCACCAGCGGCGATGGCGATCCGGGAGCGGACGGCCTATTGCAGCAACTACGCTCCGAGGGAGACAGCCTGCTGGCAGCCGGCGACGAAGCGATTCGCCGCGCCCTGGCAGGCAGCAACTCCGAGGATTTCTTACGCACCAGCCGGCAGCAAGGCGGCCAATAGACACCGGGGATATTGAACAACGATGACGCTGGAAGCCAATCTCGATCCCGCCCTGGCCGCAAAGCTAAAGCGCATGCGTCTGCGACTGGAGCTTCCCGACCAGGACACGCTGACCGTCAAGCGCGTTCCCGCGAATCAGCGCTGCTTTAACAAGGCCCGGACCAATCTGCTGATCAAGCGCTCCACGGAAGGAATGCCTTGCGTGGTTTGTGTGGACGAAGATCTGGAGTATCTGGGCGCGGACCGCGCGCTGGCGCAGGCCTTTGCCTCCAGTCCCACGCAGCAGGGCTGGCGCGTACTTTCCTTCGGCGGATGCTTGCATGACGATCTGACCGCGGCGCTGGAATACGCGCTCGACATTCTGGATCCTGAGGAAGAACCAGGCAAGGAGGTTGCCGCGCACGCGTCTCCGGGCAGGAAACGATTGCTGGAGGCATGGTCGGACAATCTTACGCGTATGGTTGCCGCCAGCCGAAGTGCGTCTACGTTATTTCGCGACGAGGAGATGGAACAGGTCGCGGCTTGCACGCTTGGCTGGGAGGGGCGGTTGCCGCTGATTGTAGGCGGCGCCGGCACAGGCAAAAGCAATCTTCTTCATGGAGTTGCAAGATTGCTCGCACAGCGCGGGCGAGAAGTTCTCGCGGTGAATATGGGCGCTGTGATGGCCGGTACGCTCTTTGAAAGCGAGCGCGAAGCCCTGCTGCGGGCGCTTCTGCGCGAAGCACATGAACTCAGCGCTGTGCTGGCCCTGGAGCAGGCCGAGTGGGCGGTGTTGGGTGCGCCGCGCGGCCTGGTACTGCTGCGCGATGCGCTGGATCATGGCGTCAGAATGATCGCCACCACGGTGCCAGAGCATGTCTGCCGATTTACTATGCATCCATTGGAGTCCAGGCTTGAGGCTGTGCAACTCAAGGAACTCTGCGCTAGCGACACGCGCCGCATTTTGGAGCAATTGCGGCCGTCCATCGCTTCCCATCATCGCGTCGAGATCACCGCGGAGATTGAGCATGTCGCGGTGGAGCGCTCGCTCGCCATGGATGGCTCCTTGCCTGGGAAGGCAGTCAAGTTACTCGATGCCTCGGCAGCTCGCGCCAATCTCGTGCAAAGCGGCAGCGTAACCTTGACGGACGTTTACATCGCCGCTTCCAGAATGCTGGGCGAAAGCGCGTAGTCTCCCTTCACCCCGCGCACATCGCGGCGTTTGAGAGCGAGGCGAACTCCTTTTTCCCTGCTTGTCTGAATCAAATCTCTGTCATAGCCGGCCTTGGTGAGCTTATCTTTCAGCAGGTTAATCAGGCTGTTAACATAACCAATGCGAAGTTCGTGCCCTGCAAAGTTGTGAAGAGATTTCATAATCTCTTCCCGGGAATGCCAGCCAATCAAATCATCGCTGCTGCAGCTACCGCCGGAGATTAACTGGAAAACCCCGGCCAGGCGAGGGCCAAGGATAAATGATTCGCCCCCGTTGATTGAAACCACGATTGAATCATCGTAGCGCTTTTGGATGTCCAGGTTGTAGACAATCGGGCCCGTGATGGGACCGATAATACAGCCGGGGGATACCTGGGCAACACCTTCCAATATTTTCAGGTCTCGCTCGATGGTGCCAATTTTGTCTAATAGCTCGTCAAGGGAGCGCATCACCAGCCTCAGCCTGCGCCTCAATTCTTTAATAGACTCGTTGTTACTTGACAACAACGGCAATTGATAATTGACTGTCATAGCACTCGCTCCTTTGGGCAACACCATCGAATGCGATTTGTAGTGTGCCTGCCATTAGTGGAGCGTGTTTGAGTTAGATAGATAATGGTTGGTTAAATTTAAGATAACATGTGACATACAACAAGAGTCATCTTGGAAGTTGAGTTATCATGTTGAGTTATAATAAGGATCGAGACTGATAAGTTGAGTTATCATGCAAAAATAGCGCGTTTGATGGTCAACAGATCAACTTCCCTGATAACAGAGGAACGAATTGATGCTTTTAGGCTCTCGCGCTTAATAAGTCGCGCAGCTTCTGGTGTTCCGCAAATAGTTGGGACACAGCCTGTTGAATCTCCGGCGCCAGGAATTTATGCCATAAATTAGATTGTTCGCTCACTTTGTTCTTTGGCAGCGCTAGTAACTGTCCGAGGCTCTCCTCCACTTGAGCAACGGATTGATAGGTTTCCTTGCTGCCGAAGTTCAGCCGATTGCGCGTGAGGGACTGCATCTCCATGCGCAGTCTGGTCAGCGATTCGCGCGCCGCGGCGCTTAGTGAATGCCCGCCGGCTAGCGGCTGTAACTCGATTTCGCTGGCATGAATCGCATCATCGGCGCAACTGATCATGCGCACGCATTCCATCTGCAGGGAGGCCGGATCTCCGGCTACCGGCTCGCGCAGAGTATACCCCGCGGCCAGGCCAAAGTGCTGAAAGACAGCATTCAGTTTTGCGCATGTAAGACCGTTTGCACCAAAGAAGTTATAGAGGGAACTCAACACAGAGCGCAGTTCGCGCACGTTTCCCGGCCAGCGATGCAGGCAGAGATCATCCACGATTACTTTGGGAAGAATGGCA
This sequence comes from uncultured Occallatibacter sp., assembly GCA_964520005.1. Classification (GTDB taxonomy): domain Bacteria; phylum Acidobacteriota; class Terriglobia; order Terriglobales; family Acidobacteriaceae; genus Telmatobacter. Next base: position 13,540 of record CAZFMB010000026.1, read on the forward strand.
TCGGAAGCGGTAATCTCCCGCCAAAGTTTCTGGGCAATTACTTCCAGATTCCGCGGATTGCCGCGCAGGTCCGGAGTACGAATCAAGAACTGCCGCAGCCTGTAATATAACTCCCTGCTGAACTTATCTCTTTGCACCATGCCATACAGGTCACGGCTGGTGGCGGCAATTACCCGGGCGTAAACCTGAGTGCTTGTCAACGCGCCCACGTGCCAGATGAATCCTTCATTCAAGATGTGCAGTATCTTTGCCTGGTGATCCAAACGCAGTTCGCCGATCTCATCCAGAAAGAGAGTGCCATCGCCTGCTGCCTCCCACAAGCCTATCTTTCCTTTCGCAAGCCCGCCGGGGAGCGCGCCGGCCTCATAGCCAAAGACCTCCGGCTCAAACAACTCGCCGGGGATCATGGCGCAATTAACCACGACATACGGTTTATCCCTCTCCCCCTGGTCATGTATTGCCCGCGCCACCAATCCTTTTCCTGAGCCTGCCTCTCCCAGGATTAGCACTGGATCATTGATCCGCGTCGCGTACAAAATCAGTTGTCTTACCTCGTGATAATCTTCGGTGTCGCCCCAGAAATCCCGGCTGAGCTTCGCCTCTCCCGGCAGCGACGGTATCAATGACGCAAGGCCGTTCCCGTGTGAAGTACTCTGGAAGAAAGCATCCTCGGTGAGTGCATCGTTATAAGCCTTCTGAAAGTGCTCTCCACCTACCCCTAGAACATAGATACCTTGCTCACCGGCCTCATCTGCGTTCTGAAGCAGAGTGTCGATGCTTGATGTTAGCCGCCCGAAGTCTGTATAATCTGCATCAATAAACGGAATAACTCCGCCCTGCCCCAGTAGATACTCCGACAGCCCCTTGCGCTCATCTTTCTTATGGCAGTCCTTGAACAGCTCGGCGTGCTCTTGAAATAGCTCCAGATCCTGTTCCCGCACCACGTAGGCGGCAGGCAGCCGCCACACACCGACAGTCTCCCATAGCGCAGCCGGAGAGTCGATCTGCAACTGACACGGCGATTTTCCGCGGCAAAACAAAACGCCATGAGTTGACATCGCGGGCAACCTCGCTGAATAAGAATATTCAATAGCTTATCAGTCCGCGGGGCAAACTAGCAGATGAATGTTCATCGGGCCTTAGCGCAAAACCGGACAGCATAAACAAGGCAACATATTAACGAGCAGCGAGTACAGCCGTCCCTGCCCACTGCGGGAACTGCTCGAGTTGCGGCATGTTGCGAATGTTGCTTAGCGTGGCCGCCAGCGCATCCAGGAAGCGGAAGTCCGCATCGCTGAATCGCGGGCGCAGGTGGTCGAGCATGGGGCGAATCGTCCAATCTAAATCGGCGCCTGGCTGCTGCAGTGTAGCTTTGATCTGCTCAATCAGACCGGAGATGTCGGCCTCGTCGAAAAGCGCAAAAATAATCCGGAAGCACAGCATGCGCCCCACGACATATGTTGGCGCATTGCGATGAATGGCCCAGCCCATGTCGATCTGCTCACGGGCTTCTGCCTCTCGATTGGTCATCAGCAACACGCGTGCCATGTGGCAATTCGTACTCGGCAAGCAGAACCGCTCCTCCAGCAACACGCGCAGCAATGCTTCGGCGCCCGCATAGTCGCCGCTGAGGATTCGATCCGCCGCCTCTTGTCTGCGCGCATATGGATCGTTGTTGATGAGAAAATCGAGGTCCAATTGATCGTCAGAGTTTTCAGGGTTGTTGGTCGAACTCCAGGATTCCTCGCTCACGAATGGGTCGGAGAGGTCCAGAATCCTTCCCTCGCTGTAATCGATGATGTTTTGCCAGTCGCAGCGCGCATTGCCCGCGCCGGCCAGTCGCTGAATCACATGCCCGCGAATGCGTGCCCGGCCCACAGCGGGCGGCTCTGCCATAGCATGCTCAATGTTGTCCACCCCGCTGACCCGGTGAAGCAGTACGCCCGCAAGGTCGAGCGACTCGAAGATTCCCTTGGGCCCGATTTGACTGAAGCGCGTATCGATTTCAAAAAACTTCTGCCGGCCGCCCAGCACGTTTTTCAAGTCATTCCACTGGTAGCCGCGGGATTTCAGGATTGGCTCAATGAATGCAAGCTCCCTGGGAATCCGCCGCATCGTCTGAACGGTAGTCTCCAGGGGAATGGTTTTTGCGCGACTGGCGCGTGGTGCGAGAGCGCCCTCGCACTGCTCGATTACGTTGTTCCAGAAGGGCAAGTCCTCCCAGCGAATGCCCAAGCTCCGCGCCTGATCTGCATAGAGCGCCTGCTTAATTCCCCAGTCCAGCGTTCTGTTCACAGCAGTTGGCGCGTCTTCAAGCTGATCCAGAACGGCGCGCCAGCGGCGGCAAACCTCCGCGGCCCAGGCCGGCATGAAGCTATCGCTCACGTGAGCCTCGGCCATCTCCAGGTAATGGCGCTGTACGGCAAGGGCAGTCATTGAGCTTCCGTCGGCCATCCTCAGCGGCTTATTACAGGTCACATCCCCGGCAATCATCCTCATGGCCTTCAGCGGATCGACAAGCTTGACCGCGTCGCCGGGAGTAAGTCCCGCGTCAGCCATGGCGACGATCAGCGCCGTTGCGCCTATCTTCAAAAAGGTCGCTGTCTCCGCGCAAAGGCTTTCTCCGCAGAGAACATGAAGGCGGTTGTAGCCGGAGCACAGCGATTCGGACTTGGTGTGCCAGATGCCGCGCTCGTTGGTCGAGCTTCGAGAAACCACCAGCTCAATGTGCGCCACGCGCGGCGACAGCGTGAACTCCAATCCCTTGGAGAGTGGATTGAATCCGCCCGCTCCGGTATAGATCAGCCGCGTTACCAGGTGAGGAATTACCTGCGGCTGCAGCGCGTCGAGCGGCGCGCGGTGCATGTAGCTCTCGTGGCAACCCCAGGTGGCCTGCGTGCCGCTGTAGTCCACGTTGCCGCGGAAGCACAGAATCTCAGTGCCCGGCGTGCATAAAGATTCAACCGCAGCGGCAAGGCCGGTCAGAATCCGGTTCCCGGCCTGAATGTAGCGTGCTGCATCCCACGGGTTGGCGCACTCCGGCGTGCAAATCTCCGGATGCAGGCCGCAATCGACATACATCCGTCCGCCGTTGCCGAGGAATACACCGCCGGAGGAGTGCAGGTCAGGCAACTGGACGAGACGCGCGTGGGCCAGCTCTGTGAGCGTGCGCAGAATCGCTTCGTGGTTCATGCTCCCGCCGGGCGAAATGTCTGCGATGGCATACTCGGTTTCCACTCCAAACAACAACTCCGCCATAGAAAAGACCTCACCATAGTTAGTATGGCGAAGCGGCGGCGGCGGCCAACAATCATGTGATAATATGCCCATCCGTCAAGGCTAAGACTTTGAGAAATCGGGAGATAGGCCAAGTGCGCATCATTCGCAAACACTGCCGGTCATGTGAGCGCTATGCTCCCGGTTTGTTTACTAAAAAGTCATCTCCGGTGGTCTTCTCCGCGCATGTTCCGGTTCTACGCCCACGTAAATATGAATTCTGTGCGCCCCGTCAGTGTCAACGGAATTGTTCCGCATCCTCTGAAATAGCACCTGAGATACTTTGCATTCTCAACAGAACTCTGCAAAGTATCACGGAGCATTACTTCAAAGGCTAATGGTGGTAATCGGTTGTATATTAGTTATAGGCCGGGAAAAACCAAATGGAAATTCCGGTTAAGAACTGAACATAAGTTTTTAGGGGATGAAAATGCGTGAGGATATAATTGCAACTTTACGGAAGATGATTGTCAACGACTTGTTCGTCGAGATCGCGGAGAATGATATTGGCCTGGATGACGGTCTCCGGACAGTCGTAGGCCTGGACTCGGTTGGTTTTGTGGATTTGCGCGCGCTATGCGAACAAAAGTTCAACATCGAAATCAGCGATGACGATTATACGCCTGAGAATTTCACGTCGATTCGCTTGCTTGCGGAGTTGATTGATCGCTTGCAGTCCAAAAAAGCTGCGGCAAAAGGTGATGTTCGGTGAATTTCGCTCTTTCAGCATTGAATGCTGAAGGCCTGTGCATCGAAACGATTTTTCCGTAGAGCATAAAAGTTGCCGTGTCCCCGTACTTTTCCGTAGTTCTTCATCCATAACACTGCAGACTTAGCATGAAACTATAATCAACAGTGGAATGTTTGTCACAGTGAACAACAGCAGGATGGCCAACATTCGCCTCTGTTCTTGTTTGCACCTTCGAGATACCATCATCCTATGTCCTCAGGTCCGCGAATTGCAGTTAGAGGAATGGCTTGGCTAACCGCCCTGGGCGACGGCCTCGAACCCGTGTGGCAGGCGCTACTCGGTGGAAAGACGGGCATGAGGCCGGTCGCGTTTGCTGGGCGTCTGCGCAACACGCTGGCGGCGCCAGCCATGGATCAGGAGATTCCTCCATCCGAGCGGCTTGTGAAGATGGCTTGCGCAACCATCCGCAAAGCGCTGGCACAAGCTAACCGCGAACCTGATGACCCGGAGGTGCGGTTTATTCTAAGCACCAGCCTGGGCGCATATTTGGATGATGAGGCTTCGCGTACGCCACTTTCCGGTTGGGCGACAGATGTGATGCTTGAGTTGGGAGCTACTACTGCCCCGATTGTGATTTCGACCGCCTGCTCATCGGGCTCCGACGCGATTCTGGTGGGCGCGGAGTTGATTCGTTCGGGAGCTGCGAAATGTTGCGTGTGCGGCGGCGCAGATGTTCTGACGCCGAATAAACGGCTGGCTCATTCAGCTCTGGGAACCATGTCCCCGACCCATTTGCGCGCCTTCGATCTCCGGCATGATGGAACACTTCTGGGCGAAGGCGCGGGATTTATCGTTCTCGAACCGGAAGCGTCAGGGCAAACCTGCCATGCAATTCTAAGCGGCGCGGGCTCCGCGAATGACGCCTCGGGAATGACCGTAGCCGACATCACCGGATTGTCGGCGGGGTATGCGATGCAACGATCACTGGCGGATGCAAACCTGCCTTTATCCGCCGTAGGGCTGATCAATGCGCACGGTTCCGGAACCGTGATGAACGACACCACGGAAAGCAATGCATTCACGGCGTTGTTCACGGGATCATCGCGCCCCTTGGTCTTCGCGACCAAGGGCAATTTCGGTCATACGCTGGGCGCAACCGGCGCAATTGAGGCGATCGCTTTGATTTTGGCAATGCGCGATGGCCGCGTTCCGCCGATCTATGGCTTGGAGCAGCCGCTACCTGATTTTTCCTTGCCGCTGGCGATCTCACAGCCAGTGTCCTGCGCTCCCCGAGCGGCTCTGAGCCTGACACTGGGGTTTGGTGGATTCGACACAAGTCTGGTATTTGAGGCAGTGTCATGAGTGAGCTGTATCAATTGACGGTTGCGGGAAAGGGTGAAGCTGGCGCATCGCAGCGCGACCGGTTTGATGCCCGGGTTCGCGCTACGGTGAGGTATGCCGACCCTGCTGCGTGGACTACAGCCACGGCAGTAGCGAACGCCCTGGACGGAGCCGAGGAATTATTGGCAAGTTTGCAACACGAAATCGGCATGATCGCCATCAGCGATCAGGGACCGGGCGGAACCATGGCAGAGGTCCTTGCTGAAGGGAGCAGAGGATTTTCGCAACCCATGCATTATGCGGCAGCGAGCCCCGGAACGCTGGTTGGAGTGCCGTGCATTGCCTTTGGGTTTCGTGGCCCGACGATGAATCTGACCATGGCCCCCGAGGACGGAATTCCTGTGGCACTGACCCTGTGCGCGGGCTGGCTGGAGCGGAAGGCAGCAAAGTTGATGGTTGTGGCAACCTGCCGCGTCACAGATTCCGGCACGATGATGAGTCACGCCGTACTGCTTGCTCCGCCCGGATTCTCGGAATCTTGCACGCGCTTGACAGAATCGGTCATCACCTGGTTGGCAACTGTTGAACCGGCCAGCGGGGCGGTCGCATGAAAAACTTTCTCTCCCCGAGCTTGCTGAATTCCTTCGTTGAAAAGGCCGTCGAGGCGCTACCAAGCGGTATACCTCTCAGTTCGCCAGACTGTGAATCGCTGGGTAAAGCCTGGAAGCAGCATGGCCTTCGCCCCGGCGATCTGGTATTGCTCTGTATGCCCAATTGCCGGGAGTTGCTTCACCAGTATTTCGGCGTGTTGATGGCCGGCGGCGTGCCGGCTCTGCTTCCTCCGATCATGCCCGCGGCGCGTCTCCGCGAAATTGCCACAGCGATGGGGGCATTCGCCATTGGCGGGTTGCGCCGGTCCACTGGCGATCTGGGAGCAGTTTCCTACAACTCTATCGGCCCACTGCAAGTCGCGATTCTCAAAGCTCCGCCTGAACCGGCTGGCGCCCCCGGTGAAGTCGTCATGATGACCTCGGGAACATCGGGAGTTGCCAGCGGTTGTGTCTTCGATTTCGAGGCAATTTTGTTAAACGGACAGCGCCACGCCAAAGCCATTGGCAAACGCGCGGATGACACCGTTTTAGTCACGCTTCCCATGTTTTTTTCCTTCGCATTGTCCGCACAGGCTCTATCTTCATTGGTGTGCGGCAATCGGCTGATCATCAGCGGCCCGCCGTTCAGTGTCGCGGGATATAAGAAAGCATTAGAGGTTTACGGCATAACGGTTTCCTCGTTAACGCCCGTAGGGATTCGTTCCGTTCTGCAGACAGATGCCACTGTGCTCTCCGGCTTGAGAGTACTCTCTGTTGGCGGTGACGCGCTGGAACCGGATTTGGTCGCCCGGCTGGTGGAGTTGAGAAAAGAAAAAGAAGTGTATATCACCTACGGACTCACGCAAGCCGGACCGCGCGTCTCCACCTTGGCGGCGCACGCCGAACCCTCTTCCCGATACGGCTCGGTGGGCATCGCTCACGAGGGAACCACAGTCTCCCTTCACCCTGTCGGAGACGAAAGCGGAAGGAAACAGCTCTATGTGAATTCGGCAACGGTGATGAAGCGCACAATCGGCCGCGTCGAGGGCCGGCCAAATGACTTGATGGCGCCGCAGACGATTGCCACGGGTGATGCATTCGATCAGGATAAGGACGGCTACCTTTATTTTTTGGGCCGTCTTAGCGACTTCATCAGCCGCAAGGGTGAGAAGATCAGCCTGGCCGCTGTGCGCCGTCTGGCGGCTAAGTTGCCCAATGTGGTAAGCGCCAGGACAATCATTTTCAAACACGAAGACGGATCTGAGAATTTCGATCTGGATTTGCGGGTGGATGCAAGTGCCCATGCGTCGCACGAGAAATCTGATATGCGCGGATTGCTGGGCAGCCTCCTGCAACGAAGCGAAATGCCGCGAGGCATCCACATTGAGCCGGCAAATGAAATGGATGGGCAGAGGTACAAATGAGCACGGATAATCTTGTCGCGAATACTCAAAGCAGCGAGGCGGTCAGGCCATCGCTCCGCAGGCGCCTGGCGACTTCTCAGGGCAGCCTGTCTCGTTTTCTGCGCTGGGCTTACCGGTCCATCAATGGTTTTGCCGTTCCTGCTCCCAGGATTATCGTGAAGCCGCTGCTTTGGCTTTTTCTTTTCGTGCGCAGCGCATATCATTTTTTCCTGCGCGTATTCATTTGCGAACCGCTGTTCAAAGCTTATTGCACAAAGTATGGACGGAACCTGCATACCGGTTGTTTTGTCCACTGGATCACAGGCAAAGGCGATATCGTTATCGGCGACAATGTGACGTTAGATGGCAAGTCGAACATCGCATTTGCGGCCCGCTTCTCCGATCACCCCACGCTGCAAATCGGAGACAACACCGGAATCGGCCATAATTGTTTTTTCACTGTAGGGAAGCTGATCTCTATCGGCCGCAACTGCCTCCTCTCCGGCGACGTTACAATCATGGACTCCAACGCCCATGACACGGATCCAGCGTCGCGGTCGGCGCATAAACCGCCCAAGCCGGAAGACGTTCGCCCTGTGATCATTCGCGATGAAGTTTGGATCGGGAGGCATTGCATCATTTTCCCTGGCGTCAAAATCGGAGAATGCAGCGTTATTTCCGCTGGATCTGTTCTCCGGACCCATGTGCCTCCTTATAGCGTGGTTGCCGGCAATCCGGCAAAGGTCATGTTCCGGCTGAAAAAACCAGATCAATCCATGCAGGCAAAGTGACAAATTGGAGCTGTCGATGGAAAAGATAACAGGCGGGCATTTGCTGATACGGGCGTTGAAGGCGCACGGAATCCGTCGTCTTTTCACGCTTCCCGGCGCGCCGTTGTTCCCGGTGTACGAGGCGTGCCTGAATGAGGGCATCGATGTATTTACAGCCCGCCATGAATCGGGGCTGATCCATATCGCCGAGGGCTGGTCGCGCGCCACAGGCAGTCCATCTGTGGTGCTGGTCTCGCCCGGTCCAGGTCTCGCCAACTCCGTGCCGGGGACTGCGATCGCGTTTGCGGAATGTTCGCCGGTCATCGTGCTCAGCGGCATTGATGTGCCTGCGAACCTGGGCAGAGGCGGACGCCAGGAACTGCCGCAGGTGGAGATGTGCAAGCCGATCACAAAATGGTCGGCGCTGCTCTCCAACGGCACACGGATTCCTGAGTACATCGACAAGGCGTTTCGGATTTCCATGAATGGAATGCCCGGACCGGTCCACATCAGCATCACGTCGGATACGATTGCCGGATTGGTCGAGGTAGATGAAGGGACAATTTCCCCTCCGGCCAACACGCAGCCAACCGCCGCCGCGCAGGCGGAGCCGGCGTTTATCGAGCAGGCCTTGGAGCTTCTTTCCAAGGCAGAGCGGCCGCTGATCGTCGCCGGAACTGCCGCATTCTGGTCTCATGCCGGCGAGTTGCTTCGGCAGTTCATTGAGACGGTAAAGATCCCGCTGATGACGGTGGAACAGGCGCGCGGAATGATTGCGGACAATCATCCGTATTGTTTCGGCGATGGCTACGGCACAGTGAATATGGCGGCGCAGTTGGAAACCCGCGTCGATGTGCTCCTGCTGCTGGGCGACCGGCTGGATCACGCCTTTGCCTACGGCAGTTGTTTTGGCGACGCCAAAATCATTCACATCTGCCCGGATGCTAATGAGCTGGGAAAAAATCATCCCATCGAATGTGGCGTGGCCTGCGATGTGCGGGCGGCCACCGCACAGCTTCTCGCGGCGGCGAAGACTCGTACATGGAAAGAGCCAGCCGAGTGGGTCGCGATGCTTCGCCAGACGCGCAGCGATCAAGCAACACGCGTGCAGAAAATGTCCGCATCCACTCATCCCGGCGTCCATCCGGCGCGGATTGCACAGGAAGTGGAAAAACTGCTCGACGAGCAAAGCATTTTAGCTTTTGATGGCGGAGACTTTTCCTCCTGGGCGCGCTACTGCATGTTCGCCCGCCGTTCCGGTGGTTGGCTTGCCAGCACGGTGCTGGGACACCTCGGTGTCGGCTTGCCCTACGCGATGGGCGCCAAGTTGGCATTTCCTGAAGCCAAAGTAGTCGTCATGACCGGCGACGGCGCACTGGGCTTTTCGGTTATGGAAATTGAAACTGCCGTTCGTTATGGCATCCCGGTGGTGATCGTAGTAGCCAACGACGCGGCCTTCGGCGTCGAGGTTTACTACCAGCAAAAATGGTTCGGCCCGGATCGCGTGGTGGGCACAGAGTTGACCAATACGCGCTGGGATCTGCTGGCCGCGTCCCTCGGCGCGCATGGAGAGTACGTTGATGCCCCTGAGCAGCTTCGTCCGGCGCTGGAGCGAGCCTTCGCGTCGGGAAAGCCGGCTTGCGTCAATGTGATGGCCCAGCGCACGCCCAGTCCGCAGACCGAAATATTTTCACGCATCTATTTGCGAAAACGAGCCAATGCCCGGAAAAACGCATGAGAATAAACGCATGAGCGACAGTACAACTTCCAAAGCGCCAACGCCGCCGCCTGCCGATCCGCACGATCTGCTGGCCGAAGGTGCGCGCGCGCGGAAGTTATCGGCCGAAGGGGAGGGTGTGAAGTGCCTGGTCGAAGGCATGCGCATGATCAACGACGTCACCCTGGCCTACGTGTTGTTTGCTCTCTGGGATAGCGGATTTTACGAGTATTCGCTCACGCATGCGCGCTTTAACATCGCTGATGCAGCCAAGGAATTGCACCTGGACGCGGAAGTCCTCGCCATGCTGCTACATCATCTCGTGGGCTGCGGAGTTCTGCGCGTGGCCGAGGAGCAGATGGAGCTGACCGAATATGGCTCCCGGTTTTCCAATGTTGTCTTGCGCGGCACATTGAATATCAATCTCGGCGGATACGGCACGCAGCTGACTAATATCGGTCCGCTGCTGCGCAAGGAAGTTACGCGCGAGGAGATCGAAAAATCCCACTCAGGAAAACATTCCGGTCTGGGAACGGAACAATTGACCAGCGTCCGGCTTGTGCCCGCGGTGCTGAAGATGCTTGCCGAGCGCAACCTCCATTCCATGCTGCATCTGGCCTGCGCCGCTGGCGGATTCATGGTGCAGATGGCTCGTTCTGATCCGATGTTTCACGGAATTGGCATCGACAAATCGGCGCAGAAGATCGCCGGTGCAGAGGAAAAACTTCGCCGCTACGGCTTGGAATCGCGCATTCGCCTGATGCAGGCGGAGGTTGGTGTCGAGCCGTTGCCGCTGGATGAGGAGACGCGCAGCCAGATCGATGTGGTTGCTTCGATCTACCTGCTGCACGAGATTGGCCGCTACGGCAGGCAGCGAATCGTGGAAGTACTGCGACAGATCAAAGCGTCATTCCCCGGCAAACTATTCCTCTTTTCTGAAACCATGCCGCCAACTACGCCCGACTCTGTGAAGAAACAGCCGTCTCAGTATTCTCAGCTCGATTACCTGTTGATCCATCGCCTGCGCGGCAAGGGCATGCCGCTTCCGGCGGAGGAATGGAAATCCATTGTCGCCGATGCGGGACTCAAGCTTATCGATTTCAAGGAAGTCTATTCGATCGGACTATTTCTGACGGAACTCTGACTGGAGATTTTCAAATGTCGCAGAAAACAGCTTTAGTAATTGGCGCGAGCGGCGGATTAGGCCGCGCGATTGCATTGATGCTGGCAGAGGAAGGATATGCGCTGGCTCTTGTGGGCCGGAATATCGAGAAACTGCAAAGTGTCCAAAGTGAATTGGGAGCAGCTACGCAAGGTGCACTGCTTCTTCCTTGCGATCTCACCGATCGCACGCAGGCGCAGGCTATGGTCGAACAGGTTCTCGCGCAGATGAGTTTTATCGATGTCCTGGTTTGCGCTGCTGGATTGAACGTGCGTCAGCGCAGCCTGCGTTCTCTCGATCCCGCCGACTGGGACCGCGTCATTGCCGCCAATCTCACCACGGCGTTCAACGCGATTCACTTCGCTTTGCCTTCGATGCGCACGCGGGGAGGCGGCCTGATCGTGCAGATCTCTTCACTCGCCGGATTGCGGGCCAACACCATAACTGGAGCCGCATATTCCGCGGCGAAATTCGCCCAGGGCTCCCTGGGAATCAGCATCGGCCGCGAAGAGCGCGGGCGAGGAATTCGCTCCACCGTAATTTATTCCGGAGAAGTCAGCACTCCACTTCTGGACGTGCGCGCCGAGCGTATGGGCGCGACTGCCGACGAAGGACGACGTGCCATGATCCTGCAACCTCAGGATATTGCCAATGCGGTGCGCCTGCTGGTGACACTTCCGCCGCGCGCGCACATTCCGGAATTGGTGATCAAGCCAACCATCGACGATTTTTCCTGATCGCAATTTGATCGAGATCAGTTCGCCAACGTTACTCCGTGAACCTTTTTGAATAGCTGGACGGTTCGTTCGATCTCAGCCGTGGTCTTTTGCTCTGGCCACTGGAGAACGCGCGACACGATGGTAGCCAGTTCCTTTAGCAATGGCAGCGTCAACTCTCCCAGTATGCCTATTAATGTGCGCCTCATGATCAGATCGTCGAGGTGAGCAACCCGCTCGTTGAACGCGATGAATTCAATCTCCCGGCGAGAGTAGCCGGCGTGATGGGCGAGCGGCGCATCCGGCCCCGCTTTCATATATGCGGCGACGCGATCCGTGCCGGTGCCATAACGCTCCTGCAAAACCAACAGCCGCTCCTGTGGCAATCCGGTTCCCTCCGGCAGCCGGGGATAACCCTTGCCGCCGCCGATGGGAATATCCGCCGAACTGCGCAAGCGCTTGCGGCTCAACACCCGTAGAATCTCGTCAGCAACCTGCTCGCCTAGCGCGCGATAAGTGGTCCACTTTCCGCCGACCAGCGAGTAGATGGGGAAGTCGATTCCATCGCCCGGAGGTAAAACCGGAAAGCTATGGTCACGGCTGATCTGACCCGGCGTTAGTGCATTGCTGCGCGGCAGCGGGCGAACGCCGCAGATGCGGAAGACTACATGCGAGCGGTCCACCTTGATTGAGGGGAAGGCTTGGCTCATGGAGTCGAGAAGGTAATCCACTTCGCTTTCGTCGCAAATGGCATCTGGATCGTTCGTGGGAATATCCGTAGCGCCGGCGATGACCTTGCCATGGACCACGTAAAAGATGCAGATGCGGCCGTCCCGGTTGACGAAGTAGATCATATCGCCGCCAGTAGCCGCAGCTAGTTCAGGGTGGTCGAGTACGATGTGCGAACCCTTGGTGCCTCCGATGAATTGGCTTGCGCGGCCGATCTTTTGATTGACGCCATCGATCCACGCGCCCGTCGCGTTGACGACGATCTTTGGCCTCACCTCGCAGCTTTCGCCGGAGACCTCGTCATGCAACGCGACGGTTCCTCCCTTTGCGCTCAACATGCGGACGTAATTCATGGCGTGCGCTTGCGGACACGCGGCTTCGGCATCCTGAACCAGTTCGAGGCAAAGCCGTTCCGGATAGGATATTTTGGCTTCGTAGTAAGTCGCCGTGCAGACCACCATGGGATTCAACGCGGGCCGAAGCGCATGTGCCGCCCGCCCTGAGCGAAAGCGATGTTTCGGCATCGGAGATTTGCCGGCGAGAAGGTCGAACAGTGTCAGCCCGATCTTAACAACTAACGCTCCACGATTGCCCGGCTTGGTGGGCCAGTTCAACAGATTCCGGATTCCAGTAACAATCCCCGATGTCCAACTGGTGATCGGAATCGTCATTGGGAGCGGCTTGACGTAGTGAGGCGCGTTGCTGAGCAAGCGGTTTCGTTCCTGGAGCGACTCGTGCACCAGGCGGATCTCCGCATTCTCCAGATAGCGGAGGCCGCCGTGAATCAGCCGCGTCATTGCCGCGCTGGTTCCAGAGCAGAAATCAGATTTTTCAACCAGTAGTACATCAATTTCTTGCAGCGCCAGTTCGTTGAACAGGCCGATTCCGTTGATGCCTCCGCCGATAATCAAAACAGAAACATCAGGGTGATTTCGAAGCACAGCGAACTCTGGACGCATCAGGGCTCCCAAGTCATTCAATTGACAAAACGTTATCATGCATCTCTATGAGGGACCAAATAGCTGCCTGCCATGATTCCATAATCTGCGGGTTTGGTGGTGGTTTCACCTGAATAGGTGCATTTCCCTTCAGTTTTCCACAAGCTGCTTGTATTTCGGCCCGAATGAACCCAATCAATCACCTGTTATCCACGAATATTTTTGTTATTGCAACGGTTCACGCATACTTATCCACGCTAAGCCTTGGCATAATTCAAGCAAGAGCGGTTTCTCAGTACAGATCCAAGCGCCGCGTCCGGGGAGTATGGAAGTGAGAACCCAAGTTCAGAGCCGGAGATCCAGACACGATACTTTGCCGGACCACCCACGGGAGCACTGAAGAGTGACGAGTTATAGCCGCCAGGACGTGTTGCGCATCCTGCAGATCGGCTCCCGCCAGTTGCAAGGTTGGGAGCGAGCGGGAATCGTTCCCCAACTACAGAGCTACAGCTTTCAGGACCTTGGGCAGTTGCGCATCCTGCGCGCGCTGCGCGAGGAAGACGTGACGGTGGCAGCGATCCGGCATTCGATTGTCGCCATGAAAGCGGTGGCGGGCATGGCGAATCCGTTGCTGGAGGCCAGCCTGGTGAGGACCGGGACGCGGCTGGCCTTTCGGCATCGCGGGGCGATGGTGGACCCCATTCGCCGGCAGCTGCTCTTTGACTTCGAGCGCGCGGAACAGCAGATGGACAAACCGTCGGCCAGCTCGGAGCCGGCACCGCTGCGCGTGCCGATGGTAGGCGCTCCGCGGAGCGTGCAGGATATGTTTCTCAAGGCTGTGCAGGCTGAAGAGGCCGGTGAGAAGATCCGCGCCATCAAGCTTTACCAGGAGATCATGGAGCTTGACCCCAGTTTTGCGCCGGCCTGGATCAACCTGGGTACGATCCACTTTCATCTGCGCGAGTTTGGCTGGGCCGAACAGCTTTACCGCCGCGCGACGGAGATCGACCCGACCTATGTTCTGGCGTTTTTTGATCTGGGCAACGTGCTGGACGAGTTACAGCGTCCGGATGAGTCGATTACCGCTTACCGGCGAGCGGTTGAGCTGGCTCCCGGATATGCTGACGCTCACTACAATTTAGCACTGGCCCATGAGCGCAAAGGCGAGGCGCGGGCTTCTTTGCGCCACTGGCAGGCTTACGCACGGATGGACAAAAGCGGTCCCTGGGCCGATCACGCGCGCGGGCAGATTCGCAAACTGCTCGACCGGGAGAAGCTGACCATCGCCTGGCGCGCGGAGAGCTTCATTGCGCCGCGCAAAGGGACAGCGGCTCTGGAACTGGTGAACGCCGAGATCTAAAAGCACCTGCGAGTCAGCAGGTCAGCGAGTCAGCGAAACAGCCCCGGAGCGATGCTTCGGGGCCATTTATTGGCAAAAACCGGATTTTTCCGGTGATTTCCGGAGGCCGAATCTCACGATGCGGGATATTTTTGGGATAAATTATTTCCACAGGTGTTGATTACAAATAGCTTACAAATAATCTGCAAGGTTTTTAGGAATATTTATACCCCCCTGGGGTATATGGGGGGTGGGGGTACCACCTCAAGGGGTACGGACCGGTCACATGTCTGACAGATTGAACCGGGTTCTGAATCTTGTTCATGCGTTGATTGTGCGCTCTTGGAAGGTAATTTTCTGCAAAGAAAGCGAATAAAGATGCGATGAGCACTGCAAAAACACATTGGCCCTTCCCGAAAGAAGGGCCATCGCGCCTGACAAGCTGACAAATAGAACAAACTAATTCACGGTCACCGTGAAGGTGGTTGTGGGTACGGGTGTGACGGTGGGGTTACCGGTTCCTGTTACCGTGATGGTGTACATGCCGGCAGCCGTTCCTGGATTGCCGCCGCCGCCACCACCACCGCAAGCGGCCAGGCTGCCCAGCGCCGCCATCATAATCAGGACGCCCAGCATGGAGCGCCAACTGCGCCGCCGCGCGGGAATCCCCAGGAAGATGAGGAAAGCCAGCACCGCGCCGCCGCCCGCTCCTTTCCAACCACTACCGGGCAGTTTGGGATAGGCCAGAGCAGCGCTTGCCGCCGTAGTGTATACCGTGATGGTCACCTGCCCCGTCCCAGTCGGCACGCCGTTGACCAACGTCACTGTGGTGCTGCCTACCATACAACTGGGAGTGTCTCCCGATGTATTGGTTGGGCCCGCTGTCAGCGCGCAAGTGATCGTGACGGTTCCCGTATATTGCGTGCTGGAACTCACAGTAACGGTCGAAGTCGCGGAGGATCCGGGCGCAATGTTCGCTGGTGTCGTCGCTAGGAGCGCAAATGCGGATTTTGTTACCGTCACGGAAGCCGTTCCCGTGCCCGAAGCATAGTCCGCATCTCCACTATAGGTTGCGGTGAGCGTATCTGTTCCGTTGCTCAGGCCATTTGCCGGAATGATGATGGTGCACTGAGCGGCTGTGCAACTGCCGCTGCTGACAAGCGTCTGAGGCCCGGAGGTATAGCTGCCGCTGGACAGCGTTACCGTTCCAGTGGGCGACGACTCCTGGTTGCTGGAGCCGGAGACGGTGACCGTCACGCCATAGGTCTGGCTCGAATCAATACTGCCGGAAGCTGGAGCTACTGTTACGGTTGGCGTTGCCACAGCCACATAGGTCACGGTCACAGAGGTTGTGCCGAAGGCCCCCGCAGCATAGATCGGGCTTCCATTGTAGGTTACGGTGAGCGTGTCGCTTCCGGCGCTCAAGGAGTTGTAGGGAATGGTAATGGAGTAGCTGCCAGTGCCGGAGAGTGCCGTCGCCGGCGAGGTGTAGCCACCGCCGGTCAACGTCACGGTTCCGGTTGGTGTGGTGCTACCCGTGCAGCTTCCGGTGCAGACCACTGTGCCCGACACGGTTAGTTGCTGGTTGGAATTGATGCCGGCGCCGGAAGCCGGCGAGGTGATCGACACGGCGGCATTCAGCCCGTTCACCGTAACCGATGTCGTGTTGGTCGCCACGGCATAGGTTGAGTTGCCGCCATAGGTCACCGTCAGAGTATCGGAACCAATCGGCAAGTCTCCATACGGAATGGTGAAGACGCAACTGGAGGCTGATGTGCAAGTGCCGGTACCAATGGTCTGGAATGAGTTATAGCTGCCGCCCGACAGCGATATCGTCCCAGTCGGCGTACCGCTGCCACCAGAGACCGAAACGGTCACGGTAAGGCTCTGAACGGTTGTCACCGGATTAGGAGAGAGGGAAAGAAAAGACACGGTCGCCGGCGCCGAGCCGGTAGACGAATTCCAGTAGTTCACCAGTTGCGTGGCATCCACGCTGCCCATCCCGGTCGCCATGTCGTAACCGGTGTTCGTGTTATAGCCGCTCTCGAAGTAATATCCGGCGGCGTTCTTGACGCACGAGCCGTCTAGGGCTGAGGTGCATGGAACAGAGTTATTGCCCACCTTATTTTGATCGTGGAATATGGAGTTCGAATTGGCTCCATTGTAGAGGCCATACAGCTCTGTGGCGG
The DNA here is from genome assembly GCA_964520005.1 of uncultured Occallatibacter sp. Classification (GTDB taxonomy): domain Bacteria; phylum Acidobacteriota; class Terriglobia; order Terriglobales; family Acidobacteriaceae; genus Telmatobacter. The sequence continues at coordinate 30,401 of CAZFMB010000026.1, forward strand.
GCATTCCCAGCCGGCTGCCGGTCTTCTGCTGCACCAGAGCCAGAATGCCGGCGAAGGCCGGCGAAGCGGTGGAAGTGCCGCCATAGGCGTCAACGCCGCTTTCTGATAGATTCGCGCAATCATAAGTGGCGTCGCACACCAGCCACATCGCGTAATACCAACCGTTGCCCGCCATAAACGACACATCCGGCAGATCGCGCATTCCACCTGAGTCGAAGGTGCCCGTGCCAGTTTGCCATGTGGGCCTGCTGTAGATGGTACTGGCGCCGCCGCTGCCGGCCACGATGTTGTTATCGCTGGACTTGTATCCCGCAGCAGACAAAGGCTCATTCTGGCTGATCGTCGTGTTGTTATATGTCGAGTCGTTCCAGGTCGATTCCGGAATATAGCCCTTCACTGTTCTGTAATAGGTTGAAGTGCTGCCTTCGCTTTCACTTACATATGACGAGAAGGAATTGACGAGCGGATAGAAATCCGTTCCGCCTACTGCGATGTTATTCGGCGTCGAAGCATAGCCGCTGACCGCCAAACCGCCGGTGGCATCGGGAACGTTTTTGCCGCTGTTGGTACTGGGGTAGTCGCAACCGGCCGATCCGCTGTCGCCGGCCGATACCAACACCGCGATGCCCTGTCCGGCTGCCTGTGACCAGTAATGATTAATCAGTGCATTCTCGGTGGCGCCATTATCCAGTTCGCACTCGCCGAAGCTCAGGCTGAAGATGTCCACGACATTGGCAGTGATGGCCGCATCGATGGCTGTATCCACATAGTCAGGAGATGGAGAGGCATAATAGTAAATCGTAGCCCCAGGAGCTAGTCCGCCGGAGAGTTCGGTGTCAAGGTAGGCTTCGTCGGCATCGCCCGTTTTATATCCGGAACCTGGGGTGGTCACGCAGCTACTGGGGCTGGACGTGGTGCAATAGTTCAAGACGGGTGGAGTTGCATAGGAACTGCCGAGAAAGGTACTACGATAGGTTTCTACAATGCTGGCGTTAATGATCGCATCGCCGCCGATGCCGATCTTCACGCCCGCGCCGGTATAACTTGTTCCCCCAGCGAAGTTGGCATTGAAGGAGTTGGGCGTGTCATAGATGGTCGCCGCATCCGCAGGAACAAGATAAAGAAGGTATGGATTGCTGTTTGTCCCCGATCCGAATGTAAGGTTGGGGCTTGTCGCATTGGCCGGCTCCAGCCGCTTGGTCTCAGAGTTGATTCTGCCTGGGTTTCCATGTGCAGAATGCGGACGGGGCCGGAGGGTGTTGAGGTGGGCGACACCCATCACTACTGGGGCGAGCGCGGATGGAATCTGCGGGTCGGCGGTGTTGGAGAAGAACTGCCGATCACCGGCTTGATAGGAGTGGATGGAGGTGTGAAAGGCCTCCTCCGCCTGGCTGACTGACCCGCTGAAGGCGATATTGGTGCGACCTGGCGCGATGGGGTCAACCTGGAAGCCGTGCGACTCAAGCCAGGCCACCAGGGCCGCAATGTCCGAGTCCGCTGGGCCGTAGAGCTGACCGAACTGCTCTGGAGTGAGCCACTTGTGATAGTTGGGCGAGGATTTGTCCTGCAACTGGGCCAGATACGCATCCAGCGCCGCCTGCTGCTCGCTGGAGCGCGAGAGAACCAGGCGCATGTGAGTCAGTTGCGTGGAGGCAGAAGCCTCGCCCTGGTCGAACTCCGCGCGCGCAAGACGCGGCACGTTGCCTTTGAGCGTCGCCAGAGACTGCTCATTCACATCCGTGGTAATCCGCGGCGAAACCGTGGAATGCTGGGCAAGCAGCGCTGTAGAACATAGCAATGCAGGGACCAATACAACGAGGGAAAACGCCTTTAGAAAACGCATAGTGGTATCCATGGACCCTTCCGCCGGTTAAACCCCCGACCAAACAAAAAGTTGCGGCTCCAATCGAATCATATCGTGAATAAAAAGCTTGTGCAGCACCTCGAAGGAATTCAGATACGAAAGCAGGGATAAATAATGGTGCGGTTTGGAGGGCAAACAGTGTGCAAATTTGCTCAAAAATCATCAGAAAGCCATATTAAAAAAGGGATAATTCCGGCCCTATTCCCAGCCAAATGCAACGGCGACGATTGATGAGCAGGCGCTGGGAAATTCGTGCTTACAGCTTTTGCGTCCGTTGCACGGCGCGCACGCCTGAAACGCGGCGCAGGCCGAGGACCATGCGATTGAGGTGGCCCACATCTTCGGCTTCGGCAATCAGCTCGACGATGGCCTCGCCGTTCTCGTCCTTGCGGATATCGACGCCGCTGATGTTGGAGTTGTCGTCGGAGAGAACGGCGATCAACTCCTTCAACATTCCGGGGCGGTCGTCGCAGGATACGGTGATCTTGACGGGGTAGCGCTGCGGCCGGCCAGCGGCCTCGCCACCTACGCGCGACCACTCGACATTGATGCGGCGGTCGCTCTCGTAGAGCAGATTCTGCACGTTGGGACAACCACGGGCATGGACGGCCACGCCTTTGCCGCGGGTGACGTAGCCCACGATCTCTTCGCCGCGAATAGGGTTGCAACAGCGCGCGCGATAGACGAGCAGGTCGTTTTGTCCCTCGACCTGGAGAGAATCGGAGCCGGTAAGGTGCAGCTTGCGCACCGCGTCGGACATGGCCGCCGCTCCGCCGGGCTTGATCTCCGGCACAGGCTCGGCCTCGGGGAGGTTAGTCGAGCCGGGAACCAGCTTATTGAGCAGATGGCGGGCGGAGTGCTTGCCCAGCCCCAGGGCGGCCAGCAGATCGGCGGCGGTGGCTACACCATATTCGTTGGCGATGCGGCCCAGATCCTGATCGCTGATTTGGTTTTGCGGCACCTTGAATTTGCGCGCCTCGCGCTCCAGCAGCTTGCGGCCGATCTCGACGGCGCGACGGCGATGATCTTCGTTGAGCCAGTGCTTGATCTTGTTGCGGGCGCGAGGACTTTTGACAAAGGTCAGCCAGTCCCGGCTCGGCTTGTGATCCTTCTGGGTGACAATCTCGACAATGTCGCCGGTGCGCAGCTTGGTGCGAAGGGGCGCCATGCGGCCGTTGACCTTGGCGCCCACGCAGGTGTGGCCGACTTCGGTGTGAATGGTATAGGCGAAGTCGACAGGCGTGCCGCCAGAGGGAATCACCACCACCTTCCCCTTGGGCGTGAAGGTGTAGACCTCGTCGGGATACAGGTCCATCTTCAGGCTGGAGAGAAACTCGTTGGGGTCGGTCATCTCCTTCTGCCATTCGACCAACTGCCTGATCCAGTTCAACCGCTCCTCGTCGCGCGCCGAAACCACGCCTGCGCCGGCCTTGTACTTCCAGTGGGCGGCGATGCCTTCTTCGGCGATGCGGTGCATCTCCTCAGTGCGGATCTGCACCTCAAACTGGTGGCCGGTGGGGCTCATCACCGTGGTGTGCAGCGACTGGTAGCGGTTGGCGCGGGGCATGGCGATGAAATCCTTGATGCGGCCAGGCACCGGACGCCAAAGCGTGTGGATGAGACCGAAGACGGCGTAGCAGGCGGCCACATCCTGAGTTATGACGCGGACCGCGAGTAAATCATAGACCTGATCGAAGGAGACCTTGGAACGCTGCTGCTTTTGAAAGATGGAGTAGATGCGCTTGATGCGCCACTCCACGCGGGCCGGGATGTTGTTTTCGCGCAGTTGCTCGGCAAGCGTGTCTTCAACTCCGCGCAGGAACTGCTCGCCCTCGGTACGGCGGGATTCGACGGCCTCCTCGACCTGCTCGTAGCTGACTGGGTCGGTGTAGCGGAAGGCCAGGTCCTCCAGCTCGCCGCGCACCTTGCCCATGCCCAGACGATGCGCGAGAGGCGCGTAGATTTCCAGTGTCTCGCGGGCGATGGACTCGCGGCGCTCCGGCCGCAAATGCTCCAGGGTGCGCATGTTGTGCAGCCGGTCTGCCAGCTTGATCAGCACCACGCGCACGTCCGAGACCATGGCCAGTAGCATCTTGCGCACATTTTCCGCCTGGCGGTCCTCGCGGTTGGCAAACTCGATTTTGTCGATATTGGTGACGCCCTCGACGATGTGCGCCACCTGCTCACCGAAGCCGGCCTCAATCTCTTCGTTGGTGGCGGGCGTGTCTTCCACTGAATCGTGCAGCAGGCCCGCGGCGATGGAGGTCGCATCCATCTTCATCTCCGTCAGCACCTCGGCTACTTCGAGCGGGTGAATAATGTAAGGCTCGCCCGAGGCACGCATCTGCCCTTCATGGTGCTGGACGCAGAATTCCCAGGCTCTGCGGATAAGAGAAATGTCTTCGCTGGGACGGTTGGCGTGGACCTTCTTGAGTAGAGCCTCAAAGCGGTGGTCGATGGTTTGCCGGTCGATGGCGAGTTGGTTGGGGTCGCGCGCGACGGGTTGCACCTTCCCCTGGGGAGCCGGGGGCGCGCTGGGAAGCTCTGCCGGAATAGTTTGCCGGGCCGTCGCCATGCTTTATTATAGGCCGATTGCGTTTGCGGCGCATGAAGGAGAACAGGATTGCTGTTCAATGCGATGCAACCGTGGGATTCGATCCTTGTTAGGATGAGGGATACGATGAACTCGGTTAAGGGAGAGTATGACCAAGCCACGCATCGCCCGGCCTGCTGCGATTAAGAAGGCACCCAAATCTGTCCAGTCTGCGCCGCCTGTTAAGCGGATTCACGAGAAGCCGGTTCCTGACCCTCGAGTTTCAGGCGCCAGAATCAACCGCCGCGCCGCAGACCGGCTGCGTTCTGGCCATCTGTGGGTCTACGCCTCCGATGTCGAATCTGTTGAACTGCTCGTGGGCGTACCTCCCGCGCTGCTGCCGGTGGCTGATAGCCGCGGATTGCTCTTGGGAACGGCGCTGTACAACCCCACGTCGCAGATTGTATTGCGACTGGTTTCACGTGAGGCAATCAGTGAGGCCCAGTGGCTTCAGTTGCTTGAGATGCGGCTGCGCGCGGCGATCCGGCGGCGCAAGCCGCTGCTGGATGAGCGAAACGACGCCTGCCGTTTATGCTTCAGCGAGGCAGACGAGCTGCCGGGGCTGGTGGCGGACAAGTATGCGGATTTGGTGATTCTGCAACTGCTGGCCAAAGGGCTGGATTCCGCCGCAGTGCGCGAGAGCTGTGTGCGCGTGCTGCGCGAAGAGTTGTCGCCGGGGGCGATTCTGGAACGGCCCGATCCGAGAGTGCGCGAGCTGGAAGGGCTGGCGGCGCCGAGATCAGAGCCGCTATTTATTGCAAACCCCGCGGCTCCATCCGTCAGCACAAAATTCCGGCTGAATGGCCTAGTCTTCGAGTACGATGCCAACTCCGGGCAGAAGACTGGAGCATTCCTCGATCAGCGGGCCAACTACGCCGCCGCAGCCGATTGGGCGCGACGGCTGGGCGTGGCGAATCGCGACGGAGGCGGACGAGCGCTGGATGTCTGCTGCTACCAGGGAGGCTTTGCCTTGCATCTGGCCGATGTCTGCGCTCAGGTGACGGGGATTGATGCATCTCGCGCCTCGCTGGAAGTAGCGGAGCAAAACTTTGAGGCAAACCGCTCGCGGCTCACCGCTCAGGTGGAGTGGGTGGAGGGCGACGCCTTTGAGATTCTGCGCGACTGGTCAGATGCGGGAGAGAAATTCGACACCATTGTGCTCGACCCGCCGGCCTTCGCCAAGAGCCAGCGCGCCGTGGAAGGCGCTCTGCGAGGCTATAAAGAACTGAATCTGCGCGCGCTCAAGATGCTGCGTCCCGGCGGATTGCTGGTGACTTGCTCCTGTTCGCATCATGTGGGCTGGGCCGAGCTGGAAGCCAGCGTAGCTTCTGCCGCCGCCGATGCGCATCGTCGTGTGCGGCTTCTAGAGCGGCGCGGAGCCGCGCTCGATCATCCCGTGGTGTTGAATTTACCGGAGACCGAGTACCTGAAATGCCTGGTGCTGGAAGTGGAGTAACCGGCCGCGCCTACTTCAAGCTCTGCAAATCTGTCTTTCACAGACTAGTTCCGCACCCTGAGCAGAAGTGTGCGCCTTGCGGGTTGGTTTGCCCGCAGCGCGCGCAGGCCACAAGCGTTCCCGACTGTGGCGCTGGCGGGACATTGATGGTTACATTCCAGGGATAGCCCCAGCCCGGCATGGCGATTCCTAGAGTGGCCGCAATCCCCGCTGCCTGGATGGCGTTGAATTCGCGCACACGGCCGGGCATAAAGAAGCACTCGATAAAGCCCAGCACCCATGGGAACGGCGTCCAACTGAAGCACAGGTAGAGAATTCCCAGGCCCGTCCGGCGCAGATAGAAGTGGTGAATACCGAAGCCTCCCAGAAACAGCGCCAACAGTACGCCTACAACTTCATCGCGGCGCACCGACTCATAATGCTGGTAAAAGATGGCTTGCGCGTTGGGATACGGTTGGCTGCTCATGTGCGGTTCTCCTTGCTCTCATCTCTGGATACGCAACCGGAGACGGCGAGGTTCCCCGCTATGCAAATCACCTATCGCTGAATAGTTCAACACCAACGCATGTTTATTGGGTGTGCAGATAGCGGCTGGCGAAGTTGAGGAAGGTGGGCCAGTTTGGCGCAGGAGTGTGGCCGCCGGAGTGCTGACGGAAGGCAATGTCGCCTGCAACCAGAGGAGAACCAATGGGCGGAAGCGTAGTTGTTCCCAGATCCTTCTTGCCGAGCAACCGATAGACCGGTCCGGCGGCTGCGGCGGCCATGAACATTCCCGTGGAGTCGGCCCAGCCATCCCCTTTCAGCGCGCCACCACCGATGAAGACCGGACGCGGCGCGCACAGAGCGATCAGTTCGTGCTCATCCACGGGCAGGTCGCCGGTGGTGAGCGGCCCGGCGTACTTGAGGAAGTTGCCGGCCATCCAGTGGTACTCGCCGGTCCCCGCCAGGTTCTCTGTCAGTTCGCCAAAGATGTGCCGGTAGAGCTTGGCGCCGCCAGTACCCGAGGAGCTGATGTAGGCGATGGCGAAGCGCGGATCATAGGCCATGGCGACGAGAGCCGTCTTGCCGAATCGTGAATGACCCTCAAGCCCGACTTGCTTGGCATCGACGGCTTTGTCGGTCTCGAAGTAATCCAGCGCGCGGCTGGCGCCCCAGGCCCAGGCGCGCAGTGTGCCCCAGTCGTCGAGCTTACGCGGCTGGCCTTTGTTCACAAGGCCGATAATGCCCTCGGTAAGACCAGCGCCGTTATCGGCCTGAACGCTATAGGGCGAGATGGTCGCATAGCCCCAGCCGCGGGCCAGAACCTGCTGCTGCCATGTGGGTCCATCAGCTTTGGGCATTCCTCCGGGAAAGTTCTTGAGGAATGCCGCCATAAATTCGTGGCTGAAGCTCAGCTCCATGATGACCGGAACGGGGCCGGTGGCTTTGGTCGGAGTGCTGAGTTCCAGCTCGATTGTGACTTTGATCTTCGGGTCGGCGGAGTTGTCCACGTGGCCGGCGAGCTTTTTGGTGATTACCGGCACATCGCCGACTTTCTCCTGCGTGGTGCTGACCACCTCCCAAGTCACCTTGGGCAGGTTGGCGGGAACGCGGCCCAGAATCTCGCGGTCAAAGTCTTCGACGATCTCCGGGCGGCGCTTGGTCCACCAGAGTTTGGCTGAGGTTACGCGCTTGCCGTTTTTGAGCAGCAGCGGATCGGGCAGGTTGGGATAGACGTTGGCCTTGGATTCGTCGTAGTTGGCCATGTAGGGAGATTTGGGATCATTGTCGGCTCCGTGCCGCAACTCCTTGATGCCGAGCATGTCCATCAGGCGCTGATGGTCCTTCTCGGCGGCGGCGCGCTGGGCAAGCTGTTCGGGTGTGGGCGCGGGAGTCGCTTGACCAACCAGCCGCACCGCTCCAGATAGGACCAGTAATAAAACCGCAAATCTGCAACAAGACATTCTCATCATCGGCAACCTCATTTTCTGTGGCGTCTCCTCAAGGGAAGACGAAGCGCCCCAAGGATAGCGGTCTGGAGGCGCTCTGGGCAAGAGGACAGACAGGCACCAGGAGACGCGGCGGAAGCTGGACGAATCGCTGCTGGCGTTTCGAGTTGCGCGGGAAAAGGCGCGAGGCGGCGCAGGAGATGGCGAGCAAAGAGGAGAAGGCTGTTTTTCTTTCCGCTTAAGGTTTTCGCAGGATTGTGGCTTGTGATGGCAGCAGCTTGACGCGCAGGGCGAAGCCATACTTGCAGGCAGCATCCTGGGGCAGCTTCACATTCAGCGCGCCGGTGGTTTGCAGCCACTCGACTTTCTGGTTTGAACCGAGCAGGTCCACTTCCTGGATTGCCTGGCCTTTGAGTTCCCCGGCCAGGCCCAGCGCATGCACGGATGCGGTTCCATCCTCGGGGCAGGCGAGGCTGATGACATACAGGTTGCTGCCTTTGCGTGTGAAGCGGAAATCAGCGGCGGTGTAGGGCTTCATATCCTGATCCGTGGCAAAGCCGGTTTTGACTTCGGTGGGGCCCTCGCCAGAGATCGTCCAGGGCACGGTGGCGTAGATGGCCTCTCCATTGCGATTGAGCCATGCGCCCATCTCCAACAGCGTGGCGCGCACTTCGTCGGGGATTGTCCCATCTGCCCTGGGGCCGATGCTGAGCAATAGATTACCGTTCTTGCTGACGATGTCGACTAACTGATGGATAAGGAATTCCGGCGTCTTGAATTGATCGTGCTCCATGTAGCCCCAGGAGAGATTGCTGATGGAGGTATCGGTTTGCCATGGCCGGGGATCGATATCAGTGCGCAGGCTGCGCTCGAAGTCGCGCACGCCGGCAGTCCACTCCATCGCATAGTCTTTGAGGGAGATCACTCCGTCGAGGTGATTGCGTACGGCGAAGTTATCATAGTAGGCCGCAAACTCGGTCATCCTGGAGCGAAAAGCGGGCTGGCCGTTTCCGCCGTCGAAGTAGACTAACTCGGGCTTGTATTTTTCGACTAACTCGACCGAACGTGCCAGCCAGTCTCGGGTCCATGCATCGCTGACGTAGGTCCATTCGTTGACGGGGAGAAAGTGCGGATCGTTGAGCCATTGATGAGCGGGGCCGTAAAAGGAGGCATACTTCGGGTCGTTGACATCCGAGCGGACGGAGCGGCCTTCGTCGTAATAATAGTTGTGTTCGGCGCGATGCGAAGAGAGGCCGAAGCGCAGGCCCGCCGCGCGAACGGCTTGAGACAATTCCATAAGAACATCGCGGCGCGGACCCATCTTGACGACGGTCCAATCGGAGAGATCGGAGTCGTACATGGCGAAGCCGTCGTGATGCTCGGCGATAGGAATGACGTACTTTGCGCCCGCTTGCTTGAAGAGCGCAACCCAATCCTGGGGATCGAATTTCTCGGCGCGGAATTTTGGGATGAAGTCTTTGTAGCCGGATTTGTCGAGGCCGCCAAAGCGCTGAAGAAAATCCTTATAGGCCGGATCGCCGGGGTTATACATATTATGCGGGTACCACTCGTTGACCGCGCCGGGGACGGCATAGACGCCCCAGCCGATGAAGATGCCGAATTTCGCGTCCTTGAACCATTGGGGAACATCGTGGTTGCGCAGGGTCTCCCAGTCAGGGCGATAGGGACCATCGTGCGCCTGCTGGTCCGCCAGTTTGAGCAGGGCATCGCGCCGAGCCTCGAATTTGGAGACCGAGTTCTGCCATTCCTTATCGATTTGCTCGGCGGACTTGACGCCGTGCGTGGGTGCCCACGGGTCTGTGAGAGCGGCGGGCCTGGGGGCCGGAGTTGCATGATCGCTCGATTGGGCGGGAGCAAGGGCGGGCGCGACGCAGAGGCCCGCAAGCAGCAGTAGCAGAAGATTGAGTTTCATTTAGGCTCCGGTAGCAGGCAGAACGATATGGGGTGAACGAGATTAATTGTAAACGTCCGGGCGATGCACCATGCAGATTGAAAGACTGGAATCTGCATTGAGGGGAACCGCCGGACGCCTCCGGAAAAACTTCCCTCGGGGGCTAAAGCCCAACCATTATTTATGGCATTTTCGGCACGGCTGAAGCCGTGCCCTTTCAAAGAACTCGTTTTGGTTAGAGTTGCTCCGTATTACGCGGCAGATTTGAGTGTTGACGATCAACGGCGACTTGTGGGGGTATAATTCGAGAGAATTTCGCGGGAAGGAAATGGAGATTTGAAATGGCAGATCTTGTGGGGTCGGTGTTGTTATCTTTGATCATTATTGTCGCGTTGTTTTTGATTGGCGCCGTCTTCACATCGTTTTATAGTATCGGACCGACTCAAATCGGACTTGTACGAAACAGGTTTGGAAGGAAGCTGCCTGGCAATAATCCTGTAGCCTTTCTGGGAGAGGCCGGTTATCAAGCTGAGCTTCTCATGCCGGGTATACGCTTCAAATTCAAGCTATTTGCCGATGTGACCAAACACCCGTGGGTGCAGGTGCCTCCGGGACAGATTGGCGTGGTGATCGCGCAGGTTGGCAAACCTACGCCTATCGGGGCGAAATCAGCCAGGTACGATCCGGTCTTCGGCAACTTCACAGACTTCAGAACATTTCTTGAGAAGGGCGGCGAAAAGGGCGTGCAAAGGCCGGTTCTTTCTCCCGGCACGCTGGCGCCGATTCACCCCGTGGCATTTTTGGTGATCACCAAGCCGCAGGTCTTCGGCGTGCCGGTGTCAGAGGAGTACAAGGATCTGGCCGACATCAACAAGCTCGACCACCAGGCCTTTGGACTTGAAGAGTGGCAGCTTGATGTGACGCGCATTGCTCCCAAGCCGGCCGGCGCAAACGGCGTTGTCACGGACATGATTGGAGTGGTGACTACATTAGACGGCGAACCCTTGCAGGCTGGCGCGATTGCCAGCAGGCTGGGCGGATTTCAAGACGTGAGCGAGTTGGAAGGGAAAGATGGGGTTACGGACTTCCAACTGATGAGTATGATTCTGGGCAGCAAGAACGATCAGCACAATAACTATCAGGATTTTCAGAAATTTTTGGAGGCTGGCGGAAAGATCGGCCTGCAGCATGACCCGCTGCTATATGGCGCTTATAACTTAAATCCGTTTTTGGTTCGCGTGGAACAAGTGCCGATGCTGGTTGTGGAGCAGGGGCAGGTGGCGGTCATCAAGGCCTACGTGGGATTGCCCACACAGGACACATCAGGGGCTGGCTTCAAATTTGGCAGCCTGGTTCGGCCCGGGCATCAGGGCATTTGGCAAGAGGCGTTGCGGACAGGGAAGTATCCGATCAATCCGCGGATTTACGATGCGAAGCTGGTTCTTACGGCGATTCTCAAGCTCGATTGGGCGAAGGATGTGACAGGCGCTCACGGGCTTGATGCGCGGCTTGAGCCGATCATTGCCAAAAGCAATGAGGGATTTGTGTTCAGCATCGACTTGCAGGTATTGATTCATGTTCCGGATACGAAAGCTCCGCGCGTTATTTCCATGGTTGGCTCGATGGAGAATCTGGTGAACGAGGTGTTGCAGGCGGCGGTGGGCAATCTGTTTCGCGACAAGATCGGCGGCATGGAAGCGATCAAGTTTATCCAGACGCGACAGAAGGTGCAGGAAGAGGCCTTCGCGTATATCCAGGAAAAACTCGCCGAGTACGAAATCGAGACACGGGGAGTTTATATACAGGATGTGGTCTACCCGGAACAGCTGGTAACTGTGCTGACGCAGCGCGAGGTCGCGCATCAGGAGGTGGAAACCTTCAAGATGCAGAGACAGTCTCAGGACCAGCGCATCGAGACGGAGAAGTCTCGCGGCACCGCCGATATGCAGGTGGAGCTTGCGAAGTCCAAGGTGGGCGTGGATATCCAGACAAACAGAACCGAGGCCAGGATGAAGGAGGCCCAGGGCGAGGCCACGTACATCGAGCAGACCGGCACCGCCAAGGGAGCCGAAGT
>CAZFMB010000027.1:0-41692 GCA_964520005.1 uncultured Occallatibacter sp.
CCGTTTATGCCGCCGCCAGCCACGCCGTGCTTTCCGGCCCGGCCATCGACCGCATCGCCAACTCGCGCCTGGAACAGGTGGTAGTCACCAACACCATTCCCTTGCGCGAAGCGGCCCAGAAGTTGCTCAAGATCAAAGTGCTTTCTATTGCCGGCTTGCTCGGAGCGGCCATCGAGAGCATTCACATGGAGACCAGCGTAAGTACGCTGTTCAATTGAGGGATTCGGGGTTAGGGATTAGGGATTAGGGAGCGGCCAATACTGCTTCGACTAACCCCTAACCCCTAATCCCTAACCCATGGCTTTTCACAAAAGGGAGCGGACCTCAAGAGCCGTGCCCGAAACCAGGAAACGAGAGAGCGAATGCCAGAAGTAGTCGTAACCAAGCCCCGTGAGGGCAAGTTCAACAAGAACGCCGCGCGCCGCGTGCGCGCAGCGGGAATGATTCCCGCGGTGCTGTATGGTCCGGGGCACGATCCGGTGGCCATTGAAGTGGACCCCAAGCAAATTGCCCGGATAATTTTCTCCGAAACCGGCCACAACACCATCTTCGATGTCGAAGTCGCCGGACAAAAACCAGCCAAGGCTATGGTTGTCGATTGGCAGCGTGAGCCGATAAAAGACAAGTTGATTCACATCGATATGAAGCGCATCGCCATGGACAAGGCACTGCGCGTCAAGGTGCGCGTCAAGCTGCTGGGGATTCCGGAGGGCGTCAAGACTGGTGGCATCCTCGACCAGGTTATGCGCGAGGTGGAAATCGAGTGCCTGCCGGCCGACATTCCCAGCCACTTCAGTGTGGATGTCAGCCATTTGGAATTGCATCAGGTGTTGCGCGTCAGCGGGTTGCCTCACTCGGACAAGATCAAGTATCTCAACTCCGAAGATGCGACCGTGGCCCACGTTGTCACCATTCGCGAAGAAGCGCCGACGCCTACAGAGGTCGAGGCAGCGGAGGCAGCAGCGGCAGCCGCAGCAACAGCAGAGGGCGCTCCAGCCGAGCCGGAAGTTGCCAAGAAGGGCGGCAAGCCAGGGGAAGATGCGGCCAAAAAGCCCGATGCAGCTGCGGCAAAGAAGCCCGAGGGGAAGAAGTAACCCTTGGCCGAGGAAAGTCAATCCGGCGAACGCCGCGGCCCCTTTCTTGTGGTGGGGCTGGGCAATCCCGGCGAGGAATATCTGTGGACCCCGCACAACGCGGGGTTCATGGCCATCGATCGCATCGCCCAGCAAGAGGGCGTTGTGGTCGGAAACCGGCGATGCAAGGCCCAAACTGCAACCTGCCGCATGGCAGGGCGCGTGGTGGTTCTGGCCAAGCCGGAGACGTTTATGAACCTGAGCGGGCTGGCTGTGGCCGCGCTGGTTCAGGAGTTTGAGGCGGACCCAGCGAAGGATCTGCTCGTGATTCAAGACGAGCTCGACCTGCCGCTGGGCAGCTTCAAGATCAGGGAGCGCGGATCGCCGGCCGGGCACAACGGAGCCCGCAGCGTGACTGGCGCTCTGGGTTCTCAGGAGTGGTTGCGTATTCGCATTGGCGTGGGGCTTGATCTTCCGCCCGAAGCCATTGAGGCGAGCGGCGGTAGGCGTCCCGGCAGGGATTATCTGCTCTCGCCCATGCGCAAGGCGGATTTGGCGGTGCTCGACGAGGTGCTGGACCGGGTGGCAACGGCTACGCGGCGCATCCTCTCCGACGGCCCGGCAGCCGCGATGAACGAATTTAACCGCCGAGAAAAAAACGCTCCCGGCGAAGAGTAACAAAAGCTTGAAGCCGCCGGGTATTGCCGGCGGGCAAGTCTGCAATGCAAGGCTGGAAATCAGGGATGAACCCTGACGTGTTCAGCGGAAAAGGAAACCGGATGTCCCGTGTGTATGAGGTAATGTTCATTGTTCGGCCCGACGCGGCCGAAGAAGATGTTGATAAGCTGATCGCCGGCTTCTCCGAAAACGTCACCAAGGGTGGCGGGGCGGTCAAGACGGTCGAAAAGATGGGCAAGCGCAAGCTCGCCTACATGGTGCGCAAGTTCAACGACGGCAACTACGTTCTGCTGACCATCGAGGCTAACGGCGCGGTGGTGCTGGAGCTGGAGCGCCGCCTGCGCGTTACCGAGCCGGTGATCAAGTTCATCACCGTGCGCGTTGACGAGGAAGAGAAGCGCCTGGCCAAGGTCAAGGCCTTGCGCGGAGTTCGCCGCAGCGCAACTCCAACCGCTGCGCCAGCGCGTGTAGCCGAGCCTGTTCTGGAAACGGAAGATGCCGCTGAGGCGGTTTAGCTTTAACCCGTGGCCGGCGGATCAGTTGATGGCAATTGGCGGGAATGTATTTTCTGACCACTATCCACTGATCACTGTCCACTGTTCACAAGAGAGTAACGAGGAAACAGCATGTCTGAAGAGATTGAAGCAAACGCGCCCGAGACGAGCGCGCCTGAAGCACCCCAAGCAGCGCACGGCCCGGCTTCGGGCTCTGCCCATGCCCGCCCCGGCGGACGTCCCGGCGGACGCCCCTCCAGCGGCGGCGGACCCGGCGGCCGCGGAAAATTCTTCCGCCGCAAGAAGGTCTGCAAGTTCTGCACCGAGAAGATCGATGCCATTCCTTACCGCGATGTAAGGCTGCTGCAAGGTTTTGTGGCCGAGCGCGGCAAGATCGTGCCTCGGCGGCTCACCGGCGTCTGCACCACGCACCAGCGCCGCCTCACCCGCGCCATCAAGCAGGCTCGGAATATCGCCCTGCTGCCTTTTGCCACGCGGCACTAACCATCGGCTGCCTTCTGCCGGCTCATGCACTGTCTCGCAATGTTGAGAAGCATGGCGTGAAGTGATTTTGGCGGAAGGCAATATTGTGGATGCCGAATAATACCGAGTGCGGCCTGTCGTAGTTCTTGTCGAAAAAACAAGAGCGTCCACGGCGCTGGAAGCCCGCACACTGGAGAATTAATCATGGAAGTCATTCTGAAGGAAGATGTATTGCATTTGGGCAACCGCGGCGATCTGGTCAAAGTGGCCGACGGCTACGCCCGCAACTTTCTGCTGCCTCGCAAGCTGGCGATGCAGGCCACGCAGGCCAACAAGGCCGTCATCGAACAGATGAAAGCCTCCGCCGCTCGCCGCTACGCCACGGAGAAGGCTCTGGCAGAGGAGCTGGCCGTCAAGCTAGAGCCCGTCGAGCTCGAGTTCACCCGCAAATCGAGTGAAGCCGGTCACTTGTTCGGCTCCGTCACCTCGTCCGACATCGCAGCCGCGCTCGACACCAAGGGATTCGAGATCGATCGCCGCAAGATTCACCTCGACGAGCCGCTCAAGTCCGTGGGCGATTTCAATGTGGCTATCCGGCTCTACCGCGAAGTCACCGCCCACGTAAAGGTCAAGGTCCTGGCCGAGGCCACAGAAGAAGCTGCTGCCGCCGAAGCGCCCGCAGCGGAAGCGAAAGTCGCCGAGTAGTTCTTCTCAATCAGCGTGCATCCCGCCCTTCGCTTCGCCGAGGGGCGGCAGTGCGTTGCAGCTTGTGTTGTTTTTTTAATCTTCCATAGTTAGCTGTAACATCGCCGCACTCATGCCTCAACTGCATGAAATCCCAGTTGCCGCGCTGCATCCAGCAGTTGGCTATCGCCTGAAATGAATACCCGGCCTATGGGTCTGCCTAGACACCATGTCATGGCAGCGGCAAGCTGCTGTGCATCAGCGGCCTTCAATGGAAAGCGATCCACGAGCCGTTCGGCCTGTTCGCGCAACTTCTCACTCGGATCCACTTCCCGCCAATCAGAACGTATACTGTCCAACCGGACCTGAGCCTGTACGTGTTCATTGGGCGTCATCTGGCCCATCCTGACCAAGCGCGCAAAGGCGCCTCGCATCTCGACGGGCGCCGACCACCATACCGCCACTCGGTACTGAGCATTCAACGCTTGCACGACCGGGGTTGCCTGCCGTTGGACACAAAGGCGAACCAGCGTACTCGAATCCCAAAAGGCATAGTCCATAGATCAATCGCCCTTTGCCCATTCGATGGCTTCTTTCACGGCTTCATCGGGGACAGATGGCGCAGGCAGCGCCCAGAAAGCCTCCCAGTCTATCTTTTGCTTGGCCTCCTTCATCTGCCCGGTGGCAATCAGGTACGCAGCCTCTGCTTCATGGTCGCCTTCCGGGGGCAGAGGCAGGGTGAAGGGCAATATGCGCGCAATAGGTTTGTTCCGGTCGCTGACCACCACCTCTTCGCCATTGCGGACAAATTGCAGGTAGGCGGAGAGCTGGTTCTTCAGGACGCCGATATTCACGGTTCTCATGAATCCATTCTACGCCAACTTAGCTAACTTAGCCAAATAAGCCATCTAGGCTAAGTTAGCCAAGTTTACGCCATTCCTACACCATCGCTCGTTCCTTCACCGTAAGGTACTGATTCAGCACCGACGAAGTGAGCGCTTCTGGATTCAGGTCGAGTGTGAGTGCGCCCTGCTCGTGCAGCCGCGCCAGCAGCAGTTCGCGGCGACCGGCCATCTCCTGAGCGGCGGAGGCGCGAAACATCTGTTCTAAATCTATCGGCCTTGCCTGGGCGATTTGCTCAACCTCCGGCTGGGCCATGGCGACGAAAAGAAGCACGTGGCGACGCAGCAGTTGCAGCGCGCCGTCGATCACCTCCGGCCTCATGGCAGTCTCAGCCAAATCCGTCACCCACAAAATCAGTGACCGGCGAGGTTGCAGGCGGTTCAGCGTGGCCGTGGCTCTCAGGTGGTCGGCCTCGCCTGACTCCGTATGCACCTGTGCCAGCAACTCGATCAGTTGCCGCTGGTGGGCTGCGCCGCGACCGGGCAAAAGCCTCTGCTGAATATTCTGCCCATAGGCCAGCAGGCCCACGCGATCGCCGGAGTAAAGTGCCAACTGTGCCAGCGCAACTGCGGTAGTGCAAGCGTGGTCGAGCTTACTACTTGGCGCAGGACCGGAATTATTGGGCGATTGTTCCATGGCCACTCGTGCTCTCATCAGTCGCCCGCAATCCAGTACAATCCACACCGGCTGGCTGCGCTCGGTCTGGTACTGGCGTGTGATGAGGCTTCCGCGGCGCGCCGTAGCTGTCCAGCAGATGTCGCGCAGGTCGTCGCCCTCGCGGTACTCGCGCAGGCTCTCGAAATCACGGCCCAGTCCTCTCTGCTGCGCGCGGCGCAGTTGCAGTTCAATCTGGCGGCTGCGGGCAAGAAAGATCTGCTGTTCCTCGCTGGTGCGCAACGCAGGGTAGACGCGCACTATTTGTGTTAGCCGCGCTCTGGCCCAATGTTCGGCCAGGCCCAGGCCAGAGCGGTAGCGCACATAGAGCCAGCCCGTCTCCCAATCGCCGCGCTCCTTGGGCTCGATGCGGTAACGCAGCTTGGCCGGCACGTGCGGAAACGCGGTCAGCCGCAGCGTTTCCGGCTCAGCAACCAGCGCCGGTGGCAGATCATCCACCAGCCGGCAATCGACAATCATCCGCCCCTGGTTTTCAATCGTCAGCTCGATTTCGGTCTCGCCGCCGAGTGCCGGAGCATTCAACCAGCTCCTGCTCGTAGTCAGATCAGCCGCATCAGGCAACCGCAGGCCATCGAGCAGCGCGAACAGCAGCACCAGCCCGTCCCAGGCCGGCATCGCGTAGGTCAGACGTTTATCCCAGAATCCCGGAACCAGCCAGATAAATCCGGCGATCAGCAAACCGATGCTTCGCGGCGTCAATCCGAAGCTCCAGCGGCGTCGCCGCTCGCAAACGGCGCTCAACGGAGCAGGATGGAGAGACGGAGAGATCATTGTCTCGGCACCTGCACAGCGGCAATCACATCGGCCAGCACGCGGTCGGCGTCAAAGCCCTCCAACTCGGCCTCCGGTTTCAGCATCACGCGATGTCGCAGCACCGGCTGCACGGCGCGCTTCACGTCGTCGGGTAGCAAGTAGTCGCGTCCATCGAAGGCGGCAGCCGCCTGGGCCACGCGCATCAGGCTCACGGCGGCGCGCGGACTAGCGCCTAACAGCAGCGTAGGCCACTCCCGCGTGCGCCGCGCCAGCGCCAAAATGTAGTTTGTCAGCTCCGGCTCAATGCGAATGGCGCGCACCTCGGCGCAGGCCGCGGCCAGCAGTCCTTTTGGAATAGGCGCAATCTTTGCGTCATCCAGCAGCCCCGCGCCCGTACCGCCATGGTGCCGCTCCAGAATCTGCAACTCTTCCTGCTCGCTGGGATAAGCCACGTGAATCTTGAGCAGAAATCTGTCAAGTTGCGCCTCGGGCAGCGGGTACGTGCCCTCGAAGTCAATCGGGTTCTGCGTGGCGAAGACGGTGAACCACGCGGGCAGCGGGCGGCGCGTCCCGTCGCTCGTCACCTGCCGCTCTTCCATGCACTCCAGCAGCGCGGCCTGTGTGCGCGGAGGCATGCGGTTGATTTCGTCCACCAGCAGCAGGTCGGTAAAGACCGGCCCGGCGTGGAAGACGAAATTGTCCTTATCAGACTTGGAGCCGGGGCGCAGAATCGTCGTTCCCAGAATGTCGGCCGGCATCAAGTCGGGCGTGGCCTGCACGCGCTGAAAGCCCAGGCCCAGCAGACGCCCCAGCGCTTTCACGATCAGCGTTTTCGCAATGCCCGGCACGCCTTCCAACAGCGCATGGCCCTGGCACAAGACGGCGATCAGCACCTCCTCGATCACCTCGCCTTGGCCGGAGATCACGCGACCCAACTCCGCGCGCGAGTGAACGATGAGTTGACTGGTCGCGCGCAAGCCCTCCGGGCCTTTGGCGTTTTGCTTTTTATCCTGCGTCTGCTCTTGCTTTTTTCCCTGGCTCATAAAACCCTTTCCTGCGGATTAAATTGAATCTTCTCAGATTGCGCGGCCCGATTGCTTCCTTGTATTTCAGGCCTGGCCGCTTCTTTCAGTTTTTCGTAGTGCCCATGTAGCGATTGAATCAGCTTGAGCGCCTGTCGTGGGTCAACGGTTTCTCCCCATACAGCCTCTTCGCAAGCGGCCAGATCGGCTTCCAGCGTGGCGTCGGCGCGCGGAAAGCGCCGGCGAATCACCGCTGCCAACTCCTCCGCGCCCATCTTGCTCGCCCCATGCCCGCAGAGCCGCAAGCTATGCCGCCGAAAGCGCTCCCATGCAATCGCGACTGCCGTCGATGCGGCTCCCGCCTTGCGATAGAGCGATCCCAGCGCCTCTATAAATTCAATCGGAGTAGCGCGCGCCGGCGGAGGCAGGTCGCGCACCGGCCCGCTGCGACGGCTGAAGCTGAGCACCACCAACAGCCCCAGCACCGGCAGGCCGATCCACAGCATCGTCCACGACGGCCCGGAGGCGTAGCTGAAGCTGGTGCGAATCTCCCCATGCAGCGACTCGTCCCAATAGAAGCGATGCCCCGCGCGCGGCCCCAGCGAAGCCAGCAGCAGGTCAAGATTGTGTGCGCGGCTCAACGAGCCATTTTCCAGCGGTGTCGAACTGGCCCACCAAACAATGTGCCCCTTGCCCCAGTCGTACTCCACCACCGCCGGATGATTGGCGCAACTATACTCGACGCGCTGCGCCGGGTTGCCCTCATCCCATGTGGCCTGCGGAACCATCCATACCTCGCCCGAATTAGCCAGCGCGTCTGCACTTGTATCTAGCCCCTCAGGCTCCAGTTTGCAGGCGGCAAAGTGAAACTCGTTGGGCTCGTCGCTGGCTTCGCCGGGCAAAAGGTTTCCACCCTCGTAGCCGGTGGAGAGCACGCGCCCACCGCGCTCCACAATCTGTCGCACCGCTTTGAAGTCTGTCGAGTCGTGTGCAAGCGGCTGGGCAAAAATCACCACTGTCTCCGGGCCAGCCGTCTCAGCCAATTCGCTCAGCGGCCGCTCCCAGCGTTCAATCTGATAATTGGAGCGAAGCAGCGTCTCATAGGCGGCACGCGCCCCATGCTGGCCGGCCAGGTAAGTCGACGGAAGCGGATTGTTGTTGTCGTTTCCTTTGGGCATCAGGAAGCCGGTGGCCACGGCCAGCGCAAGCGCAATTCCCACGCACCACAGCAGCAATTTGCGATCCTGGGCGTCGAGCGAAGAGAGAAACTTCATCGCGCACCGCCTTCTACAGTTCCGCTGCTGCTAATCAGCCCATCCGCCAACTTTTCCGCTAACAAATAATCGCTCTCGCCCGCCGTTCGGCCGCCATACCAGGTCCGCTCAAAGCTGCCGGTGAGCGTGGCCAGTCCTGTGCGGCGCGGGTCATCCGCAGCCACCAGCGCAAGATACTCGCGCGGAGTGCGCGCCCTGTCCGCCGGCCACAGCCGTCTCGATTCCAGTCGTGAAATCGCCGCCCAATAGACAAAATGAATCGCCTCGCGCCACTCACCGGAGGCGGCAGCGCGTCGTGCATCGTCGAGCCACAGTTGCCAGTCGCGAGCCGACGCGGCTCCGGCGGCAGGTCCATCACTCTCCGGCACCAGCCGCAGGCGCCAGTTGCGCTCCAGTTGCAGCAACCCCCAGGCCAGCCCCACGCACGCCGCCACTATGAAGCCCCACACAATCACTTGCCCCACCCAGGCCGTATTTGCGTGCAGATTATCCATACCCTTAAAGAACCGGTTCAGCCATTCACTCAGCTTTTCTAGAAACGTATCGCGCCGTGTCGGCGGTTCCAGGTTGCGAAAGTCGCGGCCAGCCAGCACCTGCTTCATCGTCGCGCGTTCCTGCGTGTAATCCGGCGCCGCTGCGGGCGTTCCTGTTGCAGCGCTGTCTGCCTGAGCCAGATCTTGTGTCAAGCGAAGCTGCGCAGCCTGCAACAACTCGCTTGTGGTCGGCGTGGGCGGCAGTGCGGGTTCTTCATCTGGAGCCTTTCCAGAAGCCGGCTCGCCTTGCGTCGGTATCATTTTGACGGGAGGACGATCCCGCATTTCATCGGGACTTTCGTCAGGTTTGCTCTTGGCCCTGTCCACAGGGCTTGCTTCTGGCTTGATCGGAGAATTGTTTTCGTCCTTCCCTTGCGCTCCCTCCGGGGTCTTATCTTTCGTTTGAGCTGTGGTGAACAGCGCGCGAAGCCAGCCGTAGCGCACCAGCCGCCGCTCCGCATTGGGAGTATTGCCCAGCGGCACATGGTCGTCCTGGCCCACGAGCGCCGGATCGCAGCTCTTGGTGTCCCGTGCCTTGGCGCAAGCAGTGACGACTGTATTCAACTCAACCAGGTGCTGGCGGTACTCGGCCAGCGAAACCTCGTGCAGATTTTTCGTGGGTGGAGCGGGCTCATCGGCGCGAGCCGGCAACGAGACAAAGACCGCAGCTAAAGCCGCAGTCAGCGCCATGCCGGCAAGTTGGAAGCGAAGAGTCAAGTCTTACCCTCCCCAACTTTGGCAAGCTTAGTTACAGGCGCATTCAGCCCAGCGGCTTCCATCATTCTCTCGATGTCATACCCTTCTTTGCGTATGCGCTGATCATAGTAGAAGAGGGTGAGAGCGATGGGATAAATTGGACTTAATAATGCGTATATCGAGGAATATAGAAAATATACTAGAGGTGCATATAGTAGATATAGTCGTTGCAATGTTGGCTTGGATAAATGTGCCTGGCCGAAATAGATAAATATCCATCTGACAATGAAAGCAAAACAGTACATCAATATCCATGAAAGAACCACTAATGTCAAGTAGGTGAAAAAGATGCGGAGGCGGCTGCCTTTGCTCAAAACCCAACTGCGTCGCAAAGCTATAAATCCAGCAGTCCCTTCAAGGGCGACGGCCGGAACAGCCAACGAGAAGCTAATGCCTAACCAGAAGAAAAGGCCGCAAACAGGAATAAATAAAATTGCAAGTAGGAGCAGGGAAGCAAACATACTTAAATGGCCATTACTGTTAAGTACACCAGTATAAATTGAAGACAGAACCACCCCTGCAAACAGCATGAAGGCTAGAATTTCAGGGATCACCAATTTCGCAAATAACTTGAGAATTGTTATCCAAAGATAACTTCGCCAACGCATTGCAACATAACGGAGAGCCTGCAACATCGAGCATTCTTTGTACTGAGATGTGGTAGAGGTTACATATACAAGCGCGGGAGAAATTAAAGTACCCAGGAAGCCTGAAATATGAAAATATCCTAGCCATAGAGCAAAATTCCATAAAATGGCTGTCTGACGGGGCGAATGCATGATTGAACTTGTCTGCAACCACGAGGAGCCGGCGAGTTGTAAGCCAAGCATCGCGAGCGCCGGAATCGCCGCGATCCCTACGAAGACCAAAAACTTAGCGCGGTAAATCTGAATGGTCCGGTCGAGTATCTCGCCCAGATTCATGGGCCGTAGATCAGTCTTCATGCGTGCTCTCCGGCCTGCGAAACCACAGGCGCGAAGACCTCCTTACGCACCCGCTGGTCGTGATAGAGCACGGCGAGAGCGGTCGTGAAGGCCGCATAGGAAAACAGGCAGGTAGCAATCATAACCAGCAGATAACCCATAACGGC
The DNA here is from genome assembly GCA_964520005.1 of uncultured Occallatibacter sp. GTDB lineage: Bacteria > Acidobacteriota > Terriglobia > Terriglobales > Acidobacteriaceae > Telmatobacter. The sequence continues at coordinate 10,419 of CAZFMB010000027.1, forward strand.
GAAGCCGATCAGAACATAGAATGCCGTAGTGCCTGCGGTTACATGAGCCAGCATCGCTCCGAAGGCAATCAGCGCGCCCACAAGGCAGAAGACGGCCACGCACACCATACTCACCAGGTAGGTGAACGCGTAGACCACCAGCATCACCAAAAATATCCGCCCCATGGCGTCTTTCGTAAGCCGGAAACTTCGCACGAGCGAGTTCCACGCAGTCAGCTCTTCCACTACGCAGGCAGGGTAAGCCAGCGACACGCGCAGCATCATCAGGATGGAGATCACCAGGGCAACAACATATAGCAATATACTCAGCGGGATCAGCACCATCGCCATGGCGTCGCCTGAACCCGCGCCCATCGCAAAGTACAGGAGGAGCGCTACCATGCCGATGATCACCGCGCACACCAGAACCGGCAATAGCATATACAAGGTGCCGAGAATCATCAGCCAGAGATAGCGTCCGAAGCGGCGCCAGGCCACGGCATACGACTCGCGAAAGGTGGTCGCGACGTCAAGATCGGCTTGCGTGGCGGCGTAGCTGGCCGCCGGCATGTAGAGCGCATAAATCAGAGGCAAGATCAGATAGACGCAAAAAAAGATCGCCGTAAAATAGAGAGGAAACATCGGCGGTGTTGCGGTTTCATGACCAATTTGCGGGCCGATCTCTATGAGCATGAAACCAAATACCGCGGCGATGACCACGAATATCGCAACGGAGGGAACTGCCGCAATGCCCAAAAACAACCGCAGGTTGGCCCGCATCAGCCGGAAGATCCGGTCGAAGATTTGGCCGAAGGTCATAGGAAGCTGGTGAGCGGGTCCAAAGGTTGGGCGAGGCGCCGATTCGTTCATTGGGATTCTCCGAATGATGGCGAAGTTGGTTTACTGGCCTGCGGAAATTCTACGTCGTGCGGCGCTTCTAGGGCTGGCGCGGAGATTGTTCCCGGTGCAGCCACCATCCCTGCCTGCTGCATCATCCACTCAATGTCGAATCCCTCCTGGCGAATGCGCTGATCGTAGTAGAAGAGCACCAGCGAGATGCCATAAATCGGCCGGATGAGCGCCTGAATCACAAACCCCGCGCCGTAGACGATGATGAGCATTACCACTGATGCGGTTTGCGCGTGTTGAGGATCATTCATGCCGGGAATTAGAGCGAGGACGATCAACATTGGTATCGTCACCCCCATCGAAAGCAGCCAACCGAGCACGGCGCCCAGCAGGTAAAGCACTAAGATGCGCCCCTTTGTTCCATTGCTAAGATTCCAGGAGCGCTTGATCGCCGTCCACGCTCCAATCTGCTCGACTACGCATGAGGGGAAGGCCAGCGAGAGCTGGATCATCATCCAGTAAACGTAGACAACCATGGCAATGATAATCAGAATCAGAAATATAACGAACAGCACGCCTCTGGTGGCGTCTCCCGCGCCCGCACTCCCCGATAAAGCCGCCGCTCCAATAAAAAGAAATAAAAACATAATATATACAGCAAAGGGAACGGCTCCAATAAAGAGGCCTTCAAGAAATAATAGCCCGATGTAGCGCCATCCCTTATGCCACACGCTCTTATATGCATCGCGGATGGTCGTCGTTTGGCCCAGGTGAATGCGAGATGCGGCATGGCTCATGGCCGCCATGGCCAGCGCCGTCGCCGCCAGAAGAACCGGCAGCGCCACCAGCAAGACGCCCATGACGAAGATCGCCACAAGAACGTATCCCGCCGCTTCAGAAACGGAATCCGCGCCAGCCGTGCTCCACCACGCCACAACCAGGCCGACCAAACAGGCCAGCACCACGATCACGCCGATGGGGATGATCGTGATTCCCAGAAACAAAAGAAAATGCGTGCGATAAAGCTGCGCGGTGCGGTCCAGAATCTCGCCCAGACTCATCGGCCGCAGGTTGCTTTCCATGTTAGGCTCCTCGGAAATGCATTGTGTGCGTTTGCCGGGATACTAACACAGCAGGCCCGTTATTCCAGCTTCTGAATCGGGGTTCCCTCGGTGGGTTTCAACTCGAACTGCTTGTGCCATTCGTCGTCCGTCAGCTTTTGGTTCTCCACCACTTTATCTATTGTGAGAACGACCTCGACCTCCTCCAGTGGGCGCTTGATCACCACCGTAGTCGGATACTTGCTCGTTCCGAAATCCTGGTACCCGGTATAGACAACATGTGTCTCCAGATTGCCCTCGCTGTCATATATATCTTGCTGATAAGGCAGCAGGTCGTCGCGGCGGAAGGTGATCACGCGCACCGGCGTCAATTGCCGGCTCCCCGGCTTGCTGCGGCTGATGGTGAGTACGTATTCCGGAATGTTGTATAAATGCTTGCGGGCCGCGTCCTCCACTGTTTCCATGTCCGTCACCACCGCGTACAGGTCGTCCGGCTCCAGCCCGCGCACAATCAGCGCGTCCAGAAAAAACCCCGGCCGCAGGTTTTCCAACTGGTTGACCGATTTCTTCCTCAGAAATTTGTTGCCTCTATATACAACGTTCTTCGATGGAATCCATAGCGTGAATTCCTTGCCGTCGCTCACCATATCGAAGGCGCGCGTGCCAATCACCGGAAGTCGCCCATAAACCCGCAGCATCTCCGGCTTGCGCATCAGGATATTTCCGCGGAAAGTAGGTAAGTCCTTGGCCATGCCCTCCTTGCTCTTGATGAGGCTGGCCTGCATCTCCACCCCGGCTGTCAGGTTTTCCAGCCCCGCCCAGCGCTTGTTGAGGTGCGCCACCAGATCATCCGGCGCCACTGTCAGCTCAATCATCGGCGCTTTGGGAATCGGCAGCTTGCGCGTGGTAGGCAGCAGGGAACACCCCGACAACAGCAGCGGCAAAACCAGAACAGCGGCGCAGCCGTGACGGCACTTTATATTCATCGCGCGCCTGCCTTCTTCATGGCATCCCGGTAGCTGGCCACATTGCGAGCGTGCTCTGCTGCGGTTTTGGCAAACCGCGACCCTCCCTGCGGATCGGCTCCCGCGGCCACAAAGTAGAGATACTCCGTTTTCGCCGGCTCCATCGCCGCGCGCAGCGAACGCAATCCGGGATTGGCCACCGGACCCGGCGGCAATCCCGCATGAAGATAGGTGTTATAAGGAGTATCGCGTTTCAAGTCGCTCTCGTGAATCACGCCCCGCCAGCGTCCCTCCAACTCCAATCCGTAGATCACCGAAGGATCGGTCATCAGCGGAATCTTTTTGGCCAGCCGGTTTTCAAAGACACTGGCCACCAGTGGACGTTCTTGGTCCAGCGCTGTCTCCCGTTCCACCAATGAAGCCAAAGTCACCACTCGATGCACGTTCCCTTTCAATCCTATTTGTCCAGCCATCGCGCGAAAGCGCCGCACCATCGCCGCGCAAATCTGCGCCGCCGTCGCCTTGCGCTGAAAATGATATGTATCCGGAAACAGATAGCCTTCCAGGCTCTTTGCTCCGGGGTCCAGGTCGGCCACCAGGTTCACCTGTTTGGCCGCCGTGTTGAGAAACTCCCGCTGCGTTCCAAAGCCCGCCTGCTCCAGCCGCGCCGCAATTTCAAAGAGGTTCGCGCCCTCCGGCAGGGTTACCGCCTTGGTAAAAACATCGCCGCGCGCCATGCGCGCATAAACATCGATGGCCGCTACCGGGTGGTCGAAGCGGTACTCGCCCGCCTTGAGCGTGCCGCGCCTCATCCAGCGCGCAATATCGAAGCCGTACCGGCTGCGCACAATCCCCGCTGCTTCCAGTTGCCGTCCGATCTTCGCCGTGGTCGCCCCCGGCTGTATCTCGATAAAAGTTTCGCTCTCCGGCCCAAAGGGCGCATAAACCAGCCACGCCGCCGCCCCAACCGCAGCGCCCGCCGCCGCCAGCAGCAAAACCACGAAGAGCGTCCGCAAGCAGCCTCCGCCAGAACCCTTTTTTCGTCTGCTCGTCTGTCTGCGGCGCGCCATCTCTTGCAGTCAACCCTTCTCAACAAAAAAACGCGGAAAATCCCCTTCGGAACCCACTCTCTATGATTGTACCGGGCTAGAGTGTCCTAAACAGGCCATTTCTACACTTTGGTACCCAGGCCGTTATCTGCGATTAATCTGGCAGGTAGCCCGCTCATTAAGGTATAAGGCGCTGAGGAATGTAGCCTACACATCGCGGTATCAGAAGCTGTGCCCCGTACATCGCGGCTTTTCGCGATGAGCGGGTCGTCGGACAAGGTCGCAGGGTGTACAGTATCGGCAAAGCCCCTTTTGAAGAGACACAGTCGACTGATCGAATTCCGGATGTTGATTAGCGATCTGAAATTTTTATCTCTGATGCGGACCTAATGGCGGAAAACGATGAGTTTGATTTCATCGAAACTCGTTGGGTACACGAGGTCTTTTTGTTTGCCATCAGTCCTCATTAACTTGTAGTTTCTCAAGGATAGACGCACGGCTTTGAAGCCAGATTCCGCAGGAATATCAACAGGTGGAGAGTTGATTGACTGCCATTCATTTCTCTTTTCGTTCAATGGCACTTTTAAGTATTTCATGATAGGGTCAAGCTCTATCCATTTATCATCGTTTGTTGCTTGGTACTCGACTTTCACAGGGAGTAACGGCTGATAGGTGTGATCATCAATTTGCCTCTGACGGATATCGATATTTCTATCTAGTTTTATCATGGCTTCAACGGCCAGTCGGCATCCTTTTTCGCAATCGACGGATACCGGTTTGTATACCAAGACATTAGATAGATTAGGGTGAAACCCTATGCTGTTTTGCCCGTATCCGAGACCTCCAACGCTACCAACACTTTTGAGGTCAACATCTTTGTCATACAGCATTTCGACACTGTTGAAAGTGTCATAGAGAAGGATCTTTGCTTTAGCGGTCTCTGCGTTTTGGATTGTTGGTTTCATGGCGATCGTAAGATTATCAATCTTTGTTGCAAGGTCTCGTGTGGGATCAAAAACCCGTGGCCAGAAACGCGGGGCGACTAAGCTAAAAAATAAGCTGATTGCGCCAACGGTGATGCCGACCCATCCGAAGCGCATACTTGTCTTATTAAAGCGATTATTTGTCTCAATGCTAGTTTCGATTACTTTCTCGACGGGTGTCAGAATTTTGTCCTGAATTTCTATAACATTATCTCGAAGTGGTAGAAGCTTTTCAACTTCTTCTTTGCAAGCTCTTATAACATTCACGTGTTGTTCAATTGTGTCATCTGAGAATCCGACTCTTTTTAGTGTCTCAGAGATCAGCAGTTCAGTGTTTTCGAAAGTCTCTATCATCTGGTCGAAGTCGTTCGCCGTTTTCATTAGGAGAGCGCTTTTCTTGATTACCGGGATAGTGACAGGAATTCCTGTTGGGTCATCCATATCGGGACTAATGGAGGGATCGTTCTCATCAGATAATAATTTGCGGGTTTTGCTCATTGGTTGCTCTGTCGTCTGGTCGGCAGATTGCGTGTAGGCTGCTATGTGTAAAAGATTTTTAAGCATTTTCCTATGATGAACCAACCCGTCTAGCCTTTCAATCGGAATCTGCCTTTAGGCGTAGATTTTCTCGAATTGCATACCTCACATGTGGCGCAGGTCACATGATTAACGAATGAAGGTGCCCCAGGTCTTGCTTATGAGAACTGGGATACCACGAACTCCAGGTCGCGCATGCTCCTTCCGCCTGGACGGTTAGTCCGGCGGTGGCTTAGGTCCAACTAAAAATAATGGACAGCCCAAGTCTCGATGATCAGAGTCAAGAGTACAGCAGGACAAGCATTTTTCAGGCAGAAATCAACTGGCTGAAAATCTCGGAGAGATTGACATACAAAGGCGTCCCTTTAACTTCCAGACGCTCGGCCTCAATCCATTCTTTTCCCGAGCACATGCGGCCGGAGCGCGTCTTGGGATCGATGATCCAAACCGTTTCCACGCCCATCTCGCGATAATCCTGGGCGCGGTCTTGCGTGTCGGAGTAGCTATCTTCGGGCGAGAGAATTTCGATCACCAGCAGCGGCGGATCAGTCAATACATCCGGCTGCGCTCCGGCTGTCAGCACCACCAGATCCGGCACGCGAACCCGGTTCTGCGATACTCGAACCCGCTGTTCCGTGCTGCCCGTGATTCCCCATTGCTTCTCGTGCGCGAAAAACCATGCCGCCAAAAGCCACTGCACTCGTGCATGTTCCCACTTGCCCACGTTTCGCTCCCTGATCTCTCCATCCACGTACTCGCGGTCCGGCCTGTAGCTGCTGCCGAGGTATTGATCGAGCGGAATTTGCAAAGCCGTTGCCATACCATCAACTGTAGCGCAATTTTCATTCAGTTGCGAACATCCAGCCTTTGCGAGCGACAAGCGAGCGTTTGGCCGCACCGCAGGACATTGTCTGGACAGCCTGCCCTGAGCGTAGTCGAAGGGGCCAGTCCCTTGCAGATTATTTCCATCATTTGTCGCACAATGATCCCAGAAGACTTCCGTCCAATTACCGTCCGGTACGTCCATTTCACGCAGCCTATCATCCGGAAGCGGCCTACAGAGGCCAAAACACCACGTAACTCCTTATACTGGACGACTTTGCAGGGAACTCCTTTGTTTTGACGATTTTACAGCGCAACCCAGTCTGTAACATCAAGAAAACAAGTCGGTTGCGCCCAAAGTACGGGTGGGGGTACTCCCACTCATTTCACGTTCTTTGATTCAGGGTCGGATTCTGCCGGTAAGCTGAAAGCTGGGAGCTGAAAGCTGAAAGCTGTATCTCATCTTCGCTATCTCGGCCTCGACATCGGCAATCGCCGCATCGGCGTAGCTGTCTCCGACGAACTGGGCCTTACCGCGCAGCCGGTTCTGACGCTGGAGCGCAAGCACAATCAGCGTGATGACCTCCGCTCGTTAGCCCGCCTTTGTCGCCGCTTCGCCGTCTCGGGCATCGTAGTTGGCAATCCCGTGCATCTTTCCGGCGACGTGAGCCCTCAAGCCGCCAAGATTCAAGCCTTTGCCGCTGAACTTGGCGCGTTAACCGGCCTTCCCATCCACCTCTGGGACGAGCGGCTGACCACTCGCGAGGCCCACCAGATTCTCTACGAAGCCGGCCATGCCCGCCAGCAGCATCGCCGCGTAGTCGACCAGGTAGCCGCCACTCTCATCCTGCAATCCTTCATGGACTCCAAGGCTGGAAGCCGCATCGAATCCCCGCGTATAATTAGAAGTTAAGTTCTTCTATCTCTTGCGGAAGGCGCAAGTCGCCGCTCGCCGCCACGGACTCCGGATGCCCGAACACATCAAAAAGCAGATTCTTGCCGAGATCGCTCTTCTGGAGCACGAGCTCAACCACGAGCTTCCCGCCGAGATCAAGAAGGCCGTGGCCATGGGAGATTTGTCGGAGAACGCCGAATATCACATGGCCAAGCAGCGCCAGCATTTCGTGGACGCGCGCCTTGCCCAACTCAACCGGCGCATGGCCGAGCTTTCCCTCGTCAACCTATCCAACATTCCCAGGGACAAGGTCGGCTTCGGCTCCACGGTTGTAGTTTTCGACTCCACCAAGGACGAGGAGATCGTCTACCGCCTGGTAACCAGCGAGGAGTCGGATGTGTCGAAAGGGCTGATCTCGACCACTTCGCCCATTGGCCGCGGTCTGGTAGGCAAGCGTGTGGGCGACGTGGCCACCATCGTTACTCCCAACGGCAAGCGCGAACTGGAAATTTTGAAACTGACCACCATTCACGATGAATCCGGCGAGGACGAAAGCACGGACGACGCCGCCAAAGAACGGCAGCAAGGGAAATCGAAATGACCTGGACCAGCGCTTTTGGCAGCGCCTGCGGATGGCTGCTAAACAAAATTGTGCATGGCCTGGCGCTGACCCGCATCTCGCCCAACGTACTCACCTTCATCGGCCTGGTCATCAACATCGTGGCCGCTGTTCTGTTCGGCCACGCCAACGCCGCCAATGTCGACTGGATGTTCTTCTATGCGGGCGTGGTGATCTTCTGCGCCGGCGCCTTCGATATGTTGGATGGCCGTGTGGCGCGGCGCATCAATAAGGTCACCGTCTTCGGCTCGTTCTTTGACTCGGTGATCGACCGCTACTCCGACGTGGTGCTGTTTTTCGGCTTGCTGGTTTACTACGGCCGCATCAACAGGTTTAGGTATGTGTGCCTAGTGGCCTTTGTGATGGTTACGTCCTTGATGATCAGCTACACGCGCGCACGCGCCGAGGCCCTCATCGGCCAATGCAAGGTGGGCTTTATGGAGCGCCCGGAGCGCATCGTGCTGGTGATTATCGGCGCAGTGTTCAACCACTGGGGCGCCATGGCTCCGGTGCTGTGGGTGTTGGCCGTCCTCTCCACCATCACCGTTGCCCACCGCATTGTCTACACCTACCAGAACACCAAGGGCATGAAGCCGGCGGACTGAGGGGTTGATCGCGGCGGCTAACTCGTGATGACCGGTTCAGCAATTCACCATCACAGTCGAGCAGGGCTTCTCCGGCTCCCATTGAACCAAAAATTTAGTGACCTCAGCGGGTTCGATGCGCCGCATGGCTTCAAATTCCCCGCCCTTCTGGCTGTAGAGCAGCTTGCCATGTTCGTCGAGTACGGCAAGCGCAGGCACACCCTTTTCCAATGGAACCTCGTATCGCTCGGCGATGTCCAGATTGGTGTCCATGTGACCGATGTTCACATGCACCAGCACGAATCTTGACTCCAGGATCGATTGGTTGGCCGGATCGTGAAAGTATATGTCCAGCACTTTGCAATCGCCGCACCAATTGCCGCCAAAGTCCAGCAGGATGCGCTTGTGGGTCGTCGCTGCTGTATTGAGGGCGGCGGCCAGGTCGGTCCGGGCCTGCGACGCATCGGGATAGAGGTCGCGGCTGACAGGGGTGGTAGTTGTAGTCGTGGTGGGAGTGGTGGCCTTGCAGGCAGTAAGGGCCAGCACGGCGGCAAGAGCGAGAAATTTTATGGTCTTCATGGGGAACCCTCCACCACTGTTACAAGTCTGCCATAAACCAGCTACGCGCCGCCACAAACCCGGAATGAGCGCCATTTTCCTGTCCCGGATTCGCCATGCCTCCTTCCGCTTTGGCGAGATGGCTTATACTTTTCTGACTGGATGAGAAACTCGACCGATCTGCGCAAACGGCTGGAGTCGGCGGTCTTCCCCGACCTGGGGACGATGATGGAGGGCTATGCGCGGGCGGCAGCGGAGTTGGCCACGAGCGAGTTCCAGCAGAAGCTGGACTTTACCTCGGAATCCATCGACACACTGGACGAGATTCTGGTCGTGGTGGGCGAGAGCCCGGAGCTGGACCTGGACTTCGAAGTGCGGCTGTGGGGCAGCTATCTGGGCGAAGTGTTGCGCCGCCGCTACGCTGGCGTCTGGGAGATGACCCAGTATCCCGGCGGCATTACAGCGGTTCCGGCCATTGAGGTGCGCGCCTCAAGACTCTTTCCGCTGATGAAGGTTTACCGCCGGCTGACCATGGGCGACGAGGAAGACCTGAGTGCCTTCTACGCCATGGTGACCGAAAGGCTGGGCAAGCCCGCGCAAGTAAATTAACGGTGGTCAGTGAACAGTGATCAGCGAACGGGCCTCGGGCATTTACTGACCACTGTCCACTGTTCACTGACCACTGATGTGCGACAATATTCTTTGAGAGTGCGCCGCGCGCGGAGGATAAGGCAATGGGTTTCCTGACTGAACCAACGCATTTAATTATCATTGCAATCATTTTGCTCGTGCTTTTTGGCGGCAAGAAGCTGCCGGAACTGGGCAAAGGATTGGGCGAGGGATTGAAGGGCTTCAGGGAAGGCCTCAAAGGCGTCAATGACCCATCTCCGGCGTCAACGGTGCAACAGACCGCAGTCGCCGCGCCGCCTTCCACCTCGACGCCGGCCGATTCCGCATCGAAAAAGGAAGGCATGGAATATGTCACTTGCAGCCGCTGCGGAAATCGCTTTGAAAACCCGCTTGGATTTAAAGTGGCGGACTATGTTTGCCGCGCATGCCAGAAAAGTTCATAACTGAAAGCGAGAGCCGGTCACTGTGTCTTCCGGCTCATCTTGTAAGTTGACGCATTTCGGCTCAGCACTTAGTACTTCCCCAAAACCCACCGGCTTCACGTACCAATACGTGGGAGATCCTCATTCCAGTGGCAGCTTCCGAGAACAAGGCGTCTGCCGCCGCATTCTCTACACAGGATTGTCAAGATGACCGAACGCAGTACACTTCGCCGTCTGCCCAATCGGGGATCGAATGAGATGGAGGCGGTCAACGCGATTTTGGATGCCGCTTTCGTGGCGCATGTCGGCTTTACCGTCGATGGCCAACCATTTGTAATCCCTACGCTATTCGGCCGCGCCGGAGACAAGCTCTACCTGCATGGTTCGGCGGCCAGCCGCATGATGCGCACGCTTGAGTCCGGCGTTCCCGTCTGCGTTACCGTCACGCTGGTCGACGGGTTGGTGCTGGCTCGCTCCGCTTTCCACCACTCCATGAACTATCGCTCCGCGGTGCTCTTTGGAACCGCCCGCGCGATCGATGATCCGGCTCTTAAGACCGAGGCTCTACGGGTGATCTCCGAGCATCTGATCGCCGGGCGGTGGGACGAGGTTCGCTCACCCAACAGCCAGGAGCTAAAGGCGACCACCGTGCTGGAGCTGACCATCGAAGAAGCTTCGGCAAAGACTCGCGTCGGCCCGCCTATGGACGATGAGCAGGACTACGCGCTACCCGTTTGGGCTGGGGTATTGCCTCTGTCGCTGAAAGCCGGCGCGCCGCAGCCGGATGTGCGGCTGGCCGAAGGGATTGCGACGCCCGATTACATTCAGCGCTATCGTGGATGATTCCGTGAGTTGAAACGCAAAAAAATGAGCCGCCGCGCCCAAAGACGCAGCGGCTCATTTTATGTGCTTCTATGCCGGGACCTTAGCGCGCGTCCTGTCCCGAGGTTTTGTAGCCGGTCTTGGCGATAACTTCCATGCCGGGGCGATCAACGCGCACATCGATCTTGCGGGTCCTGGTGTCGATGATCGGCAAGTGGCTGTAATAGCCCAGCGTGTACGAGGCGCGCGCCTCCTCGGCAATCTTGGCGTAGCTCTTTTCGATGCCGTTCACGCCCCGCTCGGAGTCCAGCACGCCGCCGGTGGTGTGGGCGTATGCGATCAGGATGTTGTCCGTCATCATGTGGGGCACATGGTAGCGGCTCAGGTAGCCCTCGCCCCAGCGGGCCGAGTCGCCCACCAGCGTGCCGTATACTGCCGTCTTGTTCTGCATCAGGTAATCCCGTACATCTTTGTATTTGGCCTTGCTTCCGTACTCCTTGCCGTCACTGATGACGTAGATGATGCGGCGGCGGCCCTTGGGCCGGGTAGAGAGCTCCTTGGCGGCAGCCAGGATGGCGTCGTTGAGGGTGTGAATCTCCTTGGGGATGGGCGTCCATGTGCTGCCGCCGGCTGACTTTCCGGCTTGCAGATTGGGATCGACGCAGTTGCCGTTCTGGCGGATATTGCAACTGGAAAATGGTCCGTCGTTGATGGGCACCAGCATCTCCTCGCCGGCGGACTTGGTCATGGAGAGTACGAAGGGAACCCGCGCGCTCTGCGCTCCCGTGAAGCCTCCGGAGCGGTCCTGCGCGCCATTGTTATAGGTAAAAATGGCTACTTCGTCATAAGGAGTGAGCGCTCCCTGGATTGCTCCAAGCGAGTTGTTGACCTTGGCCATCACGTCGGAGGTCAGGCTCTGGTCGATGACGAAAGCAATCGATAGCGGGAAGGAATCCGTGGTGAAAAAGGAGATGGGCTCACGGGTGTCGTTCTCGTAGATTTTGAAGTCGCGGTAGGTAAGGCCGGCCACCAGCTTTCCCGACGAGTCCTTGACAGTGACCGGAACCTCGACGAAGTTCACATTATTGATAAAGGTGATTGCCGCGACGCCCTCCCCAGCGGCGGGCATCTCAGGCGGTGTGGTCTGGACCTGGTCCTTTTCCTGGCCAGAGAGGACCTGGCTAGAGGGCGCCGGGCTGACGGGCGCGGGCTGCTGGGCCGGAGCGTTGGAGGTCGAATTGGGCTCGGACGGAGTTTCCCCAGCGCCAATGCCGGGAGTAATCGGGCCGTTTACATCCGACGCCAATGGCTTTGCCGCCTGGGGTTGAGGGGCGTCGGGCACGGGGGGTTGCTGCTGTTGGGCCAGAGCCACAGGGCTCATATGAAGGCCCGAATTCGGGCTCAAACTCAGGAGCGCCGCCAGCGCGATTGCCGTTAAACCTAGCTTCACAGGTATTCTCCAATGATCAGTGAACAGTGGCCGTTCATTCAATTCTAAACGCTTGAGTGGTAGTCCGTGACCTGTTGACAGCGCAGGCCGGTTACCGGGGATGCACAACTGATTCACCGTCCACTGACACAGTGCTGCAATCGTCAGAGTATCAGACGCGCCAGAGTTGCGAAGGTTGCGGCCCGAGGCAACTCTTCCGGTATGCTTTCTTGAGAGTCTAATATCGTCTACAGGACCAAAATGAGATCTCGATGGGGAATTGCCGCTTTGCTGCTTGGTCTGCCGGTGCTGATTCCGGCCTGGGCACAGCTTGCCCCCTCGCCGGATGCGCCTCCGGTCAGCACCGCCCCTGCCTCGGCGCACGAGGAACAACCGGTGGCCACCCTCAAGATGAACGTCAACCTGGTGGATGTGATCTTTACCGTCAAGGACAAGGCTGGAAGCCTGGTTCCTCACCTGAACAAGGAAGACTGCACAGTCTCGGAAGACAATGTGACGCAAACGCTCAAGAGTTTTATGGCTGAGACCAACCAGCCGCTGACCCTGGGGCTTCTGCTGGACACATCGGGGAGCCAACAGCGTGTACTCTCCCTGGAGAAGGACGCGGGCAGCCAGTTTCTGGAGCGCGTGCTTAAGCCCAAGGATGAGGCGTTTTTACTTTCCTTCGACGTAAATGTGGACCTGCTGCAGGATCTAACCAACAGCTCCCGGATGCTTGCGCGGGCAATGAGCAAGGCGGAGATCAACACAGCGGGAGGCAATGGCGCCAAGGGCATTCCCGGCGCTGGCGGAGGAACCGTCCCCACCATCGGGAGGCCCAAGGGAACCCTGCTCTACGACGCGGTCTACCTGGCCGCTACGCAGTTGATGAATCAGGAGACAGGCCGCAAAGCGATGGTTCTGCTCACCGACGGCCAGGACGAGGGCAGCCACGTCAAGATCAATGAGGCCATCGCGACGGCGCAAAAGTCGAACGCTGCCGTCTACGTGATCCTCATTGCCGACCGCGAGTTCTACCGGGAAATCGGCTACAGCGGCTCCTCGGCGATGAAAAAGATGACCGAGGAGACCGGCGGACGCCTCATCGATGTAGGCAACAACGGCAAGAAGCTGGAGGCCGCCTTCCAGCAGATCGAAGATGAGTTGCGCACTCAGTACTTGGCCAGCTACACACCTACGAATACCAGGCAGGATGGCGTCTTCCGCAAGCTTTCCGTCGAGTGCCGCGGCGACGGCATGAAGGTGCAAGTCCGTAAAGGCTATTACACCACCGTGCCGCAAAATTAACGTACCCTCGAAAAGTGATTAAATTGTGTAAAAGACCTTTGAGAGAGGTTAATACTGTCCTGTTTTTGTACAGTTGATTACTTACGTATCTGCCGCCGTAATCTGGCGCAGCACAATATTCCTCATTAATATCGGCACAGATTGAGAAAACATTAGCCTTCTCAGACAATATTTTTGAGGGTGCGTGGATTTTCACTTCAGGAGCCTGCCATGATGACCAATTGCGCTACCAGCGATGGCTTTGAGATTAGTCCCCGGTTTCGCCGCACCGTAGAAGAGCGGATTGAGCGGCTGGAAAAGGATGCCGCCTTCGACGAGGCCCAGGTAGCTCTATTGGAGGATGGCGACCACATCCGCAGGCATATGCGTCTGGTAGCTTTACAGCGTGGCGAGGCTCTGCGCATGAGGCTCTTCCTGGATCGCGCCAAGACCCGCTTGCCCCGGCCGATGATCCCGCTTTAAAAAAAAGGAACGGGGAATCCGCGAGGATCCTTGATGGGCGCGCCCAAGTCAGCACCATTCCTGGGGCAACATGACGGCTTTTCCTGCCGGTATGCACATGCTTTCAACAGGATTTAGTAAGTGCAAGTGCCGATATGTCTTAATTCTAGCCATTTTCCACCGATTACTATTGTTTATGGAGACAGATTTTCGCTGGGTCTTCCCTACTTTACATTGCAATCCATTCAACGTACGCTTGGCCTTCATTGCAGGTATTTAACCGGCGCATATGCCGGGATTGCATCAAGGTTTCATTGCAAATTGATCGTGAGCAAAGACAGCCGCCTGAGCATCGAATGGCCGGTTGCCGCGTTGCCGGCACGTCCTGCCCGCCAGGGTTGAGCGTGCAGTACGCAGGGCAATCCAGCAGCAAGATCTACCAGGAAACGCCGACTCGTTCACAGTCTTCCGGTCCAAGCGCATCGCGCCAGCCTGCCACCTGAGCAGGCAATGGCAGAGTGTTTCCTGTGGACTAATAAAAATTACACGAAGGAGCTCATCCCCAAACCATGCGACCGAAGAAAGTGATTCTCTGTGTAGACGATAACGAACAGGAGCTTTCCGTGCTCAAGTTCATGCTGGCAACCAACGGCTACCGGGTGGTTGCCGCGACCAGCGGTCAGGCGGCCATCGGCATTTTTTCCGAGACCGCCGTGGATCTGGTGCTGGCCGATTATTCCATGCCGCTGATGAACGGCTGCCAGTTAGTGGAGCGGCTGAAACAGATTGCATCCCATGTGCCCATGATTCTGCTGGGCGACCCGCAGAGGATGGCGGGCGAGATGCACGCCGCCGATGCCCTGCTGGCCAAGAAGACCTACTCGTCTCAGGAACTGCTGGAGCGCATCAAAGTGATGAGCGCCCGAAAGCGCGGCCCGCGTAAAGGTTCGCAGCGGATGGCTCCCGTGGAGCTGGCGGTGGCATCGTAATAACAGTGGTCAGTGAACAGCGGACAGTGGTCAGTGTTGCAGAACCGCTCTAGGGTGAGTTGACTCTGGCCAGATTTGCAAGCCTGCCGGTACACTGATCACTGACCACTGTTCCTTTCCCTCTTGACGGCTGCGCTAGCGAGTGGGATACTCCCCATCGTACATAGTCTGGCGTTTTTTCTTTCCCCGCCAGCGGGGGTTAGTTTTTTTATGGACTTGATCGTACTTCGTCTTCTTTTTGTGGCCCTTCTTGCCGGGGTCTGTTTTTTCCTTCAACCATTCGGCATGACAGGATGGGTGAATGCGGCAGTGGGCGCCGGGATAGCCGGTGCGTTCATTGTCTTCGAATTGCGTGTGCGGGCGCTCAGCCTGAAACGGCTGATCGGCGCCGTGACCGGCAGTGTGCTGGGTATCCTGGGCGCAGCGCTGTTTTGCCTGGTGCTGCGCGGCGCTCTGACGCCTGGGACTGTATCGTCTGTGATCCAGATCTTCGTCCTGCTGCTAATGACTTATGTGGGGCTGCTGGTGGGCGCCAGCAAAGGCGATCTGTTGAACCCCGCGGCGTTGGGCACCGTTTTCACGGGAGACCGGCCCACGCGGCGCAGCGCCAAGGTGCTGGACACCAGCGTGATCATCGACGGCCGCATCGCCGACATCGCCGAGGCGGGCTTCATGGACGGGATGATGGTGATACCCGAGTTCGTGCTGAGGGAGCTGCAAACCGTGGCCGACTCCACCGATGGGTCAAAGCGGCAACGGGGCCGTCGCGGCCTCGACATGCTGCAGCGCATGCAGGCCAATACCGCCATCCAGGTGCAAATAGTCTCCGACGACTTTCCCTCCATCCGCGAGGTTGACCTCAAACTTTTGGAGCTGGCCAAAAAGTGGCAGGCCAAGGTCGTCACCAACGACTTCAACCTCAACAAGGTGGCCCATCTGCACCACGTCGAGGTGCTGAACATCAACGACCTGGCCAACGCGCTCCGGCCCGTGGTGCTGCCCGGCGAGAAGATGACGGTGCTCATCCTGAAAGAAGGCAAGGAGTTCAATCAGGGAGTGGGCTACCTGGACGACGGCACTATGGTAGTTGTCGATCATGCGCGCAAGCTGATCGGCAAATCGGTCGAGATCTCTGTGACCAGCGTGCTGCAAACCGCCAGCGGCAAGATGATCTTCGGCAAGATGGAAGAGAACGGCAAGAGCGGCGAAGCGTCCTCAGTAATGCCGGGAGGATTGCTGCAAAGATGAACGAACAGCCTATTGTCTGTAGTTGTCCCAAGCTGGACTGTCCGCGTCATGGCGATTGCATTGCCTGCCGGGAAAACCATCTGAATTCCAAACATCCTAAGCCGCCGCACTGCGAAAGAAAGCCCAGCGGGCTGCGCAGGCTCTTTGGCGCGGGTTCATCGACGTCCTAAGGCTTCGGCGCAGGGACGCCCCATTTCGCGAATTGATCTGCAATGTCGGGCTGGATGGCTTTGGCGGCAGCGATGTCATTCGTTGCGGCTGCCTGATTACCCTTCATCTGCTCTGCCAATCCCCGGCCATAGAGAGACGAGGGCAGCTTTGGATTGATGGCCAGCGCGGCATTATAATCGGCGATAGCCGCATCGCGATTTTTCATCTTGAGGTAGACGAATCCGCGGCTGTCGAGCGTGCTGGCATTGTTGGGACGCGAGGTCAGCGACTGATTGCAATCCGCAAGAGCCGGCTGGAGCTGGCCGACAATGGCGCGGGCAAAGCAGCGGTTGCTGAATGCATCCTCATAGCTGGGATTGAGCCGGATCGCCTGATCATAGTCCTGGATTGCACGATCATACTCGCCCTTGCGCCTAAACGCGACGCCCCGGTTGTTGAATGCATGATCGTAGCTCGGGTTGAGCCGCAATGCCTGATCATAGTCCTGAATGGCCCGGTCATATTCACCTTTATTGATATACGCGTTACCCCGATTGTTGAAAATAATTACTTTGCTGGGATTGAGTCTCAGGGCCTGGTCGAAGTCCTGTATCGCGCTGTCATGTTCACCCTTGTTGTCATATGCGACGCCCCGGTTGAACAACATATGGGATAGGTTTTCGTCGCTCTCCTGGCCTGATTGAATGAGTGCTGTGCATCCCGCGATTCTGAGGTCTTGATCGTTGCCCATGCAGCGATTCCAATTATCATCACGCGTCTGGCCATGCAGGATGGCAGAGGCGCCCAGCAAAGCTGTCAATACAAACATAGACAGAATGCGCATATTTCCTCCTAAAGGGTCATACTAGTATGAAATCTATGGGGAATTATGCGCTATGCTGCGGGAAACACACAACCGAAAACTTCGCTGTTTCGTCTGCAAGGGTGGGGGATGCGAATCAGGCAGCTTTAGAGGCGATGCAGGCGGATCCCGCCACCCGCCTATTCCATCTTCTTCCCAAGCTACGCCGAGTCCGTTCTCTGGGGCGCCGCTCTCCTCACTTTGTTTGCCGCGATACGCTGCTTCTCCGCCTACAGGGCCTTAGTGTTCATCTTCGCGAAAATCGTCTGGCGCGATTTTTCCATATATCTCCCGTGAAATCGGTTAAGGCTAACGCCAAGAAGAGTTAGAAAGTCTCCCGCATCTTCACGGGGGACAAAATCTTTCATCGTTTGCGGCAAACCAGCTCGCCGCCGCCTAGCGGGACAATCAAGGCGTCGACTCTCGGGTCATCCAGAGCGCGATCGAGCATGGGTTGCAGGGTTGCGCTGTGATTGATGGCGTTGTCCGCGACGAGAATGCCGCCCGCAACCATGCGCGGCAGCAGCTCCTCATAACAGCGGGCGTAGATTTCCTTCTCGGCGTCGAGAAAGAAGAAGGCAATCTCTTTCAACTCCGGCAGACGTTCCAAAGCGTTGCCGTGAACGAACTCCACAACATCCCAGACGCCGGTCGCGTCGAAGGTCTGGCGCGCAAGCTCGGCCTTCTCGGGCAAAATCTCGTAAGTCGTGATCTTCCTGCCCGTAGCCCGGCAAGCCAGAGCCAGCCAGAGTGTGGAGTATCCCGCGCTGGTTCCGATTTCGATCAAACGGCCCGGCGGCGCCGCTGCTGCCAGAATAGCGATGAATCTGCCCACCTCGGGAGGAATCTGGCGAAGCCGCTGGAGACGAGGTGTTCCGTCAGCGCGGTCGCGGGAGTCGATCCGCTCCAACTCGCGCATTCGGACCAGCATCTCTTCCGGTATATCGTGAAACATCTTCTTCCTCAGTACTTCTGCATCTTGGGGTCGATCTCGTCTGCCCAGGCTAAAATGCCGCCGGCGAGGTTGACGACGCGGGGATAGCCTTGCTGCTTCAAGAACTCCGCAACCTTCTGCGAGCGGACGCCCGAGCGGCATTGCACGATGACCTCGCGGTTGCGATCGATCTCGGAGAGGCGATTGGGGACATCGTTCAGCGGAATCAGCTTGCCGCCGATTTGCGCGATTCGGTACTCGTAGGGCTCGCGCACATCGAGGATGAAGACATCTTCGCCGGCGTCGATGCGGCGCTTGAGTTCCTTGACGGCGAGCTGGGGAATTCCGTTCTTCATGACTTTTTCCTCCGGGGTTTCAGGCACAATGCCACAGAAATGCTGGTAGTCGATGAGCTGGGTCACGGTGGGATTCGTTCCGCAGATCGGGCACTGGGGATTTTTGCGCAGCTTGAGTTCACGAAATCTCATGGTGAAGGCGTCGACCAGCAGCAGCCGGCCGATGAGCGATTCGCCTTTGCCGAGAATGAGCTTGATGACCTCTGTGGCCTGAATGACGCCGATGAGTCCTGGCATGATGCCCAGCACTCCGCCCTCCGCGCAACTGGGAACGAGGCCGGGTGGCGGCGGCTCGGGATAGAGGCAGCGGTAGCAGGGGCCTTGCTCCGTGGTGAAGACGCTGGCCTGGCCCTCAAAACGAAAAATGGAACCGTAGACGTTGGGCTTGCCCGAAAGCACGCAGGCGTCGTTGACCAGGTAGCGTGTGGGGAAGTTGTCCGTGCCGTCGGCCACGATGTCGTAGTCCTTGAAGATTTCCATGGCGTTGGCGCAGGTGAGCATGGCTTCGTGCTTGACGATGCGGACGGAGGGATTGAGGGCGTTGAGCTTTTCCGTGGCGGAATCGAGCTTCTTGCGTCCGATGTCTTTGGTGGAGTGGATGATCTGGCGTTGCAAATTGCTGGCGTCTACGACGTCGAAATCCACTAGGCCCAGGGTTCCGATACCGGCCGCGGTGAGATATAAGCTCAGGGGCGAACCAAGTCCGCCGGTACCCACGCAGAGCACGCGTGCGGCTTTGAGTTTTTGCTGGCCTTCCATGCCCACCTCGGGCAAGATCAGGTGGCGCGCGTAGCGGGAGAGGTCTTCGGTGGTCAGCTCGGGCATTGCAGCGGGGCTAGTCGTAGTCGTCATAGTGCAATTCTAAAGTGTGGTTTGCCCATGCCGGCAAATCCTCGCTCTTAAATGGAATTGCGGTCAGCGCTCCAGGTGTGCGAGATTGGGTATGCGAGATTGCAGATTCGAGATGCTTCTGCCGATAACAGCTTCATATCCTCGCAGACAGGAAGGCTGTAGTGAAAAAAACGGCTCGCAAACCCAATTTTGAGCAAATTATCGAGACGCTGCGCGCACACGCTTTTCATGTGGAGCCAGCAACCGAAACAACAGGCGTGCTGGTGACGAAATACGGGGCCGGGGCGGTTTTGGCGGCTGGCGCTGATAAAGCGTCGCCGGTGGCTTATGCCGTGCATCCTGGAGTGCTGGTTGGGGGATATGTGGCCCGGCTGCTGGACCGCGGCCATCAGAAGTTCATTCAAACGACCCACTTAGAGCTTCCAGCCACGGCCAGCCATTTGCACGCGATTCACAGGTTCAGCGAAGAGTTGAAGCAGTTGACCGGCGACATAGATCTCTACAACGAGTCTCTGGGCACCACCAGCGACGTGTATTTGTATGACCGCTTGAAGGGCCGTGAAGCTGCGCAGCAACGCCCGTAATAAGCCAGAAGAGTGAAGTTATATAGATACTTATATGTGGGATTAATGGGTACAAGCTTTTTCCGGGATAAAGGCGGTGACGGCAATGAAATCGGAAGAAAAGGCACAGGTCGCCAGTCCGTCTCAGACAAAGCCCACCGGCCGCGAACGGCGCGTGGTGGCGCGGGAAGCGGTCGATACCACGGCGGTGATTGTTCTCATCAAAATTGCGTCGCGGCTTCCGGGGCGCATTCTTGACCTGAGCCTGAGCGGCTGCCGCATCCGCACCGACGAGCATTTTCCAGTGGGCATCTATACGCAGGTGGAGACCGAGTTTCGCATCGCGGGGCTGCCCGTCCGGCTGGGCGGCGTGGTGCAGGCCATTCACGACAAGAACACGGTAGGCATACGCTTCCTGGATATGAGCAGCCGTAAGCGGGAGCAGGTGGAGGAGTTGATTAGAGATATCAGGGAGATTAGAGAGCTAAATACGGGGACTAAGGACTAGGGAATAGGGACTTGACATCTTAGCGAGCAGAAATTGCTTTCTTCACCCCAACGAGCAGAAATCGCTCGCTGGGAAGCACCGCAGTGAAGAGGAATAAGGGGTTAGGTTCCACCGGAATGTTCCACGTGGAACATATTCATTCTGTTGAGGTTATTGCCATGTTTACTAGATAATTATCAGCAAAATATTGAAGGTAAACTAGTGAAAAAGTGAATTAGTGATATGGTGAAAAAGTGAAAGAGTGAAAAAGTGAAACAGGGAGCAGACCGCTTATTATCGCCGCTTAGCGCGCTCGCGTTGCAGTTCGCGATAGACCTCACTCTTGGATTGGCCTAGTTCACGCGCCAGGCGTTTTAGGGCTTCTTTTTCGTCGATGCTGGCTTCTGACATGAGACGCGAGACGCGGTCGGAAATAGATTCCCTGGTCCCCAAATGCGAGGGACCAGGGGCACCCACCTGTTGCGCGTGGACGAGCAGGGTGATTTCGCCGCGCATGCGGTCACGGCTTGTAAGCTCGCGGCGCACCTCGGCAACCGTGCCGCGCAGAAACTCCTCGTGAATCTTGGTCAGTTCGCGGGCCATGACTACGCGCAGTGTGGGACCAAAGACGGATTCGAGATCGGCAAGGGTCTCCAGAATGCGGTGGGGCGCTTCGTAAAAGACCAGGGTGCGCGGGGCATTGGATTTTTGAATTTCCTCGGCCAGCGCTTCGAGCCGGGTTCGACGCGCACCGGCTTTTTCAGGCAGAAAGCCGATAAAGTGAAACTCGTCAATAGATAGTCCAGAAGCCACCAGAGCGCTGAGCGCCGCGTTGGCTCCGGGGATGGGGATGACAGCGACGCCGGCGGCAATGGCCTGGGCGGCGAACTGGCCTCCGGGATCGCTGATGCCCGGCATTCCGGCGTCGGAGACCACGGCGATGGCCTTCCCGGCCTTTACGTTTTGGATCAGTTCGGTGGCACGGGTGTGCTCGTTGTGCTGGTGGCAGCTTACGGTGGGGGTGGTGATCTCGAAGTGGTTGAGGAGCTTCTGCGTCTGACGGGTGTCTTCGCAGGCGATGCGGTCCACGCGGCGGAGCACGTCAAGGGCGCGCAGGGTGATGTCGCCCAGGTTGCCGATGGGGGTGGCTACCAGGTAAAGGCCGGCGGCGAGGGATAATTCGGGATCGGCGGGGATGGACACTATAAATCTCCGGCTTGACAGGAAACATCTGAACAATTATTTGCAATGAATCATGCATTCCATCAGGGACTAAAGCTCCGCATTGATTATGCAGCATTTACGTCACAACTGGAGTGAATATTATGCACGTAACACATAAGACAGCTATTGACGAAATATTGATGAGTAGTAGGATGATTTCACGGCGAAAGCCGTTTTAGACCTGTAGCTCAGGTGGATAGAGCACCGCCCTTCCAAGACGGATGTCGGGGGTTCGAATCCCCCCAGGTATCGTGAAGGGCCGCATTCTGACCGACGCGGCCCTTCCATTTTGCACAATATATTGTGCAAAGTTTCTGATTTTCGCTAAACTTTCCCTATTGACAAACAAAAAGAAACTTCTTGCTTATTTCTGGTTAACAGGGTAAACTACATATAATCCGTCGCAAGGCGGAGGTGGATGACCGTAATGGTCAGCGTGAAAAGCCAAGACTTAGGTCTTGGCGTTTTCATTTAAGCGATATAAATCTTTCCGTATCCAGCAACTTGTGAATTTGCGAATCGGCGGTTGTACTTATTTTCGAGAGCGTCCGCAACCTCCTTTGTAAATCCAGAAGTCGGATTAACAAAACCACGATCCTCCATCATCCTCATTTTCGCGGGGTATGCAAGAAGATCTGCAAATTGAAGACCTGGAATATTCGCAATCTTAGATTTGATCTTGATCTCTTTACTCGAAAGTGTGCGCTGGAAAAACGACGAGGGCCTATAGCTAGTCCCCCCAGCATAGATTTCCCGATATGCAGCTTTTAGCTGCATATCCTCCCTTTCGCCTCTCGCTTCCGCAAGAACGTCTCCATCCTGTCGTGAAAAGCTCAACCAACCGCAATATCGCTCTAGCATGGTTAACAGCCCGATGTGATACGGCTGGGATTCGGGTAAGCCGTAATAGTGGTTCGAGCAGCCCAACTTGTCAATAAGAACGATAAATGCCCGAAACTTGGACTCGTTAATCAGCCCTAAAAAGTCTGCACAAAAGGCGTCATTCTTATCTTTATTCAGAAGGACATTAAATGCCCCCACTCTTTTTTTGATCTCTTCACGATGCAAGATGACTGGCTCATCCATCTCGTCACCGAAGTGAATTTTCTTCAAGGTTTCGATAGCCGGATTGAAGACTTTTTGGCAATAATCGAACTCGAACGAGCATCCAAATAACCCCAGGTAACGTTTGTCCCATTGGGCCGCTTTTACGCCCTTAACGGTGTGATCGCCGGATTCGTCAACATAAAGCCGATGCCTACTCATAGATTCTCGCTATTTTTTCGTAATCCGCCAAAATCCTGCGAAGCTCTTGTACAGGGTCATGCGCTCATCAGATTTTGGACGCTGACGATGCCGATTCTGGCCTAAATAGAAAGTACATTATTATTGTACTATTGTCAAATAGTATTTGACTTTCATTTGGCGTTCATCTACTCTTTTTTCATGCTATTCAAAGCTGCGACAATCGGTCCCCTAGAAGCAGAAGTAATCAAGCGAGTTGATGAGGCCAGGCAGAGACTCCGCCATAATCTGGCACGGCCTCGCAGATGGACAGGCCTGCTTCGCCGCAATACCTTTGCTCGTGGAATTCAAGGATCGAACAGTATTGAGGGGTATAACGTCACCGCAGAAGACGCGATTGCAGCCGCGGAAGGAGAGGAGCCACTCGACGCCAACCGAAAAGCGTGGCTCGCCGTTACCGGCTATCGCACTGCGATGAGCTTTGTCCTGGAGTTGGCTAAAGACAAGAATTTTGTCTACAGTGAGGGATTTTTAAGAAGCCTGCATTTCATGATGCTTCAGCATGATCTCTCAAAGCATCCCGGAAACTGGCGGCCAGGGACCATTTACGTGCGCCAGGAACCAAGCGGAGAAGTTGTATATGAGGGGCCTGAAGTTGAAATGGTTCCTGGCCTGATCGAAGAACTGATTGAGTTCCTGAATTGTCACGACGATGATTGTCCCCATACTCTTATTAAAGGAGCAATGGCGCATCTCAACCTTGTACTCATTCACCCATTTTCCGACGGTAATGGGCGCATGGCTCGTTGTCTGCAAACCCTCGTTCTTGCGAGAGAAGGCATTCTGGAATCAGAATTCTCTTCGATTGAAGAATATCTGGGATGGAACACGCAGGCGTATTACGAGGTTCTATCCAAGACCGCCGAGGGTCTTTGGCATCCTGGGAACAGCACAAAAGCCTGGATTCAGTTCAATCTCACGGCACATTTTCGTCAAGCCTATACGCTGATAAGCCGAACGAAGGTCATGGATCTTCTTTGGTCAGAAATGGAAGGGATGGTCAAACAACATGGTCTGCCCGAAAGAACGCTGTACGCTATTTGCGATGCGGCTACAGGCCTACGCGTGCGGAATTCGACCTATCGCAATCTGGCGGAACTGAACGACATACTCGCCAGCCGTGACTTAAAGAATGCTGTGGATGCTGGTTTATTGATTCCAAACGGTGAACGGCGCGGAAGACTCTATGTTGGAGCGCCCCACATCAGGGCGGTCTTCGACCGCCTGAAACATGAACATATTCGGCCCATTCCCGACCCGTTTACATCAAGTCCAAAACAAATGGAGCTGCCTAGTCTTTAGTAGCTTCTCTGACGATTTATTCAGAATTTTCTAGAAGGCTTTATCGCTGGCTTCTTCGCGTTCTAGGCGGCGCTGCTCGGCTAGTAGGGACATGGCGCTCATCAGGTTTTGTACGCTGACTATGCCGACAATGCGGCCGCTATCGGCGATGGGAATCAGGGAGAGTCCGCGGCCGGTTTGGATGCGGCGGATGGTGGTTCCGAGCGTGTCGTCGGGGCGGGCTACCTGGAAGGATTTGGACATGGAGGCCTGCACGTAGCCGTTGCCATCGGTGCGCAGCGCGTCTACGATGCGCTGGCGGCTGATGATGCCCACCAGTTGCGGGCCGCGCACTACGGGAAAATCCTCTTGCAGCGAGTGGACGCAGCGCACCAAGGCGCCTGCCAGGGTGTCAGAGGCGGAGATGGTGGCAAAGTCTGTGAGCATGACCTCGCGCATGTGGACGGTGTCGACGACAGATTGGAAGAAGACGCCCTGGTCTTCGATTTGCGCGCCGATCATGATGAAGAAGCCGGCGATGATGAGCCATGGACTGTGGAGCAACATGCCGGAGACCATGGCGACGAGGGCCAGAATCTGGCCCAGTCCGGCAGCCATGCGTCCGGCGGGGGTGAAGCCGTGCTTGCGGGCAAAGTTGCCGCGCAGGAGCCGACCGCCGTCCAGGGGGTAGGCCGGCATAAGGTGCAGAAGGCCGAGGCCAGCCTGCATCCATAACATGCTGCGCACCAGATGGGCGGCGGAAATCCATGGCTGGGAGAGGAGATCGATATTGCCGCTGGCTCCCGTAAAAGTTGCGGCCAGCAAGAGCGCCGTGGCCAGGTTAGCTACTGGTCCGGCAAGCGCGAGGCTGAACTGTCCGCCGCCCTGATTGGAGCCTTCCTGGGATTCGGGGTCGGCGTAGGCATAGAGGCCACCGATGGGCAAGAGCAGAATGGCGCGCAGGCGCAATCCCAGCCATGCAACCACCATGAGCCTCGCTGTCTCTCGCACTGCTACGGCTGCCACCAGCGTCATAAACAATGCCAGGCCGCGCCCGATGCCGCTAGAGGCGCTCAAGGCCATGCAAACGACGGCCAGAAGCGGAAAAAATGCATGGACGCGCATCTCGACGCCCATCCAACGGCCCAACGGAATTGACCAGCCACGCATACAGAATGATTGTAGAGGGTCGGGCCCCTGAAAGCAGTGGACAGTGGTCAGTGGTCAGTGAACAGTGGCGATTGTTCAGGCTTGGAATGTGCGCAGGGAGGGGAATTAATGTGTAGAACACCTTCATGCGATTGGCCTGATCCCGCCATGCTTGGGGTATGCTGGTTGGCGATGCGCATTATTGCCGGATCACTTCGTTCCCGCAGACTTGAGGCTCCGCCGGGGCTTGCCACACGGCCTTCGAGCGACCGGCTGAGGGAAACACTCTTCAATGTGCTGGCGCCGCGGATTGAAGGCGCGGTCTTTTTGGATTTGTATGCCGGATCGGGCGCGGTGGGGCTGGAGGCGTTGAGCCGCGGGGCCGCGCGGGTGGAGTTTGTGGAGCGGGATGCGGCAGCGCTGAAGGTTATGCGCGGGAATTTGGAGAGGCTGGGGATTGCTGGGGGATTCCGCGTTCATGCCGCTGGCGTGGGAGCGTTTCTGCGCCGCGTAGTAGAGGCCGGCAAAAAACGAGAACAGTACGACATAGTTTTTCTGGACCCGCCGTGGGAAGCTACTGACGAGTATGCGGCAACGCTGGGATTGCTGGGAGGGGCGGCTGCCGGGCTGCTAGGCGAGGAGGCGCTGGTGATCGCCGAGCATCGCAAGAAGCAGCGGCTTGTAGAGCGCTATGGTTCGCTCGAGCGCATGCGGCTGCTTGAGCAGGGCGATGCGGCGTTGAGCTTCTATGCTGTCTGCCGATCCTCCGTGCAGGAGAGCGAATAAAGTGGATGGTATGAGAAACGCGCGAATGCTCATTTTCTTGGCCGCGATGATGGCGGCCTGTGCTGCCGTCTCGCAGACTTCAACGGCCTCTCGCTCGTCCGTCGTCAATCCGGAATTGGTCATTCTCGATACCGATATTGGCGACGACATCGACGATGCCTTTGCGCTGGCACTGGTGCTGCGCAGCCCGGAGATCGATTTGTTGGGAATTACGACGACGTATGGGGATACGGAGCTAAGGGTGAAGCTTGTGCAACGGTTTTTGGCCGAGGCAGATTGTCCATTTGAACGTCTTCTTCCGGTGGTTCCTGGTCTTCCGACGCCGCACGAAAATGTATTCACCCAGAGCGCATATGCAAGGCAGGAATCGCACAGAGCCTGTGGCGGCCCTGCCCCCGGCAATCTTGGCGACCTAATGAAAGATAAGAAGATTTGGGAAAATGAAAGCAAGCGCCACGATGCAGCAGGGTTCATCCTCCGCAAGATTCGCCAGTTTCCTGGCCAGATCACGCTGATCGCTATTGGCCCGCTGACGAATGTGAAGGCGGCAATTGAGCGCGATCCGGCGACGTTTCGTCAGCTCAAGCGGGTGGTGATGATGGGCGGCAGCATCTATCGGGGCTATGACGGGCAGAATGGAGAGCAACGGCCGCCGGACGCGGAGTGGAATGTCAGCCGCGACCCTGATGGCTTGAGAGCTTTGCTGGCGTCAGGAGTTCCGGTCTTCATGATGCCTCTGGATTCGACGCAGATTCATCTGGAGACGCCGGAGCGGGAAAAGATCTTTGCGCACGGTTCGCCGCTCACCGACCAGTTGACACTGCTTTATCACCAGTGGCTGGCTGGCACTGAGGGTCATCCGCCTGCGCCTACGCTCTTTGACCCGGTGGCGGTGGCCTATGCCGTGAAGCCGGAGTTGTGCCCGATGACGCCGATACAGGTGGAGGTGGACGACAAGGGCTTTACGCGTCCAGTCGATGGTCCGCCCAATGCGCAGGTTTGCCTCAAGTCGGACGAGACGGGCTTTCTGGAGCTGCTAATGGGGCGGATCGCAGGGGAGGCGGCGCACTGAATCCTGTCCAGGTAGTGGGGTCAAACGGGCTCAATTTCCACCGAATTGTCGCTTTGGCGATGGGATTATTGTGTTTTCAGGGCAGAACACCGCCGGCTGTGAGCAAGGTCACAGTCAACCCCATTGACAGAGGAAGACAGGAAGAGAAAAATGGCGAAGCGGGGTATTCTTAGCCGCTTTTGCGGCCTATGGAGGAAAAGTGAAAAACGCAGGGAAGATGCTTGTTATCGGTATGTTGGGATTTTTGAGCGCAGGGCTATTGCTGAGCGGCTGCAAGTCGGCGCCGGAGTTGACGAAAGCCAACGCGCTGGCCTTGATCCAGGCCAAATATGACAAGGATCCAGCGGCGGGCGTGGCCATCGCGGTGGATGTGGCTGGGCTTAAGGACGGCGTGGCCGCCAAGTATTGGGAAAAGGCCACGGTTTATGCCAACAGGATCTGGGGCGACTTTAAGCTAACCGCGGACGGCAAGAAGGTGCTTAAGCTGTCCGATGGGAGCGATGTACTCAAGTGGCGCCCGGATCACGACCCACAGCCGAGCTATTCGGTGGTGGTGACCTCGGTGGCCACCACTCATCCAAAGGCGCAAGAGGTACAGGATCCGCAGGATGAAGTGCTTCCTGGCGTGGATACGGCCAAAGGCGCGGATTTTAACGAAGACGTGAACCTGGACGGCTTGCCGGCCCCACTTGCAAAGATGGCCCACAACGCGGTCAACAAGCTGGTCACCAAGCGTCATGCGGACTTTGCCTACGTAAACGGAGCCTGGACGCTACACTCGATCGAATAAATAGGAAGAATCCTGAGGGGTGGGGCAGATGAAATTGACCCACCCCTGCATTCCTGTGTTTGCTATAAGGTTCCGAATCGAATCCAAATGGGTTTAGAAAGGGATTCCCATGTTTTCTAAAATTATTCGTTTATCTGTTCTTAGTGGAGTATTTATATTGATTGCCGGCTGCGGCGGCTCCGGAGGCTCTACGAGCGGCGGCGGCGGCGGTGGTGGCGGCAACAACAATTCAACAACCGTCACAATCACCATCATAGGATCGCCCACGGCCGTGGCTACCCTAGTCGGCTCCGGCACGTTTACCGCGGCGACGCTCTCTAACGGCAGCCTCACGCTCAGCCTGCCCAGCGGCACGACAAACTTTGGCGTGGCCTTCGTCTGTCCTCCTGTGACTGTCACTGCATCTACCACGTATCAGGAGACCAATCAAAACATCATTGAGGCGAGTACGTTGGACGGAACTACGTTTTCCTGGTCGTGCCCAGCCTCGTCAAGCTCAGGCGCGACTGGAACGCTGACGGGATCTGTCGATACGAGCGCGTTCTCTGGGGCCAGTGATGTGGAGATTCTCGCTCAGAACGGTGTGTCGAGTTCGTCCGGGGGGCCTAGCGGTCTGAGCGGCAGTTTCAGCTTTGCGGCGCCAACGGGGACTGACCGGGTTGACGTATTGGCATACGAATTAGATCAAACCAGTTATGGTCTGGTTTATAGTCTGATTGCCGCGAAAAACTATAGTGGTGTAACAGTGCCCGGCGTGTTGAACGGCGGCAATACGGTTGTACTCGGCTCCGCCGATGCTGTAACGCTCGAGCCGATCACTTATAACAATGTTCCATCGGGATTCAACGCTCCGATAACTCTTGTCGAATACTACTTTAATTCTGGCGGCTTTTTGATTTCGAATGGAGTCACATCCGCGTATCCGGCTGTTCCCGCAGCCGCAATGGAAAGCGGAGACTCCTACTACTTTTCTGCCTATGCCTATGGCCCTTCTGGGGATGTCTACGTTGACACGAATTCCACTTCAAATGGACCCATTTCGTTTACCTTTCCTCCCGCGTGGACATATGCCGGCCCGACGGCCGCAAAGTGGCTTTCATTCGATAACAATTACACGGGATTCTCCGGCACTACAGGTGTTTGCGATGATGTGAATATGAACTGGGTTACTAGCCCGACTGTCGACCACTCGGTTTCGTTCACTGTCACAGGGAACTACCTGAACGGATCAACAACAGTGGCAATTCCCGACCTTTCCGGCCTGTCAGGATTCGTTGCTGCGCCGGCCTCCGGAACAGAGGTGGGTTGGGGAGCGAGTGTTTCCCAGGGGACTACCACGTGCCTCCCGCCGCATCCACTGAATTCGACGATGAAAATGGTGTCCACCGGCGGCGTCTACACGGTGCCTTGATGAGGTGGCCTGACGGCGTGTATTTCACGGAATATACGCCGCAATAGTGTGGAGGCATTGACCCCGCCACGGTTTCTTGGTATTGTTAGAAGGTTGCGCAAGAACGCCTCTATCCGTGTGTCTTGACGGTGGAAGCGTAGGGATAGGCCGGTCCGGCTGAAGCTGGCGGCTCTAATCCCCAAGGCCAGAGGCAATTGACTGGCCAGAGATGTTCCCGGAATCGCTCTTTTCTTGCAAGGGCAGCCGGGGCCCCCGGCGACAGGTCTTCGTCGCTGGGGTGGAGAGACAAATCGCTACGGCGCCCGCGCGTTCTCCACCTTGGAGGGCTATGCGGGCCGGAACTGGCGAAACGGAGTTGGCTTTGCCCGCGCACTGCGGGGAAACGCCCGGCCACCGTCCCGGTTCTCGTCTGAGATTGGAACGAAGGCAGACGCGAAGCAGTAACAATAGGGCTTCTGCGCGCGTGTGCGGCTCATTTGCCGTCCCAGGCCAGAATGGCCCGAAGGGTCTGCGCGCGGCGGTCGAACTTGGGTAGTAGCAGGGTTTTTGGCGTAAGGAGTTTTGGTTTGCCTACATTCAATCAGTTGGTTCGCAAGGGGCGCACGGCCCCGCGGTACAAGACGGCGTCACCGGCCTTGCAGGCATCGCCGCAGCGGCGCGGAGTTTGCACCCGCGTGTATACGCAGACGCCTAAAAAGCCGAACTCGGCCTTGCGCAAGGTTGCTCGCGTGCGGCTGACCAACGGGATTGAGGTCACCACCTACATTCCCGGCATCGGCCACAACCTGCAAGAGCACTCGATTGTGCTGATTCGCGGCGGGAGGGTGAAAGACCTGCCGGGTGTGCGTTATCACGTGGTACGCGGGACGCTGGATTCGGTGGGCGTGAACGAACGCAAGCAGAGCCGGTCGAAGTACGGCGCCAAACGCGCCAAGGGCGCGGCTCCGGGCAAGAAGTAGTAAAGCAGTTCTCAGTTCACAGTTCTCAGTTGCCAGTAAAAACCGAGTAGCTGAGAACTGAAAACTGAAAACTGTGAACTGTGAACTGAGTAACGGTTCCGGGACGGTTGATGGAACCCGGACTAGGGCACGAGAAGCGGCGCTGGACGCCGAAAGGATTTTGAGGAATTATGCCGAGAAAAGGGCACACTGCGAAGCGGGAAGTTGCGCCAGACCCGGTTTACGGGTCCACGCTAGTCACCAAATTTGTCAACTCGATGATGTGGGGCGGGAAGAAGTCTACGGCCCAGAACATCTTTTACGACGCGATGAAGATGCTGGAAGAGAAGGGCGGGGGCGATGATGCCCTCAAACTCTTCAAGAAAGCAGTGGAGAACTGCAAGCCGCTTCTGGAAGTGAAGACGCGGCGCGTGGGCGGCGCCAACTACCAGGTGCCGATTGAGGTAAATCCCGACCGGCGCACCTCGCTGGCCATTCGCTGGCTGATCACTTATGGCCGCAGCCGCGGCGAGAAGGGCATGACCGACAAGCTGGGCAACGAGCTGCTGGATGCGGCCAACGGGCGCGGCGCGGCGATGAAGAAGAAGGAAGACGTACACCGCATGGCCGAGGCCAACAAGGCCTTTGCTCACTATCGCTGGTAAGAACTAGGGACTAGGGACATAGAGACCTAATCGGACACACAGAATCGAACCGTGGGGAAAAATCCCCGCAAAGGAAGTAGTAGCCGTGGCTCGCACAGTATCTCTAAATCGCTGCCGCAACATCGGAATCATGGCGCACATCGACGCCGGGAAGACGACAGCGACGGAGCGCATCCTGTTTTACACGGGCATCACGCACCGCATAGGCGAAGTGCATGAGGGCACGGCGACCATGGATTACATGGAGCAGGAGCAGGAG
>CAZFMB010000028.1:0-41600 GCA_964520005.1 uncultured Occallatibacter sp.
GTGTTTATCGCCAACGATCAGTACTATTGGGGAGAAGAGGGAATCAACGGGCCGACCTACGCATACTACTTTGTCTGGATGGGAACGCCACAGCCCGACGGAACCTATGTTTGGACGAAACTCAGTCAAGGCACGGAAACAGTGAGCGCAATCGCGGTGGATGATAACGAGAATGTTTATTTAGCGCGTACTGTCACCAGCGGGGTTTGGCCCAACGACTGGAGTTCTATACAAGTAATCAACAATCTGGCCGCGCAACCCTTGAGCTTCGCGACTGCGAATGAGGGGGGAACCAGCAGCTCCAATCCAGTTACGGTCACCGTGACGAATCCCGGCAGCACGGCGATGACTTTCTCGGCGATCAGTTATCCCGCTGACTTTCCGGAAGCCAACGGAGTAAAGGGCGACTGCGCGGTTAGCGCTCCGCTTGCCGGCGGACAAAGTTGTACGCTGTCCATTGACTTCTCGCCGGTTACTTCGCTCGGCAGCAATACATCGCAGGTGCTGACCGAGAGTGTGACCATATCTACTAACACGCCGGAGGCCGGTACATCGACTCAGACGATTGCGGTCACCGGTACTGAGATCCAGCCGATCGCGGCGAAGCCCACCTTCTTGCCGGCAGGCGCCACTTATTCGTCAGCACAATCGGTTACGATTCTTGACACAACCCCAGGCGCAGCGATCTACTATACCACCGACGGCATCACTACACCTTCCACCAGTTCGACCCCATACAATAGTAGCAAACCGATCACGGTATCCTCCACTCAGACTATCCAGGCCATTGCCGTGGCTCCCGGCTACATCAACAGCTCCGTAGCTGCCGCGACTTATACCATCATTCTGCCGAATCCCGCCCCGGTCCTCAGCGGTATTTCGCCGGGATTTGTAAGCGCGGGTGGCGCGACATTCCCGCTCACCGTCACCGGATCGGGATTTGTCTCCAATTCGACGGTCTACTGGGGCACGACCGCACTTACCACAACCTACGGCAGCGCAACCCAACTGTCAGCACAAGTTCCTGCAACCGACATCGTCAGTGCTGGAATCACGACAATTACCGTGCAAACTCCAGCGCCAGGTGGAGGCACTTCCAATACTTTGCAATTTGAAGTGGATTCTATAGGCTCCGGTTCGACGCCGCCAAACTTTACCACATTGACCGCAACCGTAACTGCCGGCTCACCGGCAAACTACTCTGTCACTCTGCCTTCCACCGTGCAGAGCGCCTATGTCACTTGTCTGAATCTTTCCATAGGAGCGGTGTGCAGTTATTCGGAGTCCACTAACACACTGACCATCACAACATCATCAACCACGCCCAAGGGAACCTATCAGATCACTGTAGTCTTTACGGAGACCGTCTCTGGCGCGGCGACTTCGTACATTCTGCTGCCCATTCTTCTGCTTCCTCTTGTATATCTGAGACGGAAACTGGCTGCGCGAGGCGTCTGGGTGACTGCTTGCATGGGATTGGTTTTGCTAATCGCGGCGGCGTACACCGCTGGCTGCGGTGGAGGAGGGGGAGGATCCAATTCCCCACCACCTCCTCAAACTCATCAAGTGGTGAGTTCCGGCTCAGTCAGCATCACCATCCAATAGGAACATCAAATTATGTAAGCTACGAAACGGAATGGCGAATTTGCCATTCCGTTTCTGCATTAGTGGCCAAGTAGGAGCTGAATAGATTCGATTTCGAGACCCGGGAACATCCTCACTCCGGACGGAGTCTTTCTATTCCCTATTCCCTGTTCCCTGCCGACATCCTTGCCGAGCGATCTTTGCTCGCCCTTACCAACCCACTTCCCGCATCCGCTTAAGGATGATCTCGCTGTAGCGATTCATGCGCGCCGGCCGTCGCTTTAGTGGAGCCGGCAAAATCGCGGCCAGCCGCGCCGACTCTTCCCGGCCGATATTCCGCGCCGTGGTTTTGTCGTAGTAACGGCAGGCCGAATCCGCGCCATAAATTCCAGGGCCCCATTCCACCACGTTGAGGTAGATCTCCAGAATGCGCTGCTTACCCAGCACAAATTCGGCCACCGGCACCAGCGAGGTCTCCACACCCTTGCGAAGAATCGATCGCCCCGTTCCGAAAAAAAGATTCTTTACCAGTTGCTGTGTCAGTGTAGAAGCTCCGCGCGTGCGCCCGCCTTCCATATCCTCTTCCGCATCGATTTGGATCTGGTTCCAATCGAAGCCATGGTGCAGGTAGAAGCGCGCGTCCTCCGCGGCGATAACCGCGTGCTGCAAGTCGGGCGAGATTTGGTTGAGCGGAATGAATTTGTAGCGTTCGCTATACGGCTTGTGGTGAATCCACGCCTGCAAGCGGCGTTCGATGTGCACAGCGGTAGTCGGCGGGTCGATCCATCGCGCGGCCACCAGCATCAGCGCGGCCAGCGTCCAGGCAAGCGCCACGCCGATAACCAGCCATCGAATAACGGATCGCAGCAATCCCCACCGAAGCGGCGCCTTGGTCTCTGTGTTCGGCTCTGTCGTCACTCTTCAGAATAATTGACTAACCTTGCTTTCGCGGAATCAATCTTCATGGCGTGATGGTCACGATGATCCGCTTGTAGCGCGACAAGGCCGGCTTGCCTTTATCTGTGACCCTCAGAATAAAGTGCGCGGTCTCCGCCTTGTCCACCTTAGGAGCAGTCAGATCGATCTGAGATAGATTCTCCGCAACCGCGATCGGAATAGTCTTTTTGTAGCTCCCCGCCTCAGGATATTGGAACCAGTAGAAACTTACGCTATCGCCATCGGGGTCGGTTGCATGCGCACCGAGCCGAAAGTGCTCTCCAGAGCGCACCGTAATCGCCTCCGGCTGATCCAGAACAATCACCGGAGGATGGTTGGCCGCGCCGTAAGGCTTGGTCGCCCATTCCATGCGCGCGGCAAAATCATTTTGAAAATCGTCCCTCCACCGCCAGATTGTGACCTTCTCATCTCGAAATATCTTATCGGATGTCCGAGTCGCCTGCCCGTATTCGCCCGATACCGGCGGTGCGTAGCTGTCGATCGCATTGCTCCAGATGGGGCGAGTTTCAGCCTCAATGGGAACGCCGTCAATAAAAACTCCACGAATAAAAGTCTTTGCGTCCGTCACATCGATCTTAGGCAGATACTGTTCGTAGCGCCCGCCCCAGCCGCCCCACTCGGGATGTTCGGGATCGCTCAGTCCGTTGGGAATCAACGAGAGCCACGACGGAGTGTCGCCCTCCATGCCGTACGCCACATCGGGATACGCCGCGCCCAGCGCGCCATGTCCTTGTTGAATGTTATCCGCAAGCCATTTGTTGCTGATGGTCGTGTTGTCGATTCCCGGTATATACGTATTGATGCCGGTCCATGTTGCGGCGCCGTAGTCGCCCCCCGGGCTGACGATGTAAAAAAGCTGAGGAAAATTCTTGCGCATCCACTGGCCGCTGTCGTCCTGGTCAGAGATCGTATAGACCCTCAACTTGCCAACCAGCCGATCCAACTCTGCCTGCGATTTCGTCGCGCGCAATTTATAAAGCGCCTGCGCCAGCGTATTCGGCCCGCCCCAGACAACGATCCACAGTGGCCGCTCGTCCTTCTTCTCCAACTCCCGGATAATTAAATCCGACCCTTCCGAATCCTTCTCCGCGCCAACTCCGCTCATCCCATATTCCGCCCGGCCACGTTTCAACACAGACTGAAGATCATCCGCCAGAGGATAGTTGGGATCGTGCTTCACCAGATTTTCCCGCACCTCAGCATAAGCGCGAATCACCTCCGCAATCAACTCCGGAGAAACAGATGTCCTCTTCCATGTCGAGGTTGTCGCTACCAGTCCCTGAATATCGATCACATCGGAATACAGCAGCAGCCGCACCATGCTCTCGGTGTCGTCCGCTTCGGCCCCAATATCCGTGAGAACGATGACCCGCTGCTTGTGCGGGCCAGTCTCCATAGACTTATGAGCAGGCTGCGCACCCGCGCACCGCATAAAACAAAACAATAGAATCACGCCAGCGAATGTCACGCAAATCAGAGGCATAATCCCGCGGCGTTGAGAAATCGAAAGAGTATGCATCAAGCGCGCCTCCACAAAAACAATTGCTCTTGACCAATTTACTATGCCCGCGCCACAATGTGCCGGAGGGAGGCGGGGGTTTCAACCCCCGCACAACCCCATCCACAATTTTTTGGAAATCAATCCACGCGGCGAAGCCACGTATGAAGAGTCTGAAACTAATGGATAATGTGTTTCTTCATCGTGTCTGAAAGCAGTCTCTCGCTCTTCAAGAAATCTTCACTCTCAGAGGGACAAGGGACAGGTCCATCATGAACAAATTGCATAAATGGTTTCGGCAAAGGGATTATAGGCTTCTCGCAAGAAGCAGCGCGCAGGTAATCCATCGCCCTACGGCCCGCATTGTCTTTTATCATGGCGTCTGCTCCTGCTGTGATTGCATCCTTCAATCCATTGGTTTCATATTTTTGCGCCAATAACATCAGCGCTGTTACGCCATCTGCGTTTTGAGCGTTAATTTCGGCGCCTTTGTCCAATAAACTTTCATTGAGATAGCCATTATATGCAGCCATCATCAGCGCCGTATCGCCGTGCATGGATTTTCTGTTTGGGTCGGCATGAGCCTCCAGCAACAGCCGCACTGCCTGGCCATCGTAGGAATCGAAGTAAGCCGCGTACATCAGCGCGGTCCATCCGCTCTCATCTGCTGCGTCGATTTCGGCTCCTTTGGCAATCAAATGCTTGAGTGGCTCAAGCGTCTGTTGGCCATTGTTCGGACTGAATCGGTATGTAGCGTGCATCAGCGCTGTGACCCCTGGCTTTGGCTGATAGAGATCGTCGTGCATATTTGTGTATGGTTCGTTGCCCGCGTCCCCATGCCGCCAGCGATGCGCATCCACAACCTTATCCACTGCCCACGCAAACTTTGCACCAACTTCAGCGTCAATGAACGAGTTGATGCTTGAATTCACCGTCTTTAGATGACCGCCGATGTAGACGGTAAGGTAATCGCCTGATGTGAAATCATCATCGACTTTGTGTGGAGGAGGAGGTAATACGGCAGAACAAGCTGACCAGAAACTTGCATCCTGAAAACGGCCTAGCAGCGTGGCGGCGCTCTCCTTGCTGATCTGCGCGTGTTGATCTCCCTTGACTGCTACACCATTTTCACCATGCCATTCAACACGGCCATCACGGTAGACTCGTATGCGGTATTCATCGGTATTCTGTTCAACATACGCGCTTCTGTACAGCTCGACAAAGTCGTTTGCGTCAATTGTGGAAGGCGGCTGTTTCTCTTTGTCGTTCGGACAGCGGTCTGCGGCGAGAGGAATAGCCGCGGGCGTTACGTCGATGATCTGGTTTCCGTCCTGGCTGTGTACCGCTCCAATCACTTGCACCGCTTTTTCTGGCAGAATGACAATGCAGCCGCCGCTTGGTTCCCATAGAGGAGCATCAAGATCATCATCCAGATTCTCGTCCAAATATCCAAGATGGAAGGTGTATGCTGCTTCATAATCCTCTCGCGCATTCATAGGTAGTGGTGTCTTGAAGCGCCATTGATTGATCTGTTCCTCGACTGCCCCACGCAGCATCATGGGTCCTGAGATCGTCCGTACAGACGAAGTTTGTCCATCCATGTCAATGGAAAAATCGACAATAACTGTGCCTTCAACTCGCGCTGCCTTTGCAATGGGAGGGTATATGACGTTAGGAGGATTAATCAGCACGGGCGCAGATGATGTCTGCGCGATAAGCTCTTTCGTAAAGATGATCGCGAAAAAGATAAGCACCAATTTCGATAGACGCAACATGCAACTATTCTAGCTCTGTATATAGGCTCGACATATTAAGACGATTATTTCAAAACCACAAAGCAGTACGCACAATTCAAGGATGGGTGTACCAGATTCTGTCTTACCGTTATCTCAATAAACTACTCTGAACCGAGCCGAAGGCGTCCGCCCGGACAGCCTGCCTTGAGCCTATTGAAGGGGCCAGTCCCATAATTACGAATACCCCGAAAAACTCCCCGAACCAACCCTGGTCAAGGGGATTCGCCCTTCCTTCCGTCACCTCTAAAAATGACTACTGAGAGATATGCAGCCAGTGGTCAGTTTTGTGGTGAGTTTGACCTCACCACTGCCGAAAACCGGATAGCTATAGCGCACCACTTTCCAAAAACCGATAAGCTACAGCTTCACATTTCGCGAAATCCGATAACCTATAGCGCACCGTTTTCTAACCCCTAACCCCTGATCCCTAACCCCTATTTGAGGTACGCGCGCACCAGGTCGATCAGATCCTCGGCCAGCTCGGGGGCGATCTGCTCCTTGGCGCCGTCGGCCAGGTGGAAGCGGATATGCGTCTCCAGAACCTCGCCCATCAGGCCATTGACGCCGCCGCGCACCGCCGCCAGCAGCATCAGTAGCCCGCCGCAGTCCTCATCGGCCGTCAGCGAGCGCTCCACTGCGTCCAGTTGGCCGCGCAGTTTCTTCAATCGTTGCAACAACTTGACCTTTTCCCGATCATGAGTGGACATCAACCAACGCCTCCTCTTGACAATACCTACCCCCGGTATGGTATCTACGGAGTGGGGGTACGGTTGCTCCTCCATTTTATCCCTATCTTCATCGATTCACGATACGATTGGAGTGTCTTCTCATGTTCCCCGCACGCCGCGCATGCACGACGCTCCTCCAGGCACACAGCTTGTTGACAGCCCTTGCCTTGTCGATGGCTGCCTCCCTGATCGCTGCGCAGAACCCCTCTCCAGCTCGTCCCTTGCCCGCCGCGCCCCAGCCGCAACTCATGACTTCGCAACAACTTACGAAGGTAGATCCTTACTCGTTCACTCCAGACATCCAGCATAGCGGCGTTGAACGTACGCCCGTCGCGGCGACCCCCGCCCCTCCCGCCACACAGGAGGAGCCAGCCACCACCATCGCCCCATACCACAGCAATGGCCGCTACTGGATCTCCGGACAGGCCAACATCATCTTCCAGGGTGACCTGCCTTTCCATTCCCCCTATGACGGCAAGAACAGTTTCCTCAGCGGCACGGAGTACAAGACCTCCCTGCTCGGCACCCTGTACACCGCACTAAGGCCCACGCGTTCAATCAGATACAACACCGACCTGATTCTGGACCTGGAGAGCGCCGGGGGGCGCGGACTGAGCCAGGCGCTGGGCCTCGCCGGCTTCACCAATCTGGATGTGGTGCGCAACCCCACTCTGAGTACCCTGCCCTATCTGGCCCGCTACGGGATTCACCAGACCATCGGCCTGACCAATAAAACCACTGCCCAGCAGCCGGGATTCTTTGCGGTAGCCCCCAGCGTGCCTGCACGCCGCATCGAGTTCCGCCTCGGCAAAATGACCCTGCCGGATTTCTTTGATGTCAATAACCCAGGCTCTGACAGTCACTTGCAGTTCATGAACTGGACGGTGGACAACAACGGCGCATGGGATTACGCCGCCGACACCCGCGGCTACACAGTGGGCGGCATGGCCGAATACGATGACCGCAGGTGGAGCCTGCGCTACGGATTTTTCGCCATGCCCACAGTGGCCAACGGTATTGATATGGATTGGGCCTTCAGCCGCTCTCACGGCCAGAACGGCGAGTTCGAGCTGCGTCACAGCTGGGTTGCGAAGCGCAAGGGGACGCAGCGCTTGCTTTTCTTCGCCAACCGCGCCCACATGGGCGACTACCGCGAAGCGGTCAACGCATTCCTGGCTCATATCGATCCCAAGCCTAACATCCTGCTTCATGAGCACTTTAGCGCGCTCAAATACGGTTTCGGATACAACACCGAGCAGGAGTTGACGGAGAATCTGCGCGTCTTTGGCCGCTTCGGATGGAACGAGGGCCAGCACGAATCCTATGTCTACACCGAGGTGGATCAAACCGCCGAAGCCGGCGGCGATTACGGCGGCGCGCGCTGGCATCGCCCGGCAGACAAGGTCGGCCTGGCTGTGGTCAGCAACGCCATCAAGCGCGACCACCAGAATTATTTGCGGCTGGGTGGATTAGGGTTTCTGCTTGGCGATGGCAACCTCAACTACGGCCGCGAAAACATCGTCGAAAGCTACTACAACTTGCACGCCTGGCGGGGATTGTTTTACGCCGTTGATGTGCAGCACATCAATAACCCCGGCTATAACCGCGACCGCGGTCCGGTCTGGGTAGGCTCTGTGCGCGCGCACATCGATTTCTGATGCAGGGCAAGGAATTCGCTTACTTCACCGTCCCGGCAGGCTGAGCTGGCGTTTTTTTATCGGGGGGCAAGGTAACAATCACTTCATTGGGCTTGGCGTAGCGCCGTGTACTCCGCGCCACAATGCCGATGGCGTCCGGGTTGGATTTGAGCCGCTCAATCTGGTCGCGCAGATGGGCATTCTCCTGCTTGAGGTCTTCGTTCTCCTTGAGCAATTGCCGTTCCTCGGCGCGTTTCTGCTGCCAGGCCGACAACCCGTTCTTTTCGTAAACCACCTGCCATCCCAACCAGAGCGTAAGCCCCACAGCTAATACGGAGGCCGTCTGAGGCCACACGCGCCGCGCAAAAGCCTGCACACGCTTTGGCAACGAGAGATCGGCCCCGTCTCCTGTGTTGCTCTTTCCGGCTTGCGGCCTTTCGCTCAGCATAAAATCCATTCCCTTCTTATTGCAGCACAAATTTTTTGGCTGCCACATTCAGCGTCTCTACGTCCTGTTCGCTGCGCGCTTCGGTGTAGGCCCGCACTACCGGTTCTGTTCCGGAAAGGCGGTAGCATACCCACGAGCCGTCATCGAGAATCAGCTTCAGCCCGTCGGTGCGCACCACTTTGACGACCGTGCGCCCGCTCAGCTCCGTCGGATCAGCCTTCAACTTCTCAGTGAACGCGGCCATCCCCGCCGCGGTCAAGTGGAAGTTATCCCGAATCGGATAGAAGGAACCAACCTTGGCAAATAATTCTTTCAATTGCACGCCCAGGCTCTTACCGCGCGCGGCCACCATCTCGGCCACCAGCAGGCCGGCCAGCACGCCGTCTTTCTCCGGCACGTGGCCGCGAATGGTCAGCCCCGCCGACTCCTCGCCGCCGATAGCGATTTTGTCGCCGATGATCAGCTCGCCAATGTACTTGAAGCCCACCGGCGTCTCGTAGAGTGGAACCTTGTGGTAATCGGCCAGGGCATTGATGAGGTTGGTCGTCGCCACGCTCTTGGCCACGCCGTTGCGCCAGCCGCGCGTCTCCACCAGATAGTCGAAGAGCAGCGCAATAATGTAATTCGGCTGGATGAACGTGCCGTCGGCATCCACCACGCCAAAGCGATCCGCGTCGCCGTCGGTGGCAATACCCAGCGCCGCGCCCGTCTCTTTCATCTTGGCCTTGCAATCGCCCAGCAGATGATCGTCCGGCTCCGGCGCATGGCCGCCAAAGAGCACATCGCGGAAGTCATGAACCGTCTCGACAGCCACGCCCGCCGCGCGCAGAATCTCCGAACTGTAGCCGCGCCCCGCGCCCCAGAAAGGATCGTAGACCACCTTGATGCCTGACGTGGCAATGGCCTTCAGATCCACCAGTTCGGCCAGCCGCTTGAGGAAGGCCGGCTTCACGTCGGCCGTTTCAAAGCCCGCTTCCGGCGGATTGGCCAGGGGAATCGCCGCACCGGAGTTCTGCAAATCTACAATCGCCGCCTCAATCTGCTTGGTCACCTCAGGCAGCGCCGGCGCGCCATCGTGCGTGGAGAACTTGATCCCGTTATACTCCGGCGGATTGTGCGAGGCGGTAAAGTTGATGGCGCCGGAGGCCTTCAGCTCGCGCACCGCGTAGGCAATGGCCGGCGTCGGCGCGGCATCGGGAATGAGGATCGGGGTAATCCCGGCTCCGGCCAGCACGCGCGCCGCCTCGGCCACAAAGCTCTCGCCCAGAAAGCGCGGATCACGCCCCACCAGCACGCGATGCGGCGGCGGTTGCGTCTTCACGAAGGCGGCGATTCCCGCCACCGCCAGCCGGATATTGGCCACGGTAAACTCATCGGCCACAATCGCCCGCCAACCCGAAGTGCCAAACCTGATTCCTACCGTCATCGTTCTTCTCCCGCGCCGGATTCATCGGCACTAACTTTATACTGCTCTACACAGCCGCACGGGAGCAAGTTTTCTGTCTTTGCGGGACGAAGATGAGAACCAATATTGCTCGTTTTGAAGTTGATTCTGTAATGGAACCGTCGTCTTGCCTTGCAAGCTATGCTCACAAAGCAAGACGAGGTTGCATCGGTTGATTATTGGCTGATCGCCACGCCACTGAAGGAGGCAACGCCGATTGAGCTTGAAGTGGCCACTGGCGTGAGGCTGCCATATCTGTCGATGGCAAAAACTGCGATATAAGCTTCGCCTCCGGTGGAATAAATGACAGCTAGCCACTTATGGTCAGCGGAAACCGTTATGTCAGTCGGCGCGCCGGGCAAGGGCACTGATTTGTAAAAGACTCCTCCCTCATTGTCGCTAAAGAAAATGGAGATCGCGTGACCTGGGGAGTTGCTTGTGTACCAAACGCTGCCTGGGCCTTTGGCAACCCAGCATGGGGCGTTGACGGGATAGGATGGCTGCGGTCCGGCAACCGGATAGAGGCTCCCGCTTGCGTCCAAGATTGCAAAACTGTCAGGACTGTGAGCCGGCGTGAATCCCAAAGTGTTTCCCCAAAAAGCTTCCCCAAGCGGAACCATATCCGCGTCACTGGGCAGCTCAATGGCTGTGCTGGTTCCGTTCAACACCCCATCCTCATGGGTGAGAGGCAACTGAAGAACAGATCCCGATGCCAAGGTGACAGCCGCCCAATTCTCGCCGACTGCTATCTGCGCAGCCGACGGATCGGAGAGGCTCACCACCGATCCATCCACATAGCCCGAAGGCCACTCATGACTCTCGGCGCAATTGGCTCCAACTACGAAGAGATGTTCACGGGTCAAGGCGACAGAATCCGGATTTATGCAGTCAGGCGCCAGATGTATCGTCTTTCCAATGGCAATGGAATTGCCGTAACGCACTAATTGGCTGACGGTATTCGAGCCGTAGTTCGCCGTTGCTCCGAGGCCGTCCTTGAACTGTAGAATTCCGGCGTTCGTGCTGGCGCCGCCCTTGCCGCCAGTGTTGAGCGTTTCAGCCAGCGTCAGCGAGGGCGTTCCTTCGGTATTCAATTTGAACACTTCAACAGCGTTGCCGCTCGCGTTATTTGTGCTTGTGATTACCAGCGCGCTCTGTTCGTGCTGGCCGTAGGCGGCCAGAGTGCCGGTGAGAGTTAGTGCCGCCAGCGCAATGCCAGCTCGCCTCAGACCATGTTTATGGTGCATGAGAATATTCATTGTGATCTCCTTGGGGAAGTATTTTGAAAGCGAGTCCCTGCCGTGAGTTAGCTAACCGCTCACAACAAGGGATCACCTTCATATCTAGGGATTCGATCTGGACAGGGTAAAAGTTACGGAAAGGGATGACCGCGATCAGAAAATAAATATCTCATGAAATTATTTGTGCTAGCGTGACTTTCTGATTCATCGAATCGAATATATCAAGGGACAGTAATAGGTTCGCGTACTCATTAGGCGGCAGGGATGCATTTGCGCGGGAGGCGCTGGTGCTGATAAAGATTGCATGAGGGCGTCTCGGCTGATGCACACGGACCACAACCTTGAGATGCTGATGGTTGGTTACCAGCGAGGCGATTTTTCCGCAGCTACGGAACTGATCGTGCGCGCCAGTCCGCAACTGCATAGGTTTTTTCTGGCGCAATCCACTAGCCGCGCTGACGCCGATGACCTGCTGCAGGAAACCTGGCTTCGCATTCACAAGGTACGGCACACCTATCGTCCAGGAGAACCCGCGCTTCCGTGGTTTTACGCGATTGCCCGGTATATCCGCGTAGACCACTACCGGAAATCAGTACGGACGATGGCCGGCGAGCAGAAACTGGAGGCATTGTCAAAAGAAGCAGTGGCCATCCCCGAACCATTGGATCACGCTGGCAGCCTGAAGGCGCTGTTGGCACCGCTTCCCGAGAGCCAACGCGAAGTAATCGAGATGTTAAAGGTGGCAGGGATGTCGCTGGAGGAAGTCGCGCGGGCCACCTCTTCCAGCGTCGGATCGGTTAAGCAGAAAGCGCACAGAGCGTACAGGAAGTTGAGGGAAACGATGAGTGCCAAGGGGCTCAGAAAAGGCAAAGCGGAGGACTGATGTGAAGAATGAAGAGATCGACGAAGTCCTGAAAGACGCTGGACACGCGTTGCCTGATCTGACGCCGGTGATGCAGCAACGTATCTCCGAGT
Organism: uncultured Occallatibacter sp.; assembly: GCA_964520005.1. Classification (GTDB taxonomy): domain Bacteria; phylum Acidobacteriota; class Terriglobia; order Terriglobales; family Acidobacteriaceae; genus Telmatobacter. The sequence continues at coordinate 12,306 of CAZFMB010000028.1, forward strand.
TGATCCAGCCGCCACTCAGTCCGGTGCGCCCCTTGCCGCCACAATGGGCGATGACCGCTGGACTGCTCCTGATCTGTATGACTGTCTCTCTGGCGGGAGCTGCCCGCGCAGGATTCTTCGGAATTGAATTGATGGATATCCGCGAGTGCTTGCTGATCTTTCCCGCGCTCGCAATCCTTGTCTGGGTCATAGGCGTCAAGTTCATCCATGAGATGATTCCAGGAAGCCTGCGTCGCGTATCTCCTGGCGTGCTTATGGGATCGGAGAGCGCGGTACTTCTTGCCTTGTTCGCATTCCTGTTTCGCGATCATCGAACGGACCACTTCGTCTCGGCCGGCATCGCGTGCCTGCTCACAGGTCTCCTCTATGCGATTCCCACGGCGCTACTAGGCTGGCTGTTGCTTCGGCGCGGCTTCGCAGTCAATCCCATAGCCGCGGGATTGGCGGCCGGCACACTCGGCGGCTTGGCAGGCGTGGGTATGCTGGAGTTGCATTGCCCTAATTTCCAGGCCGCGCACGTGCTGGTGTGGCACACGGCCGTTGTGCCTTTGAGCGGCGGGGCTGGAGCATTGGTTGCATGGGCTCTGCGCTTCCGGGCGCTCGAACGCTCGTGAGCACAGGACTCAGTAGGTGCAAAATCGCCTATAAGCTGACGACATACTGCCTCATCGGCGGCGATTGCTCGTACACTAAACATGGAAGCCCTCATGCCCTCACCCACGCCGCCAACCCGCCCAATTTGTCTCGTCCTGACCACCGTCGCCAACCCTGAAGAAGCCGCCCGCATGGGCCGCGCCCTGGTCGAGGAGCGCCTCGCCGCCTGTGCCACATTAATCCCAGCCGTCCAGTCCATCTACCGCTGGCAGGGCGAGGTCGAGTCCACCACAGAGACTCTGCTGCTCATAAAGACCGGCCCCGAGCAGCTCGATCGCCTGCAAGCCCGGCTGCAAGAGCTGCACAGCTACCAGACACCGGAGTTTCTGGTTTTGGGAATCGATGCCGCCAGCCAGCCTTATCTCGACTGGCTGCAAGAGAGCCTGCGGCCGTGATCTCCCGCCGCACAGCCCCAACGAACGTCCGTCTGGTATTCTGAGCCAGGTTCTTTCCATGCGCTGGTTACTGTTGGTACTTCTCGTCTCGCTTGCGACGCTGCTCATTGCAGCCGCCGGATTGGCACATTACGTTTGGGCTCAGCGCAGGCGAAGCCGCCTCAGGCCGACTAAGGGCGCCGGTGCGGCTCCCGATTCGGCTGAGGAAACCGACATAGAAACAGAACTTTAGGGCCGCTGGCCAATTCTTCAGAGATTCTTCGTTGTCGTTCAGTTGAAAGGACATTCTTCCCCATGAGCAACCAGAATTCCGCAGTCGCCAGCCCCACCGAGATCATCGAAATCTCCATCGCCCATAGCCCCGACTCCGACGACGCCTTCATGTTCTATGGCCTAGCAACCAACAAAGTCCGCGTCCCCGGCTACCGCTTCTCCCATACTTTGTGCGACATTGAAACCCTCAATCGCCGCGCTCAGGACGAAGCCTTCTTCGACGTGACCGCCATCAGCTTCCACGCCTATCCCTACCTGCAGAAGAACTATATGCTGATGGGCTGCGGCGGCAGCGTCGGCGAGGACTACGGCCCCATGATCGTCTCCAGCAAGCCGCTGGAGCCCGGTGATCTGGGCAGCATCAGGATCGCTGTTCCCGGCACGCTGACCACCGCCTACCTGGCGCTCAAAATATTCAATCCCGCCATCAAGACCGAGACCGTGCCCTTCGACCAGATCATTCCGGCGATTCAGGCCGGGAGCTACGACGCCGGACTCATCATCCACGAAGGCCAGCTCACCTACTCCGCCAGCGGGTTGAATAAAGTTCTCGACCTGGGCGTATGGTGGCGCGAAACCACCGGCCTCATGCTGCCGCTGGGCGGCAACGCCATCCGCCGCTCGCTGGGCGCCGAATCTCACAAGATCATCTCCAAAGCCCTGCGCGACAGCATCCAGCACGCTCTGGACAACCGCGAGGAGGCGCTGGAATATGCCATGCAGTTTGCCCGTGATCTGGATGCCGGCCTGGCCAGCCGATTCGTCAGCATGTACGTGAACCAGCGCACCCTGGACTACGGCGCGGACGGCCGCGAGGCCATTCGTAAGCTGCTTAAGATGGGCCACGAACGCGGCATCATCCCCATCGCCCCGCAGGTTGACTTCGTCGATTGATCTTTCCGGCCAACAGCTTCTCTCTGTGACTGATAATTTTGAACTTCGGGAATTTCGATGAAACTTATTGTTTTTATTCTCTCCGTTGTATTCGCTTTTGGCTGTCTCAGCGCGCAAACGCCTGTTTGGCCTCCATCGCCGGATCATCCGCAGATACCGATTTGGCCGGGAGTTGTGCCAGATGCGCGGCCAGCCACGGGGCCGGAGACGGTGGAGATGGAAACTAAGGATCTGATTGCCGGTAAGCCGGTGATCGTGGTGAAAAACGTCTCGCGTCCCACCATGACGATCTATGCACCAACCGGAAAGAATACCGGCGCGGCCGTGGTGGTCTTTCCTGGCGGGGGCTATGAGATTTTGGCCATCGATCTGGAAGGCACGGAGGTCTGTGATTGGCTGACTGCCAAAGGCATCACCTGCGTACTTTTGAAGTATCGTGTGCCGGCTCCCAGATCGGCTCCCCATTGGGGCGCGTATCCGCAATCGCCAATCGCCTTGGAAGACGCGCAAAGAACAGTGGGACTGGTGCGCTTCCACGCCGCTGAGTGGCATATCGATCCTCACAAGATCGGCGTGCTAGGCTTCTCGGCCGGAGGGCATCTGGTGGCAGCCGTGAGCACACACTTCGAACTGCGTTTGTATCCGTCCGTCGATGCGGCCGATAAAGTCAGCTGCCGCCCGGATTTCGCCATCGCTCTTTATCCTGGCCATCTATGGATCGACGGTAAGAAATTCGAGCTAAATCCGAACGTTCCAGTCACTCGCCAAACGCCGCCAACGTTTTTGCTCCAAAATGAAGATGACCACGTGGACAATATCAACGATTCGCTGGTTTATTACATCGCGCTCAAAAACGCCGGGGTTCCCGTGGAGATGCATAACTATGCGCAAGGCGGTCACGCCTTCGGGTTGCGGCGCACCAACTTACCTGTGACTGCGTGGCCTCAGTTAGTCGAGACATGGCTCGCTGCAATCAAAATAGTTCCGGAGTAATTCGCAGATGGAATGCTTCTAGCCTCTATTCCAAATTAGATTCCTCGCATAAACTATCTCCATGCAGATGCACACGCGACGCGCTCTCGTCCTCAGTCATGTTGCCTTCGAAGACCTCGGCTCCCTCGAAGCGCCGCTTCGGGAGCGGGGATTTGAGATTGAAAATGTCTTAGCAGCCACGGCGCGCTTCCCCTTGCCGCAAGCTGGCTCCTGCGATCTTCTTATCGTCCTTGGCGGCCCGATCGGGGTCTACGACGATCATGATTATCCTTTTCTCATCGATGAGATTGCCTGCATCCGCGAGCGATTGGCCGTGCGCAAACCGATTCTTGGAATTTGTTTAGGCGCGCAACTGATGGCCGCAGCCCTCGGCGCTCGCGTTTATACCGGCCGCAATGGCGCGGAGATCGGATGGTCACCTTTGCAAGTGGCTCCAAATTCAGAGACGCCCGCATGGTTCGCCCCGTTGCTTGCGCCCGGCCTCCATCTCTTTCACTGGCATGGAGACACCTTCGATCTTCCCTCCGGCGCGCTGCATCTGGCCCAGACGGAACTCTACAAACATCAGGCCTTCGCCATCGACGGCTTCGCGCTGGGATTGCAATTTCATCCCGAGGTTTCCGCCGCAGGCCTGGAGAGCTGGTACGTAGGTCACGCCAGTGAACTGCACCATGCGGGCATTCCCGCGGCCAGTCTGCGCGCATCGGCCCACAAGCACGCAGCCGCGCTGGAAATGGCTGCGACGCGCTTCTGGAGTCTTTGGCTCGATTCCATCCTTTAATGCATATATTTCCACCGCCAGTGACCTTCGGTACTTGGCATTTCCGCTCTAAAGTCATTGGAGTGACGCAATTATCTTTTCCGCTCTCTAAATAATTTCTAACTATCGCCGATGCATTCAATATTGAGGTTGTCGGCATGCTCGCCAATTCCACTCCTGTATACCTTCTCGCGTCGCCCAATCCTGCATTGCTCGCTGAACTTGAACCGTTGCTTGCCGCCGATGGAGCGCGCGTGGAAATCTACCTCACTGCTGAGACAGCTCTGCTCGCTCTGACCGCTGCCCACGCGCCAACTCTGGCCCTGATCGATGTAAACTTAACCGCCGTTAATTCAACGGGCATGAGTATGGGGCAGTTGCTGGCCTCGTCGCGTGCTGAGGCTGCTGGCCGCCGCTACCCGATTGTCCTGATTTCGGACACTGTTACGCAGGAGTGGATTGACCGTTTGGCCGAGGGCGTCATCGATGACCTGGTGCCGCGCACTGCCGAACCGGCTTTTCTGCGGCTCCGCCTGCAAGCAGTGCTGCGCGAACATCGCCGTTCTCGCGAATTGGAACTGCTGCGCGAAGCCGCCTCGCTCAACGCCCAGATGGACCACCTGACCGGCGTCTACAACCGCGAAACCATGCTCTCCATGATGTTTCGAGAAACCGATCGCGTGCAGCGCATGAACAGCTCTCTGTGCATGATCCTCTTCGACATCGACGACTTCGGCCATTGGAACTCGCGGCTGGGCACGGAAACCTGCGACGATTTGCTCTGCCAGGTGGTGGCTCGCACCGCGCGCCTGCTGCGCAGCTACGACCTGCTGGGTCGCGCCGGCAAAGACGAGTTTGTTATCGCTCTACCCGGCTGCTCCACCGTAAACGCGGTCATGATGGCCGAGCGCCTGCGCATGGATGTTTTTTCGGTGCCCTTCCGTATCAACGGCGAAGCCGTCCGCCTCTCCGCCTGTTTTGGCATCGCCGCCAGCATGGGCCGCTCTCCGGTGGTGGTTCTGCGCGAAACCGAACAGGCGCTGCTGGTGGCTAAGGCCAGCGGTCCAGAATCCATTCAATGCGCCGGCGACTTTCCCGAACCAAACGCCGCCCCGGTCGCCTTCCTCTCCTCCACCTCCGACGACGAACTGCTGGCCTGGTAGCTGCTTGTACTCTCGCCTCGCCATACGGTATGGCGCGTCACATTTTATAAAACTGCTTGACAGTATCCATTCCTGCGTCTGCAACTTACTACGGGCGCTTGCCGCTGGTCTGAACACGCAGTCCATGCTGGGCGATACGATAAGGCACAAAGCCGCTTTTCTCTTCAGCATCCCCATGCAGCGTGGCGCGCAACGCCGCTGCCGCTTCCGCATCCCGAGCCATGAGCAGTAGAAATCCTCCTCCACCCGCACCCGCCAGCTTGGCTCCATGAATCCAAGGCCGGGCACGCTCGAGAATCGCAGCGATACGTGCGTTGCTTGTGTGTGGGTCGAGCACTTGATTCAATTGCCAATGGCGGTCGAGTAACTGTCCCAGGTGCTTCCATTCTCCCTCGGCCATGGCATAAGTCATTTCCACCGCCAGCGTCTTAATGCTGTGAAGCACCTGGATAATTGCTGTTTCCCGCGCCAGATAGCGCAAGACCACCTGGCGCAAAAGATCCTTGGCCATTCTCTGAATGCCGGTATCGTAGAGCATAAGATGCTCGCAGAACTCCACTTGCCGGCTCTCGTTCCATGCCACAGGCTGCACACGAATGCGCTGCTGCAGGCCGGGGCCGGTAATCAACAGCTTGGCGCTAGGAAAGATAGCTCCCGCCTGGTCCTGCCAACCTCCACCTGTTGTCATGCGCTGCTCCAGGCGCAACACAGCTTCCGTCAGTACATGATCGTCCATCGCGCGTCCTGACATCACTGCCAGCGCGCGGATTACTGTCGCTGCAAGAATGCTGCTTGTTCCCAGGCCCGAGCCCATGGGTAACTGCACGCGGCAGCTGATCTCAAGGCCGCCGCCTAGCTCCTTCAGACTCTCCCGCAGGCTAAAGCCTTTCATCGGAATGCCATGCAACTGCAGCGCCGCTCGTGGAATGGAAAATATCGACCCCGGCCCGCATGGCTCCAGCAATTGCTCGCCGCTCTTGTACTCCACCGCCGTGCTCTGGCCATCCGCACAGCAGCGAATCACTGGCTCATCAATGCGCCGTATCTCGGTATCGATCGGATATGCCCCGTTGATCTCAAGCGCGCAATTCAGCACAGTCCCTCCCCAGTCCAAACAGAACGGCGGTGTGTCTGACCATCCGCCACCGAAATCAATTCGCGGGGGAGCCGATACGCGCACATAATCGAATTGCCAGGGAGTTGGAGCTGGTTCATCAAAATCCGCAGTGCCGTCACGCACCGCATCCTGAACGCAGACGAAGGCATCGTACTCGGCCAATTTGGCCTCCTGCTCAAACCCGGCACGGCTGAGTAAGCGCGCCGCCTGCATCAGGTGGCTGGCAGCAAGTGTCAGGTTCTCTGCGCCGCCGTCACGCAAGGTCTTAGCTTTTGCTCTGAGAGTGCGTCCCGCCGCTGCTGCTGACGCCAATCCTGGCAGGTTTGCCAGCAGTGGTCTCAGGTCAGTGCCCGACTCCGCCAATTCAACTACGGTCTTCTGCCAAATGCCCTGCAACCGGGAATTGCGCGCTTCGGCCAGAGCCTGCGCGTCGGCGCATTTCGCGCTCTCTGCCAATGAGATTCTCCGCGCCGCGCGCCAGCGCTCGGCATCGTAGCCGTCGGCGTAGCCCATCATCCAGCGCGCGCACGCCCACGCCTCCTCCGGCGTCGTCACCGGGAACAGTCTCGCATTCCATAAGGATGGTTCTTCTGTTCCGCTCCAAACCTCTTCGCTGCGCAGTTGAAGCCGCTCCAGCGCTTCCAGAATCGGCTGGTTGAACCATGTACTTCCCGGCAGTGTCTGTTTCGGATTGTCTTCGACTCCATAGGTTCGGATTACCCAGCCGCTTCCACAGGTGCCTTCCACCGGCAACTGATGAACAACTGTGTCTTCTGGTACCTCCACCAGTCCGCTCAGTCCGGTGAGTCCATGCAGTATGGCGCCGCGGCTGGCCACCACTGCTCCGTTCAGGTTGCATTCGAGGATTACCGCTTCATGCCCGGCTTCACAATTCCCGCCTATCACACTGTCCAGTATTCCCCCGGACGCGGCTGCATGGGTGCGAAAGGATCTCGTCGTCCCTACATGGATAAACTCACCATCGACTACCGCGCAGTGGAATCCCGCTGACCGCTGCGCGGTGCGCAGAATTCCTGCCAGCTTGAGCCAGAACGGGTCGGCATCTGCCTCCGGCTTCCATTGCCCCGTGAGTCCGCGCGTGATCTGATCGTAGAGATCAACCATCGGCAGCGTCTCAGATCCTGCCAGCTCCGTGAGCGCCGCCGTCATCTCCGCGTCAAAGCGCAACAACCCAATATCGACGGCCACTCGTCCATCTTCCAATACTCCGCCGGCGGCTTCGACCTCCGCCAATGTAGGTTTCTGCAGAAACGTATAAACCTGCCCCTTGGCTCCAACCACATACACGCCGTGATGGCTCCCCGTATCTGCATCCAGGCGCATCGCAACGCCAGTTACACAGGGCCGGTCCCACTGCACGCTCTTCGCATCGAACCGCAATATCACATCGCCGGAAGCCGCCAGCAGTCCGTTGGGAATTCCCTCTGCCCACGCCGCCGATTGCGCCATCGTTTCGTCAAACACGGTGGTCGCCTCTCCAGGCCTGGTTCGCGATGCAAGAGCGCCGAATAGCTTGCCGCAGGACGAGTACTGCGGCAGACGGCGCGAGTCGCCGCCGGAGTGAAGCAGTAAGACCTTATGCTGACCCCACCACTCCCGGCTCTTGCCCAAAACACCCAGCGCGTTGATCGTCGCCCCGCCGCTACCCGCCCTGCGGCCGCTCGGATCGGGGATTACAAGAAACTGCGTCTCCTTCGGCAATATCCCGCTATATTCCCGGCGCTGAAGCTCATCGCGGTATAGCTCCGCCTGTCGCTCTGTGGAGGCAGTGATCATCACAATGTCCCAATACATCACTGTGTCTCCATGGACTGCGCACAGTTCAGATGACAGTCGCTCACTTCCTTTTCGGTCATCGGAGGAAGCCATAGGTTCAGCATAATAATCTCTGCTCCCATCTTAATCTCGCACCCTGCTTGAATGGAGTGCCTGATCGTTCATGACAATAAATCGGCTTGTGGAGGCAGAATATTAGCGGGAGCGGCTCCATGAGCGCCCATAGCTGACAGGTTGCCATGATTATGATTTACTGATGGGGGAGAAATCAGATGGACAATTTCGTAGTCAAAAATCCAGGCCGCCGCAAATTTCTGCGTACTGCGCCCGTCGCCGCCGCCGCGGGACTCACCCTCGCCGATGCAACGCTCTTTGCCTCTTATGCGGCCGGTCAAACTGTAAAGCCCGCCGCCCTGCCCGGCTTCCAACTTTTCTCCGCCGAACGCATTCAGGACAGCATGAAGGCACTGCAAGCCAAACCCGGCAACGACAATCTCTTCACCTCAAAAGAATTCACGGTTGTTCTGACCACCGAGAAGGCCAAGAGCGCCAAGGAGTTCGAGTGGCACGAATACCGCGACCATGTAGTGCTGATCCTCCATGGATCGACGGTCTATGAGGTGGGTGGATCGACAAAGGACGGACGCAATACAAAACCGGGCGAGTGGCTTGCGCCCACAGCGGTGGGAGCCACTACGCTAACCCTCAATAAGGGCGATATGCTGGTGATTCCGCGCGGGACTTTGCATAGGCGGAGCACAACGAAGAGCGTTACATTCTTCCTCATCTCGCCGATGGGTTCTGTTAACGCGTAACGGGCGCCTCCAACTCCAGAAATTCTTGAAACACATTGTTCGAAAGCAGCCGCCCCCGTGCGGTCAGCCGAACCATCTTGCCGTCGGAGATAAGCAAACCTTCCTCAACCTGCCGCGCAACGACCTTGAGCGCCGGCTCGACCATCGCCGCGCCAAATTCATGCAGCACAGCTGCAACGTCCACGCCCGCATTCAGCCGCAAGCCGAGAAACCAAGCCTCTTCATGCTGTTGTTTGCGAGTGAGCCACGTAGTCTCGACCGGCTCCGAACTCGCAAGATACTTCTTCAGGTCGTCAGTGGTAGTGGAGCGCAAAATGCGGTGCTCTTCGCCCGCTGCCAGCATGGACGAAGCATCAAGGCCCAGTCCGATGTAAGGCCGCCGCTGCCAGTAGCGCAGATTGTGCCGCGAGTGAAAGCCTGAGCGGCAGAAGTTGGAAATCTCGTATTGCTCCAGCCCGGCCTGGCCAAGCCTTTCAATCGCACGCTCATACATTCGCGCGATAGCATCGTCGCTGGGAACCAAATCAGCATGGTATCGCGCACCATGAGCCAGTACCTCGCGGCCCAGGCGCGAATCCTGGTCCACCTCAAGCATGTAGACGCTGGCGTGAGGAACGCCCGCATCCACCAGCACCGTCAGCGACTCCTCCCATGATACGAAGGTCTGTCCGGCGAGTCCGGCGATCAGATCAACATTCAGGTTGCTGATACTCGCGGCGCGCAGCCTCTGAATATCTGCAACCACCGTCGCCCGATTGTGCAACCGCCCGCTCTCCCGCGCCTCGCGGTCGATGAATGTTTGCACGCCCAGGCTGACGCGATTGATGCCGGCCGCAACCAGCGCCTCCAGCGTCTCATCGGCAAGCTGGCCCGGCGCGCATTCCACGGTTATCTCGGCCTCAGGCTCCAGGTCGAACTCCGACCCTATTGCGGTAAAAATCCGGGCCAGCATCTCGGGCGCAAGCAGGCTGGGCGTTCCACCGCCCAAGTAAACCGTTTCCACGCCGCGAGGAAGCTCGACTCCCATGCGCTCAGCCCATGCAGGAGCCGCAGCCAAATCCTCAACTAGCCGGTCCACATAGCGTGCGTGTTCGCTGGCCGGATACACTCCCGAGGCAAAGTTGCAGTAGGTGCACTTCGACCGGCAGAAAGGTATCGAGATGTAGAGGCCCAGCGCGCCGCCCGCGGAAACAACCATAAGAAGATTGTTTCACGGGCGCTGGGATTTCATCCCTATCTTCTAACTATAGATTCGATGAATCTCGCTGGGATCCTTGACGTGAGAACAGATTCCGATCATGAATCCAAACTCATACCAGCGACCGTTGTTGTTTGTTTCGTAGATGCTCACGCCGTCCACAGACAAGCTGACGAGAAATGTGATGGGAGCGATTAACCCATGCCAAAGGCCGCCGAGAAATCCTGCGGATTTGGCTCCCGACTGTTTGTATTTCGAGTTTAAACCTGCGACGGAAAGGACATTCGCCATAATGGCACGATTTTAGCCGGGCATTCCTCACTTATGCAAGAATTGAATACAAGGAGATCCCGTTTGAAAGCCTGGCCGTTATTTGGCATCGCGCTTATCGAAGCTCTTTTGCTTGCTGCTCATTGCTTCATCTATTACACCTGGATCGCCTTCTGGCAGCCACTCAATCCGCAGATAGCGCTATTGCTGGGTGCCGTGCTTTTGCTGCTGTCCTTTACCTTCGTTCCAGCCGCCTTGCTTGCGTTCTTCCACGGCAACCGCATGGTAACGCTGCTCTACAGGTTTGCCTCGGTCTGGTTGGGGTTTCTCAATTACTTCTTTCTGGCGGCCTGCTTCTCGTGGTTGGCCAGCTCTGCGCTTGCTGCACTGGGATTACACGCGGACAAGCCGTTTATCGTCGTCGCGCTTTTTAGTCTGGCCGTTGCGGTAAGCCTCTACGGTATGGTGAATGCGCGCATCATTCGCATCCGGCGCATTTCCATTCAATTGCCCGGCCTGCCCGATGCATGGCGCGGCCGCAACGCCCTGCTGCTTAGCGACCTGCACCTGGGCCACATGAACGGGCGCAGTTTCAGCCGCCGCATTGTGGCCATGGCGATACGCCTCAACCCGCATATTATCTTTCTCCCCGGCGATCTCTTCGATGGTGTCAGGGCCGACGCCGCGGCGCTGGCCGAGCCCTTTCGCGAGCTCGCCCCGCCATTCGGCAGCTACTTCTCCACCGGCAACCACGATGAATTCGGCAACGCCGCCCACTACGCCGAGATACTCAACCGCATCGGTATCCGCACCCTTGCCAATGAAATTGTCGTTGTCGATGGACTGCAAGTTGCCGGTGTCTCCTTCGGTGGCTCCGGTTCTCCCATTCGCCTGCGCGCCACTCTGGAGAGCCTGCACCTGGACACCGGCAAGGCAAGCATTCTGCTCAATCACGTGCCCAGCCGCCTGTCCATCGTCGATAAGGCCGGCATCAGCTTGCAACTCTCCGGCCACACCCACAGCGGGCAACTCTTCCCCTTCACATTTTTCACGCGTCGCGTCTTCGGGAACTTCACCTACGGTTTGCAGCGCTTCGGCGGATTGCAAGTGTACACCTCAAGCGGCGCCGGAAGCTGGGGTCCGCCCATGCGCGTCGGCACTCACCCGGAGGTTGTCCTGTTCACGTTCGTGTAAGCGAAAACAAGCTGGCCGTCAATTATTCGCAGATGTGATGTACGCAACAGGAGATTGCCGACGTCAAGCGGTAGCATGGACTTTTGCACATGACCAGGGCCAAAGCACCGGCATCCAATCGACATCGAGGAGGTAGCTGCAATGAGCCAGGAGATCGAAGCAATCAATGCACAACCAAGCGTAGTCCAGACCCATCTTCATGGCATCGAGCTGCTGCTCAATTCCCGGCTCAACAAGGGCACGGCCTTTACCGAAGAGGAGCGCGACACCTTCGCGCTGCATGGCCTTCTGCCGCCTCACATCGGAAGCCTGGAAGACCAGCGGGAACGCCGCCTGCGCGTCCTGGCCAGCCGCAATACCGCCTTTGGCAAGTACAGCAACATGCGTGACCTGCAAGACAATTGCGAAACCCTTTTCTACTCGCTGATCGCGCACCACACGGAAGAGTTGCTGCCCATCGTTTACACCCCCGCCGTCGGCGAGGGCTGCCAGCGTTTCAGCGAAATCTGGCGCAGGCCTCGAGGGCTTTTTCTCAGCTATGCGCAAAAGCACCGCTTCGATCAGATACTCGCTGACCCGCGCTTTGATGAGGTGCGCTGCATCGTGGTCTCCGACGGCGAACGCATTCTCGGCCTGGGCGATCAGGGCGCGGGAGGCATGGGCATTCCCATAGGTAAGATGGCTCTCTACACCGCACTGGGCGGCATTCCGCCGGAGCACTGTCTGCCCATTCTGCTCGACGTGGGCACGGACAACGAAGCGCTTCTCCGCGAACCCATCTACATCGGCTGGCAGCACAAGCGCATCCGCGGCCAACAGTACGACGAGTTCATCGAGAAATTTGTCTGCGCAGTCCAGCGCCGCTGGCCAAACATTCTCTTGCAGTGGGAAGACTTTGCCGGCGTCAACGCGGCCACCCTGCTGAAGCGCTATCGCGACCGGCTCTGCACCTTCAACGATGACATTCAGGGAACCGCCGCCATCACCACCGGCACACTGTTGGCCGCTGTTCGCGCCACCGGCCATCCGCTTAAAGAACAAACCATCGCCATGTTCGGCTCCGGCTCGGCCGGTCTGGGCATCTGCGATCTACTGATTGCCCAGATGAAAGAAGAGGGCCTGAGTGAACAGCAGGCACGCAAGCGCATCTACGCCTTCAATCGCCACGGCCTTCTGGTCGAGGGATGCGAGGGCATTCGCCCCGGCCAGGAGCCATTGGTGCGCACCAAAGCCGACATCGCCGGTTGGAAGCTGTCGGGAACTGGCCCGATCTCGCTGCTCGATGTGGTGCGCAACGCCAAGGTGACCATCCTGGTGGGTGTCTCCGCCCAGACCGGCGCGTTTGCCGAAGAGATTGTGCGCGAGATGGCCAGCCATGCCGAGCGCCCCATCATCTTCCCGCTCTCCAACCCCACCTCCAAAGCCGAGGCCACGCCGGCTGATCTAATGCGCTGGACCTCAGGCCGCGTTCTGGTGGGCACCGGCAGCCCCTTTGCTCCGGTCGAGGTGAACGGCAAACAGGTGCGCATCTCGCAGGTCAACAACTCATTCATCTTTCCCGGCTTGGCGCTGGGCATTCTTGTTTCGCGCTCCACGCGAGTTTCTGACGCCATGATCATGGCCTCCGCTAAGGCGCTGGCCAGCTTGTCGCCGGCGCTCGCCGACCCCAGCGCCCCCTTGCTGCCGCCCATCGCCGATTGCCGCAAGGTGAGCCTGGTGGTGGCTGAAGCCGTGGCCAAGCAAGCCATGGCCGATGGAACCGCCGAAGAGGTGGACGACAAAACCCTGCGTGAGCGCCTCCGCGACTACGTCTGGGAGCCGGTCTACCATCCTTATGAGCGAATTCCGTAAACTACGTCATCAGCCGTCATCCTGATCGAAACAGGCCGCGTATGTTGCGGCCTGTTTTTCGTAGTTGATTTATTTCTCAGATTCGCAGAATGTTTTGTCTGCCTCAACGACTGCCCAGGCTATGCGCTTTGGGTCTTTGGCGTAGAAAGAAAGCCAATACGGACGACTCACAACGACCATATAAGGCATGGATTTCGCGGTACTGCGCCACTCATAAACAAACCGCCCCGGCGCTCTCCTCTTCTCTTTGAGGTGTAAAGGCCCCTGAACCTTCAGTTTCGCAAACTCAATGAGGGCCTCGGATGCAACACGTTGCGGATCGTCGAATGCCCAGGAACGTTCCCCTTGCTCAGCTTGTTGTTGAGCGCGAAGTAGGCTATTCGACATCTCCAGTGGTACAAGTCCTTGTATTCCGCAACCCGCTTTATTGATCTCCGGCTGATCGTACGATACGCCGTAGTCAAGATCTTCGCGATCTTGCGGGTCCACCGACTTGATCTCCTGAATGGTAAGCAATGAACAGCAACCCATATGTCCATAACCAGCCCATGCCGTCACACGGTTGGGGTAGGTTTGTTTAATCCCCGCAAAAAAACGACCCACAATCGTTGCGTGGACGATTGAACCGTATTTGCCGGAGCGAAACGGGGGCTGAATTTGCTTATCGAATTGTTTAAACTGGTCGTTTTCGACTAACGGTATGGGAATATCCTCGACTTTTAGTTCGTGGGTGCGGCTCTTCCCGGCGGTTGGTCCGCAGCAATATATAGTGTTTGATTTGGATTTACCTCCATACTCCAGCCAAATATCTGGCCAGGTAGGGCAGGCTGGGTCGAAGAGCGAGAAATCTTCAAAGTCGTGTGATACAAAGGCTTCCACTTCCACTAACTTATGGTTATAGGCGGCTGGATCGCTCTTGAGATGGCAGAGCTTAACCTTTTCGGGCTGGCTCCAGCAAGTTGAGGCAAAACACACTATCAAGGCCAACACACGAATGACGATCAGATGCCATCTCATTCGATCCCTCCGGAGATTGCAATTCAATCAGCAAGTAGAATTTGCTGTTTCTAAACATGAATGATAACTCTATTTTCTGGACGGGCGCCCCATCCATACCGCGGTCTTATGCGGGATTGGTGGAATACCTTGAACCTGAACCGGCAGGTACTTTCAAGCCGAAGGACGGCTGTCCCCACCGCTGTTGGTTTGCAGATAATTTCCCTCCCTCGGTGCACAATGATTCTTGGAGATATTTCGTCAAACTTCGTCCCTGCATGTCCTCTTCGCGCCAATTTTTAGCCGAAAGCTCTCAGCAGAGACCGAAACGTCCCGTAACTCGTTTGCCTGGAATATTTTGCATGGAACTTCATTGTTTTCAATATTTTGCAGCGCAACACTCCTTGTAACCCCAAGAAAACAAGGATTTTGCGCCCAAAATATGGGTGGGGATACCCCATGTACCAGCCGGGTGGACCACCGATTGAGTCACCACCATGGAGTGGAATGTCAGTGAATCACCCTCTCCATATAAACTGGAATTCCATGATTCCCACGCTTGCCTGGACTCCGCAAGGCGTCCGTTTTATCGATCAGACGCGGCTCCCTCTCGAAGAGAGCTATGTACTCGCCGCCAACTACGAGCAGGTGGCTGACGCCATCGTCACCATGGTGGTGCGCGGCGCTCCGGCTATCGGCGTCTCCGCTGCTTATGGCGTTGCCCTGGGCGCGCTGCGGACCAAAGCCACGACCACTGCCGAGCTTGCGCCGGAGTTTGAGCGCATCTGCGCGCGGCTGGCCGCCACAAGGCCCACGGCGGTGAATCTCTTCTGGGCCATCGACCGCATGAAGCGGCTGTATGCGACATTGGCTGGGTCGGGCGTTCCTCTGGCCGAGATTAAGCAGAAGCTGCTGGCCGAAGCGCACTCGATGTACGAGGAAGACATTGCCGCATGCAAGGCCATGGGCAGATTCGGCGCGGCGCTGATGCCGCAGAAAGGCGGCGTCCTCACGCATTGCAACGCCGGCGCCCTGGCGACCTGCGGCTACGGAACCGCGTTGGGTGTGATTCGCTCAGCAGTCGAGCAGGGCAAGCAGATTCACGTCTTCGCCGACGAAACGCGTCCCTTTCTGCAAGGCGCGCGGCTCACGGCCTGGGAGCTGATGGCCGATCACATTCCCACCACGGTCATCTGCGACAACATGGCCGCCAGCCTCATGCGAGCCGGGCACATTCACGCCGTGGTTGTCGGAGCGGATCGCATCGCGGCCAACGGCGATGCGGCCAACAAGATCGGCACCTACAACGTGGCGATTCTGGCCAAAGAGCACGGCATTCCGTTCTATGTGGCCGCGCCCTGGTCCACCGTCGATATGGCCACACCAACCGGCGACTCCATTCCCATCGAGGAGCGGCCCGCCATCGAAGTCACGCACCATGGCGGCAAGCAGCTCACACCAAATGGAGTAGGCATCCGCAACCCGGCATTCGATGTGACCCCGGCAAAATATATCGCCGCCATCATCACCGAGCGCGGCCTGCTGCGCGCGCCGTTCGTTGAGTCGCTCAAAGCGATGGAATTGGCCAGTGAAGCTAAAGGGTGAAGAACACGTTCACCATTGTCTCTACCTCTACCGGCTCGCCATTGAGCAGGAAGGGCTTGTAACGCCATTGTTTGACGGCGTCTATTGCAGCCTGCTGCAGCATGGCATTCCCGCTGACGACATGTACCGCATCAACCGATCCGGTCTTGGAAATGATAATCTTCAGCTCCACCGTGCCTGATACGCCCGCTGCTTTGGCGATAGGCGGATAGATGGGAGGTGGCGCCTGAATAATCATTCCCTGTGCCACGCCTGAGGAGATGATCATCTTTCTGACCTGGCCAGGTTTCGATTCTTTCAGATTTGCCGCGCTCTTATCGCCTCCGGAGCCGCGCACGCACAGCGCGCGCTTGCTGTAGTTCTTGCGGTATGGGTCGGAGCCACGTTCCCCATCACTGAAGAAGAGGTAAAATGCCTCTCCAGAAGCATTTCCAGGCGTACTGCTCCATTGATATCCGGTCAATTGCAGATTGCCTTTCACGTGCCAGCTAGCGACATCAACTCTTGGGTCATAAATGCCCTGCAACTCGCCGATCTCCGGCAACCGCCAGTCGGAGTGTCCGGCCAGTTGCAAATTTCGGCAATAAGCGGCGGCTTGCAAAAAGTTCACATCGCTGCCATTATCCTTGTTGGCCCACATAAGCCCCGTTGCCGGGTCGGTCCATGTAAGCGCCGATTGGCTGACACTGTCCTCTTGTTGAGGGGAAGGTATCGTTGATGAAGGAGCGGACAGTTTCTCCCGCAACACGCATCCGGTTTGATCCCCAAGGGAACAAGCCTTATCGAGATACTGTTTCTCTTTCTCAATGTCCTTCTTGACTCCGGTGCCGTCCCTGTAGCAACCGGAGAGATTAACGCAGCTTGTACTGTAGCCGGCGTTGCAAGCTTTGGCGTAATACTCCGTTGCTTTTACGCTATTTCTTGCTACGCCGAAACCATCCAGATAGAGAACGCCCAGATAGTTACATGCCTCGCCGTTTCCGCCAGCACAGGCTTGCTCAAAAAGAGGGCGTGCTTCAGAGTAGCGGCTCTGTACAAAAAGTGTTCCAGCCTTTTGCTCGATCTCGGCATATGGCTGCGACTGGGCGGCCGATGAGGTTTGAGATGCAGGCCCTGATGGCTGCGATGATTGCTTCAAATAAATTCCGATCCCGATAAGGATGAGGAATACAATCACTCCGGCTCCAATCAACACTCCTTTCCTCATACGGTCACTGACGTTTTTCGTTATCTCTACATCGGCTGCGTCTTGCGAATCCGCTTCCTTAGGCATTGACTCCCGAAGATTATCTTCCGTAATTTTACGGACCACTACAGCCGCCGCAGCCTCCTTAACGGTTTCCCGTCGCGGTTCGAAAGCGGCGGGCCTGAGTGCATCAAACATCCTGACAAGATCGGCAGCGTCGCTGGGCCGCTGTTCACGATCTTTGGCCAGCATGCACAGAACCATAGCATCGAGGCCGGGCAGGTTAGCCAGTTCCGGGCGAAGATGGCTGGGCAGATGCGGCTGCTCGTGCAGGTGGTTATACATCCAGCCTTCGGTGTTGTGGGCATGGAAAGCGGTGCGGCCGGTGAGCATCTCGTAGAGAACACCGCCAAGCGCGTAAAGGTCCGCGCGGCCGTCTAATTCTTCGGCTGCCATACCCTTCCATTGTTCCGGCGCGGCGTAGGGCGGAGTCAGCAGCAGGCCGTGGGTGCGGCTGGCAACGGTGGCGCTCTCTTTCATAGCGGCAATGCCGAAGTCGAGGAGCTTGGGAGTCTCCGGCTTGCCGTGGCCGCCGGCGAGCAGAATGTTTTCCGGCTTGACGTCGCGATGGATGATGCCTTTGGCGTGGGCCGCTCCGAGACCGAGGGCGATGCCGCGGGCGATGTGCAGGGCGCGTTCGACGGGGAAGGCTCCAGCAGATAGCGCGTGGCGAAGGTCGGGGCCATCGACATATTCCATGGCGATGTAAGGGGAGCCGTCCTCTGCCTGGTCGAGATCGACGACTTCGGCTACATTGGGATGCCGCAACTCGATAGCCGCCTGGGCCTCATGACGAAAGCGGCGCAGAAAGGCGGCATCCTGGCTGAGTTCGCTGGAGATAAACTTGAGGGCGCGCTGACGGTTAAGGAGTATATGCTCGGCGAGATACACGGTGCCCATGCCGCCGCGGCCGAGCTGGCGCACGATGCGATATTTCCCACGAATTACCGTTCCCGGCTCCAGTTCGCGCGAGTCAATGAGCATCGCGCCGTCGGTGGGGCAGTTCGCGTGGTTGCTCGGCCATGACTTTTCGCAGATCGGACAGGTCTTCATAGGCCAGTTGCCTCTTTCTTGCGCAGAAATCCCTTCACAGAGCTTAATCGCTCAATATTAGGGATCGCTCCCATTGTAGAGCCGGGGCGTGGCGGCTCGTGGAGGGTTCGACAACAATAGTTAGCCCCGCAGCGCAGAGTTAGCAAGTTTGCGAGTTAGCAGATTAGCGCGGATGGACTGGTTTGATTGTGGCCGGGACTGGCGTTGGCGCGGGAAAGGCGACTTCAGGCGGGTCGGCGAAGGTGATCACGGCCTGGACAGGAGTGATGTGGACGCCGCGCTTGACCTGATTCTCTTTCAGTGTGAGCGCGCCATTGGCAATTTCTGCGTCTGCGGTCCAACGGTCGAAGCGAGCCAGTGCTGGGGAAACATTACCTGAGGATGCAGTGATGGTTCCCTGCCGCCAATCAAAGTGTAGAGCGCCTTTGGCTGAGGAGGCTAAATCTGCGTCAGTGAAGCCTGTGAGCTCAATCTTGCCATTGGAGTCGAATGTACCCCCGGAGAAGCGCATACCGAGCAACTTGCCGACATCTGGCGGACTGAGCTTGTCGAAATGAGCTTCCAGAGCATAAGAGGGCTTGTCGCTGGTGGAAGCGGCTGCGTGGTATGTGCCGGTTCCGTGGATGTGGCCGCCTAGCAGAGCGGCGTCGAAAACAGTGATTTCGGCTCCGTCGGCGAGCGTGTGCAGGGTGGCCATAGGCTGGTGGAGCGTGACCGGACCAAGAATAAGGGATTCGGCTTTGACTGTACCTTCCAGGACCGGCCAGGCTGGAGTGGCCGTGGGTCGGAGGCGATGGATGAGCGTAGATAGCATGGTGCCCCGCTCATGCGCACCGAGGAATGCTGCCTGGAGAACGGCTGCATCAAGAGAGCCGAACTGGAGTTGGAAGCGCGGCGGACATGGCTGGAGCGCGCCGCAAGCTGTGGGCAGGGCTAGGCTGGCTGTTCCCTTCACCGGGCCATAGGAAAATACAACCGGATCCCAGCGGAACTCATCCGAGGCCAGGTGAAGCGTGGCTTGTGAGATTTCGACAGGATTGACCAGGTAATCGACCTTCCAGGTTGCATTGTGCAGGGTGACGGTTCCGGTGAGGCTGTCGGCTGGGGCTGCGGATGGGAGCGGGGCGTCGGTGGTTGAGAGGCCGCCCAATGAAAGCGTCTGGGCTGGCAACATCCATGGACCGCTGGCTGCCAGGTCCACGGAGACTGGGTCGCCGGCAAGCGCATCCATAGACATGGAATTCCTGATGCCAGCCACTTGCGCCAGATCTCTGGCTCGGGTTATAGATGCCTGGCCATGTATTGTGAGCTGATAGCCGGAGAGCATGAGGCGCGTGGAAACCGTGAGTGGTATGGTTGCTCCTGCGGGAATGGCAATAGTGGCAGCCAGTGCCTGGCCAGTGCCAGAAGGCTGATTTGCGGGCGTCAAAATGAGTTTTGGAACTCGGAGTGGCTGGCTGAGGCCGTTGCCGCTGAGTTGGAACCCCTGGACGGTTAGGCTGCCGGAGAGCGGTCCTCGCGCTGCCGCATGAGATTTTGCGGTGCGGGCCTGACTGGGATGAGCCGGTTCATGGTCGGGGGCATAGGTGATTTTGCCGCTTGCCGATCCCGCAACTTCGAGTCCGGGAGCCATATCGCTGCGTACGGTGCGCAATGCGTCGAGGCCTGCGGCAACAGAAATACGGTCCAGCTCAACGGAGAAGTTGGGCGGGCCTCCGTCGCTGGGCAAGTTGCCGGTGAGGCGGATGTGACCCGAGCCTAACGGAGAGTCGCAGAGCAGGTTGTCGATGGCGCGTGCGGTGAAATGGGCAAACAAGTTGCAGTTGGCGTCGAAGTCCATGGGCGCGGCCGGAGCAAATTCCGCACGATGGACGCCTGTAGCGCGTAGCCGGGTTTTGACCTGGGCAGCCTCTGGAGTGCCGTCGAGATGCAATTCGCCGGTGAGGTCGCCACGCCATCCCGCGTCTGAGCCGAGGAGCAGCCGGGTAAGTTGGCCGAGTTGCGCCTGACGCCATTCCAGATCAATATGCAGCGGCATCTGACGCAGTTCCGCGGCCCGGCGCAGGTTTGCCTCCAGTCTTACTGTGCCAGTGTCGCCCTGTTCAAGGCTGAGGTCGGTGCGGACGGGCTGGCCACGCAGCCGGACGCGCCAGTCGCCGGGACTCTGCTGCCAGAAGGAAAGGTCGGTGTTCAGCAGTGAAAACGGCAGTTTTTCCGCGCCGTTTTTGATGTTGATGCGGGAGTTGGTGGCTTTGAGATAGGGCAGCCGGACAGGCTTGGCTGGATTGCCCGGCTTTTCCGCTTCGGATGGAGCCTGAGCTGTGGCCGTGCGCAAGAGCGAATCGAGGTTCCAATGGCCAGGAGCGGAGCGCACCACGTTCAGGCTGGCCTCATCCACGCTGATTGTGTCGAGTTCCAGGCGTCCTCGCCACAGAGAAAGCAGGCGAATGGAGGCCGTGACCGTGTTGGCGTGGAGCACCGGCTCGAAGCCATAGGCGGGGTCTTCCTCAACGGTGAGGTCTGTGAGAAGAAAGCCCGGCCGGGGTAACAAGCGCATCTCGACCGAGGAAATGCGCACCGGGCGACCGAACGAAGTGGAGATCAGCTGTGTGATGCGGCTCTTGTAGCGGCTCACGCTCAGGAACGGGGGCACAATCAGGATTGCCAGAATCGCCGCCATCACCGCAATAGCGAGCCAAAGCCGCCTGCGCTTTCGTTGCCGGGGTTCGGTCTCTTCCATCATGGTCGAATCAGTAGACAGTGAACAATTATTTCACGCGGTGCAGGGTCCGGCTCCAGCGCGTTTCAGAAAAAAAGTGCAGTGTGATGTGGCCCATCCAGGCCAGTGTATTACCGATTCCGGACTTTTCGTACTGGTTTTCCGGGGTTTCGAACGACCAGTAGTTGAACAGCGGCCGCCCCACGATGTTCTCCCTGGGCACAAATCCCCAGTAACGCGAGTCTAGGCTGTTATGGCGGTTGTCGCCCATCATGAAGTACTTGCCGGGAGGAATCACCAGGTCGCCGTTCTCCAGGCTCCTGGGAAAGTCAACTTTGGACCAGGAGTCGGGAACCTGCGCAATATCGGGAGGCGGTTCGGAGGGAAACTCGTCGAGAAACTCCTGATGGTTTTCCGGGGTTATCGCCTGGGCGTACGGCTGGTTCTGGGCGACGCCATTGAGAATGACTATGCCGTCGCGCAGGTGGATTCGGTCGCCGGGTACGCCGACCAGCCGCTTCACCAGAGTCAAGTACTGAGGGTTCCCGTCCGCGTCCGGGTCGGTTACAGGCTTGATGAAGACCACGATGTCACCACGCTTGGGCTCGCGGTAGTGAACCAGCGGCATCCATTTTGCGGGCGGAGCGAGGGTAATGCGATCCACCAGCAGGTGATCGCCCACCAGCAGCGTTTTCTCCATCGAGCTGGAGGGAATGACGTAGTTCTGGCCGAGGAAGGTAAGGATAAACAGGCCAATGACCAGGATGGAGCAGATGCTGGCCACCGCTTCGGGGAACGTCTCCTCCACGCGCTCTTCAGCAGGTTGTGGCTCGGTCGGCGTCTTGAGGGCGGGCTTTTTCTTCTTTGTCATGCTGTCGCTCATTGTCAGTTGTAAGCTCTCAGCTTTCAGTAGTTAGTGATCAGTCTACAGAGGTCAGTAATCCGGGATTTTAACTGACAGCTGAGAGCTGACGGCTGACAACTGTTCTTAATGCACTATGCGGAAGATGCGCTTCCAGCGCGCAAATTCCGTTAGTCTTGCGGATAGCTGCCTGTCGTGTCCGAGTCTATCATCTCTGGCTTGTAGCGCGGCTAACAGCGCGGTCTGTTGGACATCCGTAGTGGAGGGCCTGGAGAGAGAGAAGTAGATGACCATAGGGCGCGCCACGATCTGCTGCCGCGATACAAAACCCCAGAAGCGGGAATCCAAGCTGTGATTGCGGTTGTCGCCAAGCACGAAGTATTCGTCAGGGGGCACAACCAGATCGCCGTCGCGGACGAGGCTTTGCATCTGATCCCACCAGACCAAATCCACATCCGAACTGGGATAAATCCTGGCGGGAAAGTCGTCGCTGAAGTTATTGCCTGCAACGGGCTCAAAAACGGCATAGGGCTCGTCGAGGACGACACCGTTCACGATGATGCGGCCATCCTTAATGTGTAACCGGTCACCGGGCAAGCCCACGACCCGCTTTACGAGATAAGGGTGTTGGGGATGATGGAAGACAACAATATCTCCGCGCGCAACGTCACGATAGGGTAGCAGATGCCGGGTGAGGCTGTCGGATGGGGCAAAGACTTGCTTATTGACCAGAAGAAAATCACCCACAAGAAGGGTGCGTTCCATGCTCTCGGAGGGGATGAGGTAGGGCTGAAGCACAAAGGTGTGGAGAAACAGCGCCACTACCACCAGCAAAAGCAAACGGGCGAATACCTCGGGCACGGTAGGCAGTTGGAGCCGCCACTGTGCGATTCCGTGTGAGGATGTTCCCGGCCCTTGGGTGGAGGTGCTCATAGAGCTGCCTGCTCCTCCTTTTTGGCTAGGTGTTTGGCTACGGACTTGACCTCTGCCGTAGCGCCGGCTTTTTTCAGAACGGCTTTCAGCCGCTCCAGGGCTCGTCGCGCCGCGTCCTGCTCGGCGTGTTTTTTGGTGCTGCCCATGCCGCGCGCCAGTTGCTTGCCCGGTTCAGCATCTGCAGTCTTGAGCCGGACCTCTACTAGAAAGCGCTTGTGATGATCGGGGCCGCTTTCGCTTTTGACCCGGTAGACCGGAGTTCCTGTGTGTGTGGCTTGCATATGCTCCTGCAATGCCGATTTATAGTTGCCCAAAGCTGCTCCTGAACGCAATTGCTCGGCCAACTGTTCGACGGCCTCGCCCATCACCCAGCGACGAGCAAAGGCGGAAACCGGCTCCAGGCCACCGTCCAGGAAGAGGGCGCCCAGCACGGCTTCCATGGTATTGGAGAGTACCGTGCTCTTGCGCCTGAGAATTCCGCCCTTGTCCTCGCCGCGGCTGAGGCGCAGATGACTGCCGAGATTGATGGCCCCGGCGACCTCCGCCAGATGCTGGCGGCTGACCAACTGTGCGCGGACGCGGGTTAGCTCACCTTCCTGCCACTCGGGGTGAAGCAGAAACAGAGCTTCTGCGACTACCAGTCCCAGAACGGCGTCGCCTAGAAACTCCAGGCGTTCATTATCGCCCGTCGCGGCTGCTTTGATCTTGCCGCTGGCGAGTGCCTTATCGCTGGCTGCACGTTCGTTGGCCAAAGAGCGATGGGTCAGTGCACTCACCAGCAGCTCGGTGCGCGCAAAGCTATGCCCCAATGCTTTCTCCAACTCGGCAAGAACAGCTTCCACATGCACCTCGATCGGATAGATCCTGAATCAGTTCTATGTTAAAAGACGTGGCTGAATCCTATGCCCCACAACCCCATGGTTTGAGAAAACATCCTCTGGATTCGGATTTCCGATCCAGGAGAAGCCCCATTTGCCATTATTAGACGTTCAGCGCTCCACTGCTGGACGCCTACGCCAGATTACTGGACGCCTACGCCAGATTATTGGGGCTTTTCCGTCCCATTTGGCCATGAAGCTTCGGGCTTGTCCGGCTGAGGGCTGGCCGCTGGTAGCTTGACAGGCGCGGGAGCGGGCGAGCCTGTATCGTCGGCATCATCCTCGCAACTGTGGCCCCTGACGGCGTAGGCTGTCTTGACGCCCCGCTCAGCGGATATCCGGGTATCTAACTGCCCGTCACGGTTCTTCAATGCCTCTTTATACTCGGTCAAAGCCTCGTCACGCTTGCAGTCCAGGTCGAGCATCCGTCCCAGGTAGATGTGTGACCAGGCGAGTAGGCGCGGGTCCTTGCTGGTGGCCAGTGTCTTCTGAAATCCCTCGATGGCCTGGTCGGGATGGCCTGTCAGGATGGCCGCCCTGGCCAAAATGAACTCAGCGCGGGCGCTCGCCGCCACATCGTCTAGAGAAGTTGAAGAATCGGAGTGATTAGCGAGGGCCTGGCGAGCCATAGCGCTGGCCGTGGTCACATCTCCGGCGGCAAGCCGTGCCTCGGCCAGGTCAAGGCCGGTCAACTTGCGCGGCGTACTGCGCGTGAGCACGTCGTCGTCGCCTTCCTTGTCGAAGCCGAGATACCGGGAGCGGTGTATCTGCTGGTCTATGTCCATGCTGTAGACCATTTCGCCGATGGTGTCCTTAAGGCTGGCTGGATCCTTCTCAAACTGGATCATCTGCTCATAGAAGTACTGGGTGAGTATGAATCCCTGCGTCATGGCGTGGCGCATGGCGGTAAGGCGGACGGCGTCCACTTTCTGCTGGTAGGCTATGCGTTCGCGCTCATAACGCGGCAACTCTGAGCGGTCGACATTGGCCGGAATCTTGTACACGGGAATGCCAGTGTCCATGGTGCGCGCCTCGATGGCCTTGATGAGGCACTCAACGGTCATGGCCACGGTGTCGGAGCGATAGCGGTACTCCAGCGGAGCATCGCGAATCTCCTTGAGGATGGGCTGCATGCGGCTCAGCGCGTTGGTCTTGAGGTAGAGCAGCGGCTCGATCATGTAGTGCAGATAAGTGTGGCGCACATCGCTCATGCGGATCGTGCCGTTCACAGGCGAAACTACCACCACATAATCAGTGCCATAGATGCGGGCGTTGATGATGCGGGGCGAGAGCATGGGCTCGATGACCACTACAAATCGCCGCCCGTTGTAGGTCTCGGCCGGCATCTTAAGGTAAAGATTAGTGGAGACAATCATTTTGGAGAGCGGATCGTGCAGCAGATCGGCCTCCTTATCGTAGATGGGATGCACTACCAACCATATGCTGTGCAGGTCCACGGCGGCGACAAAGTCGCGCAACAGGGGAACGACCTCCACCACCTGGGTTGAATCAGGGGGCATTTCGGTCAGTTCGGCCACAGTTTCCAACTCTGGCGGCGGAGTCAGATAGAGAGCCAGCGAGATGTACTGCGCAATGTCGCGCCCGCCGCCAGTCATGCGGTGCTGGGCGATGTAGAGGCAGAGATGGTCGCGTTTGTTACGGGCGTCCTCGCTCTTGGCGAGCGCCAGGTTCATCTCTTCGCGGACGCGTTTACGGATCGGGGCGCTCTCCTCCAGGCCGTCATCGTATCCGCAGGCATTCAATGCCGCGGCCATGAGGAAGACCGGCTCAGCACTGATCAGCGAGATGGTGGGACCGGCGGGATCGACCAGCGAAGGCGCCTTTTCCCGCACAAAATCCGGTGAGGAAGATGAGGTTTGCCCCTCTCTGGACGAGTTTGCGGAGTTGCTGGAGGATTGGGCGAGTGCCGCAACAGGCGCAGGGCCAGCTAAAAGAAAAATAACTGCGGCAGATAGTACGGCGAAAAGTGTAGATGATCTGAGTGTCATGTAGAACCCTGTCTAATTCTAGACGCATTGGCAGGGTCAAACGGGAGCGGAGCGGTAGCAGGCAGTTGGCTACGCCAGAATTGTCTAATGTCGTCTTAAAGGGCGGCCGCGAGCATGGGATAACGGCTAACGTGGCTGGTTTCATATAGGGCAAGGAGGCGCTGGCGCATCAGATAGTATGCCGAAGACGCCTCCTGTGCATGGAGGGGGAGGGTAAACCGGAAATGCCGCAACAATCTGGCTGGAATCATGCCCAGTTCCACACGTCGGACGGCGCGGCGCAAAGATGCCGCATCCAGCCTCATCCGCTCAGTGACGATCACCGCTTCCTCGAAGTTCCAGCGCTGCGCATAGGCGGCCAAAGCGAGCATGATCTCCGCATTTTCGCGCATTCTCTTCAAACCTTCGTACCCGCCGAGGGACTCCCAGATTACATTCGGCTCCATATCAATTTGGCCGCGTCTCGGGGTCAGGTAATCTGTAGCCACAGCGGACAACTCAACCATGTCCAGCCGATACAGTCCGGCGACAAGGTCGTGCCAATCCAATGGCGCCAATTTGTGGGATGAGTGCCGATCAGCGATTACTGCTGCGACAAATCCACACAATAAGACCCCAAACGCGAGATAGGGAAGCGCAATGGTCATCGAAGGAATGTTACCTTTGTGTGCCCATTCTGTCAAGATCATTTTTTATCCTGTGGTGCAAATCTAGGATATATGCGCTTAACTGTGGCGAAATAGGCTGCCGGGCCGGCTCATCCAGCCAGAACTGAACCATCCAGTAACCGAGAACCACCACGTAGGTAAACATCCTCACGTGCTCCAGTTCCCTGAAGAAACGCTCGGCGCCGAAGTAGCTATGCAACCCGCCCACCAGGATTGCGACCACCGCCCAAACCGTCCAACCGTTGCCCAGCGCCATTACATGGTTGCGCCAGCCCAGGCCCAAACTTTTCGAGGTCCGCGTCACTACTGCGATTAATTCACAGACAACCAGGCTGGTGAACAGGTTTCCCCGCACTGCAAGGCGACGAAGCAGATTTGCCGCCGGAGGCGTGACCAGCCAGGGAAGCGCGGCGGCAAACAGAATGCCGATCGCGCCCCATAGGATGAATTGTTTTCTGGCGTCCCGGACCCAAGTACCAGTCGGTCGCATAACAATCCGCGCGATCTCCCAGACCACCACCAACTGCATGGCTTCGTCGGAAAAGGCATAAAACCAGTAGATTCGCGCATACCAAGCGCTTGAACAATATATGTAGACCAAATACAACATAGCGCTCATCGCAGCTTCGTAGCCGATGAGCGTGGTGAAGACAGGAAACTCCCTACCCCGACGCCTGACTAACAGAATGGTAAATAGGGCTACGTTGCCAATAAAGCCAGTAGCCCATAATGCAAAATCAAGCGCCGATAGGTTCATTCCGCCTCATGGCTTTTATTCTCTCTGTTTTTAAACGCCAATCCAAGAGAGAAATGCGGCAATGATCGCAGCGAACATGGACGTGTGGTGGGCAGCGTAAGGCTGCGGAATCGTTCCGCCAGGATCGGCCAGGGCGATGGGAGCGAGGGACGCGAGAACAGCAACGGTAAGGGCAATTCGCAGGGATTTTTTCACGGGTATCTCCTATCTCTGGCGCAATAGTGCGCATGATTAGCCTAGTCTTATTTCGTATTTTTGCGTAAGGGGAATAAATGGCGAAAATGTAAATGTACATGAACTGCAATAACAGGTAGTCTTTTGATCTCATCCCGGCCTAGCCAGTGATCGTGCCATAAGCCGGGTTGCGAAAAGCTGTGGAAAACTTCTTTTTATTACCCTCGCACAGAGACTCCAGCAAAGGAGAGTACAGCCAGGCCGGGAACCGGCTGGCCGAAGCGCCGAGCGGGTTCAAAGCGGCTCCACAAGAGCATATTCTCTATCTGCGCTCGGGTGGCCTTGTCAGTGGGTCCGGAGACGATGCGATAGTCGTAGACTTGGCCCGCTCCGTTGACGTATGCCTCGATCACAATCGGTGTGGAGACATCGCCGATGGGGTTGCCTCCCACCACGCTGGATAAATAGAGGAATCGTGGAGCAGTGGCTGCCCCCAGCGGTTCATCCGGGGTAGCTTGTGCGTTCTCCGGCTGCGTAAACATGCCTGCCAACACGATAACTGTACCCAACAGCAGCACGGCGGAGGCAAACCCCGCAGAGGCTTGCAACAGGAACGGTCCCACTGTATTCCTCCAGACCAGATTCAAGGTGGAGAAGATGGTTTGGCGCCTGCGGGCACGCTCGTGGCTGATAGCCACGCGAATTCGCAACAACAGATCTTCTGGCTCCGGCACAGGGCCCAGCTCGGCCAGCAAAGACTGCATCTCTTCAAGAGATTTCCAGTCGCCGGCACACTCCCTGCATCGCTCCAGATGGGCGGCAACGCGCTGCATCTCGCGTCCGCTCAAACGGCCGTCCAGGTACTCAGTAAACAAAGTCTGCATTGCATTGCAGCTGTTCATCGCGCCTCCTCTCCCAGGGGCATTTCAAATCCCGAGCGTTCTTCGCGCGCAGAAAAACAGGCACTTTGCTCTGGAGCTGTCAGAATCGCCTTCAAGGCCGCGCGCCCACGCACCAACCGCGACTTGATCGTCCCAAGATTCACGCCCTGTATCTCCGCTACATCCTCGTAAACAAAACCATCAATATCGCGCAGAATCAGCGTAGTCCGAAATGGTTCCGGCACCTTGCTCAAGGCTGCCTCAACTCGTGCCCGGCTCTCTTCGTGCAGTGCCTGTTCGTATGGTGACTCTGTGGGGTCCACCAGCGTCTCCTTCAGCAGCACTGGCTGGCCATGTTCGCTCTTTCCCATCTCCTGCTCAATGGGAATCTCGGATTGTTTGTGCCGCGTCCACCAGCGCCGATGGTTGGAGGCCTCATGCAGGGCAATCCGATAAATCCACGTCCGCAATGACGACTCGCCATGAAAGCTGCCCACTCCGCGGAAGACCTTCACGAAGACTTCCTGGGTTAGGTCTGCGGCGTCGGCGCGATCCTGAACAGCACGCGCCATCAGCGAAAAGATCGGTTGGTGGTAGCGCGCGATTAGCCACGCAAATGCTTCCTCTGAACCTGCCTGCAGCTCTGCGATCAGAGCCGCCTCTTCGGATTCAAAGGTTAGCGCATTGGCAAGATTGCCCATGGTGAGGTCCGCCTGCATATCAGAATCCTCCCACCTTACCGCAACAGAAGCATATTTGGCGCCTGCCAAATTTTCGCCGGGAAAAGCCCGGTTTCCCGTTGCGGCCACTCGCTCCAGCGGCTGAAAAAGCGCCGCCAGAAATCCAATAATGCCACGGAGTGCGCGGGAGATAGACACTGGCTTGTAACCTAGTGTCCCGCGTCCCCTATTATCTTAGACACCGGATACCCCCTGAAGTGTTCCCGGTCACGCAAGTATTTTCTGCGCAGATTTGGTTGCGGGGGCATAATGGGAGTTTTTCAGAGCCGCCGGACCGGTTTTCAGGTCGAAGGTTTGACGAATCCAGCCATAGCAGAGACAATAGAAAAGTTGCATCCTTGCAGCCTGTGGGCCTGTGGCGCAGTTTGGGAGCGCGCTTCCATGGCATGGAAGAGGTCGT
>CAZFMB010000029.1:0-41231 GCA_964520005.1 uncultured Occallatibacter sp.
CCAGCACCGTCTCGGCCCTCACCACGTTGCCGCGCGACTTGGACATCTTGCCCTGGTCGAAGAGCAGCCAGCCGTTGGCCTTGACAGAGCGCGGCAGCGGAATGCCGGCGGCCATCAAAAACGCCGGCCAATAGACGCAGTGGAAACGCGTGATTTCCTTGCCGACAAGGTGCATATCCGCCGGCCAGAATTTTTCGAAGCGCGCCTTGTCGGCTGGATCGTCGGAACCGTAGCCCAGCGCCGTGATGTAATTGGCCAGCGCGTCGAGCCACACGTAGATCACGTGCTTCTCGTCGCCGGGAACGGGAATGCCCCAGGAAAAACTTGTGCGGCTCACAGAGAGATCGCGCAGGCCGCCGCGCACAAAGGAGATCACCTCTCGGCGCGTCGACTCCGGGCCCATGAAGCCGGGATTGGCCTCGTAAAACTCCAGCAGCTTGCGCTCGAAGGCCGAAAGCTTGAAGAAATAATTCTCCTCGCTCACGGTTTCCGTAACGCGTCCGCAGTCGGGGCAAATGGTTCCGGCGGGGCCGTCCACATACAACTCATCGCTGACGCAATATTGGCCAGTATAAGAGCCTTTGTAGATGAATCCCCGGTCGCGCAGAGTGGCGAACAACTTTTGTACGCCGCGCTCGTGCCGCGGCTCGGTCGTCCGGATAAAGTCGTCATAGGTCAGACCCAGCCGGTCCCACAGTCCACGCCACTCCGCGCTGATGGCGGTGGCAAACTCCATCGGCGTGCGGCCAGCCTTCTCCGCGGAGCGCTCGATCTTTTGCCCGTGCTCGTCTGTCCCGGTGAGGAAAAACGTCTCGATGCCCAGCGCGCGCTTACGCAGCGCAATGGCGTCGCAAACGATTGTCGAGTAGGCGTGGCCCAGATGCGGCCGCGCGTTCACGTAGTAAATGGGCGTGGTCAGATAATAGCGAGATGTACTGGATGCAATATTCGTCATAGGCGAGGGTGCTTCCGCACTGTTACCCTCTTGAGTTTCAGGGGCACAAGTGATAATCACTCTCCATCTTACGGCATTTTTCCGCGAAGAGGCGCAGTGTCTCGTCTTTGAGACCTGGGAGACGATAAATCTCGATTAGGCGCAGCGATACGGCGGCAAAGACGCATCTGCCCCACCGCAGGTGGTAGAATCACCTTGAAAATCAAGGATTTCTGAGGCCAACAACGTGTATCTGGAATTACAAAAACGGCTCGCGGAGCATCTTCGCGCGCTGCTGGCGAAAAAGTACGACCTTGAGCTTGAGAACATTCCGATGGAGATTCCGCCGGAGCTGAAGTTTGGCGAATTGGCCACGCCCATCGCGTTTGAGCTGGCCCGCAAGCTGCGCAAAGCGCCCAAGGTCATTGCGCAGGAGATTGTCGCCGCGCTGGGCAAGGTCGATGGTTTCGCAGGCTTCGAGGTTGCCGGCGCCGGGTACATCAATGCGCGGCTGGACTGCGCGGCTGGCGTGCGTATGACCGCGGCGGCTGAAGCCGGGGCGCAGGCGGCAACGGGTATACACAGCCTCGTCGAGCATACCAGCATCAATCCCAACAAGGCAGCGCACATAGGCCACTTGCGCAACGCTATTTTAGGCGACACCTTCGTGCGCCTTCTGCGCGCAGCCGGGCAAAAAGTGGACGTGCAGAACTATATCGACAACACCGGTGTGCAGGTGGCAGATGTGGTGGTGGGGTTTCTGCACCTGGAAGGCAAATCGCTGGCCGAGGTACGCTTGCTGCTGGATGAACTCAAGCATAAGGGGCAACGGATCGACTATTACTGCTGGGATCTCTATGCTAAGACCTCACAGTGGTACACCAGCGGAAGCGCCGAAGAAAATGAGGCACGGATGAAGTTGCGCTACGCCACGCTGCACGAGTTGGAACGCGGCGGCAACGAGACGTCTGAAATCGCGGAGTTGATCTCGACGTCGGTCCTGCGGCGTCATCTGGAGACCATGCTGCGACTGGACATTGAATACGACTTTCTGCCCCGCGAGAGCGAGATACTGCATCTTAAGTTCTGGGAAGCGGCCTTCGAGCAGCTCAAGAAAACCGGCGTTCTCTACTTCGAGACCGAAGGCAAGAACAAAGGCTGCTGGGTCATGACGCGTCCCGGAGCGGAGACGACGGAGGATGAAACCGACGAAGATGCGAAAGTTATCGTGCGCTCCAATGGAACAGTAACTTATGTAGGCAAAGATATCGCCTATCACTTATGGAAGTTTGGATTGCTGGGCAAGGACTTTGGTTACAAGCCATTCTTCACTTATTCTGATCGTGAATGTTGGATTTCGTCAGAAAAGGGAGTGCAGCCCCATCCGCACTTTGGCGGAGCGCAGGCTATCTACAATGTTATCGACGCGCGGCAGAGCGATCCACAAGCTAATGTAATTCAGGCCCTGCGCGGAATGGGACATACCGAACAGGCCGACCGCTATACGCACTTCAGTTATGAGATGGTGGCGCTTACTCCGCGATGCGCAGTCGAATTGGGTTATGAGGTTTCCGAGGAAGACTCGACGAGGCAGTACATTGAAGTCAGCGGGCGAAAGGGCTTCGGCGTCAAGGCTGATGATTTGATTGACAAGCTGATTGGAGCCGCGCGCGCCGAGGTAGATGCGCGGCAGACCGGGCGCGATGATGCCGAGCGTCAGCGAATTGCCGCGCAGATCGCAATCGGCGCGCTGCGCTACTTCATGCTGAAGTTCACGCGCAACTCGGTGATCGCCTTTGATTTCAAGGATGCACTGAGCTTTGAGGGCGAGACGGGACCTTATATTCAGTACGCTGTTGTGCGGGCGAAGAACATCTTCCGCAAGGCGGGAACGACTCCTGAAGCGGAGTTAGCGAAGTTAGGCACTGCGTGCGGCAATATTTCTGAGTTCATTAGTGGCGAAGACGATGAAGATATCTGGGCACTGTGGTTACAGGCGGCACGGCGCACTCTGGTGCTGGAGCAGTGCATTGCGACCTCCGAGCCGGCTTACTTAGCCAAGCACGCCTTCCAGTTAGCGCAGGAGTTTAATAACTTCTATCACAAGCACCACATACTTACCGAGGAAGACCCGGCGCGGAAAACCTTCTTGCTGGCGACAGCTGCGGTTGCGCTGCGCGAGTTAGTGCTGGCGCTGAGTTGGCTGGGAATTGATAGTCCAGAGGCGATGTAAACTAAAACACTATTTAGAACACTTGGTTGCAGGGGTGTCCGACATGGAAATCTCGCAGGATTCACCGGTTGGGGTCCGCATCTATCGTTATTCGCTCGGCTCGAAGATTTCGTATCTTGTGTGGGTAGTCATCTTAGTTACGTTCGGCTGTATTTTGCTAATGCGGGATTACGATAACGCACAGGGTGACCACCTACTGTTTTGGGCCATTAGCATTGGTCTATTCCTGGTGGCTGCCTATTTCGCCATCAGCGCCGCCTATTCAGTTGTGTTTTTTGATCAGGAATCTGTGACTGTGCGGGGCGTCTTTTTTACTCAATCGATCCGAAGGCGCTCAGTGAGTGGCTACCTAGTCGTTCCCAGGGATCGCTATCAAGCCCCTGCTATTCGTCTCATTTCGAATTCCCCTGGCGAGATGAACCTTGATGTTCCAAAACTCTATGCCTTCGACGATGCATGGCAGCAATGGATATCTTCGCTCACCAACAGAACCCGAGAGGTGGAAGAGGCCCGTTACACCCTGAAATGAAGACCAAGTCGAATCAGAACGATGCCTCATGCCCCTTGGCTTCATACAGCTTGTTCAAAAAACACAGGCGTCCCAGAATAACTACCCCATTACGCCTGGCCACAGTATCCAAGAACAAGAAGCTTGTTATTCGTAGCTCCTCACCCACTCCAGAATCGAACGCACGGCAACGCCGCTGGGGCCTTTGGCGATCCATGGCTTGGAGTCTTCCGCCCAGGCCAGGCCGGCGATGTCGAGGTGAATCCAGGGCGTGTCTTCGACAAAGACTTTGAGGAACTCGGCTGCTGTGCAAGCACCGCCCCAGCGTCCGCCGGTGTTTTTGATGTCGCCGATATTGGACTTGATCATCTCGGCGTATTCCTCGCCCAACGGCAAGCGCCAGAATTTTTCGCCGGAGATGGTGAGCGCGGCGTCGAACTTTGCCCAGGCGTCCTCATCGTTGGAAAATGCGCCGGCATTAACGTGACCGAGGGCGACAACGCAAGCGCCGGTGAGCGTAGCGGCGTCAATGAGGTGGGTTGCGCCGAGCTGCCGCGCATATGTAAGGCCATCGGCCAGGACCAGGCGGCCTTCGGCATCAGTGTTGATGATCTCGATGGTTTTTCCCGGCTTGTCAGGAGAAAAAGGCATTGCCGTCTGCACATCGCCTGGTTTTTGCGCGGTTCCGGAGGGCATATTTTCCGCGGCGCAGATGACGGCGAGGACGCGCACCTTGGGCTTGAGCAGGGCGATGGCGCGCATGGCGCCAAGCATGGCTGCGCCTCCGGCCATATCGGTTTTCATCTCTTCCATTTTGTCGGCGGGCTTGATGGAGATTCCGCCGGAATCGAAGGTGATGCCCTTGCCGATCAGACCGAGAACCGGGCCGCTGGTCAAGCCTATGGGCTCGTAGCGCAGGACGATCAGAGCGGGCGGCTCGGCAGAGCCTTGAGACACGCTCCAGAATGCGCCCATCTTCAGCTCACGCAGCTTTTCGGTGGAGTGGACCTCCCAACCGAGGCCGACCTCGTCGGCCATTTGAGCGGCACGCTGGCCGAGGAGGGTGGGCGTCAGCTTATTACCCGGCTCGTTGACCAGCGTGCGAGCGAAGTTCTGGCTCTCGCCGATGATGATGGCTTCGTCGAAGGCGGCTTGAAGCGCGGTCTTGTCTGCGTTAGCGGGCGCGGCCAGCGTGAATGACTCGACGCTCTGATCCTTGCGCTCGCTGCGATAGGTGTCGGAATCGAAGTCGCCGATAAATGCGCCCTCGACGGCGGCTCTCACGCTTGCCGTGTGGAGCAATGTTTTTGGGTCGCTTTCAAGAAGAGAAAGAACCAGTTCGCGAAGGCCAAGCGGCTTGATGAAGCGGACTGCGGTACCGGCGGCGTTGCGCACGGAGTTAGCTGTAACCTTCGCCTGCTTGCCCAGGCCGACAAGCAGAAGACGCTTTGCGGCGAGGCCTGCCGGGGCGTGGAGCAGCGCCGTCTCATTCGCGCCAGCCTTGAATTCGCCGCTGGCCAACAGAGAGGACGCGGCGGCCTGGACAGCCGGATCAGTGGTCAGCAGCACGGGCTGGGGTTTGGCGTCGGCGTCTTTCGAGGTTTGTGTGTCGGCGGCCAGGACGGCCAAGAGCTCGGTTTCGATTTGGGAGAGAGGCGCAAAAGAGAGTTGAGTCCGCATAGAGACAGTTTACAGTGAACAGTGGACAGTTATCAGTGGTTCTGAATCAAACGCCAATCAATAGAAAGGGATCAGTTTCAGGGTTGAATCCCTGCCTACCATATCGCGTCTAGCGTCCCATCTTGTGTTTACTGGCGTTGACGGCGGAGCGGGCATCGCGATCGGCTTCGCGGCGCTTTTCGGTCTCGCGCTTGTCCCAGTCCTGCTTGCCCTTGGCCACTGCCAGCTCGCATTTAACCCGGCCGTTGCGGAAGAAAAGCCTGGTGGGGATGAGCGTGTGGCCCTTGATCTGCGTCTTGGAGAGTAGCTTGCGAATCTCGCCGCTGTGCAGCAGCAGCTTGCGGGTACGTGTGGCGTCGTGGTTGGAGATGTTGCCGTGGGAGTAGGGACCGATATGCAGGTTGAGCAGAAACGCCTCGCCGTTCTGGATGAGGCCGTAGGAGTCCTTGAGGTTGGCCTTGCCCTCGCGGATGGACTTCACTTCAGTCCCGCGCAGGCTGACGCCGGCTTCGAACTTTTCGAGGAGAAAATAGTTGTGGCTGGCGGTGCGATTGTGCGCGGCATCGCGCTGGCCGCTAGCCACCGGATCGCGGGGCTTGGCAGGCTTCTGCGGACCGGTGCTGGCCTTTTGGTCGATCACGTGGCTGGTTTGGCGAGCCATCCGCAAGCCTCCTCGATTCTTAATCCTAGCATTGGCGCGGTTTTGTTAGAATGGGGCTGCGTCGAATGGAAGTTTTAACCAATCGGTATCGCGTCAAAATGCGCGTCTGGGGCGGCCAAGGCAGCCCGCAAGGGCCCGATGAGCAGTACGGGCCGGCGAAGACGCCGGGGAGTTCGATGAAAAGCAGCGTTCAAGCACAGGCTGCCACCAGATCCGTTTTTTCAGGAGCCATTTTCCGGATTGCGCTTCTTGCCATCCTGGCGGTCTTCAGCCTGTCCAGCGCTTCCCTGCGAGCCCAA
The DNA here is from genome assembly GCA_964520005.1 of uncultured Occallatibacter sp. Classification (GTDB taxonomy): domain Bacteria; phylum Acidobacteriota; class Terriglobia; order Terriglobales; family Acidobacteriaceae; genus Telmatobacter. Next base: position 6,316 of record CAZFMB010000029.1, read on the forward strand.
TCGGCCAACTCCTTCTTCAAGCACGGCCAGGCCGCCGAAGCGAAGGAGGACTACGACGCCGCCTTTGACAATTACCAGAAAGCCTACAAAAAAGCTCCCAAGGATCTGCAATTCCGCGCCGCGCTCTACCGGGTGCGCATTACAGCTTCGGCCACACATGTGACCAAGGGACAAAAGCTGCTGGATGCCGGCAACGAACAGGGGGCGCTGTCGGAGTTTCTTCACGCCGCCGAGATCGACCCCAGCAATGAGTCCGCGCAGCAGGCCATCGCAGCAGTGCGTAAGAAACACGGCGAGGTAACCCCAACCTCAGAGACCAGCCTTCCCCAGCCCGAGGGCAAGCAGGAGAACCTGGAAGCGATGGGCGCGCCGGCCGTTCTGAAGCCGGTCTCCAACGAGCCGCTCACGCTGCACATCCAGGAAGACGCCAAGATGGTTTACCAGGCAATCGGCAAGGCCGCAGGCGTCAATGTGCTCTTCGATCCGGCATACAACAGCAAGCGAATTCAGGTAGACCTGAACAATGTCTCTCTGCTCGACGCGTTGCGCATTGTGGGCACCATCTCCAACACCTTCTGGAGACCGGTCACTGACAATACGCTTTTTGTGGCCGAAAACACTCGCGCGCGCCATACGGAGCTTGATGAGCAGGCTGTGCAGACCTTCTATCTGTCCAACGCATGGCAGCAGAGCGACCTGAACGACGTAAATACCGCTATTCGCAACCTTCTGCCCAACGCCAAGGTCTACCCGGTGCCCAGCCAAAACGCCATTGTTATGCGCGCAACTCCAGACGAGCTTATGCTGGCGGAAAAACTCATCAACGACCTGGACAAGGCGCGCCCCGAGGTGGTGGTGGACATCGCCGTCCTGGAGGTGAGCAAGAACTGGGAGAAAACTCTAGGCATCGCCTGGCCCAGCAGTGTTGGAGTTGCGTTGCAGCCGCCTTCGAGCACCACAACCACAACTGGCACGGGAACAACCGGATCGACCACCAGTACGACTAGCCCAACGCTCTACCAATTGTCTCATTTGAAGGCCACGGATTTTGCTGTCACTGTGGGATCGGCCACGGCCAACCTGCTGCTCACCGACACCAATACCAAAATTCTGCAGAATCCCCGCATCCGGGCCACCGACGCGCAAAAAGCAACCATGAAGATCGGCTCCAAGATTCCCATCGCCACTGGTTCCTACCAGACAGGCGCAGCCACCGCCGTGGTCAGTTCGCTGGTCAACACGCAATTCCAGTACCAGGACGTGGGCGTGAATATCGAGATGACGCCAACCGTCCACTTCGACCGCGACGTCACGCTCAAAATCAAGATTGAGGTGACCTCACAGAGCGGATCCGTCACCATCAGCGGCGTCACTGAGCCAATTATTTCTCAGCGCGTTGTCGATCAGGTGATTCGCCTGCGCGAGGGCGAGGCCAGCATCCTGGGCGGCATTCAGGACAAACAGGACACGCAAAGCTCGACCGGCATTCCCGGTCTGAGTTCGATTCCCATTCTCAAATACATATTCGGCTCCAAGGATCACACCATCGCCGACGATGAGTTGGTCTTCCTGGTGGTGCCGCACGTGGTTCGTTCACAATCTCTGGAGCAGGTAAATCTCCGCACCGTGGACACCGGCGCCGGCACATCCATTGAGTTGCGCCACGCATCGGCTGAGAACTCCAATTCAAGTCCAGAGCCCAAGCCGCCCACAAACTCTGCACGCCCATCAGCCAATGCGAAACCCAACGTGGGCACGGTTCCCGGCCAAAGCGCCCTGGCCGCTGCCCCAGCCGCGCTCGACCAGTTGCGCAAGGCCGCTGAGACCACTGGCAATACCGCGCCGGTCAACCCGCCTGCTTCCACGCCGGCGCCATCCAATGTGAAATTCGCGCTTACGCAACAACCCGCGCTGGTGGCTCCCGGCGCCACCTTCAAAATTTCCGTAGTGCTGACTGGTGGAACGGATATCGCAGCCGTTCCTTTGCAGATTTCCTACGATCCCGCCGCGCTTTCGCTGCTCAACGTGGACAACGGTGACTTTCTGGGCCGCAACGGGCAGGCGGTGGCACTGGTGCACCGTGACGACGGGCCCGGCTCTGTCAACATCAACGCTTCGCTTCCGCCGGGAGCTTCCGGAGTAAACGGTGCGGGAGTGGTTTGCGTGCTCACATTCCAGGCCAAGAGCGCCGGTGACAGCGCAGTCGCAATCACCAGGCCCGGCGCGGTCAACAGCGCTCAGAAGTTCTTGACGGCCGAGGGCGCACGCGTCAACATTCAGGTGAAGTAAGCCGATGAGGCTCGTGATGAAGGACGCCCGGCAAATTCGCTATGTCCGTCCCGGTGAGCGTGGACTTACCTTGGTCGAACTTATTGTGACCGTGGCGATTCTCTCCATCCTCGCCTCGGCCGCGCTGCCTGTCGCCCGCTTCCAGGTCAAGCGCCAGAACGAGCGATACCTGCGCTACGACCTATGGATGATGCGCGACGCCATCGATCACTACAAAGACGCGGCCGACAGAAACGCCTTCCAGGTGAAGCTCGACAGCCAGGGCTATCCGCCCGATCTGGAGACGCTGGTCAACGGCGTCGATATACAGGGGAAAAAGGTGAAGTTCCTGCGCCACATTCCTGTCGACCCCATGACCGGCAAGGCGGAGTGGGGCTTGCGCTCCATGAAGGACGATCCCACTTCGACCTCCTTCGGCGGGGACAGCGTCTTCGATGTGTACTCCAAGTCGCCGGGCACGGCTCTGGACGGAACCAAGTATTCTGACTGGTAGACACGCTATTTGGCGGTAGAGGATTCAGTGAGCAGGATTCGCAAACAAGACGCGGGCTTTACCTTGATGGAACTGATGATCGTCATGTCCATCATCAGCATACTCATGATGGTGGCTGTACCTCTTTATATCAGCGCCATGAAACAGGCCCGTGAAGCCGTGCTCAAGGAAGACCTGCATGTGATGCGTGCGGCCATCGACTCCTACACTATGGACAAGCAGAAGGCCCCGCAGTCGCTTGACGACCTTATCACGAGCGGCTACCTCAAGGTCGTCCCCGAGGATCCATTTACCCACTCCAAAGACACCTGGGTCACGGACTCCAACGGAGCGCTCTACTCGCTGGACCAGACCGAACCCGGCATCGACGACATCCACTCCGGCTCGCAGGAACTGAGCACCGGAGGCCAAGCCTACTCCACGTGGTGAACGCAGTGGTAATCCCGGAGGCAAAATGATTCAACAAACTCGCCGCGTGCTCAACCTTCTTCTGTGCATTACGGCTTGTTGCGTTTCCTTGTGCGCGCAAACAGAGAAGACCATCACCCTCCGCATGTTAGATGGAAAATCCGGAAAGCTCATCGCCACCTCCAATTTCCTGGTGCGCATCGATCACCAACAAACGGTCCACGGCAATTGGGTGGTGAAGAATGAGAACGGAACAGGCAAGCTGACCGTGCCCGGCGATGCGACTTTGCTTTCGGTACACGCCACCTACGACAGCGCCTATTCCGTCTATGCCAATTGCGATGTCAACAAAGATAGCGGCTCTTCGGTGCAGGGGCCGGCTCTTGATCGTTGGTACCAGATCTCCGACATCCTCGCAACTGGGGTTATGGCCCCCAATAATTGCGTTGGAAAGAAGGCTTCAAATCATCCACAAGTCTTCGCTATACCTGGAGAGTTTGTCTTTTATGTCAGGCGGCTGAACATGATGGAACAATTCCACGAATAGACCCGGCCGGTAACTAGGCGCGCATTCCTCGTAATCTTCTTGCTCACCTAACGCACTCCATGCCAACCAACCCCAATCCGGCTGCCGCGCTTGAGTTCGCTTTGCAGGTTGAGCATTACTACGCTGGCCTCATGCTAGCCGCGGACCACGGTCCGGATGCTGAACCCAGCCTGGGCGGAAAACTTCTCTATGCCGGACAACTTGACGACAAAGCCCGCGCCCTACTGGTGGCGGCCAACATCGCTGGCGCCGCCTCGCTGGCTGTCTCGGCAGACGCAGCCGCCGGCAAGCAGGCCATTCGCGACGGCGTGGTGGACTTCCTTGTTTCATCGCTCGACGAGGCTCTGCGCATTCTGAAAAACGAAATTCGCAAGCACACAACGGTTGCCGTCTGCGTGGCTCTGGATAATGAAGCTGATTTCGCCCATCTGCTGATCGAGCGCGGCGTGCTTCCTGATCTGCTGCATCCGCGCTCCGCGCCCGCGCCGGAGTTCGCCGCTTTTCTCAGCCAGGGAGCGCGTCCTGTGGTGGCTATTCATCCCGATGAAAACCAGGTGCTGCTTACATGGAGCGTCGTGGAGGCGCCGGCTCAGTGGATGCCCAAACTTGACGCCCTAGCTCTCGATTGCCTTAGCTCTGATTCGAGTCAGGCCGCCGCGTCACCCCGAAGATGGCTCCGCCTCGCTCCGCGCTATCTGGGCCGGAGATTGCAAGGCGTGCGCTTGCTGCGTTGCGATGAATGTACCACAAATCAATTCATCGAGAGGGTGCGCGAAAAGGTCGCAGGTGCGGAAATCGGCGTTCCCATCTATCTAACACGAAGCCGTGATGGAAGATCGGAGACGTTCAGCATCATACCTCCGATTTCCAAAGTCGCTGATTAGCTCCCTACAGCCTCAATCCTCGCCCAAAGTTCCTTCACCCCAGAACCAGTTTTGGCCGAGACGGGCAGAAGTTCATCCAGCTCCAGCTTCTGCTTCAGCTCGTGCAGGTTGCGCGTGCGCACGTTGCCACTGAGCCGGTCAATTTTAGTTGCCACTACAATGAACTCTCGACCCGCAGCCCGCAGCCAGTCGATCAACTGCCGGTCGCTTTGCTGTGCGGGCACATTCGAATCCACCAGGCAGACGCACAGCTTCAGCGTGGAGCGTATCGCCAGATAAGGCTCAATGAATGCCGGCCAAGTCTCCGAAATCGACTTGGAAATCTTCGCGTAGCCGTAGCCGGGAAGGTCCGCAAACACCAGCTTCGTCCGGCGGCTCGAGTCCAATAATGCAAAGAAGTTGATGGCCCGCGTCCGTCCCGGCGTCTGCGAAACTTTGGCCGCCTTCTCGCCCACCAGCTTGTTCAGCAGGCTCGATTTGCCCACATTGGAGCGGCCCAGGAAGGCAATCTCCGGCGCATCGGTCGTGGGAAACTGCACCGCCGCCAGGGCTGAAAGCAGAAATTGTGTTGTATAGCGCATAGCTTGGGGAAAAATACGAACTGCTTCGAGCATACAGCCACACCCTCCGACGGCTTTGTTTTATCTCCTAGATCGCTCGCTGTTTAGTGGGCATATCTAGGCTTTTCAACGCAGTTTTCGTTATATTCTCTAAATATGGAGACCACAGGTTGCGGTACTGCAATTGTCACGCCCTTCCGGGCGGACGGTTCGATTGACGAGGCGGCGCTGAAGGCGCTGGTGAACTGGCAGATTGAGTCGGGCATCGACATTTTGGTGGCGTGCGGGTCGACCGGCGAGGCATCCACTCTGGACGAAGAAGAGTGGCTGCGGACGGTCACGCTGGTGGTGGAGACGGCTGCCGGGCGTGTGCCGGTGTGGGCGGGGTGCACGCAGAACAACACCCGGACACTGGTGCGGATGGCTTCTAAGCTCAAGCAGGTGAATGGTTTGGGCGCGGTGCTGTCGGCCAATCCCTACTACAACAAGCCTTCGCAGGAAGGCCAGTTCCAGCACTTTTTGGCGTTGGCCAAGGCTGTTGCGCCGCTACCCGTGGTGATCTACAACATTCCAGGGCGCACCGGCGTAAACCTCGATCCGGCGACGGTCGCGCGTCTGGCCGAGGCCGCTCCGAACATTGAGGCCATCAAGGAATCCAGCGGCAAGCTGCCCCAGGTCGCCGAGCTGGTGCATCTCCTGCCTAAGGAATTCAAGGTCTTTAGCGGTGACGACAACATGGGACTGGGGTCGATTGGCGTTGGAGCCAAAGGACTTATCAGCGTCGCTTCGAACGAGATTCCGGCGGAGATGAGCCGCATGATTCATGCCGCGCTGAGTAATAACTGGTCCGAGGCGCAAGAGCTGGAGCGCCGCTTCGCGAAGCTGATCGACGCCAACTTCTGGGACTCGAATCCCTGCCCGGTGAAGACGGTGCTCTCGCTGATGGGCCGCTGTACGGACCACGTGCGCCTGCCACTGGTTCCACCCTCGGCCGCCATGCGGCAACGGCTCGAACAGGTAGCCCGGGAATACGGGTTGATAAAGAAATGAGCCTGTTCTGAATGGTCTTCGACGTGGCGCGGCGAAGCCGATTCGTGGTCTTGGAAGCATACTTTTTCGACATTTTTCCGGGCTTTAAAGCGCGGGTAAGGTGTGCTTCTAAGGTCACCTATATCTAAAGAATTCGGGTACAAGGTATTCGTGAGGATTATAGGGAAGAATAGACGAAGGGCACCCGCGGCGGGGCCAGATACGTTCGTTTACAGCGATTCATGATTCGGCAATACAGTCTTTCAGAAAAGGTCGGCGACTGGAGGAAATGTCAGCAACAAGCTCAGGCCGAGCAATACTAGAGCTAGGGCGTTGATACGAGATAGAGCGACATTCCGTTTCTGCCAACGACCTTCCAGGATTCCCCAGGCAATCAGCCAGACGAGAATGGCCGACGTGGATACGCCGGAGAGAGGGCCGGTTGGCTTGTAAAAGATGAACAGGTTTTTAAGGAAGGCGGATTTGTCTGCCGCGACGGCCAGGACTCCAACCATGAATGATCCAATTCCGGCGGCGAGAATGGCAGCTGCGCCAGAGCCATTGGGCAGGACGGCGGTGGTTGCGGTGATCGAAGATTTTTGTTTGTTCATAGTTATTCTCCCTGCATCAGATGAATCATTTGGCCGCCTTCAACAGGCGCGTGTTTCACTAACATGGCTCCAAAGAAACCGGCGATGCCGGCGGCAAGAAACGAAACCAAAGTAAAACACAGGAGCGCGGCGCGAAGCTGAGGATGATTTCTGAGGTCTCGGCCGTATCGAATGACAACGGCGGCGGCCATGGTGATGGAGATAGGCACGAGCCACGCAATATGCTCTTTCCACTCCATTCCGAGAGAGTGCCACCCGCTGGTAGCCGGATTCGACTGGAGCAACCTTTGAGGAAATGCGGCAAGATTGACGATTCCCGCAGGAGCAGCGGCGCGATACCAAGGGTAGATGATGTATGCGCCGGAAAGGACCGTTAGCCATGCAAGCACAGACATGGCGACTAGATAGACCTTGAGGAAGTTATCGTCCCCCGGAGCGATGGGATTTGCCGCTTTTGAGGAGTAGCGACGATAGAGCTCGACGAGAGCGCCGGAACAGGCAAGCAGATAGAGCGCGCCGAATCCCATGCCGTGGATGAGTGTCCACAGGCTGCGTTCCGTGATTTCCATTGACTGACCTCCTATGCTGGTGGCTGCTTCAATCCCAGGTCCCCAAATGCGAGGGACCTGGGGCACCTGACTATTATTGTGCTGCGTATTTCTGACTCGGAACACTAACAAGCCGCGAGAGCTTCAAAAGCCATTCAAGTTATGCCGCCGGGATAATAATGCATTTTCGACGGCCTTCTTCTTGTCGTCTTTTCCCCATGTCCAGTACAGGCCGAGATAAGCGTAGTTCTCTGTCTGTCCGGCGACGGAGTGGCCGTAGGCGAAGAGCAATTGATGGTCGGGATTCTTGAAGTGGTAGTAGCCACCGGCGTCGATCATGGTGGAAGCTTGTGTTTGCGCCGCGGCGAAGCCCTCCCGCCCATGTGCGAAGACCTCTGCTCCCAGCTCCAGCCTCTTGTTCATCACGCGTTTCACAAGCCACGCGGTGTAAGGAAAATCACGGAATTGCGTTTGCTGGACGACCTGATAGCCGCCGCCACCATCGAAGGTCCAAGGACCGATGTTCTTTTGCAACCAGAGAGGGAGCTTGTACCATACCTTGCCGACGCCAAGGCCTTTGTCGGAATTGCCGGTGGGCATCTCGAACATGGTGAAGCTGCCGATTTGGGGAACGTGTTTCGACTCCTTGACGAAGGCGATCTTCGCGCCCAATTCCATATCTGTAAGTCCAAAGGCGCTGGGACCAACGCCGCCGGGCAGATAGACGGGATTGTTGGATGGAACGACCGCGCCCCAAGGCAGAATGGCGTGAAGCTGCACTCTGGGAATGGCTCCCCAGTTAAACTCAAAGGCCGGGGCGGAGGAGTCGAGTTCCGCCGTAGTGCCATCCATGGCGCCGAAGATGTAGAACTCGTAATGATGCAGGTCAACCGGCACTGGGTCGTCGGTTTGAAAAGGCGGACCCTGCGCCCACAACCTGGGAACTGCGAGCATGAAGAGCAGAAACAGAGTTAACCGGAAACAAATACCGGTGTAGTGCATCGACGCTCCTGAAATTGTTATACCTCTTCCACCTCGCGCAATAGAGCGATGGCGGAAAAGTCTTCGAGAGTGGTGATGTCTCCTTTGACCTCGCCGCTGGAGGCAAGTTCGCGCAACAGGCGGCGCATGATTTTGCCGGAACGGGTCTTGGGCAGAATCTCGGTGAAACGGATTACGTCGGGACGGGCGAGCGCGCCGATTTCTTTGGCGACCCATTTGCGCAACTCCTCTTTGAGTGCCAGTGTGGGCTTGTTGGGATGTTCGAGAACGACGAAAGCAGCGATGGATTGGCCTTTGAGTTCGTCGGGACGGCCGACGACGGCGGCCTCCGCGACCATGGGATGAGAGACCAGCGCAGATTCCACTTCCATGGTGCCCAGGCGGTGGCCGCTGACGTTGATGACATCGTCGACGCGGCCCATCAGCCAGAAGTAGCCATCTTCGTCGACACGCGCGCCGTCGCCGGTAAAGTAACTGCCTTTGACCTGGCTCCAGTAGGTTTGGTGGAAGCGCTCCGGATCGCCGTAAATGGTGCGCGCCATCGCCGGCCAGGGCTTGCGCACCACCAGAAAGCCGCCGTGACCGGGGGGAACCGGCTTGCCCTCTTTGTTGACGACCTCGGGCTGAATGCCAAAGAAAGGCAATGTGGCCGAACCCGGTTTGGTGGGAGTTGCGCCGGGCAAAGGCGAAATGAGGATGGCGCCGGTCTCGGTCTGCCACCAGGTATCGACAATGGGGCAGCGTGCGTGACCAACCTTTTCCCGATACCACATCCAGACTTCGGGATTGATGGGCTCGCCGACGGAGCCGAGCAAGCGCAGCGAATCCTGAGAGTTCTTCTCGACAAATTCGTCGCCCCACTTGATGAAGGCGCGAATGGCTGTGGGCGCGGTATACAGGACCGTCACCTTGTGCTCCTCGACGATCTGCCAGCAGCGGGAGAAGACGGGCCAGGCCGGAGCGCCCTCAAAGAGCAGCACCGTGGCGCCGTTGGCCAGCGGCCCGTAAACCACATAGGAATGGCCGGTGATCCAGCCGATGTCGGCCATGCACCAGTAGATGTCCTCTTCCTTCAGGTCGAAGATGTACTTGGTTGTAAGGTAGGTCTGCACCGCGTAGCCGCCGGTGGTGTGGACCAGGCCCTTGGGTTTGCCGGTGGTGCCGGAGGTGTAGAGGATAAAGAGCGGGTCTTCGGAATCCATCTCTTCGGGCGGGCAAATGGGCGAGGTGGCGGCTGTCAGTTCGTGCCACCAATGGTCACGGCCCTCGACCATGGTGACAGGAGCGCCGCTGCGGCGCAGGACGACCACGTGGCGCACGGTGGGGCATTTGAGCACGGCTTCGTCGACGATCTGCTTGAGCTGGATCTCGTTGCCGCGACGATAACTGGAATCCTGCGTGAGGATGGCGACGCAGCCGGAGTCGTTGACGCGGTCGACGATGGCATTGGCGGCAAATCCGCCGAAGATAACCGAGTGAATCGCGCCGATGCGGGCGCAGGCAAGCAGAGCAATGGCCAGCTCCGGCGTCATGCCCATGTAGATGGCCACGCGGTCGCCCTTCTGAATTCCGAGATTTTTGAGCGCGTTGGCGAAACGCTGCACCTCGACGTGCAACTCGGCGTAGGTCAGGCGGCGCTGCTCGCCCGATGGTTCGCCCTCCCAGATGAGAGCCGTCTTCTGGCCGTGCTTGCCGAGAGCATGGCGATCGACGCAGTTATAGCTGAGGTTGAGCTTGCCGCCGACAAACCATTTGGCCCAGGGAAGATTCCATTCGAGGACATTGTCCCAGCGTTTGAACCAATGCAGATTCGTTGCCGCATCGGCCCAGAAGGCTTCGGGATCGGCTATGGATTGGCGGTAGAGAGCCTCGTACTCTTCCATGCTGCCGATGTGCGCCATGGCGCTGAAGCCGGCCGGAGGGGCGAAGACGCGGTTTTCGTGCAGCGTTGAATCGATGTCCTGACTGGCGGGAAGGCTGGCAGGGGCGTCGGCCGGAAGGACGAGAGAGAGACGGGGAGCGTCTTCCTCGTCAGGACGAGGAGCGAATACTGTGGCCATTGGGACTTGACCTCCTGGGGAGCCGCGCAACCGCATCCAAGGGGGGATGGCAGGAGCTACGGCGGGGAACCCCTAGATGGGATTCAAAACTGCGGCCGCAGATGCAGAAATTCAAGGGAATTTGCAGAAAAGACCTGGGAGAACGATGGCGATGCCGGCCCGACAGCTATCTCTTTTAGATTGCGGAAGCGGGATTTGGAGCGCCCGGCGTCCGGCCACATCTCAGCTCAATCAAAAAAGTAACTAATTCATGGACAGGATTCTGCCGATAGAAGCAATAGAGAACTGCAAGGCGCAACAATCGTGCCTTTGGTTGAAGACGTCTCTATGGATAAATCATATGAAGCCCTGATCCAACCCCAGCTTTGGGATGGCATGCCGAGTGGGGAAGGCAATGCGGAAGCGAAACTCCTCTGCGCATACAACCAGACGAAAGGCTGCGTTCTCGGCGCGGAGGTTGCTAGCGGCGATTTTTCTTTTGCCAGCCTCGCGCATCGAATGCCGCAGCTTACGCCCGAATCCGGCACGGGACTTTGGATAGTTCCATTCAAGGGAATACCCACGACCAATGTGCGCGTCCCGCTTGATCTGATTTACCTGGACGCCAGGCACCAGGTTATCGAAACGGTTGAATTATTTCCCACCTACCGCGTCTCGCCTTCGAGCCCCGCGGCGACGAGTGTGCTGGCGCTACCGACGCAATCTATCTTTAATTCGCATACCCAAGCGGGAGATCAAGTAGCCTTCTGCCTTGCTGGGGAGACTGAGCTTGAAATGTCTCGGCTCTTTGGTTCTAGCTCCACATTCCCCTCCGCGCAGGAAGAGCCTGCAACGCGGGAGACGCCGAATAGGGGCGTCGCTGCCGCTTCGCAGCCCGCTGAAGAAGACTCTGCGAAGAACGCTGCCACAGCGCCACCAGCGGAAGAGGCTGTCGAGGCGCGACCGTGGATGAAGCAGGCCAACAAGCCGAGGAATTGGCTGCTGCGATGGCTCTTTCCGGATCCACCGGATCCGAGAAAGGCTCCTCGCGCCGCGTTGCCAGGCCTGTCCGCGTATTTTTGGACCGGCGGCTCTCCGCAACCGCACGATATTCGGAATATCAGCGACACGGGATTGTATGTGGTGACCGACGAGCGCTGGTATCCCGACACTCTGGTCCAGATGACGCTGAGAAAGACAGGCCGCAATGGAGCGAAGGCGGAATCTTCGATCTCCTTGCTGGCCCGAGCTAACCGTTGGGGCAATGACGGCGTCGGCCTGAGTTTTGTGGTGCGCGATCCCCGCAAACCGCGCGACGAAAAGGCCAGCCAGTCGGATGGCATCGACCGGGAGGAACTGGATCGGTTCCTTGCCCTGATCAAATCGGAGAAAAGCTGAGAACTTACAGCACAGGCTTGCTAACCTGCCAGGGCTTTTTTGACCATCTCGCTGACGATGCGGCCTTCGGCGCGGAGGCTCTTGGCCTGGAGCTTGGCTTGCACGGCCTTCATGACCTGGCCCATCTCTTTGGGGGTGGGCTTTTGGCCGGTGGCGGCGGCAACTTCGGCGACGGCTTCGGCTACGAGCGCGGCGAGGGCGGATTCGTCGAGGGCCTTGGGCAAAAACTCCTCGATGACGGCGATCTCGGCGGCTTCTTTGGCGGCCAGCTCGGGGCGGTTGCCCTGGGTGAACTGCTCGATGGAGTCGCGGCGCTGCTTGATCATGGTGGCCAGGGCTTGCTGCTCCTCGGCGGGGGTGAGCGGCTCGCGCTTCTCAATGAATTTATTTTTGAGGGCGTTCTTGATGAGGCGCAGGGTGGTGGTGCGCGTGGCGTCATGGGCCTTCATGGCAAGGATGACCTGCTGGTTGACCTGGGCTTCGAGAGAGATTGCTTCGCTCATAGCTTTATTTTAACTCCGGAGGATTCATGTCCTTGCGCAAGTAGACTTATGCCCACCCGTGAAAACAACTATCGGCGGCTCAATAGTTTTTTGCGCGGCTACGAGGCGTTTTCAGGCCGGTTGTGAGTTTGTTGTTTACTTCTCGTTTGACGCGGGCAGCAAGAGCCTCGTGATGCTCCGCAAGAAAACTTCTGACCAGTTTAGGGTGTTTCTTGGCGGCTTCGCGTAAAGCCCAGGAGAGAGCCTTCACCACCATGTCGTCCCGGTCATCGACGAGCAAAGTACAGATTCGCGCCACGCGGATAAAGTCTTTAACGTTCCCGCCCCGGCTCAACGCTACGGTGCTGACCAGCGCGGCACGCCTCCACCATCGATCCTGACTGCGCGCCCATTCCCTAATCGTCTTATCGGAGATTGTGCCTCGTGCCCACATGGGGCCAGAAAGGTACATGGCGAAACAATCGACGGAACCCCAACTATTGATTCCTTCACCGAATTTCAACAGGTCATCGGCGGTCAGTTGTTCAAACGCAGGCTTGTGCTGGCTCACGATTTCATACGAGAAGAACCGCATCAGATCATTGGGTCTCGCGAGCAGATGCAAGCCAAGCTGAATGACGCTTTGCGGAGTGGCATTTGCGATACGGCGGGATATATCCCGCCGTATCGCACGTATGGACACTGCATTTGGCACAGCCAACTGGCTTGAACGGGAGCGAATCTCCCCGGCAAGACGGACGATTTCAGGCTTAGGCTTCATTAGTATGCAGAATAGAGTAAATGGTCCGCCGCACGACTTCGATGGAAGACTGATAATCTTTTGGGTTGATGGACTGGAAAAATTTCAGCCCCCAATGTAGGCTTTCATGGCGAGGATGACCTGCTGGTTGACCTGGGCTTCGAGGGAGATTGCTTCACTCATGGGGTTCCTTACTGAACTACTGATTTGATTTTGATTCGTGGGTTCCCACCTCTTCGGGTACGCTCGGGGCAAACTCTGGCGACAACAACAAAAGCGTCATGAAGTAGAGCACGCTCAGTCTCAACAGCCCTTGAGTTGGTATCCTATGTTCTAGTCATCGTCAGTCACGATTCTGAACTTCTGTTCCTTCGCTCCGCTGCCTGAGCCTGTTGATATATATGCCCACTTATTCTCCACGCGAATCACGAGCGTGTCGCCTAGCTCGATCTGCTTATTGTCGAGTTCACAGGAGTTGGCGGAGCACTCCAGTTGATAAATATTCTCACCCACCCGGACGCGCATGAGACGAATCCAGGATGTATGGAGATGTATGCCTCGCAGCATGGCTATGCCAGCTCCTATATCGAATGAACTCGTAGGCGGTCCGCCGCCTGTCGGTGCTCCCATCGTAATCCCAGTCACCGGAGGGCCGCCTGTCACAGGAATGCCTGTCACAATGTTTCCGTTGCTGGGCGCGGTGGGCGTCATTATGACAGGGGGTCCTCCTGTAACAGGAGTGGCTATAACTGGCGCAGATGACATTACAAGGCCGGAAGGAATGCTCGAAGACGGTGTACTCGCGTGATAGGCTGACTGATTGGTGAGGAGCGAGGTAAACCATCCCACATTCTCTTGCCCCTTGGTATGCAAACCGATTCCGATCACCATGCAGTACTCTTCGCCGGAGTTGGAGCCCTTGCCGCTCTCACTGGCCATTGGCGGTGGCAAGGAAGGAATCACTTTGAGCTCTGTCGATAAAATGCGTAGTTCTTGCTCCCCTTTGGCAACCGGCATATAGGCCCAATCGCCCTCCACGCGAAACTGGAGCATATCTCCGTTCATAATCGCTCTGTCATCAAACATGCACTCGGGCATACTGCCATGAATGCCCGGTACCTTTTCACACTTCATCAAGTAGACCCTGCTGTCGGTTTCAACCTGATAAAAATACTCTCCTTCAGGAGAACTCGATAGCACCATACCACGCAGGGGATAATTGCCGGCCTGCTTGTCCTTTGCCCAGGATGGCAATAGGCAGATTGCAAAAAGAGACGAAAGAACAATGCTGAAAAAGGAAAGATTCCGCAGGATTCGTGACATGCAGCTCCTTTGTACAAAACGGGATCGCACTTTGAAATGGGTTCCAAGGAATTGTATCGCTCTTGAGGTAGATTGCAAGGTTAACGTGGTTTGCTCTTGCAGAGTCCAGTGTTTGCGGATGAACTTGCCGAGGCGCTTTATTTCAGGGGGCTGAATTTTCGGGGGCTGAATAAGCGCGGAATTTCCCTGCCCGATTTGGGACAGTGGGAAGATTTCCACAGAAAGAATTTCACATAATCCACAATCTTGTGTATTCTGTGATTGACGGATGGCCGTGGGGAGGCTGGACCGGTTCAGTGTTGCGAAGAACCTGTCCAACGCTGATTGAAGTCCCGCTTCCCCGACAGGCCCCGTCAAGAAACGAGGAGAGAGCCATGATCCGCAAGACACGCTTGTTTACCCCCGGCCCGACGCCGTTACTTCCCGCAGCCCAGTTTGCCATGGCGGCGGCTGACATGCACCACCGCACACCGGAGTTCCGCGCGCTGTTCAGCAAGGTGCTGGCACAATTGAAGGTTTTTGTCGGCACGCAGAATGATGTGCTGCTGCTGGCGTGTTCGGGCACGGGTGCGATGGAGGCTTCGGTCTCGAATTTGACCTCTCCGGGCGACCGGGTGCTGGTGTTGACGGCGGGCAAGTTTGGCGAGCGCTGGGTGGATTTGGCCAAGGCCTTCGGCTGCGTGGCGGATGTGGTGGAGAAGCCTTACGGGCAGACATTTGAGATCGCCGCGATCAAGGCGGCGCTCAAACCGGAACACAAGGCCGTTTATATGCAGGCTTCGGAGACTTCGACCGGGGTGAGCCACGATGTGGAAGCGGTGGCCAAGCTGGTCAAGGGAACGGAGACGCTGCTGATTGTGGACGGCATCACCGGGCTGGGGACGCAGACATTCGATGTGGACGGCTGGGGCGTGGACGTGCTGATTGGCGGCTCGCAAAAGGCGGTGATGATTCCGCCGGGGCTGGCCTACCTGAGCGTGAGCGAGAAGGCGTGGAAGGCGATGGATGGGGCGAAGAATCCGCGCTACTACTTCGACCTTCGCAAGGAACGCAAGAACGCGGTGAAGGGCGAGAGCGCGTACACGCCGGCGGTGGCGCTGATCGCCGGCCTGGGCGCGGCGCTGGATTACATTGCAGGGCAGGCGGGCGGAGATTTGGAAAAGGGTCGCATCGCGCTGATCGACAATGCGCAGGTGAATGCGGCGGCGACACGGGCGGGGCTGGTGTCGCTGGGCTTCACGCTCTTTGCGCCGGTGTCTCCATCGGCCGCGGCGACAGCAGTGCTGGTGCCGGAGGGGATGGATTCAGGCGTGGTGGTGAAGGCGCTGAAGGCCAAGTTCAGCCTGGTGACGGCCAACGGACAAGGCACGATGCAGGGCAAGATCTTCCGCGTGGCGCATCTGGGTTTCTTCGATTACCTGGACACGATTGCGTTTCTTGGGGCGATGGAGCACATTGCGAAGGATGCGCTGGGTCTGCCGGTGAAGTATGGGCAGGCGGTGGCGGCAGCGCAGGAAGTGTTTGCGAAGGCAGCTAGTAAGTGAAGAAGTGAAGAAGTGAAAAAGTGAAAAAGTGAAATATTCTTGCAGGCGATTCGATATCGGATTCACGCCGTCACTGTCCTGGTTCACTCGTTCACTTCTTCACTCATTCACTTTTTCACCGTATTGCGAAAGGCATTCATGTCTGAGTTGAGTTTTGGGGAGAAGCTGCTGATCGCGCGTAAGCAGCTTGACCTCTATCAATATGAGATGGCGGAGCGGCTTGGGGTTCACGCCAACTCACTGACCAAGTATGAGCGGGGCGAAGGCAAGCCTCATGCGGCGGTGGTGCGAATTTTTGAGATGCTGTGCGAGCAGCACAACATTCGCTTTGACGAGTATGAAGCGGCGCGAAAAGGACAGGGAGGAAAGATGAAGATCGTATTGGCAGAAAAGGTTTCTCCGGCAACATTGGCTGTGTTTGCGGCCGAGCCTGGGTGGGAAGTATTGACGCACGATCAGTTGCCGCAAGGTTTGGCTGCGGCGCTGTCCGATGCCGATGCGCTGGTGGTGCGCAGTGCGGTGCAGGCGGATGATGCGCTGATGAGCCACGCGAACAAGCTGCGGGTGATTGGGCGCGCCGGAGTGGGCGTGGACAATATCGATGCAGAAGCGGCGACGCGGCGGGGCATTGTGGTGATGAATACGCCGGGGGCAAATGCGGTGGCGGTGGCCGAGTTGACCATCGGACTGATGTTGGCTTTGGCGCGCAAGCTGCCGGCGGCGAATACCACCATGCACGCCGGCAAGTGGGAGAAGAAGAACTTGCAGGGCTCGGAGCTGCGCGGCAAGACGCTGGGCATTCTGGGGCTGGGGCGGATTGGGCTGGAGGTCGCGAAGCGGGCGCGCGGTTTTGGGTTGGAGATTATCGGCAGCGATCCGTTTGTCTCAGCGGCCGTGGCGCGCGAAAACGGCATCCGGCTGGTGACGCTCGACGAGCTGATTGCCGGTTCGGATTACATCACGCTGCATGTGGGGTTAACGCCGCAGACAACGGGCGTGATCAACGCCAAGACAATTGCGGCGATGAAGAAGGGCGTGCGCATTATCAACTGCGCGCGCGGAGAGCTGATCGACGACGCGGCGCTGGTAGCCGCGCTGAAGAGCGGTCAGGTAGCCGGCGCGGCGCTGGACGTGTTTGCCGTCGAGCCGCCCAAGGACTCGCCGTACGCTGATTTGGAAAACGTAATTCTGACACCGCACATCGCCGGCACGACGGGCGAGGCGCAAGAGGCAGTGGGGATTCAGATCGCGCGACAGGTGCGCGATTATCTCAAGCTCGGCGTGGCACAGAATGCGGTCAATCTGCCGTCGCTAAGCCATGAGGAATACGTGGAGCTGGCGCCGTACATTGACCTGGCCGGGCGGCTGGGCGGCTTTTTGGCGCAGGCGGGCAAGGGCGGCATTGAAGCAATTGATCTGGTCTACGGCGGCACGCTGGCAGATGCGAAGATCGATCTGGTACGCAACGCGGCCATTGCCGGATTGCTGGAGGGATCGGAAAACGTGAACCGCATCAACGCGGCATCGGTGGCCGGCGAGCGTGGCATTCGTGTACATGAGGAAAAAGAGGAGAGCCATCGCGGCGGCGCGGCCACGGTGCTAACCATCAAGCTGCATACGGCGAAAGGCGAGAACCGCGCCACGGGAACGGTGATCCACGGCGAGCAGCCGCGGCTGCTGGAATTTGACGGAATCGACATCGAAACACCGCTGGAAGGAAACCTGCTGGTCTGCCGCAACCTGGATGTGAAGGGCGTGATCGGGCGGATTGGCACGATCCTGGCCGAGCAGGGCGTGAATATTGCGAACTTCGCGCTGGGCCGCGAGCGCGCTGGAGCAAAGCCTGTGCAGGCGCTGTCGGTGGTGCAGGTAGATGCGCCTGTCTCAGACAAGGTGCTGGAGGCACTCAGAACGATCGAGGCGTTGCTGGATGCGCGACTGGTGAAACTGCCGGAGGCGGGGTACTGAAAGGCAACTTATTGTTGCTAGCTGGCTTCGGGTGAGTGGAGATTGTGCTTTACCAGGTCACAAACACGAGACCTGGGGCAATCGGCAATCGATTTCAGGGTTTTTTGGAAGGGTCTGTGGGAGGGAGGAATTCAAACCCACTATACCCTTACGAGTATGCCTGATTCCGAGTCAGGTGCATTCAACCGGGCTCTGCCACCTCTCCGCGAGTGGTCTATCTTTTTGAATTTAACATAGTCGGATTGTCATTACTTCGTCGGATCGGTGACGCGGCCCATGAACAGGATTCCGCCCGAGCGATTGTCGCGAATCAGGAAGATGAAAGGGTGATCGGCGCGGAAAACAGGTGGCGGCGGCGGCTGAAATCTCGGCGGCATCGCCATGGCTTTCTCCATCACCACTGCCGTCGCTGCCGCGGCTTCGGTTCCCTGCTCATCGACATTGATATATGCCTTATGGATCACCGCGGAAATAAATAGTTCGCGCTTGCCGGTCATTCCGGAAAAATCGGCGGCGTTATCATCAAACGCGCTGGGCATTCCCATTGCGGCAAGCGTGCCCGCAAGTCCGATTTGCCGCGTCATCTTAAACTTGGGCAGCGTCAAGATCACTTCGTGAACCCACTGCAACTTATCAAGCCATAGCTTCATGTTGGACGCAGTCAGCGACTTTTCCAAAGCAGGCAAACCGCCGATTTCTTTGGGCAGGAAGACGATCATGGACAAGTCCCCGCTCTCATAGGGGATTGCCAGAGCCTGAAATGTTCCGCCGTCAAAATAATCGAAACCTTCGTTGAGGTGCATCAGGGGCGCTTTAACATTCTTGGCTGGTGATAGATGGAAATCGTCATCCTCTGTCCACGTTTTCACGAATGGCGTCTGCCAGTCACCCTTGAAGTAGATGGCGTTGGTCAGCACCATTTTTGTCGACGAGTTGAGCACACCCGGCTGGAGCAGGTTTGTGATCTTGTTCTCGGTTTTCTGCTCGACCCATTGGTTGATAGTCAAGCGCGCCGCCTCGGTCGCGCCTTTGAAATCCACCTGATTGAATCCCGCGCCGTAATCGCTTTTGTTCAGCTTGAGAAAATCGTCGCGAAACACATAATCCCGTTGCGCCCAAAGAGCGTCGGCGACGCGAAGCTGGTATCCCTTGTGCGGTGCGTTGAGATCGGCGAGCAGCGCGCCCATGGCCGGATGCAGCCGCTCCGGTGGCAGCGTAAAATGCATTGTTTTCGCCATCTCGGAGGCGGTGTCGCCGCGCGCTCCGGCATAAGTCATGGCCAGCGCGGTGGAAATGCTTTCGGGCGAGAAGAAGAGATTGCCGTCTTGCGAGCGCAACTGGCCATAGAGCGCTACGGCAAAGGCGTTGTTGCCCTCGACGACTGCCGCTTGGTCGGCCTTGTTGGATTGCGGCGCCTGCGCCGCCAGTCCTGCCAGCGGCAGAACAAAACAAGCGAGAAGCAAAGAGAGAAAACGTCTCATAGGTTTCTCCTTCAGGTCAGAAGCACGACCGCTGGCAGCTATTTTCGACACGCCTCAACGGATGCGATAAACGAATGCATCTTCCAAGTATTGGTCGCCAAACATCTGGCCACCGAGGCGCATTCCGTAAGTGTCGCTCGTAGATGCAAAAGCACGGCGGAGAGCCTGGATAAAGGGCTTGTCCATTGGGCGCAAAGAGATCGTAGGTTTTCTGCGGAACGGGAATCCCGCTCTCTTTAAGGCTTCGTTGATCTCGGTGTAGCCTGAGAATGAGGAAAACTGGTCAAGTTTATCCGACGCGATCACGAGTCTCCAATCCTCGTAATCTGGAATCTTGGCCCAGAGCGCCACATTGGGAGTTTTGCCCTCCCGATCCAATGCGTCGATCACTTCTTTTCCGTTTTCGATGTCAAAATTTACCAGCGTAGCCGTATCCATGGGAGCAGCCCTCCTTCCTCATCTTCGATTGCCTTCAGCAGCGCGTTTGCATCCCAAGGCTTGTTTCTCTTATACCTGGCTGCCTCTGACCAATCCTGAACAATTTCCAGATTTGACCGCATGGCTGGATCAGTATCAAGCATCGCATCCAACTCAGTTTTTAATTCAGCCAATTGCAGTAGTTTGCCCAAATCATGCGTATGGCTGTCATTAACTAGCTTCTTCTCAGGAAAATCGTGCAACTGCGTTCGTTTGGCAATGCATGCTTTCAATGCACATTCCACAGCATACCCTGCCAAATAGTATGCGCCATCCGGGTGTCCTGCGGCTAGCAATGCCTGCGCTTCCGTCAATCTCAACTCGGTAAGCTGTTGGAAATCGGCTCGATTCATTATTCATCTTCTTACGCACGGCTGAGGTATGCGCCCTCGCTGGTGTCGACGCGGATTTTTTCGCCTTCATTGATGAAGGCCGGAACCTGGACGACGAGGCCGGTTTCGGTTTTGGCGGGCTTGGTGACGCTACTGGCGGTGGCCGACTTGAGGCCCGGCTCGGTCTCGACGACGGTCAACTCGACGGCAGCGGGAAGATCGATACCCACGGCCTGGCCGTCGTGGTAGCTGACCTTGATTTGCAGGTTGGGGGTGAGGTACTCAATGGCGTCGCCCAGCGTGGAGCCTTTGAGGACGGTCTGCTCGTAGTCCACCGGATTCATGAAGTAGTAGTCGTCACCGTCATTGTAAAGATAATCCATGGAAACCGAGTCCACGACGACCTTCTCGATGGCGTCGGCGGAGCGGAAGCGCTCCTCGAACATGGCGCCGGTGCGAATGTTGCGCAGCTTGGCCTGGATGAAGGCGCGCAGGTTGCCGGGGGTGCGGTGTTCGACTTTGAAGACCAGATGCAGTTGGTCTTTGTGCTTGATAATCATGCCGGGACGCATTTGCGTGGCGGGAATCGCCATAAGGGTAAAGCTCCTTGCTGTGGATGCGGAGGTTCCGCGGGAAAATTTGGCTTTGGCCTGTCTTTATTGTAGCTTAGGGGCCGAAAAGCCGCCCCAGCACAGCGGCGGGCGTGGTATTCTTGCGCCAGCAAATTTTCATTTGAAGGCAGTGCGCAGAGATGAAGACCTGTCCCGTTTGCGATAGCGATTACCCGGATCAACACAACACATGCCCCACGGACGGGGCGGTGCTGATTGTCTCCCACGAGCTGGAGGCCGGCGCCCTGGTGCGCGGCAAATACCGCATTGTCAGCAAGCTGGGGCAGGGCGGGATGGGAGTGGTCTACCTGGCGGAGCATATTCTGCTGGGCGGCAATGTGGCGCTGAAGTTTTTGGCCGGCGACCTGGGCAAGGATCCCAAGTTCATCAAGCGCTTCCGCATGGAGGCGCGCGCGGCTCACCAGTTGCGCCACCCCAACATCGTCGAAGTGACCGATCTGGACCAAAGCGAGGACGGCAGCCTGTTTATCGCCATGGAATACGTGGCGGGCAAGAGCCTGCGGGCAGTGATTGATGAGGAGCGCAGCGGTCTCGGCGTCCAGCGAGCGCTGGAGTTGACGCGCGGCATCGTGAGCGGGCTGGCCGCGGCCCACGCGCAAGGGACGGTTCACCGCGACGTGAAGCCGGAAAATATTCTGCTGGCGCATACTGCCGACGGGCGGGAGCTGCCCAAGGTTCTGGACTTTGGCATTGCGGCCATGGCCGAGAGCGCGACGGTGCCGAACATGACGCGCGGACTGCTGCTGACGCCCGGCTATGCCGCTCCGGAACAGTGGAAAGAGATGCCCGCCGCCGAAATGGACGGACGGACGGATCTTTACGCGATGGGTTGCGTCTTCTACGAGATGCTGACCGGGCACACGCCATTCACCGCGCTCAACATGGATAGCTGCAGGCGTCAGCACATGGAGGAGACGCCCAAGCCACCCAGCGAGTTACGTCCGGAGCTGGCCAATTGGACGGGGCTGGATGGCCTGGTAATGCGGATGCTGGCCAAAAATCGCGACGACCGCCCAAAGGACGCGGAGGCGCTCAGCCTGCTCGACGGCGTGCAACCTGCTCCCGGCATCACGCAGCGTACTTCCGGCAAGGAGTGGCAAAAGACAGTTGCCGTGTCCGATTGGAATCGCCCGCAGACAATCAGCGAAGGGAGCCAGGGTTGGCAGAAAGTTGCTTCAACGCCGGTTCCGCAACAGGCGAGTCAAGCGCCGCAGCAGGTGAGTCAGGCGCAGCAGCCGGCGAGTCAGACATGGCAGCCGGTGAGTCACGTGCAGCAATCGGTGAGTCAGGCGCCGCAACAGGTGATAGCGCAGAAGCCCGCGCAGCAGAATATTCCCGTGTGGGTGTGGGGAATTGTGGCGATTCCTGTGCTGGCTATGGGAATCGCCGCGGTGTGGCTCTTTATGCCCAAGCCACAGCCGCCGAATACGATATCGACAACTCAAACCAACGTAGCGCATCCGCTACTGGCCGGCGCGAATACCAGTACAGCGCATACGCAGCCGAGTCAGAATTCCAATCCAACCTATACGGCTCCCAACAGTTCACAAAAACCGTCGCCCTCCTCCAACGCGAATACAAGTTCATCGACGGATAAGCCCACGTACGCGGACAATCGCAATACGCCGATTGTTCAACATCAGGTGATTCAGCCACAGGTTGTCAATCCGCCGGCTCAGAAGCCGAGTATACCGGACATGCAACCGAGCATAAGCGATATTACGAAGATGGCTCTAGCGCTTTACGGCCAGAAGAACTACTCGATGGCCGCACCTCTGCTGGATAAAGCCTGCACGGGCGGCAGCGGGGAGGCGTGCAAGGATCTGGGCAACCTGTATCACGATGGAAACGGCGTGCCAAAGAGGGACGGTTCACGCGCTGTGGCTCTCTATTCCAAGGCGTGCAGCACATCTCCGCCCATGGGATGCAACAGCCTTGGCGTGATGTACCACAATGGCGACAGTGTGCCCCCGGACGATACCCGCGCCGCAAATCTGTACTCCCAGGCCTGTAATGCGGGTGATGCACTGGGTTGCACCAATCTCGGCAACAGTTATTGGAACGGCAAGGGCGTACCCCATGATGATGCACAGGCGGCAACTCTATACTCGCGGGCTTGCAACTCCTCGAATGGTGCTGGGTGCAGTAGTTTGGGGCTCTGCTACTTGACCGGCCGCGGCGTGGGAAAAAATTACGACAATGCCAAGCAGTATTTCACCACAGGCTGCAAAATGGGCAACAAGTGGGGCTGCGACCAATTAAGCGTGTTGAAATAGCGGGGATGCTGATGCCTAGCCGCAAGTAATGCTGTAGGATACAAGCTCATCTGAAGCAAAGGATTTCGCAATGACCGCATGGAGCAGGCGCGAGTGGCTGACGAAGGCAGGAATGGGAGCTGTGACTCTTACTCTGGCCCCAGGGTGGCTGGAACTGTTGGCCGAAGAACCACATATTTACATCTCTCCGCTGAACAAGTTGTCTGATGAGGACGAGATCGCGCTGGGACAACAGTTTGCGGCGGAGTTCGAAAAAGAGGAGACGGTGGTCAGCAACGTGCTGATCGATCGCTACCTGGGCAAGATAGTGGCCACGCTGGCGGCGCAGAGCCAGCGGCCCAGCCTTCCCTACTCGATCAAGCTGGTGAACTCTCACGTTCCCAATGCGCTTTCGCTGCCCGGCGGGTTTCTTTACGTGAATCGCGGGCTGATTGAGATGATTGCGAGCGAGGACGAGCTGGCAGCCACGCTCTCTCACGAAATTGGACACGTGGTGGCGCGGCACGTCGTGAACCAACTGCTGTTCTTCTTCGCGGCACAGCACATGCTCAAGCCGTTGCTGGACAACTTGAACGAAAAGAATGGCGTGATCGAGAAGCTTATCTTACAGTTTGGTGGAGCGGCGGCCATGCTGGCCAAGTTGCACTTCAATCGCAAAGATGAGTCAGAGGCCGACCTGCTGGGCTTCTACAATATGATGCGCGCCGGATGGAATCCGAATGGATTCCTCAAGCTGTTTGCGCACATGGATGCCCTGGAGAAGTCATCGAGCGGAACGCCAATTCCCTTCCTCGCCGATCATCCGCCCACGCCGGAACGTGAAGAGGCCATCCGAAATGAATTGAAGCTGGTGAGCGTTCCAACAGGCACGGCCACGGATTCGATGAAGTTCCAGGTATTTAAGAAGGCGATGGGACTACTGCCCGAGCCGCCTAAGCCGGCAACAAAAGCTCAGTCATAACGTCCGTAATCATATAAAGCCATTAAGAGGGAGATAACGATGCGGAAGCTATTTGCAGGGATCGCCGTTTTGCTGTTGGCAAGCGGTTTGGCGGGAAAAGGCTGGGCGCAGGATGCGGCGCTTTACGGAGCCCACGGGATCAGCCCGCAATCGGTTCGCCAAGGCCAGTTGGGCAGTTGCTTCTTTCATGCGACGATTGCGGCGCTGGCTAAAACTGCGCCTGCAACCTTGCGCAACGCCATACGCCGTGATCCCAAGGGAGGCTACAAGGTTCACTTCTACAGCGGGCCGGATGAGGCTGTGTATCAGAGTGACGTTGACTATGGACGGGCGCAACGCTTTGACCGCTCCGATGGCACATGGGTTGCGGTGCTGATGCGGGCTTATGCGCAGCGCACCTTGCGCCAGAGCCTGGTTGTGGCCATTCAGAAGTCAGATGTGATTCCGGCGTTTATCAAGCCTATGGCGATTTCATGGCTGGATGGGTCGGACACGCTGCTGGTGGCTTATGACCGGGCCATCCGTTCGGTGGTGAGCCAGGACGGATCGATGGACCAGAATGCGCTCAAGCAGAACCTGGCTACGGAGCTACATACAGAAGGCATTCCCTCAACCGAGGCGCAGGCGCTAGTTGGATTTCTGGATGAAAAAGGCTTCTTCGCAGCGCTGGCGCAGACCGTGCAGGAAAACGGCGAGGTCTTCGGGGCCTACAAGAGCCTGGGTCAGGGTGGACTTCCATCTCGGGTGATGGATGCGTTTCTAGGCAAGGACAAATCCAAAACGGACCTGACAAACTCCAAGCAAACGATACAACAACTGCAACGCTTCCGCACGGGCAGAGTAGCGATGGTGGCGGGAACCAAAGACATCGCGCCCAATGGACAAATAGCCAGCGCGAATTGGTGGGTTGCAGCGCACGCTTACACGGTAATGAGTTACGATGACGACGCGCAGACCGTAACCCTGCGCAACCCTTGGGCATCACACCCCAGCCCAGATGGAACTTTCACGCTTCCGCTTTCGGTTTATCTGAATAGCTACGAGTCCTACACCTACTCTCAATAGAGCGTAGCCAGATATGTGAGGATCATATGACGTCGAGTTTTGCTCGCAAGTTTGCAGTTTTTGGAATCATCATTGGCACTGCCGCAGCGCTTTTGTGGTGGTATATGCAAATCTTCAATCCGTTCCACCTTCCGACTTTGGCGCAGACCCCATCAAACTATAGCGCACCTTTTATGTACTGGATTATTAATGACAGTGTTTTAGTGCTTTGTCCTGTTTTCCTTCTCATAATATTTCCCTTACGGGGTTGGTTCTCGTGGTTCATGTGGATATTTGCGGTGCTCCTTAACGGCCCTATCTATTATGCGATCGGGCTCGTCATCGAGACGGTGATGAAACGAAGACATAGCGGAAGTGCAATCGCGAAATAAAATTGCGGTCCGAGGCCGATATGCCGCCGCCCCATCCTTTGTCATGAAGTAGAGCGAAAGGATGGGGCAAGCGATTTCCAATCAGAATAAGATGCTCAACGTTTTAACTCCGCCACCTTGTTGGCGATATATTTGTCCAGCATGGCGGGAATCGCAGCGTTCATGCGCGCTACCATGCGATCTTCTTCTTGCTTGGTCTGGGCATCCATGGTTTTAACCATGCGGTCCTGGGCGTCGGCGATCTTGGCATCCATGCCGTCCATGCGCTGTTCAAAAACACTGAGCCTGGCATCGAGCGCAGGCGTAAACTGGGCGACCGCATTCTGCGCTTGCGCGTGCAACTGCTGCAATTCATCCCTGGTCTGGTAAAGCTCATAGCTCTGCCAGATGTTACATCCCAGCAGGACGAGGATCATCACCAGACATACCACCACGATAGTTTGCAGCGACTTCACCTTGCCTTCCACCATGCTCATGTCTTCACCTTCTGCAGCGATTGCCGCGGGTTGCGGTACAGGATTCTTAGGAGCTGCGGAAACTCCGCGGCCGGATTCGATGGTGTTACTTTGTCTTCCCATTGGCGCAGGCGCCGGGGGCGGCGGGGGAGAATACGCCGCGGCTGCCGGGCCAGTGACGATGCGCGTGGGTTCATGACTCAGCACGCTTGTGGGCTGATGCGTGGCGGTCGGCACATAGGTTTCCGGCTCCAGCAAGCGAATGCGAAGCTCCGGCCCTCCCGCGCCCAAACGAAGGATGTCTCCTGAGCGAATGGCTGCGCCGGCGACAGCAGGGTGGCCATTCAGGAAGGTTTCGCCTCCCGGAGGCATCTCCCTGGTCAGGCTGACCGCGCCATTCACCGTCTCCAGGACGACATGCACACCGGCTACCGCGGGATATTTTCCCGGCGGCAAGCTGACTTCACAATTCGGGTCTTGCCCGATGCGAATGCGGGAATCACTCAAGACTCGCTTGCCTGACTCCCCGATCACAATGATCTCAATGTCCATAACTTACCCCAAGGCTCACAATCTTTGTAGAGTCAGCCGTCGGTGCAGGTCAGCAAGCGCCTTCACGGGAAGGCGCGCCACGCCGGCACAGCGGCCGCTATGAATCACGTCCCCATGGAGCGCAATCCACGTAAGCAGAGTACCACCGCAAGGATAGTTTTCGAGAATGATCTTTTGAGGCTTCTTATCACTCCACGGGATAAGGCCCGCGTCTGCATCAGGCGCTGTCTCGACGGTTGCCGCCCATGGCAGAACCTGGACTTTACGCTGGCGACCTGTGCCGCTATGATAAGAGCGAGGTTGGTTTGCAATCCTGCCGCGCGGATGCGAGAATTGCTGGCTGCGATAGAGAGAAGGTCATGAGGCAAGGTTGCTGCCTTCCTGTAAGTTGTTGACTGAAAATAGGATGCGGGAGTAGTTCAGTGGCAGAACGTCAGCTTCCCAAAATGGATAATCCTAGCATTTTCAACAACTTACAGAAACACAAGCAAGCCTAAACGAATCGTAGAGAGTCAAGAGAAATATTTACAGTGGCATCGAAAATGGTGTTCCCCTTTATTCATGCGGGTTTCAACGTCACACCATTATTGACACCACGGAGACTTCCCAACACCATTTTCAGCGCGCGCTCCGTGATTTATTCTCTTCAATCTCGGAAACATAGAAGCTCACAATGTCCTCTTCCTTCGGGTCCAATTGCTTCCCTGCGTCTTCCTGTTGGTCAACCACTTTGACTTGCTTCATCAGGTAGACACAATTCGACCATGACGCGGGCGCGTCCTTCTGATCCGCTTTTATCAATGGTTCGGCATCGGCGTAAAAGGGGAAGAGCCAGAAGCTAAACTCACCCCAAGCGTCATAGGCGCTTAACTCTCCGTGCCGCGCCAGAATGCCTAAACCATTGCAGAAGTCCAGTTCGTCGAACATCTCTACCGGGGCATCATCCACGTCAAGTTTCTTCAGGCCGTCTTTCGCGCGATTCAGACGGGCACCGGCCAAGGCTCTGCGCGTGGCCTTAAACTCCGGGCTGTTGAACTGCTGTGCCCGCTCAATGAAGTGCTGCGTCTGCGATTCCTTACGGAAGTCTTCAATCTGGTTTGCGGTATACCGAAGTGCGCGAAGCGCAAAGTACAGGACGACCAGAGAGACGGCCAATGATGCAGCCGTAGATATAGCTGTTACAGCATCCCAATTGATTCGCATTTTGCGCAAGGGCGGTGTCCGTTTGGTTCTCAACGCATTTGCGGCAAAAGTGGCTCTACTGGTGGGTTTCATGGCAATGGCTGAAGTATAAATGCAGCCGGGTCATGTTGTTCCGTTATGTAGCTTCCAAGCGTCTACAGAGTTGTCCGGCATGTCACTTGACCATCAACCTACCAACAACGCGCTCATACACGGCGCGTGGTATGCGGATACTTCTGTATCTCCGCTTGTGCATAGTCTCCGGGCGGGGGAGTGCGATGACTCCCCGCTCCGCTTCAAAGAGGCGGATAACCGTGCGCCGGGAAAACCCGGTCAAAGCGGCAACCTCATCAATGGTGTACGCCTGTTTTTCCATTTCCGCACCTCACTAACCTACCGACCTTTGGCCGCCCACGCGGGCACAATGCAAAAACCGTAGGCTATCCGGCATCTGTTCTCACCGGCACGCCTACGGGCTTCCTGATGCGCTTACGGCACGTTCTACGCCGCTTGTTTGCGCTCCCGGTCCTCTATGAAGTCCAGGACGCCCGCCACTATCTCACGGTTGGGCGCGTAGTCCGCTGCGAACGTGGTGGAGTAGTGCCCATGGCTGTGTGTAATGGTGGCAATTGGCTTGGCTGACTTGGCGGGCGCGGATACGCTCCATTCGTTCCGGCTGACAGGCGAAAAGCGGATATATTGCACGATGAAAGGCCCTCCCGTGGCCCGGTGCTGCATTTGGTGTTTAATCTGTTTCTGACCATAGCGCCGGGTGTGGTAATAAGTCAACAAGTCTTTTAAAATGAACTTGTTACGCGGATTTGCTATCGGGACGCGTTAAAGGGATTCGCCAGATGTGGCGTTTTAGGCGCAATGTGTTTCGTTTTAGACACACTAAAACAGACAAAAATCACAATAAACCCTTTTAAATCAACACAAACGGATGATTTTTCGATAATTGTTCGTCTATGTAAATTTGGGGATTGCGGCGCTCTTTTCGGGGCCTCTTGGCAAGATTTAGACCCACCACATCATGTTGATTCTAATGGGGTTACGTAATCAGCCAAAAGACCACTTTCGTTTTGTTGTTTGTGCCGCTTTCTCAACTACTGAGGGCCAAGCATCAATGTGTGGTCTTGCCCGGTTCCGTGCCAACTAATCCGCCATAGAATATACGGATATACGGACATACAGACACCCTCCGCCCATCCACGCCGTCCACACCCCTCTGGGGAGTTGTGTGTACGACGCGTCTGGGTTTTGGCCTATGAACGGAAGACATATTCTTACAGTTCCGCACAACGGACGCGGTTCTGGCGGACCCACTCAGCACTCCGTGGTATACCATTGGCACGCATCAAACCCGCGAGCTGCCTAGATGAAAGACGGCTATTCTCTGCAATGAATGCCAGCGCCCGCCCGTCCAGTCCGTCAGCATTGCGTCCCGGTCCGCGCTCAACGTCTGCATTGGGAGCACGGAACAACCAACGGTGACGGTTTATCCAGCTCTCGGAGCGGAGATGCTGTGGTCCCGTGTGTCGCAACACCTCCCGTATGTCATTTGCCGATAGATGCGGGTTTGCTGCAATCACCAACCAAACGTATCCAGCCGTTTCCTCAAAATCTTTGATGTTGGCAACGTGATTCACCGTCTTCTTGCGAGCACGCCCATACCTATCTGGCGGATACTCCAGATACGAGCACTCCCTAGACATTGGCGGCACTCCGCAGTTTCATACGCGCCTCACTCACCCACGTTTTACCACGCCTGATGCCTGAGTCCAACAGAAGATGTACAAGGGCGGGGATGCTTTGTCCGATGTTGGCTTTGATGAGTGCCCGCGCCGGATCGTCCATCCCGTCTCTGTTGGCCTTATAACCGCCTTGCTGCAACCCGGCACGCTCACCCGGCTTTGTGTCGTATGCTCTCGCTACCAGCCGGTAGAAAGCGCGGGTGTCTCCGTTGGGCAACGGAAACACCTGGACAAGCATGTAACGGTTTGCCTCACATGGCCTGTTGAGCAACCGCCGTGCCTCATCTTCAGACGCGCCCTGTGGCACGTCCACAACTTCAATCACATTCATACGGCCTCACTGCGTTATCGCATCATCTTTCTTAGTACGCCTTCAAAATGCCTTTGGAGTTGGTCCGAATGTTTTTCAAGAGCCGCGCCCATGCCGTCACCGTCAATCGTGTTGACGTTATAAGTGGGGTGCATATGGACGTGGTACGTGGGGCCTCCGCCATTGAGTCCACCCGAGCGAGCTAGCTTGCTCAGTCCGTCCATGACTCCACCGGGGACAATGCCTTCGCCCGGTGACAACATGGCGGGCACCACGTCCCCGCGCCCAATGCCGGGGACAATGCCACCGCCTTCAAAGGCCATGACAGTGGCAAAGGCCGCCGCTGCCCACACCGGAGCAATGACCGCGCCCGCTGGCCCCATCTCCATTCCGTTGTTGTATGCTTTCCGGGCTGCCTTGGCCGCGTCCCGGTCCTTTGTCATGTCATCTGCCAAGATGCTCTTGAGGGCATTTTGCAGCATCCCTGTCACAACCTCATCCCCAAGGCTAGTCAGCATCTTGGCCCAAGACTGATGCCCCATGACGGATGAAGTAAGCCCGCGTGCAATGGCGTCATTTCGCTGGTTTTCAGCGGCAAGGATGCGTTGGTTACTTTCTTCCTCCGCCTTTTGCTTAATGGCGGATACCTCGTTTACATGCTGTTGGGTGAGCTGTTTTTCTTGGTCCTGAATCTGTTTCAGCTTGTTGTTGTATTCCTTGCCGCTCTTGTCTAACGCGGCCTCAATTTGCTGGAGGGCCTTCAGCTTGATGTTGTATTCATCCGTTGCAAACTTCTGCTCTTCTGACACACGTTGGTCTTGCGACATGCGCCGGGAGCTGTCTATTAGCGCCTGATGCTGCTTTTCGGCAGACAGCGTTAACAAGGCTGACTTTTCTTCGGCACCGGCTGCCTCTGTGCCCGCTTCGGCCCGCCGTTTGTTTTCTTCCTCCGTCTCTTGCGAGAGGAATTTTGCACGCTGGTTGAGCAGCTCCCGGAAAAAGTTGGTGTCCTGGAGGTTTTGGCTTTGCTCTTGCTTGATGGCAGCGTCAATTGCACTGAGACGGGCAGCGGAACCTTGCTGCGTAGTCTCTATCTTTTCGCGCTCCGATTGCTCAAGGGCTGTGAGGTCCCGGCTGTATTCTGCCATGCTCGCCTTGGCTGTCAGTTCCGCGACCTTGGTGTCATACTCGCTGCCAATTTCAAGGGCTTTTTCCTTCAGAGCCTTGACTTGGTTTGCATAGTCCTTGCCCGATTTGTCCAACCCGGCCATCTCGCTTGCGTTGGCCGCAAGCTGTACGTCCCGAGTCCTTCCGGCGAAGTCAATGTCAGAGGCAAGCCGGGCTTCAAGGGAGGCGCGGTGTACGGTCAAGAGAGCATCGGCTGTAGCTCTATCGGCGGCAATGGACTGCTCACCCATCCGCATTTGGCTCTCAGCCGCTTGCCGTGCCGCTGCCGAATTTTGCGCCGCGCCTTCATTGCCCGTGGTGGTCTTGGCATTGCCGCTGTCCAGCTTCTTGAGCTGCGCAAATTGGCCCTCCAGGTGAAGCTGTGCTTGGAGAGAATCCACGATTTGTTGCTGTGCCGCCGTTTGGTCTTTGAGGTCCGCGCCTATCTCAACATGGTATTTGGCAAGAATCTTCGCGGCCTCTACTTGGGCAGCGTAGGAATCATCTGTAATGTCTTGGTGGGCAGAGCGCAAGTCCGCTGAATGTTTAAGCGCGAACAAGACCTCTTGGGCTTGCTTCAGTGTGCCGCCGAGCAGCCCGCTTGCTTGCTCTTGCTTGCCTTGTGAGAGCAATAAGTCATACTGCGTTTGGAATTGTCCAAGCGCGTGCTGTGCTCCGTCAGACCCTTTTCCCCACGTGTACCAATGACCCTCCAGGCCCTTCATGACCACATCGGCGGCCTTGGCAACTTCCTCAAAGCTGCGGACAAGCTCTCTCATGCTCTGCTTGTCAATCAGCTCCAATTGAAGCCGCAAAGCACCAAGATGGTCATTGCGTAGCTCATCCGAGCGGATTCTTGCCTGGAGGATTTTTTCGTCCAGGGTGTTGAAAGCATTGTTGACGGCAGTTCCAAACCTCACTTGGTCATCAGTCAGCTTTTCCCCGGCTTCGTGCATCTTGACCAAGTGCTCAATCAAGAGCGTGGCACCAAGAGCAATTGCCAAGAAGGGGAAAGCCGCCTCAAGAGCAGGACCAAGAGGCCCAAGAGTTGAAATGAATGTGGTCAAGCCACGGGGGAGATGTACGCCGAATTCCTCACCCAACATCATGACCGCGTGCCGTGCTTCCCCGGTGGAGTACCCAACGGCATTGCCCATCTCACCGGCCCCGCCGCGTATATCGTTGAAACTTCCACGTGCGGCTTTGGCAGCATCTCCAAGGCCGGACACGAAAGCGGCGGACTTCGTTTCTAAGTTGACGGATAGTACCCAAACTGGTTGCGCCATGATGCCTCTTCTCGAAAAGGATTGAGGCCGCTCCGCTTCCTCCCTGAAAGCGAAAGCGACCCCGTTCTCCAGCAACTTATATGACCGGCGTGCTGGAGGCCGGTCTAGTCCTTCCCGCTTAATTAACCCCTTGGTAGAGAGGTGGCGCAGCGCGCGGGCACACTAGCAGTGGATCGACACTGCGCCGTTCTTGGTTAGCTGATTTCTTCGATGAGAGCGCCCGGAACCTTCCACGGCGGTGTTAACAAATCACGGAGCATTCGCGCTCCGGGGACGCCCGCTATTTCCAGCCCGTGCGCAAAGCCGCAATCGTCTTGGGTTAAATCCAGCTTATTTGCGCGTTTGAGGGCGTCTACCAAGTCTCGGCAGTTATCCAACTGAGCGTGACCCTTCAAGGTGATTGTTACGATGACGTTGTTAGTGCCTTCCATACTTCGCCTCAATTCTCAAAATGTACCGGACCCGCTCCCCGTGGGTCCGGCACGGTTTCTGAAACCCGCAATGTTGGTTAGCTGTGCGAGATGGTGATTGCCTGAATAGCTTCCGAGCGCCGGACGCGACCGTCTACGCGCTTGTATCCAAGCAGTACCGTTTGACCGGCAGTGGCAAGCGGCTGGTCAAGGATTTTGACGAACGTGCCCGCGCCGCCACGGTCACCGATGACATAACCGTCCTGGAAGCTGCCGAACAAGATCGGCACAACACCCGCGCTCGTTGCCGTGGGAATTGCTGGCATGGCCGCGCTGTAGCTCACCGGGAATCCGTGAAGCATGTCGCGTCCGTTTTCACGTGTCCAGACATTTGCGTAAAGATTGGCTTGACGCTGTGCCTTCCGAATCGCAACGGCAGTTGCACGGCTCATCAGCCACGCTGCATTGGGGAAGTATGACCCTTTGAGCGTGCCAAGAATATCGTCCGTAGCGTTGAGCAAATAGCTGCCGGTGGACTCGACCAGATACGGTGTTGCCATTCCGGTGCCGGTGTTGCCAACCAATCCCTGTGGCTGATTGGTGCCGGTGCCGGAGACAAAGAAGCCGTCCTCAGCAATGGCAACAGCGTTCAAGAGGTCACGGACGCCAAACTCTTGGAACATAGCTACATCCTGCAACAGTTCCCAAGAAACGGTATGCGTCAAGCCCATCATGTATGCGGAGAGCGTCAACTGTGTCAAAGCGGGATTGCTCTCAGCAAACGTGTTGGTTGTTGCTCCGCTTTCGGCCTTGATTCCGGCTGTCCCAAACGTGGATTGGCTTGGGAGTTTGATGTCCGTTGCCGTGGGAATTGCTCTTGCCACCGAACGGACGCCAAGGTCAGGAGTTGCCAATGGGATGATTTGCCCATCGGTGGGAATGTTGACGGCATAGCCGCCCGCGCCGTTGGAACTACCGCCGCTGCCCTCATAAAGCGCGGACGACATACCCGGCAAGGACGGCAGAGCGAAGCCACCAAACAGCGGGTCGAATCCTTCACTCAACGCGCTACTTGCTTGCTTGCCGCCCGAACGAAGGAAGTTGAGAAAGGCTTCGTTGTAGTCAGCGGACATCTGCGTCTGACCACTCTTGGCGGGTGCTCCGCTGCCGCCCGTGAGCAACTGAGCGAAGTTACCGCCAATTGCGTGACGCAGTGTGCCCGGCGCTCCCTGCTTTGCTGTAGCAGCTTTGATGTCAGCTTCGATGCCCGCCGCTTCATAACGGAGCGCGGTCATTTTCACTTCCTCATCAGGCGTAACAGCACGGTGTTTGACGTTTGCATTGACTTCAATTTCTTGCATCGCTTGAAGCGCCGTCCGGCGCTGTTCTGCTAGGTCCAGGATGTTTTTCATTTTGATTTCCTTTGGATGAGATTCTCGGGCTGCCCCGGTCCTACATCCGCCAGTCACACACGCCCATTTGGCGCGGCTCTTACGGCCAGCCGGGTTGTTAAGGTCCCCGCTGGTTTGGGTTGATGGTTTGCACTTCCCGGCGCTCCCCTTCGCCTTTGGTGCTCCACGTCTCACGTCCGGGTACTCCGGCAGCCAACGCAGTAGACACAGACCTTTTTATCTGTGCGGCACTTTAAAATACGGGTGGCATCGGACGCGTTGACACCACCCACGACGCTGGTAAGCGCCGCAAACTTTTAGGCATCAGAGCGCGGGTCTTCCAGGGACCACAAGCGCCGCATTTCTGCTATCTCCACGCCTTCAATCTGCTCTGCAAAACTGTCACTGAAAAGCCCGTGAAGGTATGTAAGGAAGGCACCCGCAAGCGCGGTGACTTGCTCCGGCTCCAGCGGCTCTTTCAATTCGCACGTGGGGACCGCACCGATAAGGCCGATGATGCCCACGGAGCGCAAACCACGTCCAGGCCAACGGGCTGCTATATCCGCAAGCATCCCTGCATCGGCTGTTCTTGGCTTAATCGGGATGAATTCACAATCGCCGGGTGTCGTGCCCATCAAGACCTGCACCGCAACTGAAGAGTCAAGGGCCAACTGTGTGGACTTCTCGCTGTATGTCATCACTGCCTCACTTTCTTGGGCTTCACCAACTCAAGCAACTCCGCACGGTTCACAACAACACGGGAACCGGCGCGGTAACGGATCAATTTGCCGGAGTCAAGCCAATGACGGATTGTCCAATGCGAATATCCCGCAAGAAGGGCCGCGTCTGTAACCGTCAAGAATTCGTCCGCGTTGTGCATTCCTTACCTCACCTCGCAATACCTTGCCTATATTTTGAGAGTAGCCAGA
>CAZFMB010000030.1:0-41198 GCA_964520005.1 uncultured Occallatibacter sp.
ACGTGGAAGATGGCGATGATGCCGATCACCCAGCCCGAGCCGAGATAGGGAATGTCCCAAAATGGATAGTTCATTTCTACTCCTAGTTCTCAGTTGTCAGTTCTCAGTTCGCAGTTTTCAGGCGCTGTAGACCTTTGAAGAGAAACTCAGAGCAAACAATGTGTGAGATATACTGCTTTCCACTTCTGCTTAACTGCTTTTCACTGAGAACCGAGAACTGAGAACTGTGAACTTTGTTACCGAATCGTCCAATAGCCGATGATGGTTGTGGCCAGCAGAGCGAAGATTGCCAGCAGGCCGAAGTAGTGCGCGGCGCGGGCGCGCTGGCCGGATTCCTTTTTGTTGTCGTAGAAGGGAATCAGAAGCCAGAGTACGATGCCGAGTGTGAAGAGCAAAATTCCCGCGATTTCTCCAGGTTCACCTTGCAGCCACTTGACCATGCCCAGCAGCTTGAGCATCTCGAAGGGACTCATGAAGTACCACTCGGGATGAATGCCCATGGGCGCGGGCGCAAGCGCGTCATAGGGTTTTCCGAGCGACCAGGGAAAGACGGAAGCCAGCGCTGCAAGGATGGTGAGTGAAAAGAGCCACATGGCCAGATCTTTTTGCAAGAAATTTGGAAAGAAAGGCATGGTCTTGCGCTGCTCCGGCGGCAGAGCTTCAACGGATGGCGGCGAGGCGTTGCCGTGGCGCTGGACCAGCCAGAGGTGGAAGCCGAGCAAGGGCAGGAAGACGGCCGGTAGCACCACGACGTGCAGTGCAAAAAAGCGCTGGACGGTAAATTCACTTACGTCAGGACCGCCGCGCAGCATGTTGGCGATGGCCTCGCCTACAAATGGGATGGCCGAGGGAATCTGCAGGCCGACCTTGGTGGCGAAGTAACTCAACTCATCCATGGGCAAGAGATACCCGGAGAAGCCGAAGACGGAAGCGATGCCTAAGAGAGCCATGCCGCTGAGCCAGCCGAACTCGCGCGGCTTGCGGTAGGCCTTCATGAAATAGACGGAGAACATGTGCACCAGTATGGAGAAGATCATCAGGCTGGCGGACCAGGCGTGCGCCGAGCGGATGAGCCAGCCGAAGTGCATGACGAAGGTGATTTGGCGGACCGACTCGTAGGCTTCAGCGCCGGGGCGGTAGTAGACCAGCAGCAGCACGCCGGTGAAACACTGGACTAAAAAAAGGAAGAGCGAGATACCGCCCCAGTAGTACCAGAAAGACTGGGAGTGAACGGGGACGGTTTTGTGGCGCGCAAAGGCGGCTAGCTCAGATAGGCCCAGCCGTTCATCGACCCAATCGTAGATTGCTTTTGCAGTCATGGTTCAACTCTTTCCGTGATTTTGGGAGAACCGTTCCATTTCCTCAGGGGCTAAAGCCCCGCTCATTTTGTGGCCATTAACGGCACGACTGAAGTCGTGCCCTTTCAAAACGTCGACCACTTCGCGACCTCTCTAGCGGCAGAGCCATCCTCCATCGACGACCAGGATGTGGCCGTTCACATAGTTGCTTGCATCCGAGGCAAGAAAGACCGCGGTACCGGCAAGGTCCGAAGGCAAGCCCCAGCGTCCCATGGGAATCCTATCCAGAATGGCTTTGGAGCGCACAGGGTCTGCGCGCAAAGCAGTGGTGTTGTCGGTGGCCATGTAACCCGGAGCAATGGCATTGACGTTGATGCCTTTGTCTCCCCATTCATTGGCCAGCGCCTTTGTCAGTTGCGCAACAGCGCCCTTGGCCGCGGCATAACCGGGAACGAGAATGCCGCCCTGGAAGGCCAGCAAAGATGCGGTGTTGATAATTTTCCCGTGGCCTTGCGCCAGCATGATCCTGCCCGCATATTGGCTGAGGAACCACACGGAGTTGAGATTGGTGTTGATGACGGTATTCCAGAACTCTTCAGAGTGCTCGGCGGCGGGAGCTCGGCGGATGGTTCCGGCGTTGTTGACGAGAATGTCGATGGAGCCGAACTCCTTGACCGTGTCATCGACGAGCATGTGGGCAATCTTTTGGTCGCAGACATCGCCGGAGCGGCAGATGAACTCGACGCCGGTCTTCTTGACTTCGTCTATGGTCTCGTCCAACACCGGGCCGTAGTTATGCAGCGTAACATTTGCTCCAGCCTGCGCAAAGGCAATGGCCATGCCTGCTCCCAGACCCTGTCCAGATCCGGTAACCAGCGCGTTTTTACCTTTGAGGCTGAAGAGATCGAGAACTCCCATGATATAACTCCTCTTTCTTTCTCTGTTGTAAAGAACCTATGCGCGTGAGACTTCCACGCCAGTTTCGTTGACTGCAACTTTGAAAAGCTTGAGCGGTTTGGGCGGCGGTCCGCTTACGTTAGCGCCAGTGTAGGGGTCATAGACGCCGCCGTGGCAGGCGCAGTGAATGCGGTCGGCCTGCGGCTCATATTGCACGGTGCAGCCGAGGTGCGTGCAGACGGCGGTCATGGAAATCCAGCGTCCGTCTTGATGGTGAATGAGCATGGCCGGCGAGGGACCAAATTTGAACATCAGCACGGAACCTGCTGGCAGTTTTTGCGCATCCTTGAGCGTGACCTCAGTGACGGCAGCGGCGCTGAGCGCCATCTCTGAAGGCGAGGCCAGGTAGCGGTAGATGGGATAGGCCATGGCCGCGGAATACGCGAGGCCAGCGACTCCGGCGGCGGCTAGAAAGGCACGGCGAGAATTTTTATCTCCAGGTTCCTCGACGATGTTTGCGGGGAGTTCTATCTCTTGGCTCATAGCAGTTTGTTCGCGGGATTTAAGCCGCGCCCTCCATCACTTTTCTGGACCGCGCCACCACGGAGACGAGCCAGCCGATTACTCCCAGTCCGCCGACAAAGAGGACCAGGAAGAGGCCCACGACCCACCAGTTGGTTTCAACGACGCGATCCCAAACATTGTAGCCTTTGCTGAGCAGGGTCAGGTCGCGGACGCCGTCGCGATAAACGGTGAGCATGATCTCGATGAGTACGGCCAGATGAACGACGGCGATGCTAGTCCAACGCGCGGTGAGTTTGGCGAATCCGGCGACGGCGGCGACCAGCACGGCAACCACCACCAGGGCTAACCAGCCGTAACCGGCAAATCCGGCAAATTTGTAAAGCGGATAAATCGAGTGGCCGACAAGGCCAGATTTGACGATCTCCGGCTGCACGCTGGCGGCCCACACGCCGGCGGCCAGATAGATGAGGCCGAAGAGCGCGGCCACCTTGCCACCGAGACCGGCGAGGAATCGCTTTTCGTCCGCGGTGAAGGTGGAG
The DNA here is from genome assembly GCA_964520005.1 of uncultured Occallatibacter sp. Taxonomy (GTDB): domain Bacteria; phylum Acidobacteriota; class Terriglobia; order Terriglobales; family Acidobacteriaceae; genus Telmatobacter. Next base: position 3,260 of record CAZFMB010000030.1, read on the forward strand.
CGGCCAGCGAGATAGATCAGCCACAATCCGCCGATGAACAAGCCGCCAGCCATCATGAGCAGCCAACGCGGCTCAAGGGTGGGGTCGCCAGTGGGCAGATACGCGCCCATGGCGGAGGCGGAGTACATCTTGCGCCAGACCTCGGGGCGCAGCATCAAGGTCATATTAGTGGAGAGCAGACGGGCGATGGAGCCGGCCAGTAGCCACGCAATCAGGCCGACCCACCAGGCAGATTTTCCCGCCTCAAGGCGCGCGGTGAAGCGGTAGAGCAGCCAGTAGGTCAGCATGAGGAGGCCGATGATGGCGATCCAGTAAAGGCCGATCAACACGCTGCTGGTATAAAGCGCGCGGCCATAGAGAACCTGAGCAAAGAGCAGCGGCGGCACGGCGAGGTTGATGACGAAGGTCATCACCACGGTGAGCCGCCGGGCCAGCGCTCGGGCGGTGACTAATGAGGCCGGCGAAGCGCGGAAGAGACTGAGCAAAACCGCCAGCAACAGCCCGCCCAGCAGCATTTCCACGGCGACAAAGTGCAGCGACAGCGTGACGATATGCAGCAGCTTCAAGAGCCATATCGGCGCAGGCAAAGGAATCGGATCGACAGCAGGAAAAGATTGCATAGTGCTTCTTGAGACCCCCTGGGGCCGCATTTCAGACTAACATGGTCCAAATTGGCGTATGTGACGGCAGTCACAGCAGGGAAATAGCACACGAAAACTGCCGTAGCACTCTACGCAATCATCTTAAACCCACACACTGGCCAATCAAAGACTGTGGGAATCAGTGCCGGGTTTCCATGGCTTGCAAAACCTGGCCGGGAGTGTTTCAATCATGTTATTGAAACAGGGGTGCTCCACGAAGTGGGGCTGAGAAATACCCTCGAACCCGATCCGGATAATACCGGCGTGGGAAGCTTTCTAAGCCGAACGGCCTACTTCCTCGATTCGCATCTGAGTTCCCTTGTTTCATGAATTTGGAAACAAGGGGAGTTTATGTGCAGAGTTGCTAGCGCCGATCTGGCCTATCTTGCATTTCAACCACTTAGGATTAAAATTCCGAGACTGTTTTCTGGCCAGGCGGCGGCATGGCGTCGATTCCGCACGCTTCGGACGACAGGATTGCTGATTTGCTTGTTGGCCGTTTCGCTCTGCGCCTTGGCGCAGAGTACGGCTCCAGCGCAGGACAAGCCGGCCCCGCAATCCGAGACGCCCAAGCCGGCCGCAACTCAAGAAAAAATTCCGCGAGTGACCACCACGGTGGTGGTGCATGGCGAAACGCCGGGTGAATATCTTCCCGAGGCAGTCACGGTAGGCAATCTGGACGGCGTACCGTTGGAGCAGACACCGCTTTCGGCCACGGTGGTGACGCGCGAGCTGCTCACGGACCAGGGCGCGCGCCTGCTCTCCGACGTGGTGAAAAACGACGCCTCTATCGGCGACGATTACGTGCCTGTGGGCTACTATGGCGTCTACGAGATTCGCGGCTTTCCGATTGATTTGGCCACCGGTCTCCAAATCAACGGCATGACCATCGCCGGCGAGCAGGATGTGCCGCTGGAAAACAAAGAGCGCGTTGAATTCCTCAAGGGCATTGCCGGAGTGGAGAGCGGAGTGGCCTCGGCAGGCGGGCTGATCGACTATGTAACCAAGCGGCCAGCTATGATCAAGGCCGTCGATCTGGCCACCGATCAGCGCGGCACGGCCTACGGGGCGGTTGATCTTGGGCATCTTTTCGGCAGCCGCAAGCAGGTGGGTGCGCGCGTGAATCTGGCAGGCGAAAGAATCATGAGTTATATGAATGACACCAACGGCTGGCGCGCCGTGGGCGCGGGCGCGGCGGATTGGAAGATCAGCCCCAAGGCGATTTTGAAGGGCGACTTTGAATATCAGCATAAGGTGGAGCGCGACGGCAGCGGTTACCAGTTGCTGGGCGGCACAACGGTGCCGGATATTAATCAGATTTACCGATCGACGATGCTGGGCGACCAACCCTGGGGACCGCCCGACACCTACGACACCTTCAATACCGGCGCGCGCTTCGATTACGATCTGCCGCATAAGTGGAAGGCATTCGCAGCGGCGAGTTACAGCCACTCGCTCATACAAGATAACGTGATTTATGCGTATGGCTGCTCCTATGAGGCTTTGTGCCAGGGGAATGGCGGCACTGCACCGGATTATTTTTTCGCTCCCGACGGAGGTTATGATATCTACGACTACCGCGACCCCGGAGAACTGCGCATCGACGCACTGACCGAGGCGATTGTTACTGGTCACGTTAAAACTGGAAAGATCACACACGACCTGACCGGCGGGGGGACTTTCTTTCTGCGCAGCGTGCAGCAGCCGGGATTTTATACATATGCAAATTCGTCTTCGCCCGATGGAATCGTGCAGGACGGAGCGGTCTACGACTATGTTGGTTCGGAAAATATATATCAACCCATCGCACCAGTTCCTATCGAAAGTCCGCTCGAATCCGCAGGCCCGCGCAGGCTATGGGAAGACAGCCATCAATCATCCGCCGTGGTGCAGGACCGGATTCATCTGCCGGGACACATTCAATTACTCGCCAGCGGACGCGAAGATTGGCTGCGCGATCATAACTACTCGCTGGCCGCTACCACTCCCTGCACGGCCACCAATCCCAATCTACCGGGACCACCGACTGATCCGTGCCCGACAACCTACGACGCGTTGAACCAGCCAGTCTACTCTGTGCCGACTTTGCCCAACCTCACCAATCGATCCATCTGGCTGCCGCAATATGCGGTTACCTTCAATCCAGTGAAGGACCTTACGCTCTATAGCAACTATGGCGTGATGCTCTCGCTGGGTCCTCAGGCGCCGTGGTGGGTGGATAATGCAAACCAGTTTCTCAATCCCTTCTTCACGCGCCAGGCCGAGATCGGCGCAAAATATGAGCCGGGCCAGCGCATCTTGCTGACCACCGCGCTCTTTCGTATGCGCGCGCCGTTTTTCTATCCCAAAATACTCACTGGTCCCGACAACTTCTGCCCTAGCGGCAATTCCGGTGATCAGTGCTTTGAATCCGAAGGCCGCGAGACACACGACGGCATCGAACTGAACGCACAGGGCAAGGCTACGAACTGGCTGCGGCTCACTGGTTCGGCGACAGCTATCAGCGCGCTTTCGACGGATACCGGAACGCCGGACGATGATCGCAAGCAGGTGCTCAATGTGCCGCGCCTGCACACGACCTTCTTTGCCGATGTGCTTCTGCCGCATGCGCGTGGGTTGCATCTAATGCCGGGCTGGAGTTACACAGGCCGCAAGGCAGCTATGCGTGGTGATCTGGGAGGTGTGACCGGCTACCAAGGAAGTACACCGAATCTTCAGGTCAGCGTGCCGAGTTATAACTTATTCAATCTTGGCGTGCGCTATACGCCGGGCGGCGAGCAGGGCCGCGTAACCTTCCGCATTTACGCTAACAACATCGCCGACAAGCATTACTGGAGCGACACCGGCGCCAGTTATGGCGATACATTCATCTGGTTAGGCGCGCCTACGACGGTGCGGTTTTCCGCGCACTACACATTTTAGATTTGCAGATATGACTATGGATGCACCAAAGATGAGCACGACTGCAACGGCGCATGGAATGGACGGCAGACTGGTGGAACCCGACTGGCCGCCGCTTGCGCTGGGAGAAGTGCGTGAACTGCTGTTGATGTTTCCAGGCAGCGGCGAGCCTATCGAAATTCTCTCGGTGAGTCCGCGGCCATTTTCAGCGGCGAGCGTGGTGGCGACGGGCAGCGGACGGGTATTCATCAAGCGGCATTCCCGGAAAGTCCGTGACCGCGAGGGATTGCTCGAGGAGCATCGCTTCATGCAGCATCTTCGGGAGCACGGCGCGCCGGTACCGCGCGTCCTTGCGGCTTCTTCTGGCGAGACTGCAATCGAGCGTGGCGAGTGGACGTATGAGGTGCATGAAGTTCCTACTGGACTGGACCTTTATGAAGAGGCGCTCTCGTGGACTCCATTTCACTCGACGGCGCACGCGCGTTCTGCGGGAGATGCATTGGCGCGGCTGCATCTGGCCTCGCAGGGATTCGACACGTCACGGCGCAAGGTGCAACCTCTGGTGGCTGGCTTCACGATCTTTGCGGCACAAGATCCGCACACGGCGATGGAACACTACCTGACAGCGCGGCCTGCGCTGGCTGAGAATGAGGATACACGCCAAGGCTGCGGCGAGTCGCTCGAATTGCTGACGCCGTTTCATGCGGAGTTGAAGCCGCACTTGCTTGCACTGAAACCGTTGTGGACGCACAACGACCTGCACGCATCGAACCTGTTGTGGAGCGATGCCAGCGACGATGCGTCCGTTGTGGCAGTAATCGATTTCGGGCTTGCGGATCGCACCAATGCAGTGCACGACCTGGCGCAGACAATCGAGCGCAATATTGTTGAGTGGCTTGATCTGATAGAAGACTCCAGGCGTGGAGAGGTGCGCGTTCACATCGATCATCTGGAGGCGCTGCTCGACGGCTACGAGCAGGTGCGGCCGCTATCGGAAGATGAGGCCGCTGCTCTGGCTCCGATGACGGCACTGTGCCACGCGGAATTTGCGCTGACCGAAGCGGATTATTTTCTGGGCGTGCTGCATTCAAAGGAAAAGGCAAGGCTGGCCTCGATGGATTACCTGGTCGGCCATGCACGATGGTTCCGCGGAGCGGGCGGAAAAATACTCCTGAATGCGATTCGATATTGGGCAGCAAAGCGAGAGCGGCATTCAGCATCATCGCCCGGGAGAGTAGAAAACTGATGCATTGGACGGCTATTGCGAATTACCTTGCCGCGAATTGGATGGAGGATGCGGGCGTCGTCACTACGCTTGCCGGCATTTGGCTCACCACGCGCCGAAAACTCATCTGCTGGCCGGTAGTATTAATCTCCGATGTGCTGTACTTGATTGTTTTTTACCGCGTTCATTTGTATTCCGACGCGCTCTTGCAGATTTTCTTTCTCGCTTTTACGCTCTACGGCTGGTGGTATTGGTGGCGCGGAGTGCGCGACGAGGGCGAGGTGCGCATTATACGCCTGCCCATGCCCAGCCTGATCGCCGGATTAGCGGCGGGCGCGGCAGGAGGCGTTGCTCTTGGGTTCTTGATGAAGCAGATTCACGGTACGGCGCTTCCGTTTCTGGACGCATTTCTGACGAGTTATAGCCTGGTAGCCAGTTGGTGGGGCGCGCGCAAGCACATCGCCAATTGGTGGCTATGGATTGTGGTGGACCTGGTCTACATTGGTGAATATATATACAAGAACCTGATGCCAACAGCCGCTCTCTATGCGTTACTGGTAGCACTGGCGGTGTTGGGCCTTCGCGATTGGCGCAGGGCGGCAGCGGCTCAAATCGCGGCCTGAACGACGTTGCGCAGCGGCTCGCCGTTGATGTAGCGGCGCAGTTCGTCAGCGGCTGTCTTGAGCGAACGCGGCGCGAACTGCGGGCTTGATCCGGCGACGTGAGGCGTGATTAGCAGGTTGGGACAACTCCACAGCGGGTGGCCCTCGGGCAGCGGCTCGGGATCGGTGACGTCGAGAGCGGCGCGAATGCGGCCAGTGTTGAGCGCGTCGACCAATGCGTCCGTGTCCACAACAGGCCCGCGAGCGGCATTGACCAGCAGCGCGCCCTGCCGCATCAATGAGAACTGACGCCGGCCTATCAGATGATGAGATTCGGCGGTCGAAGGCAGGATCAGAATCACGATCTCCGCTTGCGGCAAGAGGCTGTCGAGTTCGCTGACCGGATGAACAACCGGCTTGGTGCGCGCGGTACGGGCCACGCGTTCAAGCTCGACATTATAGGGCGTGAGCATGCGCTCAATCTCTTTGCCGATGGCGCCGTAACCCACCAGCAGCACGGTCTTGCCGGTAAGTTCCTCCAACATGACGGGCGGGTAAAGCGGCCGCGCATCGCCGGTGATGCTTGCGTAATGCGCACTGGCCTCGAAGCGGCGCTTCCATACACCGCTGCGCTGCACGTCGAGATAAAGCGGGAAGTATTTCAGCATGGCCAGTATGGCGCCGAGAGTCCACTCAGCTGTGGAGATGTTATGTGCGCCATGGGCGTTGCAGATGGTCACATGCGGACCGGCCACGCCGGGAATCCATTCTGTGCCGGCCATTAACGACAAAATAAGCCGCACACCGCGCAGCCGCGGCCAGAGGTTCATGGCGCGCTTCGGATAGGGGTCGGGAATCCAAACATCAATGTCGATGTCGTGGTCGAGATCGTCGGGCAGGGAAATGAGCTCGACTTCCGCGGGGAAATCGTGCAACAACTCAGCGGCCAGGGTGGCAGGGTATCCGACTCGCAGCATGGTGTTCGAGGGCCTGGGGTGCGGGCTCCTGGCTCTTATGCTACACGGGAAGGACCGCTTTGGGCGCAAATAATCGACGACCGAAATTGGAGGAAAACGGAACATAAAGTGAGCTGGTCACCGCCCGAACCCGCAGCGATGGAGCATTCTATATATGAGGTTCTTGCTTCGCGGATTGCACCCATGCGCCTGAAGGCAGACAAGACGTGGTCCCAGCGGCAGCTTGCGATCAAGTTGCGCGTGGAACCGAAGGAGAACCCAGGGTTCTTTACCTGGGAGCGCCGGCGGCTGCTGATCCACGCCGCAAAGACGGCGCTGGCGGCCGCGCTGTGCTGGTGGATCGCCGTGTTCTTTGGGCTGCACGACGGCTATTGGGGCGCAATCAGCGCCATCATTGTGCTGCAATCGAACTTCGGCGCCACTATCTCTGCTTCGCGCGACCGCATCCTGGGAACGCTGATCGGCGCGTTCTTCGGCTTCTCGTTCACGCTGTTTGGCGCACTGCCGTGGAATTTCATTCTGGCTGTGTTTGGGGCGGTGATTGTGTGCGGATTGCTGGGTCTGCGCAGCAGTTCGCGGCTGGCCGGAGTCACCATAACGATCATCATGCTGGTAAAGACGGGCTCTCACTGGACGCTTGCGCTGGACCGCGTGGTCGAGGTTTTCCTGGGCATCGTGGTGGCGATTGCCGTCTCCACTTTGGTTTTTCCGGATCGCGCGCGGCTGCGGCTGCGCGACGGGCTGGCGCAGGAGTTTCTGGTGCTGGGCGAGTTCTTCGAGGGGATTCTCGAGGGCTTTCGCGGCGCGCCCGCCGAGAACCTGCCCGCGCTGCGCGAGAAGGTGCTGGTCGTGCTGCGCAGCAACAACCAACTGCTGGAAGCAGCGCGCAACGAGCCTTCGGGCGGTCCAGGATGGCGCGAGGGTCTGGCAATGCTCTCGCAATTTGGACGTTCGCTTTTTGATGCCCTGGTGGCGCTGGAACTTGCGGTGAAAGACAGCCACGAGGATGGGTACGCACAGCAACTCGAGCCGGCACTGGGGCGTCTGGCCGTGGATATTCGCACGGGATTTCATTACGTGGCCGAGTGCATTCACGGCTGGCGCTTTCACGTTCCGCCGCCGGGGCTGCTGCTGGAGGAGGACATCGCTCAATTGGAGGCGCGCATGGCCGAGGTGCGGCCGACGGGCTTCCAGTTTCCGCAGACTGAGATTCTGCGCGCCTACGCCGTGCAGCTTCATCTGAAACAAATCGCCCGGCTTCTGCGCGAATCGCGTGTGGAGACCAGCCTCGCCATCGGCGAGGCGCAGAAGTAAGACGGCTTGCTGGAAGGCGCAGTGTAGATCAGACCGCGAGCAGTTCGGTGTAGACGGCCATGCCTACCACCGCGTCTGCGCCCAGCGCGTCCAGGGCATCTACCTCCTGTTGCGAGCGAATGCCGCCAGCCACGATAAGTTGGCGCTGAGTGAGCTTGCGCAGGCGCGCGGCAGTGGCGATGGGAAATCCCTGCATCATCCCTTCGCCATCGACGTGCGTGTAGAGGAATGCGGCGACGTGGGATTCGAGTTGCGGGATGGCTTCGTCGGGAGTAAGCGCAACCTGCGCCTTCCATCCCTTCACGGCGATGCGGCCGTTTTTGGTGTCGATGCCGGCGACTATGCGATCCGCACCAACGGTTGCGGCAAGCGCAGCGGCGAATTCTGTGTTGACTGTGCCGGTTTCAGAAAATAGTGCTGAACCGATGATGACGCGCTTTGCGCCAGCGGCGAGAACCTGTTGCGCGCGCTCGATAGTGTGGATGCCGCCGCCGGCTTGTACAGGAAGCCGTTTGGCGATCTGCGCGACGAGCGCGGAGTTATCGCCCTGGCGCATGGCAGCGTCGAGGTCGATGAGTTGGACTAAAGGATATTTGGAGAATTTTTCGATCCAGTATTCAAAGTCGTCGAAGGCAAGGCGCAGTTTTTCGCCCTGCACGAGTTGAACAATTTGCCCGCCCAGCAAATCGATGGATGGAATCAGCATGGAAGCCTCACAAAGACGCCGGCCTTGGCCAGCTCTTCTTTAAGAGAGCGCGCGCTGGAGACGCCGAAGTGAAAGATGCTCGCCGCGAGAGCCGCATCGGCCTTGCCGCGTCCGAAGACATCGACAAAATGTGCGACGGTTCCCGCGCCGCCCGAGGCGATGACGGGAATGTTGACAGCTTCACTGACAGCGGCGGTCAGCTCGCAGTCGAAGCCGGTGCGCGTTCCGTCGCAGTTCATGGAGGTAAGAAGGATTTCGCCCGCGCCGCGCGCCTCGGCCTCGCGCGCCCACTCGACTGCGCGGCGACCGGTTAGTTTGCGCCCACCTTGAACGAAGACTTGCGCGTCGTGCACCGGGTCGGCGGCCTCTGGGTCACGTCGCGCATCGATGGCGACGACGACGGCCTGCGCGCCGAAGCTGCGGCCAATGGCGTCGATCAACGTGGGGTCGGCAAGAGCGGCGGAGTTCACGCTGACCTTATCCGCGCCCGCCTCAAAGACCTGCGCCGCATCGTCCGCGGTGCGAATGCCGCCGCCCACACAAAAGGGAACGAAGAGTTCGCGCGCCGTTCGGCGCACCGTGTCGAGCAGCGTCTGGCGGCCTTCGTGGGTTGCGGTAATGTCGAGCAGAACAATTTCGTCGGCGCCTTCGCGGGCATGGCGCGCGGCCTGCGTGGCTGGATCGCCCGCATCGATGAGATCGACAAACTGTACGCCTTTGACGACACGACCGTCATGCACGTCGAGGCAGGCGATGATGCGTTTGGTAATCATGGCTTCCTCTTCGTAACGTGTCGTGCGACAAGGTCATTGAGTTCTGCACGTTGTTCTACGGACATTGCGCTAGTTGGAAAGAAAAGAAATCTCAGTTTGTGAATATAAAGCATAGTGATCTTCTCATCTTGAGCAAACTCCAAAACGATATGCCACAGAAATCTGCTCTCACTCGATCCAGGGTTAACGCAGACAATTCGCTCATCGTCAATATCTATTGAAAGATTGCGAGCAGATGGAGAAAATAGTTGATTAAACTGACTACGGACGAATCGGGAACGTATTGCAGGCAAGAGCAGAAAAACAAGAGGAACCACCAGCAGCCCAGGGGGATTCTGTGAAAAGAATGTCTTCTGAGTAAAGCCCATAAAAAGCTCGAAAACCAACATCATAGAGCAAATAATTGGCATAAATCTGAACCAGACAAATTCCGCAATCCGTCTATTGAGCTTCTGGCGTCTGTGAAGCCTTAAAGCCGCCTTGTAGTCCGCGAGTGTTAGTTCATAGGTCAGTTGCATTTCTCTACCTCAAAAAAGTTCTTGAGAATCTTTAGCCCGGTTGCGCCGGATTTCTCCGGATGAAATTGTACGCCCATCACATTGCCGCGTTCGACGGCCGAAGCGAAGGGCTCGATGTAGTAAGTGGTGGCCGCAGTGTCGGCGGTGACAGGAGCTTTGTAGGAGTGCGTGAAGTAGACGTACTCGCCTGGTTCGATGCCGGCAAGAAGACGCGAGTTGGGGCGGATATCGAGCGAGTTCCATCCGACGTGCGGAACTTTTTCCTTGCTTTCGGGGAAGCGCGCACAGGATTCGGTGAAGTGTCCCAGACCGGGCTGATTGGGCGCTTCGCTAGAGCCCGCGTAGAGCCACTGCATTCCGACACAGATTCCGAGGAAGGGAACGCCGCGCGCAATGGCCGCGCGAATTGCGGGCGTGAGGCCGGTCGCGTCAAGCCGCTCGGTGGCCGCAAAGTGGCCGACGCCGGGGAGCACGATGCGTTCCGCGGTTTCGACAAGAGAGAGGTCGCCATCGGTGACGACAGTCTCTGCGCCCACATGCCGTAGCGCTTTAAGCACCGAGGTCAGATTGCCCGCTTTGTAATCGATAACGGTTACGCGCATCACAATAATCCTTTGGTGGATGGCAGCATTTTTCCCAATTGCCTGTCGCGGGAACAGGCTACACGCAGCGCGCGGGCGAAGGCTTTGAAGATAGCCTCGATCTTGTGGTGATTGGAGCGGCCATACATGGTTTTCACGTGGACGTTGGCGCGTGCGCCGCGCGAGAAGCCCTCGAAGAAATCCGTGACCAACTCTGTTTGCAAATCGCCGACCAGGCGCGTGCGGACTTTGGTATCGACGGCATAGGCGGCGCGCCCGCTGAGATCTATAGCGGCGATGGCCAGGGTTTCGTCCATGGGCATCAGAAAATATCCTGCGCGCAAAATACCGCGTTTGTCGCCGAGCGCGCGGTCGAAGGCTTCGCCCAGAGCAATGCCTACATCCTCGACGGTGTGGTGCTGATCGACATCCAGATCGCCTTTGCAGGAGAGGTCTAGGTCGAAGGCTCCGTGGCGGGTGAACAACTCCAGCATGTGATCGAAGAAGCGAATGCCGGTGGAGATCTTGTATTGTCCGCTGCCTTCAATTTTCAACTTGATGGCGATGCGAGTTTCCGCTGTATTACGTTCGACAATAGCGGTGCGCGAAGCTAAAGATTTTGCTTTAGGCGTCACTGCGCGCCTCCTTTCCTGTTGAGCACGGTCAGAACATCGTGGAGAGCCACAATCGCCTGGCGCATCTGCTCACGCGTTCCGATGGTGATGCGCACGCGGCCATGGCAGCCGGGATCGCTGGAGCGGTCGCGAACCAGCACGCCGGCGGCGCTCATGAGACGCGTGAACTCCTTATGCTGCGCGCCGATATCGACGAGTACGAAGTTGGCGCGACTAAGCCAACGGCGAATGCCGGCTTCATCGAGCGCGGCTTCGAACTCCGCGCGCGCGGCAAGCACTTCGCCGACGTACCAGTCGAGATATGTGGCGTCTTCGAGGGCAGGCGGAAGGCAGGCCAGCGCCAGCGAGTTCACGCTGTAAGGCGAGAGAACGCGCTTGATCCAATGCATCATTTTCACGGGAGCGGCAAGCAAGCCGAGGCGCAATCCGGCAAGGCCATAGGCTTTGGAAAACGTTCTCGCGACGATGAGGTTGGGGACTACTCCGATTTGATCAATAACTGTTTCGCCGTGAAAGTGGAAGTAGGCTTCGTCTACTAAAAGAACGGCGTGAGGCGCGCGCTCGGCAATTTCCAGCAGTTGCGCGCGCGTGGCGGCAGAGCCGGAAGGGCTATTAGGATTGGCGATGGCGATGATCTTGGTGCGCTTGGTGATAGCCTTCAGCAATCGCTTGAAGGGAAAATGTAAATCGCCACCGGCAAGAACCGTAGTCACGCGCGCATCTGTAGCTGACGCGTAAACCTCATACATGGTGTAGGTGGGCACGGGCAGCAGCAACTCGTCGCCTTTATCAAGGAAGGTCTCGAAGAGCACATGAATGGCTTCGTCTACGCCGTTAGTGAGTGCGAGCTGCGCGGGCGCGAGGCCGAGATGCGCGGCCACGATGGCCTCGACCGGCTGGCGCTCGGGATAGCGCGTGAGGCTGCCCGCGCTGATGCGGCCCAGCACTTCGCGCACTTTGGGTGAGCAGGCAACGGTGTTCTCGTTGAAGTCCAGGCGCAGGGCGTCGCGGCAGCCGAGCGGAGGGTGATACTCCTTCATGGCCTGCACGCGGGCGCGCGGCTCGGGATACATTACATTGACGGCTTTAGTCACGGGGCCTCACTTTCCGAATTCGTGTGCGAATGGCTTCGGCGTGGCCGATAAGTCCTTCGGCTTCGGCCAGCAACGCGGCAGGCGGCCCGAGCGAGCGGATTCCCTTTGCGGTGTACTCCTGCACGGTGATGAGCTTGACGAAGTCGTTGACGCTGAGGCCGCCGCGCACACGAGCCATGCCGCCAGTGGGCAGAGTGTGATTTGGGCCGGAGATATAGTCGCCCATGGGCTGCGCTGACCAGCGGCCGATGAAGACCGAACCTGCATTCAGTACCCAGTCAAGATCGCTGGCGGCGTCAACAGTGAGGTGTTCAGGCGCAAGACGGTTGGTGATGGCGCGTGCTTCATCGACGCTTGATGCAAGAATGACCAAGCCATTACGATCAAGGGCCTGACGCGCTATAGGATTATTGGCGCTCCGCGCTTTTACTTTTTGAAGGACCTCTTTCGCTAAATCCGCGCGGGTGGTGATGAAGATGGCCAGCGCTTCGGGATCGTGCTCGGCCTGCGCGACCAGATCTGAGGCGATATCGTCGGAGTTGCCGCGTTCGCTGGTGACGATAATTTCTGTAGGACCGGCGAGCATGTCGATGGCGCAATCGAATGCGACGAGACGCTTGGCGGCGGTTACATAGAGATTGCCGGGGCCGACGATCTTGTCCACGCGCACGACGGAGTTAGTCCCGTAGGCCAGCGCGGCTACGGCGTGCGCGCCGCCGAGGCGATAGAACTCCGTAATGCCCAGCAGATGTGCGGCAGCAAGAGTCTCAGGAGCGGGCTTGGGGGAAACAACTACGATGCGCTCAACGCCCGCAACTTGCGCGGGAATTACGGTCATGAGCAGCGTGGAAGGCAGGGGATGGCGCCCACTAGGCACATAGCAGCCTACAGAGCCGAGGGGACGAACCAGCTGGCCAGTGGTGAGGCCGGGAATGGGCTCATCGCTAAAGGAGGCGGGCAGTTGAGAGACAGCGAAGGCGCGAATCTGATTGACGGCTGTGGTGAGAGCTTCCTGCATTGCCGGATTGAGTGCATTCCATGCAGTGGCCATTTCGCCGGGCGTGACTCGCAGAGTGCTCGCGCCGGCGAGGCCGTCGAATTGTGCGGCATAACGAAGCAAAGCGCGGTCGCCCCGCTTGCGCACGTCGGCCACGATGCGCCTGACGGCGGGCAGCACAGCATCGAGCGACGCGCCGCCACGTCGTTCGAGTGTGGCGAGAAATTCTGCGGCTTTCCTCGCGCCTCGTTCTTTGGTCTGGATTATTTTCATTGCAATTCTCCGAGCTAGAGCACAACCTTGTTGAGTGGATACTCGACGATGCCCGTTGCCATGGCTGCCTTAAGCTTGGGAATCACGTCGCGGGCGATGCGCTCTTCGACGATGGTGTTGACAGCGACCCAGTCGGAGTTGCTGAGTTGGGAGACGGTGGGCGAGTTGAGGGCGGGCAGCACGGCGAGGACCGCGTCAAGGTCGGCGCGATGCACGTTGAGCATGAGGCCGACCTGCGACTGTGCGTCGATGGCGCCGCGCAGCATGAGCGCAATCTGATCGAGCTTCTCGCACTTCCATGGGTCGGCGAGAGCTTTTTGTCCAGCGATGAGATGGGTCTCGCTCTCCATGATGGTGTCGATAATCTTGAGGTGATTGGCCTTGAGCGAGCTGCCGGTCTCCGTGACTTCGACAATGGCGTCGGCCAGCATGGGCGGCTTGACTTCCGTTGCGCCCCAACTGAATTCAACCTTCACCTTGACGCCCTTCGAGGCAAAGTAACGCTTGCTGACTTCGACTAATTCAGTGGCGACAATCTTGCCCTCGAGGTCTTCAGCCTTTTCGAAGCCGCTGCCTTCAGGAACGGCCAGCACCCAGCGTACCTTGCGTCGGCTCTGCTTGGCATAGGTGAGAGAGGTGACGCTAGTGACCAGGAGTCCGCTCTCGACCACCCAGTCGATGCCGGTGAGGCCGGCGTCGAGAACGCCGTGATCGACGTAGCGAGCCATCTCCTGCGCGCGAATCAACATGCACTCGATTTCGGGGTCGTCGATGGAAGGAAAGTAGGAGCGGCCGTCGGCGTAAATGTTCCAGCCGGCGCGCTTGAAGAGAGCGATAGTGGCATCCTGCAAACTGCCTTTGGGAATGCCGAGTCTGAGTTTGTTAGCCATGAGTTACCTCTTTCTTGTCTCCAGATTGCTGGTTGGCCACATTCACTGGTTTAGTAAAACAACTGACCGTGCCCTCATGGCAGACGAGCCCGTCGCCCTCAACCACAACGCGAAAGAGCAGTGCATCGTTGTCGCAGTCGGTTGCGGCGGAGACGACGCGAAGGCGGTTGCCGCTGGTTTCGCCCTTCATCCACAGCTTCTGGCGGGTGCGGCTCCAGAAGGTGACGAAGCCGGTTTCCAGGGTTTTGGCGTAGCTTTGGGCGTTGAGAAAGCCCAGCATCAGCACCTCGCCGGTGCGCGCATCCTGCACAATGCCGGGCGCGAGGCCGTCCATTTTGTCGAAATCGATTGTGGGGTTCGTATGGCTCATGGTTTTCCTTGGGTTTGGTTGAATTTTACCTTGGAGCGTGAAAAAGCCCGCGGGCTGAGTCGCCGGCGGGCTTTGTTTTTTCGATCTCTCTGGCCGATTACTTCAGGCCATGGCAGTCCGCCGGCATGGAGTTTCCATGATGATGGTGGTGACCGTGATGGCGGTGGCTCTGCATCTGATTTTTAGATTAAGGGAAAACCCGGCATCGTGTCAAACTTTTTCTTGCGGATGAGGCACGGCAGGGCGGAGAATGGAGCCGTGCGAACAAGGTTGCGATTGACGGCGGCGGCGGTAGTAATGCTGGGCCTTTGCCTGGCCGGAACGGCGCAATATCAGGATCGCGACTCCCGTGGTGTGCCGAAAACATCGGCAACGGCTCCGCGGCCGGAGATGCGGGTGGATATCAATCACGCCAGCGTGGAGGAGTTGTTGAAAATTCCCGGCATGACGCCGAGTTGGGCGGGGCGCATCGTTCTCTTCCGGCCTTATCGCACCAAGCTGGACCTGATAGAGAACGGCATCGTGACCAACCAGGTTTACAACCAGATCAAGGATTATGTGATCGCGCATCAGAAGGCGCAGTGAGCGATGAACTCAAGCAGCACATGAATCGGCAGTCTCAGCCGTCCTCTTCCAAAACTTCTTTCACCAACTCGGGGGTAATGACTTTGTCTCTTCCGGCAAAGATCAGCAAGCCTTTGGGCTTTCGAACCTAGTGTGGCGAAGGTTTAGTGGATTGCATCGCTTCTATGCCCTTACGTACAATCTCGCAAACAGCCTTGCTCAGTGTGATGCCCCGCTCTTTGGCATACAACTTCGCATACTGATAGACATCCTCATTCAGATTGATAGTGGTTCGCACAGAATAATTGTGCGCCGAACGGAATTTCGATTCAATGGAGCAAATTGATACAGCTCATATCGCAGATTTTGTAATTTCACTTTTGGAGCATATTCCCAATTTATATAGAGTGTGGCGTGGACCGAGAGGTCCACGCCACAGCCGGCCAGGAGGCCGGCGCTACATTGAGGCAACTTCGGCTGGCGGCGGCAGGTCGTCATCTCCGCGCCTGAGCAGACGGCTCAGGATCACGTAGAGAACAGGAATGAAAAAGAGGTTGAGGACGGTGGATAGCAACATTCCGCCGATGATGGTGGTACCCACGGAGCGGCGTCCCAGCGCGCCCGCGCCGGTGGCGAAGTATAGCGGCAGAACGCCGAGGATGAATGCGAATGAGGTCATTAAAATGGGCCGCAGGCGTAGTTCACCGGCCTCGGCGGCGGCGTCGGCGATGGAGCGGCCTTTGCGGCGCAACTGCTCAGCAAACTCGACAATCAGAATTGAGTTCTTGGCCGAGAGGCCGATCAGCATGACCAAGCCTATCTGGCAATATACGTCGTTGGATTGGCCGCGCAAGAAGACCAGTCCCAGCGCGCCGAGCACCGCCATAGGGACGGCCAGCAGAATGATGAAGGGCAGCGCGAAGCTCTCGTACTGCGCCGAGAGGGTGAGATAGACGACCAGGATGCCGAGGCCGAAGATGAGCAACGCCTTGCCGCTGGATTCGATCTCGTCGAGCGTCAAGCCGGTCCACTCGAATTTCATGCCGGGCATCAATATTTTCATCTTGTCGCTAGCTAACTCCTCCATGGCAGCGAGTCCCTGGCTGGAGCTTAAGCCACGTGCTGCCGAGCCGTCGATTTCGACCGCGCGGAAGAGGTTGTAGTGGGTGATAACCGGCGGACCGGAGCTTTCTGTCACTCTGGCCAGGTTGTCGAGCGGCACCATCTGGCCGGTGTCTGAGCGCACGTAGTAGTTGTGCAGATCGCGAGCCGACATGCGGAATGGCTGGTCAGCCTGCACGAAGACACGATATGTGCGGTTGTTGAAGTCGAAGTCGTTGATGTACTCCGAACCCATGAAGACGCTGAGGGTGTTAGTGATCTGCGAGAGTGGAATGTTCATCGCCTTGGCCTTCTCGCGGTCGATGGTGACCAGCACCTGGGGGTCGTTGGCCGAGAAGGAGGTGTAGAGGCCAGTCAGTTCCTTGCCCCCATTGCCTACATTCACCATCTGGTGGGCTACGCGGTCCATGTCACTAAGCGTGTTTGCGCCCGAATCCTGAAGCATAAACTGGAAGCCGCCGAAGCTGCCCACGCCGGATACGGCAGGAGGCTCGACGATCAGCACAAGGCCGCCGTTTGGAGCGAACATTAGCATTTGCAGCTTGGGCGAGAGATCGGCCACGATGTCGGCAGCGGAGTGGCCCTTGCCGCGGCGCTGATCGCTGGGCTTGGTGCTGACAAACATCATGCCCGCATTGGAGGCGTTGCCGGCAAAGCTGAAACCCATCACGGAAAATGCTCCTTCAATGTCGGGATTCTGCGCGATGATGTATTCGGCACGGCTTGCCAATGCCCCGGTGTAAGCCAGCGAGGAGCCCGGTGGGGCCTGCACGATGACCATCAAATAACCCTGGTCCTCCTGGGGAATGAAGCCGGTGGGAACGTAATTGTAGATCCAATAGGTTGCGCCCATGCCGGCAAAGAAAATGACGAGCAACGCATAACGCAGCTTGAGTGCCGCATGAATTACTTTGGCATAGGTGGCGCCCAGCCATGTGATCTGGCGGTCAGTGGAGTGAATGAATCGGGAAAAGAGCTGCGAGACCAGATCGATGTGTAGGAAGTCGAGCTGCCGGGGCCGTTCTTCTTCGCCGCGCAGAAACATGGCCGAGAGAGCCGGCGAAAGCGTGAGCGCATTGAAGGCCGAGATGGCGATGGCAAAGGCGATGGTCAGCGAGAATTGACGATAAAGAATTCCGGTAGTACCGGGAAAGAACGAAACCGGCACGAAGACCGCGATCAAAACCAGGGAGGTCGCAATGACGGCGCTGGTGACCTCGCCCATGGCGCGCGAGGTAGCCGCGTGGGGATCGGAGTGTTCCATGTGGATGTGACGCTGCACGTTCTCGATGACTACGATGGCGTCGTCGACCACCAGCCCCGTGGCCAGTGTGATGCCGAACAGCGTAAGTGAGTTGATGGAGAAACCGAAGAGCTTAATGAAGGCAAAGGTGCCGATCAGTGAAACCGGAATGGTGACGGCGGGAATGATGGTGGCGCGCCAATCAAGCAGAAACAAGAAAATGACGGAGATGACGATGAAGACGGCCACGACAAGCGTGAAGAGAACCTCGCGGATGGAGTCGCCGACCACGGTGGTCGAATCGAAGGCGATGGCGTATTCCAAGCCGGGAGGAAAGCTCTTCGAGAGCTCGGCCAGCGCAGCCTTGGCCCTGGCGTCCACATCCAGGGCGTTGGCGTTGGAAAGCTGCAAGACGCCGATTCCATCGGCCTCGCGCCCCATGTATTTGAGCGAGGAACTATAATCCTCCGCGCCCACCTCGGAGTGGCCCACGTCCTTGAGCAGCACCAGGCCGTTGGCGCTGTTCTTGACGATGATGTTGTCGAACTCGGCGGGCGAGGTGAGCCGGCCCACCACGCGCACCGGCACTTGGAAGGCTTGCTTCTGGTCCGAGGGAGGCTGGCCAAGCTGGCCTGCGGGGATCTCGACGTTCTGCTCGACCAGCGCGTTGACCACGTCGGTTGCCGTTAGATTGCGCGCGGCCAGGCGCGTTGGGTCAAGCCAGACGCGCATGGCGTACTTGCGCTCGCCGAATATGATTACATCACCCACGCCGGGCACGCGCTTGAGGGCGTCCTTGACGTAAACGTCGAGGTAGTTGGAGATGAACTCGGGCGAGTAACGGCCGTCGCGTGTGTAGAAGCCGGCGCCGAAAACGAAGTTGAAATTAGACTTGGTGATGGTGATGCCGGTTGCGTTTACCGCCGCTGGCAGCCGTCCCTGCACACTGGCCACGCGGTTCTGCACGTCCACGGCGGCGATGTCCAGGTCATAACCGGTCTTGAAGGTGGTGGTGATGGAAGTGGTGCCGCTGTTGGTGCTGGACGAACTGATGTAGCGCATTCCCTCGACGCCGTTGATGGCTTCTTCCAGCGGAATGGTGACGGCCTTTTCGACGGTGTCGGCATTGGCGCCGACGTAGTTGCAGTCCACCGACACCACCGGAGGCGCCAGCGTGGGGTACATGGCGACCGGAAGGTTGGGAATACAGATCGCGCCGGCGAGAATAATCAGCAGCGCGCAGACCGTTGCAAAGACTGGCCGATGAATGAAAAAATCAACAAACAAGGGTTACTTCCTTTCCGATTGTGGAGCGCAACAGAATCGGGTGCCCCGGGTCTCGATTTTGAGACCTGGGAATCTACGCCCCTCAGCCGCCCATGGGCATCACCGGCATGCCGTTTACCAGGAACTGCGTGCTCGACACGATGACCTTGTCGCCGGCATTCAGCCCAGAAGTGACAGAGTAGTTGTTGCCCACGGTATCGCCCAGCGTGACCGCCGTCTGCATAGCCTGCGTGAGCGGGCCTTGCTTCCGCGCCACGAAGACGAAGCTCTGTCCGCCCTGGCGCGTAATCGCCAACACGGGTACAACAGCCATGGGCGAAGTGCTCCAGATGACGCGCGCCTTGATCATCTGCGCGTTGCGCAGCACTTCCGGCGTGGCGTGGACCGGAGCCTTTACAAGTATGCTCTGCAGAGTGCTATCTACCTGCGATGAGACAAAGTCGATCTTCGTCTTCTCGATCAGCTTGCCCGCGTTATCCGTCAGCTCCACATCGAGTCCCATGCGTACCTGTGCGGCGCGCTCCGAGGGGACGTAGATGTAGGCCTCCAGCTCCTTGTTCTCATCGACTGTGGTCAGCACTGTGGCCGGCGAGTTCATCGGCGATGCAAAGTCGCCCACATGGACCGGAACGTCGCCCACCACGCCGTCAAATGGCGCGCGAATGGTGTAGTAGGCCAGTTGCTCCTCTTGCGTCTTGCGCAGCTCGACCGCTGATTCATAGTCCGCCTTGGTGTTGCCGAAGGACTGCTGCGCCTGGTCGTATGCATCGTGACTGGTTACGCCTGCCTCAAAGAGTTTGTGCTGCCGCAAAACCTCAATCACGTTGTAATCGTAAAGGGCTTTTTTCTGCCGCTCAGTGGCGCGCGCCGATGCAACGGTGGCCATCTGCAGCCGCGGATCAATCTCCATCAGCACCTGACCGGTCTTCACATGATCGCCTGAATGGACAAGAATCTTCGTCAGGCTTCCGCTCACCTGTGGCAGCAAGGTGGCCGAGCGGCGAGACTTGATGGTGGCCACATACTCGCTCACCTGAGGCACGGGAGCAAGGGTAACAGTCACCGTCTGCACCGGCATCGCCTGCATCCCCGCGGCGGCCTTAGACTCAGGCTTGCTCTGGCAGCCCGTAGCCGCCAACCCAAGAAGAACAATACAACCTATTCCTGAAATGCGTTTCAATGCGATCTACCTCATTCTGTGTTGCTTCCCTATTGTATGTGACGCTTACAAGCGGGTTATTGACGCAAAAAATTCATAGAATGATCTACGGCCAGCCTGACCTGATGGTTCCTTGAAGCGGCTCCAGATTCTTTGACATGGCACCGCTGAGTTGGTAGCCTGAAGTAGGGCGCATCAGGCCAATACTGGCAAATCCTCGCCCTCGTAGCGTCCCCGTCGTCTAGCCCGGCCTAGGACACCGCCCTTTCACGGCGATAACACGGGTTCAAATCCCGTCGGGGACGCCAATAAAACAAAATACATAGCCGTTTATTCGGCAAAGACACCATGACGCTGGTTCCGGGGAATGTGGGCTGAGACCGCCATTGAAGGCCTGTTCGCTTGAGCGGTCTGTGGGGCATCCGGAGATTATTCAAGTCTGAAATTAGTGAAAAGCATCAATCGTGTCCATCCGGTCAGCCAATAAATTTCTTGGCAAGAAACGGCAAAATACAGCAAAGGTATGCAATCAGCGCTGATGATGATTTAATCCAAAAGCAAGTCCATGTGGGCCAAGTAGCAAAGGGTGACACTGCGAATTCAGTATTCTGAGGTACGCCTGCTTTTTCTTTCATCCTGAAATAGACAAACCAGATGCCTGTTCCCAATAGGTATTGAAGCAGATCGAAGAATAGGGAAAGGAAGATTAATAGTGCCGCCAACAAGAGTTGAGTCTCAAGGACAGGAGATGGAGTTGTTCCCACCTTAAAAATCCATATCAACGCAATTCCAGCAAAGTCGAGCTGACGTACGATGTCGCTAGCCTTGCCGGAAAAGTCCTCGTATGCCTTTCGCAAGTCATCTTTTTTCATAGTGACACCTAGTGACTATCTCTTGGGCCAGTGCCTGAAGTTCCTTTTGGGGCTTCTACGATCTTGTATCCGTTCCACGTTAAGGGTTTTGGAAGAGGTGCTTTTGTTTCTTGCTCCAAACCGGAGGGAGCCTTCTTTGCGGGGGCTATTGCTTTCTGTGCGACTGCATTCTTTCCGGCAGCCTTGTTTGTGGAGGATTTCTTTGCGACGGCTTTCTTTACGGCAACCTTCTCAAGGGGAGCTTTTCTTGCGGAAGACTTTTTCAATGTCATTGTTACCGAACCATCCTTTCTACTAGCTTTAGAACGCGCCAGTTTAACAGACCGCGCAAAAGATGGACAACTCCAGACAGAGCGGTCGTGGACGGACCTAGACCACCGTCCATTGGGAAGGACAGGCTGTATGCTGGCCATTTCCACCCAGATTATCCGGTGACGCTTTGGTGACTTAGCGAAGGTCAAACGGGCGAAAACCGAGGCAAAACTATGCAAGGCTAAAATGCGTTCTTTCCCACGTAAACACTGACGATCAGCGAGACTTTCACTTCCCAAGTAAATCCATCAAACCCTATCCATCTTGATTACACCAAACCATCCTATTGAACTGGGCGGGCGGCCTTCTCCACAAAGCGTGTAATCACCCCGACCGGCAGAAAGCGCACGAGAATGGCGTTGAACCTGCCACCGAAATAGGGGATGAGCGTGCGCTGGCCGCGAGCCAGAGCCGCTACCCCGAGCCGCGCCACGTCTTCAGCTGTTTGCTGATTTCTGCCCTTGAAGGCTCCAGCGCGAGCCACATCGATGAACTCGCTTTCGGTTGGCCCTGGGCAAAGCGCCGTCACTTTTACGCCGAAGCTTGCCACCTCGGCAGCCAGCCCCAACGCAAAGAAGCGGTCGAAGGCCTTGGTGGCCGCGTAGGTAGTGAGGTACGGCACAGGCTGAAAGCTGGCGGTCGATGCCAATATCATCACCCAGCCGCGACGCCGTTCCACCATGCGCGGAACAAACAGCCGGGTCAGCCGCACCACGGCCTCGCAGTTGACTCTAACCTGACTAAGTTCCTGGGTAATCTCGCTCTGCGCGAAGGCCCCGTATTGTCCGAGGCCGGCGTTGTTGATGAGAATATCGACGGTAAGCCCTGCTCCTTCCGTGGCGTCACAGATTTTCTGCGGCGTAGCGGGATCGTTCAGATCAGCCGCAACGATGCGGACCTCTGTTCCTTTGGCCGTGAGTTCCGCGGCCAGCGTCTCCAGCCGGTCACGCCTGCGCGCTGTCAAGATGAGCTTGGCTCCGTGCTTTGCCAGCTCCCGCGCCAGTGCCGCGCCAATTCCCGCGCTGGCTCCGGTCACCAGCGCCCATTTGCCATTGAAATCCTGTGTGCTTGCCATGGACTCCATCATAACGAATGGACGGTAAGCAGTGCGTGGACAGCTCACTTACCCGCGTGTTCTCCGGCTAAAATATTCCGCTGGCGTTGAAGCGCGGCCCGTACTTCATGTCGGATCCTTGGATATGTATGAGCAGCCAATTACGCAGAAAATTCATCAACTCCAGATCCAACATGACGATGGACGCGGTCTTGAAGCGCTCCTGCAGGTTTGAGATGCGGCCGATAAAGCTTGTGTGCTCCATTTTGTGCGTGGACACATCCGGATAATTTGCTTGAACAAAAAACTCTTCTTCTCGCGCGAAATGGAATCTGGTGTAGTCCGCCAGTTGGTCGAGAACGGATGCAAGGATCTCTTGCTTATGGCCAGCTATGATTCCATCATGCAACTCGTTGATGATGTCGATCATCTTCTTGTGGTCTTCGTCTAAAACAGCGACGCTCACGCTCAGCTCTTTTGTCCATATCATGAAGGCCATTAGCAGTACTACCTTTCCTGCATGTTGCTCGCGTCTCTTTATCTCCGGTGTTTCTTAGGAGCTACTAATTCCATGATGTTGAGATGCGTTGCATACAAATCCCGTGACCGCGCACGCCTGCGCCTGGGGCATTTTTCGTCCACGGGTCTACCAGGAATTATCGGCACACATGGCAAAAATGATGAGAGGGGAGAACCTCCGGCTGCGGAAAATGTTCATACTGCCGGGATGTCTATCAGTCCGCCCTCAAATTCCTCGTTCAGCCAGTTGGAAAAGGCAGCAAACTCCTCATCGCGGCCCAGAAAGTCGCGCACCATCTGGCGGCCGGGCTTTGAGCCGCCCTGTTCGAGCACCAATTTGCGGTAGCGGCTACCGGCATCGCAGCCCAGCAGGTCGGCGGGATCGAACTGAGCAAAGAAATCCAGCGCGATCACCTTATCAAAGGCGTAGGTATAGTAGTTCGACGAGTAGCCGGTCAGGTGGCCAAAGCTCGCGTACATACGATTGCCTTCAAGCCACGTCCAGGGTTGCAGGCTCTGGTAGAGCTGCCTGGTGGTGATGTCTAGATACAGGCCCTCAGGGTTGCGGTCGTGCAGGTCGAGCGAGAGCGTGGTGTAGTAGAGCTGCGAACGAACCCAGTCGGCGCGTCCGAAGGCTCCGGCCAGCTTCATTTTTTTGATGGTTTCGGAAGAAAGCGTTTCGCCGGTCTGATAATGCTTGGCGAAGGCCTGAAGCAGCTTTTCGTCGCGGAAAAACTCTTCCAGCATTTGCGAGGGCACCTCGATAAAATCGCCCTCCGTAGCGAAGCCGCTGATGCCCGCCCACTCTGTGTGGCCGCCCAGAATGGCGTGCATCAGGTGGCCAAACTCGTGAAAGAACGTCACCACGTCGTTGTACTGGAGAAGCCCAGGATCGCCAGCTTCGCCACCTGGAAAATTGCAGATGAGCGCGGCCTCGGGCAGAGCGCGCCCGTGTACACCGGTGACTACAGGCGCGGCGGAAAACCACTTGTCCTTGCCCTCGCGGGGATGCATGTCGAGATAGAAGCGGCCCACAATTCTTTCGTCGTCGAGAACCTCGAAGACCGAGACATCCGGGTGCCACGCCGTCGCGGTCGATGGGCGGAAATCAATTTTGAATAGTTTCGCCGCCGTCTCCAGCACACCCGCCTCAACCTGCGCATAAGGGAAGTAAGGGCGCACGGACTGCGAGTCGAAGTCGAAGGCCGAGCGGCGGAACTGCTCGTACCAATAGCCGCGGCTGGCGATGTCGATGGCCGTCAACTCTGGCTGGCGCCGGCGAGTGAAATTGAGAATCAATTCGTGCTCGCGGCGCGCGCCCTCCAGGCTGGCCTCGTTGAGCTTGGCCAAAAACACACGCGCATTGGCCGCTGAAGCCATCATCTGATCGGCGGTAGCCAGATCGGCCCAACTGCGAAAGCCGAGTATGCCGGCAATCTCATGGCGCGTGGCCAGCAGTTGCAGAAGAATTTGCTGGTTGGCCGGGTAGGCTCGGGTGTTATAGGCAAAAAACATCCGCTCCCGCAGTGCGGCGTTCGAGGCAAAAGTCATTACCGGCTGCATATCGGGCTGGTCGGTCGATAGCGTGATGCGGCCCTCGGCATTTGCTGGATGCCGCGCAAGGTAATCGGCGGGCAGGCCGTCCAGTTCGGCAGCCGTGGCCTCAATGGTCTTTGCGCCCTCCTGAATATTGCGGCTGAATGTGAGCGAGAGCTGCGTAGCCTTATTGTGTAGGCTTTGCAGGCGGTCGCGCGTAGCCTGATCCTTGTCCACGCCGGCCAGCCGATAGCTGAGCAGCGTGCGCTCAACATAGTGTTTCGTAGCCGCGCTGATGCGAGTATTGGCTCCGCCCAGATCGATATCCGCCAGAGCCTCGTAGACCGCGCGGTTCAGACTCAAAGCGCTCGATGCCTGTGCCACCCGTTGCGCCTCCATTTGCGCCTGATCGCGCACTGCCTTGTCGGCAGCCACGGAGTTTAGTATGCCCGCCTGCGCTCCAGCCAAACTGAGCTGTTCGATAGCCGCGTCATAAAGCCGAAGGGAGTTTTCCGGCGTGCGTTCTCCCTCGACGGCCAACAGCGCGGCCAACTCCGCTTCATGCTCTTTGAGGCGCGCTCCGACCCAGGCGGAAAGCGCCTCAGCGGAATCGGCTCCACCCGCCTCCCAGGCGTGAAGGTTCTGTGATGCGGCAAGAGCGGCAGGGGTGTCGGGTTGCATGGCGTGTATTATCCTCCAAACTTCTAGGTTGTCACAGAGGGCCGGGTTCGCGCATGCTTCCTCAATGGAACGGGAAAACGGTAATTTATTCCACCGTGTCCATCGCCGGTACAGCCGTGATAAAACACTCATCCCAAGTACAAAAATGATCATAATGGGGTTGAATAAAATTGCTGAGCGCTCGACGAGCGTAACGCGTCGAATTCAGCCTGAAGTTCCTCATGAAGTTGGGTCTTTAGCCGATAGGCCGTACAGGACCCTTCTATGGACGTTGAGATTCTTCGGGATTACCTAGTCGAATCCAGGGAGCTTTTACAGAAAGCGCAAGAGGACACTCTGCGCCTGGAAGCAAAGCCCGACGACTCTGAGGCTCTGGCCTCGATCTTTCGGGCATTCCACACCGTAAAGGGCGGCGCGGGTTTTCTTGAAGCCGACCATCTGGTGGAATGGGCTCACGATCTCGAGGACATGCTGGATAAGCTGCGCTCGCACACTATAGCCGTTACGCCGGAACGCATCGACGCGATTCTCAGTGGAATTGACATCATCGAGGCCATGTTCAAGGAGTTGGCGCAGGAGCAATCGCCCAGGCCAGGCCCGGCCGAGCTAAGCCACAGGATCAGGATGTTGGCGGCTCTAGAAGGCGAGGGCGGCGAAGTCCCCGGGGGCGCGGCTGCGATTTCAGCCTGCGCGCCATCCGAAGCGGCGCTGGCGCCTGCTGGATCGACGGCAGAGACGGAGCCGGGCTCCGGCGAATTCCGAGAGAGCGAATCCGCGGCCGGTGTAGCGGTAATGACTGCCACGATGACCAAGCCAGCGGTTGAGGCCCGACCGGCGCCGGCAAGGGAAATCGCCACGACGGCTGCGGGCGATGCGCCGAACGCCGCGCCGCAGCAAGTTACCCCGGCAAGGGGAAACGATGGTGCGGAGACCATGCTGCGCGTTGAGGCCGTTCGCCTGGATGCCGTAATGAACCAGGTGGGAGAACTGGTGCTGCTCCGCAACAGGCTAACGTCTGCCCTGGGAGGTTTGACCAAGAGCGACGAGAATATGTCGCGCATCGCGCGCGAGATGGATCTTCGCGTGAGCGACCTGCAGAACAGCGTGATGTGTCTCCGCATGCAGCCCTGCCGCCGGCTCTTCCAGCAATTGCCACGGGTGGTCCGGGATGTGTCCCGCCAACTCAGCAAAGAGGTTCGGCTGGAGATCGTGGGCGAGGACGTGGAAATCGATAAGACCGTCGTCGACGCGCTCTCGGGTCCCATCGTACACCTGGTGCGCAACAGTCTGGATCACGGAATTGAGCCACCGGAGATCCGCAGGCAGGCCGGCAAGCCTAACCCAGCGCTGCTCCGCATAGCCGCCGTTCATTTGGGCGACAGAGTGCGAATCGAGGTCTCCGATGATGGCAAAGGCATGGACCGCCGCTTGCTGATCAAAAAGGCCGTGCAAAAGGGGATCCTTGCCGAAGATCAGGCTGCGCATATTACCGATCAGGAGGCGCTTGAACTGATCTTCCGGCCCGGCTTCTCAACCAAGGACCAGGCCTCTGAGCTATCGGGGCGGGGCGTAGGAATGGACGTTGTCAAGAAGACAACCGACAAGCTGCGCGGCCGCCTTTCGGTCGATACGCGTATGGGCCAGGGCACGAGCATTTCAATGGAGTTTCCGCTGACGCTGGCGGTCCTGCCGGTGCTCTATTTGAGGGTGCGACAAGAGATCTACGCATTGCCTATTTCGGCAATCGACAGCCTCACCGATCTCGAAGAGAATCGCGTGCACCGGCTCGCCGGGCGCGTGAGCTATCGCGTGGACGGAACGCAAACGGTACCCCTGGTGGATCTGGGCGCAATTCTGCAGAACCGGCCCCTGCGGCTCGGAGTCGAGAGCGTTGAAGGCGTGCTCACCGAGCGAGGCTTGTTTGTCGTCTCCGAGGTGCTTGGCAATGAGGACTCGGTGGTAAAACCTATCGACTTTCTGGAGAGCGGGAATCTCTATCAGGGCGCGACGATCTCCGGAAGCGGCAATGTGGTTCTGATTCTGGACGCGGGCGCGCTGAGCGCAGCCTCCAACGCTGCTGTCGAAAGGGGGCAGTAATGGAGATCCAGCAAATCATGCATATCATGGACGCGTCGCACAGCACGCGGCGCACCATCGAGCACTCTCTGCGCGAGATCGACCGCCGCGCGCTGAACGCCATGGTCCTGGTCAAGCGGCACGGGAACAAGCTCGCCAGCTACGGAGTGGTAGCTCAGGCATTCCGTGAGCAGGCGGTGCTGCTGAAGCACGCAGCGGAACCGCTTCAGCAGTCGATCGCGCCGCTGGTGCGGGTGCATATGCACATCCTGCAGCATCAGCAATTCTCTGAGATGTTTCAACGCGCCGCGCAAGGTATGAGCGGAAATATGAACGCGATGGAGTTCCTCCGCAATTCGGAGGGGAATTGGAAACAGAGCATTGAAGCAGGAGAGGCAGAGGGTATCGCCATCCTTCGCAAACTTGTGGAGACAGTGACTCGGCTGCAGGAAGGGATTGCTGAGCAGGAGTACGTAGTAACCAACGGGCGCATTGAAGCGGCGCTCTCTGAGCACACGGGCGCCCCATTGATGCGGGTATCCCACGAGATGGGCAGAGCTGTGGCTAAAGTTAGGGACGCGATCTGGGGATATCGAGGTGAACTCGAGGAGGTACTGCATGAAAGCAGAGCCAGTGTTTGAAGTTGGGAATCACCGCTGGTGGGTACTGTACGACCAGGACGAACGCCGGGTGATTGATTCGAACATCTACGTAGTGCAGTCGAACGGCCAAAGTGCGGTGCTGGACCCAGGGGGATTTGAAATTTTCCCCCAGGTGCTGGCGGCGGTGGCCGAGGTGGTGCCGCCGACCACGGTGCGCAAAGCCTTCGTGTCGCACCAGGATCCGGACATTGCCTCCAGCCTGCCGCTCTGGAACGCATGCAACAACAAGATCCAGTGGCATGTTCCCGGTTTGTGGGAAGGCTTTATCCGGCACTACGGGGCATTAAACGCCGAGCTGATCTGCATTCCGGACGAGGGAGGATCAATGATGCTCGGCGATCTGAAGCTGGAGATTGTGGCCGCGCATTACCTGCACTCATCGGCCAATTTCCACGTCTATGATCCGGAAGCGAAGGTTTACTTTTGCGGTGACGTGGGAGCGGCGTTGCTTCCTCCTGGCCACGGAATTTGGGTGGGTGGGCGTCAGGGCGTCGATTCCGTCAAGGCCTTCGACGAACATATTCAGCACGCCAAATTCTTTCATCAGCGCTGGATGCCGTCAAATGCCGCCAAAAAAGATTGGATTGACCGGGTTCGCAAACTCGACATCGACTATCTTTGCCCCCAGCACGGAGCGATTTATGCGGGAGAGAACGTGAACCGATTCCTTAACTGGTTCGACGGTTTGACCGTTGGAACCGCAATTTCTCACTGAAGGAGATTTCGTTATGGCCAGCACCGTAGTGAGCAATCACCGTAGAACAGGCAATGGCGCGGTACCCAGAAAAAAGGCAACGGCGAAGCCGGCCGAAGCCGCAAGCCGCGTTCGGCGGCCGGCCGTATCCCGCTCCGGCCACGCCCGCGAAAACGCGTCGGAGAAACAGCGGCTGCTGTTGTACGCACGGACGTTACTTGAGCCGCTTTCCAGTCTGGAGATGCTGTGCGATGCCGACGAGAAGATGGAAAACGCCATCTTCTACATGAATCACACGGCGCTGGAAGCCATGGGGCTCAACCACAAGCGGCTGAACTCAAACTTGCGGGGAGCCGACGTCCGCAATGCGCTGGGCCGTTCCATCCACCAGTATCACAAGGATCCCGAGCGCATCCGGAAGATCTTCCGCGCGTTGAAGGCCGATCCGTCCACGCGCCACAGCACCGAGTTGACGCTGAGCGGCATAACCTTCGCGCTGGATTTCACGCCGGTCGTCAACGAGGAAGGCAATGTGATTGCCTTTCATGCATCGTGGCGCAACATAAGCGATGCCAAGCTGGCCGAAGAAGTGATCGCGAGCATGAGCACGTCGGCATCAGAGCACGCCGATTCTCTGATGATGGTGGCCGCGGAAACGGATCGCGCGATGAAGGCTGTGGGAGGCACCCTGAGCGGGCTGGCACAATCGGTAGGTGAAAGCCGCGGCGCGTCCCAGGGACTCATCACGCAGGTGGGCGCCATCGGCCGGATCGCCCAGACTATCCGCGAGATTGCCTACCAGACCAATCTGCTCGCGCTCAATGCCGCCATCGAGGCCGCTCGCGCCGGTGAACACGGCCGCGGTTTCGCCGTGGTGGCAGACGAAGTGCGCAACCTCTCCAAGCGCGTGCAGAAGGCGACGGAGGAGGTGCAAAGCAATATCACCGATATCGACAGCTCTGCCCGGTCGATTGAAAAGACCAGCCAGATGGCCGAACAGAGCGCGCATGGCGCCGAATCGGTGACACTGTCGCTGAGCGAACATGTGCACTCGCTGCATGCGTTGGTTGCGCAGATGAACATCGGCTCGGCAAAGAACGAATCCAAGATGCTGGTGCGCAACATGCTGGACGAGATCTCCAATCAGACTGCCAGCGCCGCTACAGCCGAGGTCCCAGATCATCACCAGTGCCGGTTTGCCCGATGGTATGAGGGGATAGGACGGGATTCCTTTGCGCAATTGCCCGAATTTCGTGAAGTCGATGGGCCGTTGGCTTCATTGTATGTATCTGCTCACGGTCTTCGCGCTGCCTTGCAAGTTGCGGACCGCGAGGAAGCTATTCGTCAGGGTGCGGAGCTGTCGAGGATCGAGCAAGAGCTCGAAAGCAAACTGGACGCATTGGACGCGGCCATCAGCCAAAAGCAGAATTAGGAGCATCGCCATGAACGATGTCATTCAGGAAATTGATGAGCGATCCAAATTAGCCGGCACGAACAAATTCGAACTGCTGATCTTCCGGCTGGGAGAAGACCGGGCCTCGCACTCGCGCGAGATTTTCGGCATCAACGTCTTCAAGGTTCGCGAAGCGCTGATCATGCCGCCGCTCACCCCGATGCCCGGTTCTCCCAAGCATGTCCTCGGCGTCGCCAACATCCGCGGGCAGATCATTCCCGTGATCGACCTGCCATCGGTCGTCGGATGCTCGGCGGCGGCGTGCAATATCCTCCTCGTCACCGAATACGAACGGTCGGTCCAGGGATTTGCCGTGGAAGAAGTGGAAGAGATTGTACGCCTGGAATGGGGACGTGTGGTTTCCGCGGAGAAGTCGTCAGCGGGAACTCTCATCACCAGTTTGGCCAGGCTTGACGATCAGGATGAAAACGCGCGCCTCGCGCTGATTTTGGATGTGGAATCAATACTCCGAGAGGCCTTGCCTTCGCGATTTAAGAGCGGTGAAGAGATCACCCGCATCCCTGCAGTTCATCTGCCCCAGGGTTCTGTTGTGGTGTATGCAGACGACTCCAGCGTGGCCCGTCGCCAAATTGAGACCGTTTTTACCAAGCTCGGCCTTCCCTTTGTGAGCTGCAAGACAGGCAAAGAGGCGTGGGAGCGCCTGAAAGCACTTTCGCAGGAAGCGCGGGCCGCTGGGATTCCATTGAACCAGAAGGTAGCCATGGTCCTTACCGACCTGGAGATGCCCGAAATGGACGGATTCACTTTGACGCGGCAGATGAAAGAAGATGATGCGCTGAAAACTGTGCCGGTTGTAATACATTCTTCTCTGTCGGGTTCGGCTAACGAGTCACACGCGAAAAAGGTAGGCGCGGATGGCTACGTGGCGAAGTTCGTTCCAGACGAGCTGATCAACGAAATAGTGAAGGCCCTAACCGTATCCGTGAAATAGCGAATAGCTGCCGTACTGCTTCTAACAACTTGCAGGCCGCTGGAAACTGACTGGCAGCGCCCAAGAACGCATAAGATGCAATTGAATTGAGACAGGCCGATTACACCGCGCGAAGTGAAGAGACACGGGGTCTACTACCATTACAGTTCCCCTTTCCGACAGGTGAAGTAAAGTTTTCCACAAGACGCTGAAACGATAGCGAGTGAGTGCGCACTATAGGTTGTGCGGCAACTCAGTGCGCCGGTTTAGCGCGGCGCGGAGGCACATGCAATCCATCGAGAACAAGGGTTGGCTGCGGGGGTGAACCCGTGGCTGCGCCCGTATGGAGCGCAAGCCGCAATCATGTTTAGAGGCAGCTTGATGGCATTCCCCAACGGCAAGCGCGCGGTTTCTACTATTCCTGCGACAGGAATGCGTCTCGTGCCGGAGAGAGATTTCTACTGCGAGCAGAATTCTCAGGAGTTGGCTCCGGAATTTGATGCTACGCGCGAAATAGATATGGACATTCCAGGCCGAATCCCTCCCGCGCGTATTCCAGCAGGAGACGAATTAAAGTTCAACGACAAGATCAAAAAGACAATACCTGCGTCGCGGCTGATTAATCCAGAGCAGACGCCTCTGGCGTCCAAGCCGAAGATGTTGTGTGCATCTGAGCTTCATCAACTGTACGCCGGCACATCAGTTCCGTCGCATCGCTATCTGGCCAGTTTGCTGGGCACGGCCGCCAACTCACCGGCAATTGCTCTGGACCCCGCGAAATGGCTTGACGGTATTTCGGGAGTCAAGCTATCGGAAGTTGTCGAGGCGTGGCTACACACTAACGGCAACACCGAATTCGAGCAGTTGAACAGCATCGCGCTAGACACGAATACGGGCTGGTTGACCGTCATGTTAATGGTGAAGCAGCGCTGCGGTTACTCTGGAGGGCCTTCGACAGCGGGCAGCAGAGAGTATGTCGCGATATGGGTTGACTGGGGTTCGGGGTTCCAGTATGAGGGGACAACCTCGGTGGTGGTGCACGACTTTAGCAACCTTCCCGCAACCGGTTTGGAGTACAAAGTATTTCTGCCGGTGAATGTACTAGAGGAAGTGCAACTAAGCAGTGAAGGCGCAACAAGGGTGAAGGTGCGGGCGGTGCTTTCGTGGAATACACCGCCATCTACCACCAATCCTTTTGCTCCTGTGGTCTGGGGAAACAGTCTGGATGGCTTAATCCTGATTCCTCCGGGCATCAACGTAAGCAGCGGCGCACGATCCAGCACAAAGGAAATGCCGCTGGTTCTTGCCTGCGAGAGATAAGCAAGCGGGATCGACTGGCTTCCCCCAGAAGCAGACGGGACCCGCCGTAAGGCGCGGGTTCCGTCTGCCGCCAAGTAAATAAGGAGAAAGTTCGAGATGATCGATATAAATTATGCCTGGCGTTTTGCTCTGTGCGCGCTGGCTATCTGGCGGATTGCTCATTTACTGGCCAGGGAGAACGGCCCATGGGATCTGATTGGGCGTTTCCGCGCCTCTCTGGGCTCCGGCGTGTTGGGCCGCTTTATGGATTGTTTTTACTCTATGAGTTTCTTGATCTCGCTGCCTCCTGCTATCTGGATGAGCAGCCACTGGACACAGTTTCTCGTCCAATGGCTGGCACTCTCGGCAGTGGCATGTCTGCTGGAAAGGGCAATGCAGGGATTGCAAAGGAGCCTCCGCGTAATTCCCATTCCCACATCTTATCTGGATAAAGTCATCGACGGAGAGTGAGGGCGATGCGGATGCAACCACATGCGAACTATGAGAGTCCAGGCAGGGAGAGCAATCTGGGACAGCCATCTTCTTGGCCGGAGTTATTGTCTTCAGGCGAGTTATCGAAATACGGTAAGCCTCTTACTATGGCAGGGAGAGAGACGAAGTTAGATATTCCCTTAAAATCGCCGTGGTTCTATCTGGCGCTGATTTTGATGATCTGGCTGCTCTTGCTCTAAAGGGACACGGAAATGCTCGGCTGCCGCGTTTGGCGTCCGGTTCGGCTTTTTGCCAGATTACATAAGTTTAGTGCGCTAGCAGCGTTTGCAATGCTATACTTTTGCCACTCACCTTGGCGGAGTCTGCGTTGCAATTTTATTCATTCAATGCCGGTTATGTGGAGAGTCTATGTGCCGGTGACCCCCAGGCACAGGAACACTTCGTCGGCTATTTCACTGAATTGCTCCAGCTCAAGCTTCGCAACCGCCTCCAATCCCAACAAGCCATTGAGGATATCCGCCAGGAGACCTTTGCTCGCGTCCTGTCGGTTTTGCGTAGGGACGGCTTGCGCCAGCCAGAGCGCCTCGGCGCATTCGTGAATATGGTTTGCAACAATGTGCTATTTGAATATTACCGCTCCGCCGGTCGCAGCGAGTCGCTGGATGTGGAAGGGCGGCCGGAGCTGGCCGACAAGGGCGCCGATGCCCTGGAGATGGCGGCAGCCGGGCAAATCAAAGTTAAAGTCCGGGAGATTCTGCTTGACCTTGACCCGCGTGACCGGTCGCTGTTGCAAGCCGTTTTTCTGGAAGAGCGTGATCGCGATGAGGTCTGCCGGGAGTTTGGGGTGGACCGCGATTATTTGCGGGTGATGCTGCACCGCGCCAAGCAGGAATTCAAATCTGAGTATGTCAAGCGCATTGGCAATCCGATGCCCCTGGGCGCGAATATTTGAAGAGTTTGTAACGTTTTGCCGTCTGCGGCCACTATTTACAGGTTGGACCGTAACTGAAGGTGAAGAAGATGGATCACAGCGAAGCATTACAACAGATGGCTGCTGAGCGTTATCTTCTGAATGAGCTGACGCTTGATGCGCGCGAGGCCTTCGAGGAGCACATGTTCGATTGTCAGGAGTGCGCCCTTGATCTTCGCGCCGGAGCCGCATTCGTGAAGGTGGCTAAAGCCCAGTTGCCTAAGCTGACCGGCGCTGTGTCGGCCCATGCCCAGGCCCTTAACCGCAAGCCACAGGGTTTACGAGGCTGGAGTCTCCAGGACTGGAGTCTCAGTTGGCTTAGGCCGGCCTATGCCGTTCCTGTATTTGCCAGCTTGCTGCTGGTTCTCGGTTATCAAAATCTGGTCACTTATCCCGCATTGCGGGCGGCGGCCAGCCAGCCGCATATTCTTCCCTGGGCTCCTCTGCATGGAGCTATGCGGAGCGGCGCTCCCTTGGCCATCACCGCTGATCGCCGCTACGGAGTGGCGCTTCCCGTCGATCTTCCCGCGCCGTCCAGCACGGAGGCCTACGCTTCTTACAGCTTCGACCTCTATAATCCTGAAGGAAAGCTCGTCTGGACCGGCGGAATGGCCGCTCCCAGCGACAGCGGCGCTCAGCGGTTCTCCCTGGTGATTCCAGGCGCTATGCTGCAAAACGGCGCTTATTCCCTGGTGGTTTCCGGCGCCGGAGCGCATGGAGAGCGTACTGTGATCGACCGTTACGCCTTTGACTTTCGTTTGACCGATTGATGCGTTTTCCCCGGACGCTATAAAGTTCTCCCCCTACTCTAAATAGGAAAGGTGTAAGCGCCATGTCCGAAGTGAACGAAAGAACGCATCGATTCGACGCGGAAGCCACGGTCCTTTCGGGCCAGCTGGACCTTCCGATCTCGCAAAAAATTGCACCCCAGGCCTACTCGAAACTCCCGGATAAGGGCGGCTACTTAAGCAAGCGCTCGGATAATTTCCGGGTTGAATCGATCATCTCCTACAGCGCCGCATATTCCCATGTTTCGGGCAGCAAAAGCCCCAAACCGGGCAGGGGATGGGACACCTTAACCACCACGGTGGTGGAAGGGCTCAATGTGATGGAGGTGCTCACGGCCGACCGCGTCGTGGGCCAGACCATCACCGAACACCCTCTTGCAGGCTACGTGCCGACCATATCCTTCCTCGGCACACGCTTTGAGAATCTCCGCATCGCCGGCTTCCCGGTCGAGTTGGAGTTCGATCACGGCATCTTTGGCCCCAAGCCGATCGACGACGCGCCCTACACCCACGATGCGGGCGTGATCAGCCGCGTCGCACGCCAGTACGACCGGATCGGCTCCAGCAAGGGTTTACCGGCTGAATTGCAGGAACGGTATAATCGACTATCCCCCACGTTAGGCAACACGGAGGCGGTCGAATGTTCGCTGGTCAACCGGGCGTCGGGCTTTTATCCTGGGATGAGCTTTGGGCACATCATCAGGGTTCCCGGCTTCGGGATCATCACTCTGGCCAAGCTGACCGTGAAGCACGAAAATCCTCACGTCAAGACGAAAGCCCCCCAGAAGACCACCTTTACCCTGACCATGATCGATCTCCAGTTGGGCTGCCCCGCCTCTGGGCACGTGCCGGTCGGTGGCGGCTCATCCAATGGGGATACTCAGTAGAAGATCAAACCACTGCTCTAAGTGCCCGTCAGACTTGGCAAACGGTTATAGGGCTGGCGGGCATCCGGAAATGGTTGGGCAGAGCATGGCGATGCTACCTCCTCCGCCTTTTTCCCTTCGTTTTGGTACTTTTGTTGTTGTTGCTGATCCCTCTCGAAGATTCGAGTCCCGGCAGCGCTCAGGCTGCGTATGACCATGCCGTACTAACCTTTCAACGGGGCAATCTGGCAAAAAGTCAGCAGGAAGCCGCATTGGGAGCCTGGCAATTTCAGTTGATGAATCCCAGTTGGGCAGCGAAGTTTCAACTCCTGGAAGCGGAAATAATGACGCGGCGCGGGATGTACAACGATGTCCTGCGTCTTCTCGCTGGCTACCACCCCGATTCCAGCCATCCGGAAGAAACCATTCGCAAGCTGGCTATAGAGGCCGATGCCCTGGCCCGTCTGCAACAGTTGTCTGATGCTAATCAAAGGCTCACCCAGGCCGATGGCCTCTGCAAGAGTGCCGATTACTCATCCTGTGTCTATGTATTTCGTTCGCGTGGCGGACTAGCCGTCCGGTTGGGCCAATTGGCCGCGGCGCGCCAGTATTATCTCCAGAGTCTTCTCTTTGCCCGCGCTCACCGGGACCGGTGGATGGAGGTTAACGCGCTCAACAATCTGGGATATGCCGAGATGCAAACCGGACGCTTTGACGAAGCGGTGGACTGGTTGAGATCTGCCCAACAGGAGGCAGCGCAATTGGATTCGGATTATTGGATACAACTTGTCGTAGGCAATCTCGGATGGGCTTATTACCAGTTGGGAGATGATGATAGAGCTCTGGAACTGTTTCTTGAAGCGGAGAAGTCCGCCGCAAAGCTCGGAGACATTCGCTTAGAACTCAAATGGACCAATAATGCCGGGGCTGTATATCACGATCAAGGCGATTTACCTCGTGCCGCTCAGTCCTATCGCCAGGCGCTCGATCTTGCCCGGCAGATCAACAGCAAGGAAGACATGGCGAACGCGCTGGAGGACCTGGCTCAGAATTCGGTGGATTCCAGTAAGTTGGACGATGCCGGAGCCTGGCTCGATCAGGTAACTCCACTGGAGAGCGCGGGCGGCAATAGACTCAGCACGAATGTGATGCTGACCAAGGGAATGTTGGCCGCCGCGCGCGGCCAGTATCAGCAGGCGGAATCGCTCTATCGCGCCATACAGAACAATCCGGCAACCGCTACTACAACACGATTAGACGCCGGGAATTTGCTGGCTGTTTCCTTTGAGCGGCAAGGCCGCGCTATCGAAGCGGAGCTGACCTACAAAGCCACGCTGTCCGCCTTCGAGTCGGCGCGATCGCATCTCAAGCACGAAAGCTCGCGTCTACCCTTCGCCGCCAATGCCACCGGCATCTACGACGACTACATCCACCTGTTGGTGAAAGAAGGCAAGGGCGAAGAGGCCCTGGCAGTGGCTAACCAGAGCCGCGCCCGGATGATGGCGCAAAGCCAGGGCGTGTCCGAAAACAAAACCTCTCCCCAGCCCACAATTTTGAATCCCCGCCAGATCGCCCGGCAAACCGGCGCAACCTTGCTCTTCTATTTACTGGGTGGCGAGCAGTCGTACTTGTGGGTCATCACCCCAGCCAAAATTACGCTGATTAAACTACCCTCGCAGATTGAGATTGTGGCTCACGTCAAGCGCTACAACAAGGCGCTGCTCGACATGGAGGATCCGCTGCAAACCGGCAATGAGGATGGACAGGCGCTCTATCAAATCCTGGTCGCTCCCGCAGCCAAGATCATCCCGCGGAATTCTCCGGTCATGATTCTGTCCGATAGCTGGTTAAGCCCGTTGAATTTTGAAACCCTGCTGGCTCCCGGTCCCAGTTCCGGAACTAGTCCGAAGGCTGGCCACGGCGTAGACCCTGCTCCAAACTTGCATTACTGGATCGAAGACGCAACACTGCTTTCGGCCCCGTCACTGGACCTGCTGGCAGCGGCAAAACCAGCACGCGGAATCAGTCGAAACCTCCTCCTGCTGGGCAACCCCGTCTCGCCCAGCCCGGAATATCCCAGCCTGCCGCTCTTCGGCGCGGAGATGACCCGGATTGAAAAGCATTTTGCCGCGCGCCGTGCTGCCGTCTTCGCGGGAGAACAAGCTCGTCCCGCTGCCTATCTCACCGGGAATCCGGCGCAGTACTCCTATATTCATTTTGTCTCTCATGCAGTTGCCAGCCGCACAGACCCGCTGGATTCGGCCATCATTCTTTCTGGTTCCGCGCTATCAGGCAACAATTCCGGCGATGCTTCCTTCAAGCTTTACGCGCGCGACATTATGCGGCATCCCATCGATGCCAGGCTCGTGACCATCTCGGCCTGTTACGGCAGCGGCACGCGCTCCTATGCGGGAGAAGGATTAGTGGGCCTCTCCTGGGCATTTCTTCGTGCCGGCGCGCATAACGTAATTGGCGCGCTTTGGGAGGTAAGTGACGATTCGACCCCGCAACTGATGGATACTCTCTATCAAGGCCTGGAAGAAGGCCGTGCCCCCGCGGTCGCCCTGCGCAACGCAAAACTCACCTTATTACATTCACAAAGCAGATTTAGCAAACCATTTTTCTGGGCCCCATTCCAGATTTACACCAGGCAATAAGTCGACCACGCTTGGGCAGTACGCTCACCGGGCAAATTCGTCGATATTGACCGCGCAGTACTCCACGATGCGTGTGTTGCAGCCCACGCAAGAGCTCACTTCACAGACCGTTCAACAGGGGATAGGGACCGTGAAAACGGAATCAGGTGAGATGTTACAGGCCTGAAATTCAGGGCCTTCAAGCTATGTCACGACTGGATTCGTATCAAACTACAACTATTGATAAATGAGCGCATTACGGATT
>CAZFMB010000031.1:0-40151 GCA_964520005.1 uncultured Occallatibacter sp.
CAGCTGATTCGTAATCAGCAGGTCGTCGGTTCGAGTCCGACTTTCGGCTCCATACATTTAATTACACCGATTCAATGAATCGTTATGCCTTAATGACGCGGACATCCCGACGCTATTCAACAATTTCCTAGCTCAAAATCCCCTTGATCGATACTTTCTTTCTTCCGTCCGCGGGCGGAGGCACGATATTACCCTTGATTGGCGTGCCGTCCACGGTCAGGGCGATATTATTGCCATCACCTTTTCGTTCAATGGAGATGGTGTAAACCACTCCGCGGAAGGTGCGTGAGGCTGTGAATCCCGGCCAGCTCTTGGGAATCACCGGGGCGATCTCCAGGCCGTCGAGCGAGGGGCGCACACCCAGAATCCATTGCACGATGGCGTAGTAGTTCCACGCCGCCGTGCCGGTGAGCCAGGAGTTCTTGGCCTCGCCGTGAGTGGGTGCATCCTTGCCGGCAATCATCTGCGCGTAGACATAAGGTTCGCAGCGATGCAGGTCGCTGATCTCTTCGCGCGCCGAGGGGCTGATGCGGCTGTAGTAATCGTGTGCCTCGTCGCCGTGGCCCAGGCGCGTTTCCGCGATAATAACCCAGGGATTGTTGTGGCAGAAGATGCCCGCGTTCTCCTTGTATCCTGGCGGGTAAGAAGAAATTTCGCCGAGGTTCAGGTAATACCTGGAGTAAGCCGGCTGCTGCAGGACGATGCCGTGCTTGGTGGCCAGATGCTTACGGGTTGACTCAAGCGCTTTGGCGGCCATGCCATCCTTGAGGCCGATGCCGGCAAGCACGCAATAGCCGTTGGTCTCAATGAAGATCTTGCCTTCCTCGCACTCCTTGGAGCCGATTTTTGTGCCGAAGTCGTCATAGGCTCTCAAGAACCACTCGCCATCCCATCCGTGCTTGCGGACGACCTGGTCCATCTTCTCGACTTCAGCCAGATACTTTGCGGCCTCTGCCTTCAATCCGCGGTGCGTTGCGATGGCGGCCAGCTCCTGACCGGCGTGAACGAAGAGTCCGGCGATGAAGACCGACTCGGCCACCTTGCCGTCCTTGTTGGTGGTGGTCTGGAAGCTCTGGCCTGGCGTGTCGGAGAAACAGTTCAGGTTGAGGCAGTCGTTCCAGTCGGCTCTCCCAATCAGGGGCAGGCCATGAGGTCCAAGGCGGTCAAGCGTGTATTGGAAGCTGCGTTGCAGGTGCTCGTAGAGCGGCTTTTCGCTGCCGGGCTGATTATCATATTGGACGGGTTCGTCCAAAATGCTCCAGTCGCCGGTCTCTTTGAGATAGGCCGCGACGCCAATGATGAGCCAATGCGGATCGTCGTTGAAGCCGCTGCCGACGTCGTTATTGCCGCGCTTGGTGAGGGGCTGGTACTGATGGTAAGCGCCGCCGGAAGGCAGTTGGGTGGCGGCTAGGTCGACGATGCGCTCGCGGGCGCGCGCCGGCGCCATGTGCACAAAGCCGAGCAGATCCTGATTGGAGTCGCGGAAGCCGAGGCCGCGGCCGATGCCGGATTCATAGAAGGACGCCGAGCGCGACATATTGAAGGTTGCCATGCACTGGTAGGCGTTCCAGATATTGACCATGCGGTTGGTGTGAACGTCGGGAGTATTCACCTGGAAGATGCCCAGCAGGCTCTCCCAATATTGGCGCAGCTTCTCGAAGGCCGCATCGGCCTGCTTGGGGTCGAGGTACTTGGCGATGGTGGGCTTGACCGTCTTCTTGTTGATGATCTGCGAGCCGGGAGGGTCGAACTTTTCGGCCACGGGATTCTCGTGGTAGCCGAGGACGAAGACGATCTGGCGTGTCTCTCCGGGAGCCAGTTCGAGCTTGGCCTGATGCGCGCCGATGGGCGCCCATCCGTGGGCGATGGAGTTGGTGAGCTGGCCGGCTTCTACCGTGGCAGGCTTATCCCAGCCGCGATAATGGCCCAGGAAGACATCGCGCTGCGTGTCGAATTTGCCTCCCTTGGCGGAGGTGGCAAAGTAGGCAAAGTGGTCGCGGCGCTCGCGGTACTCGGTCTTGTGATAGATGACGCCGTCTTCGACCTCGACCTGTCCGATGGAGAAATTGCGCTGGAAATTGGTCGAGTCGTCCTGCGCGTCCCAGAGGCAGAACTCGATGGAGGCGAAGGCAGAGATTGCGGCCTTGGTGGCGCGCTTGTTGGTCACCGTGAGCTGCCAGATTTCGAGATTCTCGTCGAGGGGCACGAAGTAGCGGGTGTGGGCCTCGATGCCGGCGTATTCCGAGCCTATGGTGGTGTAGCCCATGCCGTGGCGGCAGGAGTAGTTCTTGAGGTCGTGGCGCGTGGGTTGCCAGGAGGGGGACCAGAACTCTTTGGATTCATCGTCGCGCAGGTAGACGTAGCGTCCACCGAAGTCGAAGGGCGCATTGTTGTACCGGTAGCGTGTAAGCCGGCGCAAACGGGCGTCGCGATAAAACGAATAGCCTCCCGCGGTGTTGGAGATGATGCCGAAGTATGCCTGGCAGCCCAGGTAATTGATCCACGGCAGGGGCGTATCCGGTTGCGTAATCACGTACTCGCGCTTCACATCGTCGAAAAATCCGAACTTCATCGTATGTACTCCCTCAAAGATAGCGTGCCGCCAGTATAGCTCCTGGTTTATACGCTAATCAACGTTTATCCAGAGCGTTTCGCGGTTATCGAAAAAAAGACGGGCTTGCGCGAAGCTATGTGAATGTGAAAAGGTATTTACGCGAGCAAAATTAGACAATAGGCCACGCGTGTGTCCAAGATCGTTGCCGGATTCATATATAGATGATAGAGTTTTTCGGTTTGCGCTTATTTCTGTGCACATCCTGGGGGCTTCCGCGAGGCGAGACTGCAAAAATGGCGAATCCATTGTTCCTCCTCTTCATGAGTTCACGATCTGTACGGAAATTGTTGCCGTCTCTCCTCTTTACCGGTCTTCTACTTTGTTCCACGACGCAGGTTCGTGGAAGTGAAAGCGCCGACTTGGCCATTAAGGTGGATCAGGTGGGCTATCCACTGAACGGTCCCAAGGTAGCGCTAGTCAGCTCTCCGGCCACAACCTTCGAAGTTCGGCGCGCCAGTGACAATCAGGTGGTTTTTCAAGGCAAGCTGGGATCTGCCACTGCTGACCCCAACACCGGCGATCAGGTGCAGGCTGCGGATTTTTCGGCAATGCGGCGAGCGGGGAGCTTCTACCTGGAGGTTCCCGGTGTAGGGCGAAGCTGGAACTTCACAGTGGGCAAGAACGTGTACCAGCACACCTACTACATAGCCATGCGTGGCTTCTATGGGCAACGCTGCGGTATAGCGGTGGACCTCGGCCCTGAGTTCCCTGGGTACTCGCACGCTATCTGCCACCAGCATGGCGAGTTCCACCTTAGTTCAGGGGCCAGTGGGCCGCGCAACAACATCGGCGGCTGGCACGATGCGGGCGACTATGGCCGCTACATGGTCAACTCCGGCATCTCCACCGGCACATTGCTGTGGGCATGGGAGATTTATGGGCGGAAGCTCAAGAACATTTCGCTACGGATTCCCGAGTCGGGCAACGGAACGCCGGACATTCTGAACGAGGCGCGCTGGAACCTGGAGTGGATGCTGAAGATGCAGGACGACGACGGCGGCGCCTGGCACAAG
Source organism: uncultured Occallatibacter sp. (assembly GCA_964520005.1). Taxonomy (GTDB): domain Bacteria; phylum Acidobacteriota; class Terriglobia; order Terriglobales; family Acidobacteriaceae; genus Telmatobacter. The sequence goes on from CAZFMB010000031.1 coordinate 3,628, forward strand.
CAGACCAGCGAGCATTTTCCGGGCTTTATTGCTCCGGAAGACGACAAGCTGCCCAGCGAGGTGATCGGGACCGGCGCGGCGCCCTACAAGAGCACTTGCGCCACCGCGGACCTGGCGGCTGTGGGCGCGATCGCCGCGCGGGTCTACCAGCCTTATGACGCGAAGTTTGCCACGCGGGCGTTGGAAGCGGCACGGCGAGCCTGGGCATGGACGGAAAAGAATCCGGATGTGACGTTCAAGAATCCGGCCGGCGTCAACACCGGCGAGTACGGCGATGCAAACTGCAAGGACGAATGCCTATGGGCGGCTGCGGAACTGTGGCGCACCACAGGCGAGGCGGCATACAACGATTTCTTCCAGAAAAATTACACCGAGTTTCTACCCAGCCTGGATTCGCCACCGGCGGAGAACTGGGCATCGGTTGCTCCGATGGGACTATGGACGTATGCGCTTTCAAAACGGCGCGGTTCCGACAAGAAGGCCATCGAGACGATTCGCGCGCGCACTATCTCCGCCGCCCACGCAATCGTCGAGCGCACCCGAGCCAATCCCTACCAGACCAGCATGAAGGCCACGGACTATGTATGGGGTTCAAACGGCGTTGCCGGTGGATATGGCGTGTATTTGCTGATTGCCAACCAGCTTGAGCCGGACAACAGCTTTGTGGATGCGGCGCGAGACAATCTGCACTATCTGTTGGGGCGAAACACGTTTTCGCTGTCGTGGGTGACGCACGTAGGCGAGCATCCGTTCCAGCATCCGCATCATCGCCCCAGCGGCGACGGCAAGCAGACTGGACCCTGGCCGGGACTGCTTTCAGGCGGGCCAAATGCAAACCGGCAAGATCCTGTGCTGGCGGCGCTGCCCAAGGATTTGCCGCCGGCGAAGGTCTATGCCGACCAGTTAGCCTCGTTCGCCAGCAACGAGATTTGCATCAACTGGCAGGCGTCGCTGGTGTTCTTGCTGGCTGGAGAACTATAGTTGTGAGTCCCTCAACCGGCAATCCGGCGGCGGATTGCCAACGCGAGGTTTGTGTGTGCCGGTAATCACACACCCGCCTCGGAAGGCCGTAATAAAGTCGGATCAGAACGGCGGAAAAATCAGTTTTGCATCTCCCGCGGAGAGCGGAGAGAAGATGCCTCCGGGCATTGAGGAGTCCAATGCTGCACCTTCACATTATTGACATCGTAATCATTCTGGTCTACCTGGTGAGCATGGTGCTGGTAGGCTACTGGGTTTCAAAACGCGCATCGCTGAGCATACAGAACTACTTTCTCGGCGGCAACAAGATACCCTGGTATGTGCTGGGCGTCTCCAACGCATCGGGGATGTTCGATGTCAGCGGCACCATGCTGCTGGTCTCCTGGATGTACGTCTACGGACTAAAGAGCATATGGATTCCCTGGCTCTGGCCCACCTTCAACCAGATTTTCCAGATGGTCTACCTCTCGTCGTGGCTGCGCCGCTCCAATGTGATGACCGGGGCGGCATGGATGAAGACCCGCTTCGGCGTGGGGCGCGGCGCGCAATTGGCGCACCTGATCGTGGTGATCTACGCCTTCGTCAGCATCATCGGATTCTTTACTTACGGCTTCAAGGGCATCGGCAAATTCGCTGCCGAGTTTCTGCCTTGGGATCTCTCCTGCACGGTTCATCTCTGGGGCCTTTCGGGAGGGCATATCGTGCCCTGGCTGGTGCATCTGGATTCGCCCAATGTCTATGCGGTTATCCTGATCTTCCTCACGTCGATTTACGTGATCAAGGGCGGCATGATCAGCGTGGTCTTCACAGCGGTGGTGCAATTCTGCATTCTGGCCATCGCATCGTTCGCGGTGGGCATCATCGCCATGATGAATGTGGCTCCGGAGGCGCTGCACAAGGTGGTGCCCGCCGGATGGGACAATGTCTTCTTCGGCTGGCATCTCGGCCTGGACTGGTCAACGCTGCTACCGGCCGCCAATGACCGCATCGCTCACGACGGTTATGGCCTTTTCGGCTTCTTCGTCATGATGCTGCTCTTCAAGGGCATCCTGATCTCCGCCGCCGGACCCGCGCCGAACTACGATATGCAGGCCGTGCTTTCCTCGAAGAATCCTCGCGAGGCTTCGATGCTGAGCGGCTGGGTCAACGTGGTGCTCACCTTCCCGCGCTACTTCCTGGTCATCGGACTAACCGTGCTGGCGGCCACTTCCTTCGGCGCAGACATCAAAGCCATGCCTCACCTGGACTTCGAGATGGTGCTGCCCATGGCGCTGGGCCGATTCGTTCCTGCCGGCCTGTTGGGCTTTTTGATTGCCGGCTTGCTGGCGGCCTTCATGTCCAACTTCGCGGGCACAGTGAACGCCGCGCCGCCATACTTCGTCAACGACATCTACAAGCGCTACATCAATCCCAACGCCGCGCCCAAGACCTATGTCCGCCTTAGCTATCTCTCCTCCTTCACGGTGATCGTGATCGGCGTCCTCATCGGCTGGAACGTCACTTCGGTCAACTCGGTGGTGGTATGGATCGTCTCCGGCCTGTGGGGCGGCTACACCGCGGCCAACGTCCTGAAGTGGTACTGGTGGCGCTTTAACGGCTATGGCTTCTTCTGGGGAATGGCCAGCGGCATCGCCTCCGCTCTCACCTTGCCGGCCATCGTGGCGAATGTGCCGTGGGTGAAGTGGCTGCTGGCTACCTATTCCATCAACATGACCGTCACCATCATCTTCCCGCTGGTGGTGGCCATCTCGCTGGCGGGCTGCCTGCTGGGCACGCTACTCACCAAGCCGGAATCGGATGAAGTGCTGACGGACTTCTATCGCCGTGTGCGGCCGTGGGGCTTCTGGGGTCCGGTGTTGAAGAAGGTTCTTGCCGATGATCCCGGCTTCAAAAAGAACACGGACTTCTTCCTGGATATGTTCAACATCGTCATCGGCATAATCTGGCAGGTGTCACTGGTGGCGCTGCCCCTCTACATCGTGATCAAGGAGTTCGATCGCGCCGCCATCACCCTGGGCGTGGTTCTCGTGACCTCGCTGATTCTCAAGTTCACCTGGTACAACCATCTGAACGAGCGCGAAGTTGAGACCGACAAAGAAGCCTTGAAAGAGGCCATCTGATGCCCGTTGCACCGGATTCCTCCGCAGGCCGACGGGCAGGAGTTGCTGTTGAGCGCATCTCCTGGCATGGCTGGCCGGATTGCTATCTCATCGCCAATGGCCGAGTGGAAGCCGTGATCGTTCCCGCCATCGGCCGCGTGATGCAGTTGCGCCTCAAGGGCGAGGCGGAGGGAGCATTCTGGCAGAACCGGGCACTGTACGGCCAACTGCACGACGCGGCATCAAGCGAATGGATGAATTTCGGCGGAGACAAGTGTTGGCCCGCTCCGCAGTCCGCATGGCCCCGGCATCAAGGCCGCGAGTGGCCGCCTCCGGTTGCATTCGACGCGCAGCCCGTTGAAGCCGTAGCAGTAGAGCGCGGTGTCGAACTCACCTCGCCCATCGATCCGGGCTACGGCATCCAGGTTGTGCGCCGCATCGAACTCGATCCCGCGCAACCGGTCATGCGCATAAGCACTGAATATTTCAAACTCTCCGGCGCTCCCGTCACCGTTGGCATATGGACCATTACGCAGATGAGTGAGCCGGAGCGCGTTTGCATGCAACTCCCGGAAGCTTCGAAGTTCGCCGCTGGCTACGCCCGTTTGCTTGAGGCGGAACCGGCGGACTTGAAGATCGACGGCCGCCTGCTCTCGCTCACGCGACATACTCAACAGCAAGTCAAGGTCGGCTCCGATGGAAGCAGAATGGCGTGGCTGGGACCGAACTGCGTGGTCCGCATCGACACGGAAATCGGGCCGGGAGAATATCCCGATGGCGGCTGCGTCACTGAGGTCTACACTAACCCCGACCCTTTGCAGTATGTCGAACTGGAAACTCTGGGGCCCTTGACCACTATGAAAAACGGCGACCGGATCAAGCAGTCCACTGTGTACACGGTGATGCCCCGCTCCACACCGGACCTTGAAACCGAAGCAGAGAAGGCGTTTCGGCGCGTATAGAAAATCTAGCTAAGCCGCAGAAGTTGCCATCTTGCATGGCATCACCCAAACTTATATAGACTCTACATATTTGTCTTCCAGAGGGTAAAGTACTACTATGCTGCTTGTTTTGACCTACCATCGCATTGTCGAAAATCCATACGAGATAAAAGGATTTTTCGACGTGTGTACCGGCGAACTTGAGGCTCACGTGCAGGCAGCGTTGCAAATCTGGGGCAGAGCCGCGGCACCAGCTGACCTTCAAAATGAACAGCACGAGGGAGGCAGCGCGCGCACGGGGTTCCTGGTAACCTTCGACGACGGCACGGCGGATCACTATTTCACTGCCGCGCCGCTTCTGGAGCGTCACGGGTTGCATGGAGTCTTCTATGTGAACACGGATCGTCTGGGCGCGGATGGCTATCTCACTGTGGCGCAGTGTCGGGAACTTCAGTCTCGCGGCCATGCAATAGAGAGTCATGCGCATCAACATAAGCCGTTAGTTGGCTTGCCGGAGGACCAGCTACGGAGTCAACTGGCTGAATCGCGCCGGCTTCTGTGCGATAACGGGTTGGGACAATGGAGTTTGTTCGCGCCGCCAGGAGGGCTTTACGATGCTGCGGTGGTTCAGGCTGCCATAGAGTGTGGCTATCGCTCGCTACGTACAGTGAAGTGGGGCTATAACAAGAAGCTGAATCCCTTTGCCGTGGAGAGCATCATCATCAACCGCCGCCTCGCTGGAGGGTGGTTCAGACTGATGGCTTCGCCGAATGCGGAGGCTGCGAAAAAAGCTGTTTTTCGGGTCAAGGAGACGGTGAAGAATGGCTTGCCTGCCGCTTACTCATTTTTGAAAAACTTCCGCTGAGTTGAAGCATAGAAGAACTAGCCGTCAAGGCGGACGCCTTCGGCAGAACGGCACCTGCGGTGCGGCGGAAAGCGCTTAAGCCGCTTGCAAGCCAGCACACGCACATTTCCATAATTATGCTGCATAAAAGCATATTTATGCTATACTCTTCCTATGAGGACCACCATCGACATTCCGGATGAGACCTATAGAGAGCTCAGAATCCTAGCTATAGAGCGGGGAGAGACCCTGCGAAAACTGGTGCTGGAGGGTGTGGAGATGGTGAAGCGGGCAAATAAGCCGGGCAATGGCACTATGACGGAGAAGCATGAAATCCGCCCCAGGTTTCCTGTGATTCGTTCCAAGAATCCGGGTTCGCTGAAACTGGGCGAGGAAGGTGTCTACGAGTACATCCCTTTTCCCTGATGTGAATGTCTGGTTCGCGCTGGCGCATGAGATTCATCCTCATCACGAAGCCGCGATAGTGTGGGGAGAATCACTGGACTGCGATACGGCGATTTACTTTTGCAGGTTCACGCAACTCGGACTACTGCGCCTGCTGACCAACCGAAGCGCCATGGGAGAAGATGTCCTTGCCCAGGCAGAAGCCTGGAAGGCATTTGACGCGCTGCTCGCAAATCCAGGCAATCAAATGATGGGAGAGCCGCGCGGAATCGATTCGCTCTTCCGGCAACATACCAGCCGGGATGAAACTTCGACCAAGCAATGGGCGGATGGTTATCTTGCCGCATTTGCGATTGCCGCCGGGATTCGGCTGATTACATTTGACCGGGCACTGGCAGGGAAAGTGAAGGGAGCGGTGCTGCTGGGGTAGGCCATTCTCTATCCGTCGATTCATCCACTGAAACCTTGCCACTTCAAATAATCGAATAATCCAGTGTCCCCCAATACCTTTAATCGGCAAGTATCCTAGTCCGCATATGAGATTGAGTCAACAAGGTTGTCTGCTAGGATGTTCCTGTTATGTTTGCATATAATACGAACGAAAATTGGAGCTGTCCTCAAGAGTTGGATCAGCCTCTGCCTCGCCCTGTTCGACTGACCGGCATTGGAATCTACTATTGCGTGATGGGGTTGGCGTGCATCATCACTGGGGTGGTATTAACCGCCCAACTTTGTATCCCTGAGTTACACCGGCAGGCCGAGAATGATTCACTCACACGCCGCTTGACGGCCGAGGGTAGCGAAACCGAGGCCACTGTGACACGCTTATGGACGGCCCTGGGGCGTGACCGCGTCAGCTACGACTACACCGTAGACGGCCGGGGCTACCACAGTGGCTCCTACATTGCATCGCAGCATTGGCAACAACTTCAGGTAGGGTCGCCCCTGGACATTCGCTATCTGCCTTCCGATCCCACCATGACATGCCCGGAAGCAGATCCGCCGAATTCCGGAAACAATTGGTCCTTTGTTTTGCCGATGACTTGTCTTCCCTTGGGGTTCATGTCACTTTTCGCCTTCTTGCACATTTCGGCCGTGTGGCCCCAGTTCCGCCTTCTGGCGCGGGGAATACCGGCTCGTGGTGTCGTGACTCGCTGCAAAGAAGGAAGCCAGCGTCGCATGAGCGGATATTTCTTGTACTACGACATTTCACTACCGGCTGGTGGCCAATGCCAGGGCAGAGGATTCTCCGGACAGCAAGCTGCTGAAGGCTCGAATGTCACCGTTCTATACGATCCCAATAAACCGCTCTGCAGTGCCCTATATCCATTGAAGACGGTAAGATTGGCTGCTATCTAAACTGTCTATTGAGCAATAGGAACAGCTTCATTTTTTTCTTTGCCTGTTTTTGTAACTGGCAGTTATAAATTCGCGGAAGAGCGGATGCGGTTCTAATGGCTTTGATTTGAATTCCGGATGGAACTGGCAGCCTAAAAAGAATGGATGGTTGGGCAGTTCGACGATTTCGACATAAGTCGAGTCGGGAGTGGCTCCGCTGATGCGCAGGCCGGCGCCGGTCAACTGGGCTTCATATTCGCGGTTGAACTCGTAGCGATGGCGGTGGCGCTCGCTGATCTTAGTAGCTCCGCCGTAGGCTCGGGCAGCCAATGTACCTTCTTGCAGGATGCAGTCCCATGCGCCCAGCCGCATGGTCCCGCCCATCTCTTCGACGCCCAGCAGCTCGCGCAGCTTGTAGATGATGCGGTATGGTGAGGCTGGGTCGAACTCTGTGGAGTTAGCGCCCGTGAGACCGCAAACGTTGCGAGCATATTCGACGCAGGCGGTCTGCATGCCGAGACAGATACCGAAGTAAGGCACCTGCTTTTCGCGCGCATAGCGAATAGCGTTCAACATGCCCTCGATACCGCGCTTGCCGAAGCCTCCGGGGACGAGAATGCCGTCAAATCCGGCTAACTTCGACTCATAACTCCGGTCCTCACTCGCACCCGGTGGAGTTATCGACTCCAGGTCCTCGCCGTTAATCCATGTTACTTCGAGTTTAAGGTTCTGCGAGATGGCTCCGTGAGTTAGCGCCTCTTTGAGCGACTTATAACTGTCTTCATACTTGACATATTTTCCGACGATCCCGATGTGGACTTCATCTTTGGGGTTATAGCAACGGTCAACCAGTTCCTTCCACTTAGTCAGATCTGCTTCAGGCGCTTCCTTGCGCAGGTAATGGAGGATGAGCGAGTCCACGCCTTCCTGGGCAAAGCAGAGCGGCACCTCGTAAATAGAGGGAACATCAATAGCTCCGATGACGGCGCGCTCCTCGACGTTGCAGAAGGCGGCAATCTTCTGTTTCATCTCGGGCTCCAGGGCGTGGTCCGAGCGGCAGAGCAGAATATCCGCCTGAATGCCAATGGAGAGCAACTCCTTGACGGAGTGCTGCGTTGGCTTGGTCTTCAGCTCCCCGGCGGCGGCAATCCACGGCACCAGCGTGACATGAACAAATACTGTATTCTCGCGGCCCAGCTCCTGGCGCATCTGGCGGATAGCCTCCAGAAACGGCAGCGACTCGATGTCGCCCACCGTTCCGCCGATCTCGATGATGGTCACATCCGCGCCATTGGAGCTGACCTTGCGCATGGCATTTTTAATTTCGTTGGTCACATGAGGAATCACCTGGACCGTCTTACCGAGGTAGTCGCCGCGCCGCTCTTTCATAATGATCTGCTCGTAGATGCGCCCCGTGGTGTGGTTGTTGTCGCGGGAGAGCGGAGCATGGGTGAAACGCTCGTAGTGGCCCAGGTCGAGGTCGGTTTCGGCGCCGTCGTCGGTGACAAAGACCTCGCCGTGCTGGAAGGGGGACATGGTGCCCGGATCGACATTGAGGTAGGGATCGAACTTCATCAGGTTGACGCGCAGGCCGCGGCTTTCGAGCAGGCAGCCGATGGAGGCCGCCGCCAAACCCTTACCTAAACTGGACACAACTCCGCCCGTCACAAAGACGTACTTTGCCGACATGGGTGCAACCTCATTTTTTGACTGTTGGGATGGACCGTACAGGGTGGACACTATCGAGTATGACAGAGACGGGGCGCGAAGGAAAGAGAAAAAAACAACCGGCTTGCCAGATTGTGACATCCAACTTACGATGCTCGATAGAAGGAAGCGATAAATGACAACAGCTACGCAGCGACACAAATTGGGGTCGACCGGCCCAGAGGTGTCTTCCATCGCCCTAGGTTGCATGGGAATGAGCGGGATGTACGGCGCGACGGACGAGGCGGAGAGCCTGGCTACCATCCATGCAGCCATCGAAGCGGGCGTCAACCTATTGGATACAGGCGACTTCTACGGCATGGGCCATAACGAGATGCTGCTTGGCAGGGCCTTGCGCTTTCTGCGCGAGAAGGTGGTGCTATCAGTGAAGTTTGGCGCGCAGAGGGCTCCCACCGGCGCGTGGCTGGGTTATGATGCGAGGCCCGTAGCGGTGAAAACCGCGCTGGCCTACTCGCTGAAGCGGCTGGGTGTGGAATATATCGATATTTACCGTCCGTCGCGGCTGGACCCTACAGTGCCTATTGAAGAGACCATCGGGGCCATCGCGGAGATGGTCAAGACCGGCTATGTGCGGCATATCGGCCTCTCCGAGGTCGGCCCGGAGACCATTCGGCGAGCGGCGGCGGTGCACGCAATCGTGGACCTGCAGATTGAGTATGCGTTGGTCAGCCGCAGTCCAGAGGCGAAGATTTTTCCCGTACTGGTTGAACTGGGCATCGGCGCAACGACCTACGGCGTGCTGTCGCGGGGACTGCTTTCGGGTTCGCAACCGGCTCCGGCCGGGGACTTCCGCGCCCATCTGCCGCGCTTTACGGGCAGCAATCTAGAAAATAATCTGCGTCTGGTTGCTAAACTCAAGGAGATTGCCGCAAGCAAAGGAATTACGCCTGTGCAATTGGCGATTGCCTGGGTACTGGCCAAAGGCAGCTTTATTGTTCCGGTGATAGGCGCGCGCACACGGGCGCAACTGGCCGAGAGCCTGGGTGCGCTGCAAGTGAAACTCAGCGCCGATGAGCTGACGTCTCTCGAAGCAGCGATTCCAGCCGGGGCCGTGGCGGGAACCCGCTACGATGCTACACAAATGCGAGTGCTGGATAGCGAGAAGTAAGGGGGAAGCGGTGAAAGATACCATCTTGGTCACGGGCGGAGCTGGATTTATCGGCTCGAACTTCATTCTGAATTGGATGAAAGAGACACTCTCGTCCGTAATAAATCTCGATCTGTTGACTTATGCGGGAAATCCGGCCAACTTATCCGCGCTCCAGGAGGATGGGCGCTATCTGCTTGGGGTTGGCGACATTTGCGACGCGGAGCGCGTGGCCGCGCTATTGCTGTTGCATCGGCCCAGGGCCATTGTTCACTTCGCCGCGGAGAGCCATGTGGACCGCTCCATCGCTTCTCCCGAGCCATTCATTCGCACTAACATATTGGGTACCTTTGTCCTGCTGGAGCAGGCATTGCTTTATTGGTCGAAGCTCGAGCCGGCGGACCAGCAGTCCTTCCGGTTTCTGCATGTCTCCACCGATGAGGTTTATGGTTCGCTGGCAACCGAAGATCCGCCCTTCAGCGAAACCACGGCGTATGCCCCAAATAGTCCGTATGCAGCGTCGAAGGCCGCTTCAGACCACTTGGCTCGGGCCTATCATCACACCTGGGGACTGCCTGTTCTCACCACCAACTGCTCCAATAACTACGGACCCTTTCAGTTTCCAGAGAAACTGATTCCTCTGATGATTCTGAATGCTCTGGAGGGCAAGCCGTTGCCCGTCTATGGCGATGGCGGCCAGGTGCGCGATTGGCTCCATGTGGAAGATCACTGCGCGGCCATCCGGACTGTTCTGGAAAAAGGCCGCGTGGGCGAAACATATAATATCGGCGGAAACAGCGAGCGCAAGAATCTCGATGTGGTGAATACCATCTGCGCTCTTGTGGACGAGATGAGTCCCGACGCCAAACTTGGCCCGCGCAAAAATCTAATCACCTTCGTCGAGGACCGTCCAGGGCACGACCGGCGCTATGCCATCGATGCCTCGAAGATCGAGCGGGATATGGGATGGCGCCCCGCGGAAGGCTTTGAAAGCGGGTTGCGCAAGACGGTTCGCTGGTACCTCGACCATCCGGAGTGGGTGGAAAGCGTACGCACCGGCGCTTACCTTGATTGGATCAGGCAAAATTATACGGAACGCACCGCTACTTGAGCCGCAATCATTCAACACAATAAGACCGATAGGAAACGACAGCGACCGGAACGACGGAATCAACTCCGGCGTCCCGGTCTCAGTCTGCTCTGTTAAGCGCTCGCCGGGGCGAGCCAGTGGGGTTTCTAACCTTCTTGCTGTTGTGAAAGGTACTACATCGCCTTGCGGCTCGCCGGGGGGACAATCCCGTTCATGCGCAGATACATGACCATTTGGCCGTAGTGGTCCATGAGGTGCGCGGTTCCAAAGGACGCCATGCCCGCACGCGTACCGTGCTCCGTCTGCACAAATGCGTTCTCCAGGGTTATCGTGTCCACCGAGGCGTGGGCCTTGGCGAAGGAATCCTTCAACGCCTTCACGATATCGGCCTTGGTGGTGAGTTTCTCTGTCGCATCGGCCAACGCCTTGTCTTGAGCTTCGGTAAAGTCCGGTCCACCGAAGAAGACGTAGTTTGCTTCGATGACGTGTTTAATCTGTTGGGCGAAGGTGCGTACGCCTTTGAACTCGCCCATGGTGGCTGGTGGCGCAAAGTTGTATTTGTCTTCAGGCATAGCCTCGGCGGCCGAAACGAACTGCTGCTCCATGATGCTGAGCAATTTGCCGTAGGTTTGCGCGGGTGGGATTTGCGTGCCTACGGCAGGCTTGGCTGGCGCAGCCGCCTGGGCAAGAACGAGGGAAGGTGTTACAAACAGCAGGCAACAACCAAGGATGCAGCCTGCAATGCGGGGAATTTTGAACATGAAATCTCCTCCTGCGGCTTTAGCCGCGTGTAGAGAATTTATCAGATCGGGCCCGGTTCTTGACAGTCGATGACCTTTAATAACCCTTTGAGCGCTAACTGGGGCGTGCGAAATCCATCTTCCGGTACAATCGATAATGAGGAGTTTTTTTCGATGAAGCGAGTTTATATGGACGCCAATGCCACCACCCCTATTTTGCCAGAGGTGATGGAAGCCATGCGCCCGTATTGGATGGAGAGCTTCGGCAACGCTTCCTCGATTCATCTCGACGGCCAGAAGGCGCACACTGCCGTGGACAGCGCGCGTGCCACGCTTGCCGAGTTTTTCAACTGCCACGAGGCCGAGGTGGTTTTTAATTCCGGCGGCACCGAGGGAGACAACACCGCCATCTTCGGGCTGCTGCATCCCGGCGACCACTTCATTACTACATCAATCGAACACTCGGCGGTTCTCAGGGCAGCAGATCGCGTGGCGCAACACGGAGTAAAAACGACCTTCGTCGCGCCCAGTGCGAGCGGGCTCATTAATCCGACGGACATTCTACGCGCACTCCGGTCTGAGACACGGCTGATCAGTGTGATGCTGGCCAATAACGAAACCGGCGTGCTGCAGCCCGTGGAAGAGATCGGCAAGATCGCCGCCGATACCGGAGTTTTCTTCCACATCGACGCGGTGCAGGGCGCGGGTAAAGTGCGCTTCGATGTGCGCCGCTTCGGCTGCCATCTCTGCTCCATCAGTGCACACAAGATGCACGGCCCCAAGGGCACAGGCGCTATGTTTGTGCGCCGCGGAACTTCGATTGAACCGCTGCTGGTGGGCGGTAGCCATGAGCGGCGTCAGCGCGCCGGAACCGAAAACGTTCCCGGTATCGTGGGCTTGGCCAAGGCCGCCGAGCTGGCCATGCACTCACTGGAAGATGGAACGATTGATCGCTTGGCCAAATTGCGCGATCAGCTAGAGGCTGGCGTCTTGCAAATCTCCGGCACTGGAGTGAACGGAGCTTCTGAAGACGGCAAACCTGTACTCCGCGCGGCCAACACCACCAACATCTGGTTCGATCATGTGGAGGGCGAGGCGCTGGTAATCGCCATGGACCTGAAGGGCGTGGCTGTTAGCGGTGGCTCGGCCTGCCACTCCGGCGCTACCGAGCCCAGCCACGTGCTGATGGCCATGGGCCTGGACAAGGCTCGCGCCCGCGCCAGTTTGCGCTTCAGCCTGCTGAAGACCGTGACCGAGGCCGATGTGGACTATGTGTTGAAAGTGGTTCCCGAAGCCGTCGAACATTTACGGGCGATTTCGCCGGTGGCGGCGGGAACGTTAGGGTAATAACTGTACTCGACCGGCTGACTTTCGAATTTTATGACAGAGCGCACAACCATTGCCGTAGCCATGTCCGGAGGGGTAGACTCCTCGACGGTGGCGGCGATGCTCGCTCACGAGGGTGGCACAGTCGTCGGGCTCACGCTTCAGCTCTGGGATCAGACGAGGCTGGCAGGCAAGCACGGCATTCCCGATGCGCCCAAGGCTGGCCGCTGCTGTTCGCTCGACGACGTTTACGATGCGCGACGCGTGGCCGAGCACCTGAAGATTCCCTATTATGTCGTCAACCAGCAGGAGCGCTTCGAGAACGATGTTATCCGGCCCTTTGTCGCCGAATACCTCGCCGGGCGCACGCCGATTCCCTGCTCGCTGTGCAACAACCATCTGAAGTTCGACCAGCTTTTGCAGACTGCGCGCTCCATCGGCGCCAATCGCATCGCCACCGGCCATTACGCAGTGAACGAGTTCGACCAGAAGCGAGGCCGATGGATTTTGAAGCGGGCCACTGATTCCGGAAAGGACCAGACCTATTTTCTCTTCGGCCTGACGCAGGAACAGCTCGCCCACACGCTCTTTCCGCTGGGGCGCATGACCAAACCGGAGGTGCGCGAGGTCGCTCGCCAGCACGGCCTGGCGCTGGCCGAGAAGCCCGATTCTCAAGAGATTTGTTTTATCCCCGGCGGCGACTACAAGCAGTTTTTGACGGCTTATCTCGAAGAGCAGGGTGAGCGGCTGCCGGAGACGGCGGGCGAGCTGGTGACCGCGAGCGGCGAGGTGCTGGGCCGGCACGACGGCATTTTCAACTTCACCGTGGGCCAGCGCAAGGGCCTGGGCGTCAGCTCACCCTCGCCGTTGTACGTCCTGCAAATCGATCCTGCCACGCATCGCGTCACTGTGGGCGCGGATGAGGAACTGGCTACGCTCACGCTACGCGCCCGCGATCTGAACTGGATTTCAATCACAAATTTGACCGCGCCGATGCGCGTGCAGGCGAAGATTCGCCACCGCCATGAGCCTGCATGGGCAACTTTGGAGCCATACGGCGCCGATGAGATTGTCGCCACCTTCGACGAAGCTCAACGCGCCGTCACGCCGGGCCAGTCGGCGGTCTTTTATGACGGCGATGAAGTCGTGGGCGGGGGATGGATTGTGTAGTGCTGTAGCGTGCAACCCACTCCTTACAACGAGTAGGCCACTATCATTGTCCGAGCATTTCTAGCGAGGCTGCGCTCCGAATCCGCGCAGCGATTCGACAACCGCTTTGACCACCGATAAAATGCTTGAGATCTGACGCATCGGCCGGGCGACGACATCGTTCACGTAGCTTCCGGCACGGTCTGCGGTGTCCAGGACGCCGGAGACCATGTTATCCACGCGATTGCTTTGCTTCCTCACCTGGTCCACAATTTCCTGCACGGAGGATTGCACTTGCGCGGTTTGCGCCCGCAGCCCTTTGGTAATTTCCACCAGATCGCCGGCCGCCGCTTCAACCTTGGGAGAAATACGGGTCAGGAACCCCTGTGCGTTGGCGACTAATGCCTGCGTGCTGACAAGGGTATTCCGCGAGCTGGCAATTATTTCCTGCGTATCGAAGATAACGGGCATGAGCGCGGAACGCATGCTCGTGATCTCTTTCTGCATGGAACTGGCCGTCTTGCGCACGGCAACGAGGATTCCCAGCAGAATGAATACCTGCAGTAACATGGCCAGCCCTGTTAGTACTGCAAGGGCGAGCAGGATGGTTTGATTGTCCAGATTATGAATTTGCATTGAAGTGATCTCGCTCAGTGAATCTATAGGCTCTGGTTCAGTTCTCTTGCACGCAACACAAACCAAGCCGCAATGTTGTATCCGGAGACTGCGCTGCAATCTGTTGCGCGCGCAGTACTCCGGATGAATGGACTGATGCTTTCCAGCGCGCCATCAGGCCTGACCGGAAAGGCGTGGGGAAAATGTTCGCTCAAATCTCCTTGGGTTCGCCGGGAACGGGGGGCGCCTTGTAGGCCTGGCGTCCGGCTTCAACAGCCGCTGTCACCCGGCCGGTTTGTTCGGTAACCAGGTTCTTGCCGCGCTCCACAAACTCTTCCCACTGCGCACGTCCGCGGTCCACAACCTCGCGGCCGCGCTCCACATATTCGCCCATCTGCTGCTTGCCCTGCTCCACCAGGTTGCCCATCTGTTCAGCGGCCTGACGGGTGCGGTTGCGCAGATACTCGGTTCCCTCCCGGGCGCCTGTGAGCAGTTCTTCCCGGGTCTCGCGGCCGCTCTTGGGGGCGTAAAGAATCCCCACCAGCGCACCGACGCCCAATCCAGCCAAAAACCACGCCAGACCGTTAATCTTGTTTTCCTCTGCCATGATGAATAGTCTCCTTTTCCTCAGCTTGAAGATGGCCTGAGCCTATCAAATTCCCCGGAATGGGGCAAACTGCAACCTGGATGCCGTTCTTACATGTACATCGGCGCACGTCCCCTAGTATAAGGAGTGGAAACGCACAGTGTAAAACAAAAGTAACTTTTCGGCTGGACGGATAAGCGGTCAAAATTGCTCATCCAGCCGGATTGCCGCTAAGAAAGAGATGCGCAGGCCCATTTGATCTTGGGTCTGCACGCCGTAGGGGAATCTGCCTGGAATGAGGCTGGTCCAACCTGACCAGCAGGCTTATTCCTTGTAAAGAGCAGCGCCCACAATGGCGGCAACGACAATCTCGACAAGGCCGCCGAGGGTTGTATATGCCATGAGGCGACGACCAAACAAGCCGCTAACCCACATGAAGCTGAGGTTCGGAAGCAGCGTACCCACAAACCAGAAGGCCAGGCCGGCATAGATTGCCGTCTTCACTCCAGCGCCAAAGCGAGGCCGGATGGCAGCGTAGAGCCAGATCAGCGCGAAGCCGCAGACGAATCCGATCACGTTGTACTCAATCAATTGCGTTGATGAGTAATCGGGATGGCCGAGCTTCTTCATTTGTTCAGCCCATGTAGGCGCCAGCAACACACCATCGACTAGGAAACCAAGAACATCCGCAATGATCCCAGCGATAATGCCCCCGAGGATTACGCGGCCCAAGTTGATCTTACCCATACAACCTCCTTCTCCATTCGTTAGGTGGAAACTGCTGAAAACAGTTGCGTTCAAGCAACTACTGAGGAATCTGGCAAGTATACGCACCCTAATTAACGGTGGGCAAGAATATTTTTCGCTCACACGGGCCGCAATGTTGATGATGAACGCAAATCAGTCTGTATTCTATTGACAAATAACAATTTACTGGCGGAGGCAGTGGGAGGCGGATTCGACGCCCACGTTGAAAACAAACAAGTTGCAGCCTTCTAAGACAGCAGATATTTCAGCAAGGCCATGCGAATATACAAGCCATTTTTTGCCTGCCGGAAATATGCCGCCCGGGCATTTCCGTCCACATCCGGAGCGATCTCGTTAACGCGAGGCAAGGCGTGCATGATGATGGACTGTGGCTTCATCCGGTTTGCCAGCTCCGCATTGATCACATACGCATCTTTGACAGCGTCATAGTCCGCCTGCGAAGCGAAGCGCTCTCTTTGCACGCGAGTGATATAGGCAACATCCGCCTGCTCAATAATTCCTTCGAGCCTCTCGCCCTCGTGAAATGAAATCTCTTTGTTGGTCAGATAATCGCGGTACTGCTGGGGCAGGCGCAACGATGACGGCGAGATCAGATCGATTGTCACCCCGGAGTACAGGCACAGCAACGGCAGCAGAGAGTGAATCGTCCTCCCGTATAGCAGGTCGCCAACCAGCACGACACGCAATCCACTCAGCCAGCCAAGCTCTTTCTTGATGGTGTACATATCGGCCAGCGCCTGGGTGGGATGCTCACCAGCGCCATCGCCCGCATTGATGATGGGCACCGGAGAGTTTTTCGCCGCAGCCTCGGCCGTTCCTTCCTCGTAGTGGCGAATCGCAATCACGTCGGCATACCCGCTGACCACGCGGATGGTATCACCGATGCTCTCGCCTTTTGTCGCCGAAGAATTGTCGCGAGCGTCTTCTGCGGAGAGCACGCCGCCGCCCAGTTTCTGCATCGCCGCCTCAAAGGAAAACCGCGTGCGCGTGCTCGGCTCAAAAAACAGAGTGGCGAGAATCCTGCCGCGCAACGGGCCTGTCAGTGCGCGAAAAACGTCGTCGCGCTCCATTCGATTGGCCGACTCGAAAAGCCCTAACAGGAACTCTGAATCGTCGAACTGCCGCGTGCTGATCACGTGCTTGAGCTTTTCCATAACCGGTATCCTTCCCTCAGTTTGCCGGGTACACTACACCTTTTAGTATGGTGTAAGTCACGCGGCCAGGCAACGTATATCCCTCAAACGGAGACCAGCCGCACTTCGTTTTCAACTCTTCGCGCCGAATCACGTTAGGCGCATCAGGATTGAGAATGGTGAGCGAACCGGCATATCCCGGCGCGATCACGCCAAATCCCCTGCCGAAACCCGGAGGCAGAAATTCCTTCACAAAGCAACCCGGATTGTAGGCGCACACGCGCGCGATATCCTTCGCGGAAAATCCGTGCTCCGCCATCAACCACGTAGCAAACGCTCCATAGGTGTCGAGATGGGGCACGCCGCTCCTGCCTTTCATTTTTTCTTCGGGAGTGTGGGGAGCATGATCCGTGGCAAGATAGTCCACCAGGCCCTCGCGCAGCGCAGCAATCAGCGCCAGCCTGTCCTCTCTGCTACGCAGCGGAGGATTCATTTGTAGCCACAGACGATTCTTATCCATCAGCATGGAGTCGTCGAAGAACAGATGGTGCGGAGCAGCCTCGGCCGTGACGCGAACGCCACGCGCCTTGGCTGCGGCGATCTTCTCTAGGCCGCCCTTCGTCGAATAATGACATAGCTTGCCGATCAGGCCGTATCGCTCAATCAGATCAAGCGCAAACTCCGTCGCCGTGATCTCGGCACTTGCCGGGCGTCGCTGCTCATGGGTGGCCGCGCCCTTGCTCTCTCGCAAAATCGCAGGGTCCTCGCAGTGGAAGCTGACATTCTGTCCGCGATACTTTTCGAGCACGCCTTCAAGCTGCTCCCGCGAAGTAAAAAATAAATCTCCCACAGACGGCCCCATGAACGCCTTGTAAGGCACATGCCGCAGAAGAGGGCTGGTCTCCGGCCCAATTCCCGCATACAGCGTCACATGCACGGCCGATTTCGCCGTCAATTTTTCCTTCTCTGCATACCTCGCATCGTCCACCGGCGCAATAGGATTGTTCGGCATGTCGGCGAAATGCGTCACCCCGCCATGGATGGACGCGGCGGATACGGTCGCAAAGTCCTCTTGATAAACCTGCGACTGGCTCACATCTTCCCGTGCGTGAATATGCAGATCGCCAAAGCCGGGGAAGATAATCTGACCGCCAAGATCAAGATCGCTTTTACCTATCATCGGCCCTATTTGCTCAATCAGACCGGTCTCTGTATTGATTTCTATCGCGCCCTCGAACTCGCGATTATGATTGGCGATCCTTCCCTCAACGCGCAGCATGGGCAGCCTTTCTCGCGGCGTTGATCTCATCGCGCAGATCGCGCGCCGCGGCCGCCGGGTCCTCGCTGAAAAGAATCCCCCGCGAGCTGCTGATTAAAATTCCCTTGCCCTGCGCGTCCAGGCCCGCGGAAACAACCGCCGCCACATCGCCACCCTGAGCGCCCACCCCCGGCACAAGAAACGGAATCGCCGGCGCAATCGCTCGAATTCTTCTCATCTCCTCCGGGTAGGTGGCCCCGACAACTAACATGCAGTTTCCCGCGATATTCCATTCCGTGCTCACGCGCATGGCAACCGTCTCCCACAACGGCCTGCCGCCAGATACGAGATCCTGAAACTCGCCTGCACCAGGGTTTGATGTCCGGCACAAGATGATGCACGCCTTGTCGCGCCTCTCCAGAAACGGAGCAAGCGCCTCTTTGCCGAGATACGGATGCAGCGTGACAGCATCAAAACCCATGACATCGAAGATAGAAGCCGCATACCCGCGATTTGAGTTTCCAATATCGCCGCGCTTTGCATCGCAAATTGTGGGAATATCAGGATGCTCGTCGCGCAGAAATTTCATTGTCAGCTCAAGTTCCGCAATTCCCTGCGAGCCTTGAAACTCGTAAAACGCCATATTGGGCTTGTACGCGGCAACATACGGATGAGTCTGCTCAATGATCCATCGATTGAAGGCAAATATCGGCGACGCTTCGTTCTTGAAGCGTGCGGGGATGCGGTCGAGTTCAGGATCAAGCCCAACGCACAGCAGTGAATTCACCGCGTCCGCTCTCTGCTCGAACTTTTCCATCGCTGTGTTCATCGCCCTCTACTCGAAACCATGCCGTTTGGCCCACGAATGCGGTTCCTGAAGCCAGTCGCGCACCACCGCCGCGCCAGACTCGTCGATCATCTCGCGCTCCAGCGCTATCTCCAGCACCGCCTGAAACGTCGTTGCCGCATGAAGCCGCACACCTGCTTTTTCAAAAAGCGACACCGACTCTGGGAAGTTATAGCTGATGATAGCCAGGCAATCGTGGACAACGGCTCCCTCGGCGCGCAAAGCCTCAACAGCCGCAATACTGCTGCCACCGGTTGTCACCAGATCCTCAACCAATACAACCAGCCTATCCGTCACATCGCCGCCCTCGACACGCTTCCTGGTGCCATGCTCCTTCAGAGTTTTTCGAATAAAGACCGAGGGCAGGCGCATCGAATAACCCAGCGCCGCGCTATGCGGAATTCCCGCTGCCTCAACGCCCGCAACAACATCTACTGGAATCTCTCCTTCGGCGAGCAGAGCCTCAAAGCCGCGAATCACCTTTGCCCATTGTTCCGGCCAGAATGGAAACCGCCGATTGTCGCAGTAAACCGGGGACTTGATCCCTGACTTGAAGGTGATCGGCGCCGCGGGCAGAAAACAAACTCCCTCAATCGCAATCAACGCCTCTGCAATCTCGCGGCTGCGGGCCTCATAGCTCATGCGTTTGCTCCTTGTTCATGTTTTGGGAAGTAGGAGTTGTGCCGGCGAAGAGGCCGAGCGGGTCGTGCTCAAAATATCCCAGATAGGACTGGGTTGGATCGTAAAAGGGCTCCATGGACATTCGCCAGTCTCCCTATATGTTGAGTATATCGTATTGATTTCTGTACGATGCCGGGTCGATTTTGCTTCAACAGCAACAAAATACCATCAGAATTGGGCCTTTTGCCGCGATTTTGCCACAGACTTGACTTTTTATGTCGAGTGATTAGTCTGGTTGTGTCAGGGCGGCTTTTTTATCTGCAAATCTTCTTCTGCATGATATTTGTACGATTTTTCCTCATCCGGATGAGCGATGATGGAGGAGGGCGATTGTTTTCGACTGGCGATGGTTGTACGGCCTGGTCAAATTGTCTCCACTAACCCCTTTCGTTGAGCCGGAATCTGAATGAAACCGGCAACTTCAGCTTTTTTCCGCTGGTGGAGTTCGTGACCAAAACGAAGTTCCTCCGGCATCAGCCAGGCAGTGAGGCACCATGTGCGGTATTGTCGGCGTCTTCGGGCATAGTGCGGTTAGCTTAGTCCTTTATGAAAGCCTTTCCATGCTTCAGCATCGCGGCCAGGATGCCGCGGGCATCGCAACGTGCTTTGAAGACCGGTTTTATCTCGAGAAGGGGAATGGCCTGCTCACGGATGTCTTCAAAGCAGACAATATGGCGCGGCTGCTGGGTGATATGGGCGTGGGGCATGTGCGCTACCCCACTGCCGGCTGCTCGTCGGTGGCTGAGGCGCAGCCCTTCTACGTCAACTCGCCGTATGGGATTATCTTCGCGCACAATGGCAACCTGACAAACGTCGTGGAGATTGTGGACAGCTTGTTCCAGACGGACAAGCGGCATTTGAACACCAGCTCCGACTCTGAGGTGATGCTGAACGTTTTTGCTCATGCGTTGGCGAAGCGAGGCGTAGTCAAGCCCACCGAGTTGGATATTTTTGCGGCAGTGGAAGAGGTTCACCAGCGATGCAAGGGCGGATACGCGGCTATTGCCATGGTCGCCGGCGTGGGCATGATTGGATTCCGCGATCTGCATGGTATTCGTCCATTGGTGTATGGCATTCGAGGCCAGGGCAAAGACACCGAGCACATGTTTGCTTCGGAGAGCGTTGCGCTGCAAGGGAGCGGATTTGAGTTGGTCCATGACCTAGCGCCTGGCGAGGTGATCTTCATCGATATGGAGGGCAAAGTCCACCAGCATGTGAGCCCGCAGGCCCATGAGAAATCTCCTTGCATCTTCGAGTTCGTCTATCTGGCGCGGCCGGATTCGGTGGTGGATGGCGCGTCGGTGTATCAGTGCCGCATCAATATGGGGACTAAACTTGCGGATAAGATCAAGCGGGAGTGGGCGCATCTGCCCATCGACGTGGTGATTCCGATTCCTTCAACGAGCCGGGTGGCAGCGCAGGAGATTGCCGCGCAGTTGAAGCTTCCCTATCGCGATGCGCTGGTGAGGAACCGCTACGTGGGCAGGACGTTTATCATGCCCGGGCAGGCGCAGCGCAAACGGTCGGTTCGCCGCAAGCTGAACCCCATCCCAAAGTTTTTTCAGGGAAAGAATGTACTGCTGGTCGATGATTCCATCGTGCGCGGAACGACAATTCGAGAGATTATCGCCATGGTGCGGGAGCAGGGCGCGAAGAAGGTCTATGTTTGCTCGGCCGCGCCTCCGGTGCGTTTTCCGAATGTGTATGGAATCGATATGCCGGCGCGATCGGAATTGATTGCCAGCGGGCGGAGCGTGCAGGAACTGGCAAAAAATATCGGCGCCGACGAGCTGATCTTCCAGGACCTTGATGATTTGAAACAAGCAATTACCGAGGCCGCACCCGAGCTCACTCACTTTGACACGGCTATCTTCGATGGGAAGTACGTCACCGGAGACATCACGGAAGAGTATCTCAACACGCTGGAACAACAACGGAACGACACTGCCAAACACACAGAAGATGTCGCAAGCCATATCACAAGAAATCTCTGGGCTCACCTCTAACGGCATGACGGTACAGGTGCTGCCCGGGCCATCGGCGCTGTCGGAGTTTGAGGGCGCACGATTGGCCGCGCGGTTGCGCGCCATCGATGCCGGCGTGACGGCGGTCGAGGCGTCGTATATGTATTTGCTGCTGCTGCACAAAGATTCTGAGCGCGGGATCGATCACCACAGGCTGGCAGAGTTGCTTGGCGCTGGTGTGGAGTGCGCAGCGGGCCAATGCGTGTGGATTGCGCCACGCGTGGGAACGCAGTCACCTTGGTCAAGCAAGGCGACAGACATTCTGCACAATACGGGCTTTCACGCCATCGAGCGGATTGAGCGCGCGCGCGTGGTGCGCATCGTTTCCTCCAGCGCAGTCGATCTCCGCGTACTTGCCGGTGCGTTGCATGATCGCATGACAGAGAGCGTGTTTTTCGAAAGCGCCAATGAGTTGCAGGCTCTGTTTGCGCTGCGTGAGCAGAAGGCGCTCGGTCATATCGACGTGCTGGGCTTGGGAGCAGCGGCGATTGCCGCGGCGGATCGCGAACTGGGGCTGTCGCTTGCCTCCGACGAAATCGATTACCTGGTCGCGGAATTCAAGCGGCTCAAGCGCAATCCCACCGACGTCGAGTTGTATATGTTCGCGCAGGCCAACAGCGAACACTGCCGCCATAAGATATTCAATGCAAACTGGACAATTGACGGAGTAAAACAGCCGCGAACGTTGTTCCAGATGATTCGCAATACCAATGAGGTGTCGGGCGAGAATGTCCTCTCGGCATATCGCGACAACGCAGCGGTGATTCGCGGCGGGCGCGGCGGAAGATTTTTTCCTGATCCAGCAAACGCTGCCTATGCATATCACCAAGAAGATATTCACACATTGCTAAAGGTGGAGACGCACAATCATCCCACGGCAATCTCGCCATGGCCGGGAGCAGCGACAGGATCGGGCGGCGAGATACGTGATGAAGGAGCGACTGGGCGCGGAGCGAAACCCAAGGCCGGGTTGTGCGGCTTTACAGTTTCAAATCTGAATCTGCCGCAAGCGCCGCAACCCTGGGAGCGCGCGTATGGGCGGCCTGCGCATATTGCTTCGCCGCTGGAGATCATGATAGATGGTCCGTTGGGCGCGGCTGCATACAACAATGAATATGGCAGGCCGGCGCTCTTCGGATACTTCCGCACCTATGAGCAGTCGAGCGTGAACCCTGAAGTCACGGTCTTCGGGTATCACAAGCCGATTATGCTAGCGGGCGGGTTGGGAAATATTCGCGCCGAGCATATTGAGAAAGGCGCCATCAAGGCCGGCTATGCGCTGGTTGCATTGGGCGGCCCGGCAATGCTGATTGGGCTTGGCGGCGGAGCTGCCTCCAGCAGCGCGGGCAGCGGAAATACGGATCTGGATTTTGCGTCCGTGCAGCGCGATAACGCGGAGATGGAGCGCCGCGCGCAGGAGGTCATCGACCGCTGCTGGCAGCGCGGCGAGGCCAATCCGATTGCGTTTATCCACGATGTGGGCGCGGGCGGATTGTCGAATGCGTTTCCTGAATTGGTTAAGGACGGAGGCTGCGGAGGAAGTTTTGATCTGAATGCGATTCCGCGCGGCGAGGCGGGGATGAGCCCGCTGGAAGTTTGGTGCAATGAGGCGCAGGAGCGCTACGTGCTGGCGATTGCGCCCGAAAATCTGCCCCTGTTTGAATCCATCTGCGAGCGTGAGCGGTGTCCGTTTGCTGTAATCGGGACGGCGGAGCAGCAGCCGCATCTCACACTCAGCGATCATGCCGTGAAAGCCATCGACCTGCCGCTGCACGCGCTCTTTGGAAAACCGCCCAAGATGGAGCGCGAATTTGCGCGGACAAAGATTGCCGCCACGCCGCTCGATCTTTCAGGCGTAACCATTTCAGATGCAGTGGAGCGGCTGCTGCGTCTTCCAACGATTGCGTCGAAATCATTTTTAATTACCATTGGCGACCGCAGCATTACCGGGCTGATTGTGCAGGATCAGATGGTGGGGCCGTGGCAGGTCCCGGTGGCCGACTGCGCGGTCACGCTGGGCGCGTACGATTCTTTGTGGGGCGAAGCGATGGCCATCGGCGAGAGAACGCCGTTGGCGGTGATCGATGCGGCTGCATCGGCGCGTATGGCTGTGGGCGAGGTGATCACAAATCTGGCGGGCGCGGCAATCGGGCTCAATCAGGTTGGTAAGCTAGGCGACATCAAGCTCTCTGCAAACTGGATGGCGGCGGCAGGTGAGGCGCAAGAGGATCAGAAGCTTTTCGACGCCGTTCATGCGGCGGGAATGGAGTTTTGCCCGGCGCTGGGAATGACGATTCCGGTGGGCAAAGACTCAATGTCCATGAAGACGAAGTGGGCCAGTGAAGACGGCGAGACAAAAATTGTGGTATCGCCCTTGTCGCTCGTCGTCTCGGGGTTTGCTCCGGTCAGCGATGTGCGCCGCACGCTGACGCCGCAGTTATGCGAAGGCGATGCATCGCTGATCCTGATTGATCTTGGCGAGGGAAAGAATCGGCTGGGCGGATCGTGTTTGGCGCAGGTATACGGGCAGGTTGGCGATGAGGCTCCGGACGCGCCGTCGGCAGAGGTGATGAAGGCATTCTTCGCGGCGCTGCAGCAGCTCAACCGCGAGAGGAAGCTGCTGGCCTATCACGACCGCAGCGATGGCGGGCTGTTCGTGACGCTGGTGGAAATGGCCTTTGCCGGGCGAATGGGGCTGGAGATTGATTTACCGGTTGCTGGCTTGGCAGAGCTGTTCAATGAAGAGCTGGGCGCGGTGGCACAGGTCGCGGCAAAGGATGTTGCTGGGGTGCTTGCGCAGCTCAACGCTGCCGGCGTTGCGTCGCAAGTGATTGGGCGAGGCGCGCCAGGCAATGAGTTTGTGATTCGCGGCGGCGGACAAATTGTCTATCGCAACACGCGCACTGCGCTGCACAAGATGTGGGCGGAGACCAGCTTTCACATTCAGTCGCTGCGCGATAATCCGGAGAGCGCGCGGCAGGAGTTCGCGCTGCTCGAAGATGCGAAGCGCCCCGGACTTTTTGTGAGCGTGCCGTTTGATCGATCGGAACGGGTGAGTGCGCCGTTTGTGCATACCGCGCACCCGCGAGTTGCCATTCTGCGCGAACAGGGCGTGAATGGGCAGGTGGAAATGGCCGCGGCCTTTGATCGCGCAGGCTTCGCCGCCGTCGATGTGCATATGAGCGATCTGCTCACTGGGCACGTGAGCCTTGCGGAGTTCAATGGGCTAGCCGCATGCGGCGGATTTTCCTATGGTGACGTGTTAGGCGGAGGCAGCGGCTGGGCAAAGACCATCCTCTTCAACGACAGGCTGAAGGAGATGTTCACGAAGTTCTTCGCGCGCCCGGACAGCTTTGCGCTAGGCGTCTGCAACGGCTGCCAAATGATGGCGCAGTTGCGCGAGATCATTCCCGGAGCAGCGAGTTGGCCGCGCTTTGGCCGCAATCTGTCGGCGCGGTTTGAGGCGCGACTGTGCATGGTGGAGATTCAGGACTCTCCTTCGCTGTTTTTCGCGGACATGGCAGGCGCGCGCGTTCCCATCGTTACTGCGCACGGCGAGGGCCACGTGAGCAACATCGCGGCGGACTCTCAGATCGCGCTACGTTACATTGATACGTATGGCAAAGTTACCGAGCATTATCCGCTGAACCCCAGCGGCTCTGTGCAAGGCGTTGCGGGTCTAAGTAGCACGGACGGGCGAGCGCTGATTGTGATGCCTCATCCGGAACGCGTTTTTCTGGGCGTGCAGCACACCTGGGTGCGGGACAAAATGCACGAACCGAAAGATAGCCCGTGGCAGCGGATGTTTGACAACGCGCGCAAGTGGGTTGGCTAGGAGAGAGTGTGAGTTCAAAGGTGGATTACAAATCCGCGGGAGTGGACATCGAGGCCGGCAACGAGGCGGTGCGACGCATCAAGTCGCACGTGACCGAAACCCACAAGCAGCATCCGTCGGCGGTACTCACCGGGCTGGGCTCCTTTGGAGCGCTCTTTGCACTGGGCGATGCGCTGAAGAGCCTGAAGGACCCGGTCATGGTGCAGAGCACCGATGGCGTCGGCACCAAGAGCAAAGTGACAGTGATGGCTGGCCGCTATGAAGAGCTGGGCCGCGACTTGGTCTTTGCCGTCGCGGGCGACATTGTGGTGATGGGAGCTACGCCGCTTACGTTTCTCGACTACCTGGGCTTTCACAAGACCGAGCCGGAGATTGTGGAGGCGCTGGTGCGCGGTATGAGCGCTGCTTGCATTGAGGCCGGCATTGCGCTGGTGGGTGGAGAGACAGCGGAGATGCCCGCGGTTTATGCGGAGGGCGACCTGGATGTGGTTGGCTTTGTGACCGGGGTGGTGGACCGCGAGCGTTTACTGTCGGGAGCCAATATTGTTGCGGGCGATGTGCTGTACGCTATCAACTCCAGCGGCCTGCATACCAATGGGTTCTCGCTGGCGCGCAAGCTGATCTTCGAGATTGGCGGTTACGCAATTGATGCGCGGCCCGAGGAGCTAGCCGGAAAATCGATTGCGGATGCGTTGCTCGCACCCCATACAAACTATATTGCGCCGGTGAGGAACATCCTCGGCGCTGGCATTCCGGTGAAGGGCATGGCGCATATCACCGGCGGCGGGCTGGTGGAGAATGTGCCGCGCATTTTGCCGGAGGGATTGGGCGTCGTGATTGATCGCGCGACGTGGACGCCTCAGCCGATTTTTGCGCTAATGCAACGGCTGGGAAATATCGACGATCTCGAGATGCATCGCACCTTCAACATGGGCGTGGGATTGGTGCTAATTGCGCCGCCGGGGTTGCTGAGCAAGTTGGCGGCTGCCATTGCGAGCTTTCCTGCGCTTCGTGTTTGGGAGCTGGGTCGCGTGGAAGCGGGTGCATCCGGAGTGCGTTTTCATGGAGTGAAATGAGATGGATCGAAAAGTATTGCTCGATGCAATTCCTCATTGCCTGACGGCGACTAATCTGCCGCTGAAGGCGAAGTATGCAGGCAAAGTGCGCGACACATATGAGACGAATGATGGACGCCTGTTGCTGGTGACCACCGACCGGCAGAGCGGCTTCGACCGCCTGCTGGGCGCGATTCCATTCAAGGGGCAGGTTCTGAATCGCACGTCTCTGTATTGGTTTGAGCAGACTCGCGGCATTGTCGGCAACCATGTGATTGCGAGTCCGCATGCCAACGCGCTGATCGCACGCAAGTGTAAGGTGCTGCTCATCGAGTTTGTTGTGCGCGGCTATATGACTGGATCGACCGATACATCCATCTGGACACAGTACAAGAATGGCGTAAGAAATTACTGCGGCCACGCGCTGCCCGAGGGCATGAAGAAGAACGAGCGATTAGCGCAGAACATAGTCACGCCAACGACCAAGGAGACAACGCACGACCGGCCGGTTACACCAAAGGAAATCGTCTCCGAGGGATGGCTGACAGCGGAGCAGTGGGAGTTTACTTCGGCCAAGACGCTCGAGCTGTTTGCATTCGGCCAGAAGATTGCCGCCAGCCGCGGGCTGATTCTGGTAGATACAAAATATGAGTTCGGCATCGCGGACAATGGCGAGATTCTGTTGGTTGACGAAATACATACTCCGGATTCGAGCCGCTACTGGATGGCCGACAGCTACGCAGAACGGCTGGCTGCGGGGCAGGAACCCAACATGATCGATAAGGAGTTCTTCCGTCTGTGGTTCCGCGAGCGCTGCGACCCGTACAAGGACGCCGTGCTGCCGACGCCGCCGGACGATCTGATCGCGGAGCTTGCCGCGAGATACATACAATTGTTCGAAAAGATTACAGGGACGGCATTTGAGCCGGACCTGCGGCCGCTCGAAGCGACCGTGTTGGCGAGTCTGGCGAAATGAACGAGACGATTCTCATTGTTGGTTCTGGAGCGCGCGAGCATGCGATCGCGGCAGCGTTGGCGCGCTCGTCGTCGTCGCTTATGCTGGCGTGCTTTAGCGGCGCACGCAATCCAGGCATTGCGAGCCTTTGTTCCACCTATGGCATTGGTTGCATTACGAATCCGGCGGAGGTGGCCGCGTTCGCTCTTGCGCAGCATGTAACCATGGCCGTGATTGGTCCGGAGGCTCCTCTGGCTGCGGGGGTTGCAGACGCGCTGTGGGCGTCGAAGATTCCTGTCGTTGGCCCCACGCAGAGTCTGGCGCGCATCGAGTCGAGCAAAGGCTTTGCGCGTGAGTTGCTGGCGAAGTACAAAATTCCGGGCAATCCCTTCTTTCAACGTTTCACGTCTCTCGATGGACTCGAAGAAGTTTTAGCGCGCTACGCAAATCGGCATGTCATCAAGGACGATGGATTGGCTGGCGGTAAGGGTGTCAAAGTCTGCGGCGATCATCTGCTCTCGCTCGAGGACAGCCTTGCGTTTTGCCGCGAATTGGTTGCTCGCAAGCATCCGTTTGTCGTCGAAGAGAAGGTCGAGGGCGAAGAATTTTCTCTGATGAGTTTCTGCGATGGCAAGACCTTGCGGAACATGCCCGCGGTGCAGGATCACAAGCGCGCGTACGAGGGCGACAAGGGACCGAACACGGGCGGCATGGGAACCTACACGGACGAGGACCACAAGCTGCCCTTTCTGAAAGATGCTGACATTGCGGCGGCGCAGGAGATCAATCAGCGGGTTGCCTCGGCGCTGGCTGCCGAGTGTGGCGCGCCTTACCGGGGAATTCTCTATGGCGGATTTATGGCCACGCACGACGGCGTAAAGCTGATCGAATACAACGCCCGCTTCGGCGATCCTGAATCGCTGAATCTGTTGCCGCTGCTGGAGACGGATTTCGTAGAAATTTGCCGCGCCATCGTGGACACGAAGCTGGCTGATTGTGTCGTGCGTTTCGCGCCCAAGGCCAGCGTATGCAAGTACGTCGTGCCCGAAGGTTATCCGGACAATCCACGCAAGGGCGATGAGTTGCTGCTGCCGGCGGAGTTGCCCGACGGAGTCACGATGTACCTGAGCGCCGTCGATGTGAAGGATGGTCAGTTGATTGCGACCGGCTCGCGCACGCTTGCGGTTGTAGGGACCGCCGCGACGATTACCGAGGCGGAGTCTGTGTGCGAGCGAGTTGTCCGTCAGATTCCGGGGCCGTTCTTCCATCGCACGGATATCGGGACCGCGCCGTCCCTCGCGCGGCGCGTGGAGCACATGAAGGCGGTGCGATCGGCATGAGCTTGAAGGTCGGCGTTCTCGGATCAACTCGCGGAACGGCACTGCAAGGAATTCTCGATGCGATTGCAGCGGGCAAGATCGATATCGAAATTGTGCTGGTGGCGTCGGACAATAAATCTGCACCAATCCTTGAGCGCGCCGCGAGGCATGGAGTTCGTGCGCTGTCTCTCGATCCGGCGGGGTTGCAGCGCGAGGACTATGATCAGCAAGTAAGCGAAGCTTTGCGCGAGGCTGGAACGGAGTTGGTGCTACTGATCGGCTACATGCGCATCGTCTCTGAAGAGTTTGTAAATGCGTGGCGGGGAAGGCTGTTGAATGTTCATCCCTCGCTGCTGCCTGCCTTTGGCGGGCTGATGAATCTGAAAGTGCATGAGGCGGTGCTGGCCGCGGGCGTCAGCGAGACCGGGTGTACGATTCATCAGGTGACTGAAGAAGTCGATGGCGGCCCGATTGTTTTGCAGAAGCGTTGCCCGGTGCTGCCGGGAGATACCGCGGAGATGTTGCAGAGCCGCGTACAGGCGCTGGAGCAGGTCGCGTTCGTAGAAGTGTTGCACAAGTGGAGGGCATGATGGCGGAAGCGAAGAAAAGAATCGACGTTGGAATCATGATGGGATCGAAGTCCGATTGGCCGGCGATGGAAGCCACGGCCAAAGTGCTCGACGAGCTTGGCATCGCGTATGAAGCGCAGGTAATCTCTGCTCACCGCACTCCGGACAAGACGTTGCAGTATGCCGAGAGCGCAAAGGCGCGCGGGCTGCGCGTGATTATTGCCGGGGCGGGCGGAGCGGCACATCTGGCGGGATTCGTTGCGGCCAAGACGACTCTGCCGGTGCTGGGCGTCCCCATGAAGAGCAGCGCTCTGAATGGCCTTGACTCGCTGTTGTCGATGGTGCAAATGCCGGCGGGAATTCCGGTAGCGACGTTTGCTATAGGGGAAGCAGGCGCGAAAAATGCGGGGCTCTTTGCTGCGGCGATTCTGGCGTTAGAGGATAAGGCAATCGCGCAACGGCTGGATAAGTTTCGCAGCACACAAACAGAGACGGTCTTAAAAAACTCCGATCCGCGTAAGTGACCGCAGCATCAAGGCCGCGCAGCGTG
Source organism: uncultured Occallatibacter sp. (assembly GCA_964520005.1). Classification (GTDB taxonomy): domain Bacteria; phylum Acidobacteriota; class Terriglobia; order Terriglobales; family Acidobacteriaceae; genus Telmatobacter. The sequence goes on from CAZFMB010000031.1 coordinate 33,551, forward strand.
AGCGGAATCTCAATATGGGCTTGGATCTCTGGACCAAAAGCTGGGGCTTAGAATCCACTATTGGCGTACGATTATTTTTCTGTTTTATGAGCAGTCCCACTTACGCTACTATATGTATGTTTTACAAATTCAGGAGCCTAACATTGCGGAATGATCTCATCAGCTCTCTTGCCCATGTATCATCCAATGCTCGTATTAGTTTGGAGCCATAATAGTTGAAGTCCTCGAACTTGTGGAACGCAACAAGATAGGAACACGAGAGCAATGAAACACGATATAACGATGACTGGCTATGCCTTTCGCCTCCGTCCGATTGCAGACGAGGATGTATCGCTGGTTCTCGAGCTTCGTTGCGACCCTGAACGGAACCGCTATATCAACCGGACTCTACCAGATCCTGAGCGTCAGTTGGCATGGTTTGCATCCTATTACCAGCGCCCTGGCGATTACTACTTTGTAATAGAGCGGAACAACACTGGCCATGCAGAGGGACTGATCGCTATTTATGATGTGGACGACGAGGGAACGAATGGCGAGTGGGGCCGATGGGTTATTCGCCGAAAGTCTCTTGCGGCGATAGAAAGCGCTCTGCTGATCTACCGATGCGCCTTTGAAGTATTGGGCTTGGAATGGATATGCTGCCGGACAGTCGCCGATAACAAGCAAGTAATATCGTTTCACGATCAATGTGGAATCACCGACATGCGTTCTTTGCCAGCCCATGTCGTTTTAGATGGGAAGACTTATGACTCGGTGGAGCATCGCACTACTGCTGAAGCGTGGATAAAAATGCGTCCCGCGCTGGACAAAGCAGCCAAGCAGATTGCGCAAATGATGGAAAGAGAGAGATGAACTGTCCTCAATTTGAGTCGGGGTTTCATTTAGTTAAAGTAGTGCATTCTGTTAATAGTTATAGTATTTACTCTCGCGTTATCGGATCTGGTTAGAAAATGTGTATTCTGTCTGAAAGGATGGTGTTTTGCGGGCGATGTCACGACGTATGTTCCCTTTATAAATTTGATGGTTCAATAATTGAACGAATCGAAATGTAGATGGTTGTTATCCTCCTGGATTGTCAAGGACGACTGGAGCAGATGCAAGGATAGGAAGGCTGGACGTGCGAGAAGTCAGGAAAAGCCGTTCCGCGGTTTCGGCGTCGACTGGTCTTGAGAACAGGTAACCCTGGAGATAACCGCAGCCTAATGCGCGCAGGACGCTGAGTTGCTCCTCCGTCTCTACGCCTTCTGCGATGACCTCCAGATGAAACGAGTGTGCCAGTTGCAGGATTGCCTTGACGATGTCCAGGCTGCCTTTTCCCGCGCTTAACTCACGCACAAAGGAGCGGTCGATCTTGAGAACATCGAAGGGAAGCTGCTGCAGGTAACTCAGCGAAGAGTAGCCGGTTCCAAAGTCGTCGATCTCCAGCCTGATGTTCATCTTCTTCAGGCGGTCAAGCGTAGCTAGTGTCTGCTCCGCATCTCCCATAATCGAGCTTTCCGTCATCTCCAGCGCCAGCGACTCGTGTTTCAATCCGCTTTCGGCCAGCGCAAGTTCCACATCCTCCATCAGACGTGAATCGCTCAACTGCCGCGCGGAAACATTGACGCTGATGGTGAGAGGCTTGTCGAGAGCGAAGCTCTTCTGCCATGCCGCCATCTGCCGGCAAGACTCGCGAAGAACCCAGCGCCCCAGGTGGAGGATAAGATCGCTTTCCTCGGCGATGGGAATGAAATCATTTGGGGGGACGAGCCCGCGTTCGGGATGATTCCAGCGCACCAGCGCCTCGAAGCCGCAAATATGGCGATCGCTCAGTGAGACTATCGGCTGGTAATACACCACCAGTTGCCCTTCGTCGATGGCTTTGCGCAAACCGGTTTCCATCTCAAAACGAGTGATGGCCTGCTTCCGCAATCCCTCGTTGAAGTATTCGAAGCGCGCCTTGCCACTGGTCTTGGCGTGATACATGGCAGTGTCCGCATTGCGCAACAGGTCTTCGGGGGTGAAGCCGGTATTGCTGAGGGCGATACCTATGCTGGCGGTGACAAACGTGCGGCGTCCCTCCAGATGAAAAGGATCACTGAGCCGCTCCAAAATTCGCCCTGCTACGATCGCAGGATCGTCCTCGCGCTGAATATGGCCGAGCAGAATGGCGAACTCATCACCGCCAATGCGCGCCACTACCGATTGCGTGGGGCCGCCCTGGCGGGTGCTGGTGCGAATGCTGGCGCGCAGCCTTCCCGCCACGTCGATGAGCAACTCATCTCCGGCGGCGTGTCCCAGGCTGTCGTTTACCATTTTGAAACCGTCAAGATCGATAAACAGAACAGCAAATATCGTCTCTTGTTTACTGGCGGTATCGATGGCCGACTCCAGGCGGTCAAGAAAGTAGAGGCGGTTGGGAATGCCGGTCAGCGGGTCGGCGGTCTTGCCTTCGGTGATGTCTGTCTGTGAGCCGGCCATGCGGATCGCCTCACCGGATTTCTTGCGGATCGCGATGCCGCGGCTAAGCGTCCAGATATAGCCGCCCGATTTGTGACGCATGCGATATTCACTCACGAACTCTGGGGTTTTGTTCTCGCGATGCGCGGCTATTTCCGCGCGCACCCGCTCCCGGTCGTCGGCATGAATGTGGCTGAACCACTCTTCGGGTCCTGACCAATGTTCGCTCTCCGCGTAGCCTAGCATATGGTTCCAGCGGGGGGAGAAGTAAATTTTGTCGGTAGACAGATTCCAGTCCCACAGGCCGTCGTTTGCGCCCCGCGCGGCCAGCGCATAGCGCTCCTCGCTCTCCTCAAAGGAACTGAGCGCGGTCTTGAGCGCTTCTTCGCGCGATTCGATCTGCGAGAGCATCTCGTTGAAGGAATCCACCAGAAGACCGGTTTCGCCGCCGGAATCCATTTGCGCGCGCACCGAATAGTCCTTGTCGATCGAAATGCGCCGCGCCACGTCGGCCAGTTGCACCAGCGGATCTCCGATAATGCGCGCCAGGCGCAAGGAGACCACAAAGCTGGCCAGAACTGAGAGTAGAAGCACAAGAATTGCGATCTTCGCGTATTGGTACAGCCGTGCGCGGAAAGCGCGTAAGTCGAAGATCAGTTCAATCGAGCCAGTGCGTTCCCCGTTGAGAAGAACTCCCCGGTAAAGTGTAAGGGTATAACCATCAAAATAGGCTCCGTCCTCACGTCGCGCGGGTAGATTCAAATTGCGCTGCGTGCCGGGACTGCGGTATTCGGCAAAAATGCGTCCCTGGTTATCGTACAGACGGGCAGCCCGAAGATTTGGTTCAGTAGCCAGGGCGCTCAGCATCGCTTTAGCCGTTCCCTGATCGTTGAATGCCAGCGACGCTGCGCTGTTTGCGCCCAGCGTATCCGCTAGCGCAGTTAATTCGCGCACCGCGCTCGCTCGATAGCTCTGGCGCTCGTACTCAGCGAAGCCCAGTGAAGCCAAAAGCACGGCAAGCATGCTGGCGGTAAGGATCAGCAGAGCCAGCTTGAAGCGGATGGAGAAGTCTCTGATGCGCATCGCCTCACCTCCCCGCTTCCGTCCCGTAGCCGCGATTCACCGTGGTGGCCAGCATCAGCAGACGAGAGCTGATTTTCAGATGAGACAAATCGGCGGCTCCGAGGTTGATGTCGAAGCGGATTTTATTGTCTACCGTGTGAAAGCGGATCATCCCGCCGTCCGTCAGAAAGTTGGACGTTTCACCCACCGTCAAGACGGGCAGGCCGCGCAGGCTTTTAAGCATCGCACTCTGCCGGCGGACTTCGTCCCGGCTGATAAAGAGGATGTGGCATCCCTGGATTTCCTGCGCCGGGCTGAGTTCGCGGACGTGAAATATTCGGGGGCCGATCGGTTTTCCCTCGATGGAGTTGCGTATTTCCATCAGGTGCGGATCGCCGTCAAAGATGCACAGATTCAGCGAGAGGTCTCTGCCGTTCATGCTGCTGTCTGGCCACTCTACAAACTGCGCAAAATGGAAAAGAAACGCTGCTTTAATCTGGTACTCTTCGGCTGTGGTTTGGGCGCGGGCAGGCTTCAACGCACTGGAAAAAATCAAAACCAGGCAGAGAAATACCATGATTCGAGCAGAAACGCATGTTCGCTCGGATGGTCTTTCCCTTGCCGGATTGTGGCCTGCTCGATTCAGAATCTGCCTCCCCTCAGAATGACCACACTATTTTTGCGTATGCGGATCGCCGCATCAGTCCAGGCAGTTCGGTGGAATCAAGTCCGGAATACTCCATGTGACGATTGCTGAACAGGTTTTGCCCCACCGCGCTAATGGAGAAACGCTCGCCCGTTCGCCAGGTCAACCCCGTGTCAACCCGCGTATAAGAGGGAATGGCCAGCGCCGGAAGGCGGTTGACAAAATATGCCGATGCATTCCACTGAAGATTTTTCGGTAGGCTGACGCTGGAACGTAACTGCGCCTGGTGATCCGGCGTGCCACCTTCGGTTGACTGGGCAGATGTCGTATCCAGGCTGTCGGCGAATTTATGCAAGTGCATGGAGAACAACGCATAGCTGGGGCTTAGAGTCCAATGACTCGCCGCCTTCCAATTCGCAAAGACTTCTATGCCGTGCGTCTCGCCGTATAGCCCGTTGCCGAAAGTAGTCGGAACAAGCACATGCGGCGGCGCGGGAGTCATCTCCACGCCCTCGGCCCCCGGTTCCAACGATTCCAGATCGCGATAGCGGTTGTAAAATACCGTCGTATCCAGCGAGAAGCTGCTCGTCCAGTTATTCCGATAGCCCGCCTCAAATGCTGTGAGCCGTTCATTCTTCGCGTTTGGACTCCCGAAGTAGCTGACCAGTATCGGAAGGAAGCCGGTCTGAATGTTTCCAGGTAAGGCGTAGTAGTTCACCCGGATATCGAGATCGCTGCGGGCGGGCGTGCGGGTGGCGCCGGAAACTGCACCCCAGAACATATTCTTGCTGTTCACGCTCCAGGCCAGGCGCGCGGAGGGCTCCAGGTCGAATCCTGTATATCCGTTGTGCTCCAGCCGCGCTCCCACGCTCAGCCGCAGGCGGTCGGGCAGAAGTGCGATCTCATCCTGCGCATAGATGCTAAACAGATTGGTAAGCCGGTTCTGTGGCGTGAACCCGATGCGCATCGTCGGACTGGTGCCATCAGCGCTCATCCGGTAACCAAGCCCCCAGACAATGTCCTGCCGCGACCCCCAAGCTACATGGTGTTGAAAGTCGATGTCGAAGGTGTTCAGCCCGATACCATATGTGGGATCCTCACGCGTGGTGCGGTCAAAGTAGACCTGAAGTGAAGTCTCCGAGCGCGGCGAAATCTTTCGCCTCCACCGTGCCAGCAGGTTCCAGTCCCAGTATCGATTGCGCATGGCCAGGGTTGCGGTTACCGGAGGCTGTAGTGAGACAGGCACGGTTGCTAACTCTCCCGCATCGCTCTGCTCGGCATCTCCCTCGGTGGTGAGTGAATCCTTCGCTGAGAGGCTGCTATCGGTGCGGAAGCCGCCATGGACCAGACGCCAATCGTCTTGGCCGTCCAGCCCAGCGGGCGTGGGCAGACTGCCACTATGGAAGCCTGATGCGTACACCCGGTAGGCTCCCAGGCCGCGAGCCTTGCCGCCATAGCGAATCGTCTCCGGCCCGATAATGGCATCGCCCGCGCCAGCTTCAACAGAGCCCCCCTGCGTTTTGTCGGCGCTCTTTGTGATGATGTTGATCACGCCATTAACGGCGTTCGATCCCCACACCGCCGCGCCCGGACCGCGAATCACCTCGATGCGCTCGATGTTCTCCAGGGGAACATTCTGGCTATCCCAAAACACTCCTACAAAAACCTGTGTGTAGACCGTGCGGCCGTCGATCAGCACCAGCAGCTTGTTGGAGTACTGGCCGTTGAAGCCGCGCGCGCTGATCGCCCATTGGCTGCCGTCGATCTGCGCCACATCCAGGCCGGGAACCATGCGCAGCAGATCGGGAATATTCAGTGCGCCGGAGCGGCGAATTTCTTCTGCGGAAATGACGAAAACCGCCGCGGCTGTCTCTGAGGTCTTCTGCGCCTTCTTCGAGACGGAGGTCACATCAATGTTCATCAAGTCTTCCAGGCTCTTCTGCGTAAGGTCAGGGGTCTGCGCGGAGCCAGCAGGAAGCCTGAGACAAGCAAGAAGGGCGATGCAGGCACACATCCAGACACGCAGGGCTAATCGCTGCGAAACCATGGCGAGGCGCCATAGACCGGGCGGTTTATGAAAAACAAAGCGCACAAAGTGATGAACATGCATAATGACCAACCTCACTGAACCGTCTGCTTTTCCCAACCGATTGCAAAAATCGGCAAGGTGGTTCTCCATTCTCCTGCTTGCATCACACCCGAGATCAAGATACATAGTGGCGGACGAATCAATTGCTGCACTCACAGTCTTCGGGTTCGCGCACACGGAGCCTCTTTGCCGCGCCGAATACGCGATCCGCAATTAAGAACAATATCGGCAACGATGTGCAATGAAGAGAGAATTGTATTTCTCTAATATTCCATCTAGGGGGGCAAAAGTCCGATATGTATATTCGATAGTTATGGTGGAGGCGGCGGGAGTCGAACCCGCGTCCGAAATCGCTGTCAGCCAGG
>CAZFMB010000032.1:0-40094 GCA_964520005.1 uncultured Occallatibacter sp.
TCTCGGCCAGCGCTGCTCTGGTCGCGTCCACGGTCGACTCGCTCTTGGTCAGCACCATGGCGTGGAATGTTCCCGGATGATCCCATGCGTAGCCGTAACCTCCGCCCACTGCATAGGCCAATCCCAGCTCCGTGCGAACTTTCTGGAACAGCCGGCTGGTAAAGCCGCCGCCCAGAATCTCATTCATCACCGCCAGCGCCGGTACGTCGGGATTGCGCCGGTCTGTGCCCAGGCCCACAATCTCAACATTCGATTGGTTCACGTCTTCTTTGTCGATGAAAAAGACGCCTGGTTTTGGACCGGCAAAATCATCGTGTCGCGACGGCGTAATCTTGACCGCAGGCAGAGGCTCGAAGGCCGCGCGAAGTTTTGCCTCCATAGCCGCAGGGTCAAAATCGCCGCTGATGGAGACGATCAGCTTGCCGCCGATGGTTTGGTCGTGCCACGCCTTCAGATCATCCACGGTGACCGCGCCGATGGTAGCCAGTTCCGGCTGCCGCGTGTAGGGGCTGTTGGGACCATAGACTAATTTCGCCGACTCGCGGCCGGCGATCTCGGCCTCGTCATCGTTGCGGCGGACGATTCCCGTGGCCGCCTGCTGCTGGGCCAATTCGAGTTTCTCCGCGCTGAAGTTGGGGTGGAAAAGCAAATCCAATGCCAGAGAAAGAACCTGATCGGAGTCGCCCTTCAGCGAATCCCACGAGACGGCTGTGGAATCCACATCGCCGCCGGTTTCAATGTGCGCGGCCTTGGCTTCCAGCAGGTCATCGAGCGCATCGCCATTCAATTTTGCCCCGCTGGTTCGCCACGCCTGCCCATAAAGCCCCACCAGACCGGCTTTGGCGGGGTCTTCATCGCGCGCGCCGCCGGGAATAGTCACAGAGCCCGACACAAAAGGAAGTTCGTGATCCTCCTGCAAAAAGATCACGATGCCGTTCTTGAGTTCGATGCGCTGCGGCTGGTGAGGATTAAATGCGTGCAGCCTGGGGACGGGAATCTTTTCCCAGGGCTTGTTCTGCTGGGCGTTGAACGCGCCTGGCGTAAAAACAATTGCGCATATAACAAAAACAAGGTATGCTCCAAAATTTTTCTTCATTGCGCACCTCCACCTTGCTGCGCCGTTTTTCCGGCAGCCGCTGGCTCTGTTTCAATCCACGCTTCGGTGCGGTTGCTCGAGACAAAAATCTCGTTGGTCACGCGACGAATGTCCGCCTTGCTCACTTTGTCCACCTTGTCTAGTTGCAGAAAGAGTTCGCGCCAGTCGCCGTAGCGCGTCTGATACTCGGCCAGATCGTTGGCCAAGCCCTGGTTGTTGGCCAGCCCGCGCAGCAGGTCGGCGCGTGTGCGCGTCTTGAACATGGCCAGCTCTTCGTCGCTGACGTCAGCCGTCTTCAGCTTCTCAATCTCCTTATGAATGGCGTCGCGCATCTGGGCAGGCGTGTGCCCCGGCAGAGGAACGGCATAGAACGCGAAGAGGCTGGGATATTTTTCGCCGGGAAACGGGCTGAAGCCGGCAGCCTCGGCGGCAATCTGCTGGTCGCGCACCAGGCTGCGATAGAGGCGCGAGACCCGCCCATTCGACAGGATGTCCTGGATCGCGTCGAAGACCGCATCGTCAGGAGAGTGGTAGTCGGGCCGATGGTAGCCCTCGATGTAAAACGGCTGCGTCTGCTCGCGAATCGCCACCGTCTTCTCGGCAAATTGCTTGGGCTCGACGGTGGTCATCTCCTCCGGCTTGGGACCGGCGGGAATCTTGCTGAAGTACCGCTCCAGCACCGGCAGAGCCTCTGAGGCTTTCACGTCGCCCACCACGGCAATGACGATATTCGATCCCACGTAATACTTCTTGTGAAATTCCATGGCCTCGGTGGCTGTAATCTGCTGCACTTCGCTGGGCCAGCCGATGTGACTGCGGCCGTAGTTGTGCGCCACGTACGCGGTCGCAACGAATTGCTCGACGAGCCGGCCGATGGGGTTTGAATCGACGCTCATCCGGCGCTCTTCATTCACCACATCGCGCTCCTTGTAGAACTCGCGCGGTGCCACGTCAGCCAGCCTGCCGCTCTCCAGCCACGCCCAAAGCTCCAGGCGGTTCTCCGGCATCGACCAGAAGTACTTCGTCTCGTCCAGGCCGGTTTCGGCGTTCAGACCCTCGGCCCCGTTGCGCTCGGCCACGTCGGTGAACTGGTTGGGGATTACGTACTTGTGCGCTTCGGTTTGAGCGTCTATAAATTTTTGTTTCAGCTCCGCCAGCTTCTTCTCATCGCGGCCCACCGCCTTCAGGTACTCAGCCTCATAGGCGTTGTTAGCAGCCTCCACTTTTTCCAGCGCAATCTTCTCGGCGGAGTAATCCGTTGTGCCTATTTCGCTGGTCCCTTTGAAGGCAAGATGCTCAAACATATGCGCCAGGCCGCTCTCACCGGAGGGGTCGTTCACGTCGCCCGCATCGACGAAGGTGGAGTAGCTGAAGACCGGCGCCTCCGGCCGCTCGCAGATAATCAGCGTCAGCCCGTTGGGCAGGACTTTGGTTGTAATTCTCTGCTCGAAACTTTTCAGGTCCTGCGCATGCGCGCCTGTCAGCATTAGCGCCGCCAGCATCAACGCCCAAACGCCCTTCCAAATCCAGGGGAATCTTGTGCTTTGCATCCGGTCTCCTTGTCCTACCTGGTCGGGGCTAACAAACCCGCTATCCCCGCACTATTCCAAAGTATTGCCCTTGACCGATGAGGGTCAAACCGGCCGCATCGGTGAACATCGGTCAAGCACTGTTTATAACCTCTCATCTCGCCCTGCGATTCCACTACAACGGCGCACGGAAACAGGTCATGTCTTCCAGATTCCGGCAATGGCCTTGCAGTACTTATTAAGGAACATCGTCCCTGAACGAGAGCGGGAAATGTGCGCCAGCAAAGGCCGCTGAGTTATTCTGTTTTCGGGCCGAATATCAAAACCAAGATCTCTCCAAATTCGAGTGAAGCGTCCTCCCCCGAAGGAAGACATCGTGGAAATAACGAATTACTACGAGTTCCTGCAAATCAGTCCGAATGCGGACCAGGACACAGTACACCGCGTTTATCGATTTCTGGCGGCCCGCTTTCACCCCGACAATCCTGAGACAGGGGATGCCGACAAGTTCCACATGTTGAAACAAGCGTATGACGTATTGTCCGATCCCGCGCGCCGCGAACAATACGATACAGGGAAAGCAAAGGAAACACCGCCGCCAGACCCTTTATCCAAATCCATCGATTTTATGGATCAAATCGACGGCGAGCTAAACCGCCGGCTGGCGGTGCTGTCACTGCTTTATATTCGACGCCGCACCAACCCCGCCTACCCCGAAGTTTCGCTTGGGGAAGTTGAGGAGCGCATGGGGTTTCCCCGCGATTACCTGGAATTCACCATGTGGTATTTGCAAAAGAAATCGTATATCTTCCGCGCGGACAATTCCGCTTACACACTAACGGCGGATGGCGTGGACTTTGTAGAGACGCAGCGCGAGAGTACTCCCACGCTCAATTTACTGCTGACCAGCGGCACGGAATCCTCCTCCACAAATCCAAAGAAGAAGCCCGACGCCTACATTCCTCCCCGCAAGCCTGTCATTGTGCCTCCGGTTACGGCGCATTCGACGGATCGGCGCATCAATCGGAGCGATCGGCGAATCAATCAGAAGGATCGGCGCTCAAGCTGACTTAGTTGCCAGCACGCTTGATATTCAACAAATCCGGGATTGCACGAAAATCTCCCCATACATTTATTTCTCAACGCACTACGCGCAGCGTAAAATCTTTTCCCGGTTCAGCCGGAAACTTCCGGAGAAATCAGGGCTTTCGTTCCACCTTGAATTTGTAGGTCAGCCCAAAGTACGCCAGCGTCAATGGAGACCCGTACTCTTTCCCTATGGACGCCGAAGAGGCCTTCCGCATCATCGTTCCCGGCAAGAAGTGCCCTACGCCCACATTCAGCGTCAGGTTGTTGCCCAGAAATGCATACTGACCTGAAGCATCGAACTCCTTGCCGATGTCGTCGCTCAGGAACCCTCCGGTCGGCGGCTTTACCTTCGCCGACCCCGACCCGCTGTACACGCTGTCGTGGACCGTGGAGACCTGTATCCACTCTTGCTGGAACAGCACTGAAAGATGCTTGACAGGAGCCATATCCAGATTGATTCTCTCCTGCTTGATGTTCTGATAGCCGAAGAGATCAGTCAGTCCGAAAGCGTTGTGGTTGCTTGGATATTGCTGATCGAATGTACCGATGCGTGTCGAAGTCGATGTCATATTCGGATTTCCGGAGGCGTAGTCGTATTCGCCCGCCAGTCGCGGCTTCCACAAAATCTTCTCCGCAAAGTATCCTGACTTCACATACCCCGCGCCGGCTTGAATCGAATCGTTCGCAAAGCTGCCGCGTTGCAGCGCTCCCAGCATGTCGAAGTAGAGTCCAACAGGGTACTTGCCCGATACCTCCGCTCCCGGCGTCACCTCCGTTTCGGTGCCATACGTGCTCTGTAGGCTCTCTACCCGCGGCAAAGCCCTGACATAGACAAATGGTTGCAGGACCGTATGCGGCACCCAGGTGGTGATCGTCCCCACTGCGCCGTGGAAGGTCAATCCGGCGCCGTGCTTATCCAGCGACGAGGCATGAATCCCTACCACAGACGTGCTGAACAGGTCCAGACGGTTTTTGTCCCCGTAGCGACCCACAAATCCATCCCAGGTGCGGCTGGTATTGGTCCAGTTGCTGATTCCCACCAGTCGCTCGTCGCCATACCGTAGCTCCTGCCGCCCGGCGAAGATCTTCACGTCCTTGTCGTGGTACTCGAGAAACGCTTGCCGCCCGTCGAAGACGTCCCGCTGGTTGGACGCAACGTAATACAGCGGCAGCCCCAGCGCGTGAGCGTCCACAAACTGGATATAGCCGGTCAGATACTTGGTAGGCCGCACTTCCAGCCCGCCCCAAACGCGCGTCAGAACATATACCGCGTCGTTGCCCGATGTATAGGTATCGGAACTCTGGTTTTCCTCGCGTGCCCGTATCTGCATGTCCAGGGTAACCCACTTGGGAAAGCTCTTGAATTGCATCGGCTGTACCCTGCTCGAGGACTGTGGGTAGTCCGAGTAAACCAGCGCCTTGCTGTTGACCGCTGATTGTTGAGCCCACGCGCCGGAGGCCAAAAACACACAGCCCGCAAGCCCTGCAAAACCTCTCAACCACGGCCTTGCTCTCTTTATCGTATCTGCATGCTGTCTGAAGTCTCCGTTTGTCATTTTGTCCACCCCTTTCGAGTGTTCCGTATCCTACTTTGCTGCCGGAAACGGATTAGAGTACTGGCCTTTGGGTTGCGGGCTTACACAAACCGCGCTCGTTGCTGGTGAATGTCAGGAGGCGCGTTGCGACGCGGAAACCAGTGCGCCGCCGTGCTGCGCGCCTCGCAGCTTGCTGCCTTGTTGCGTTTCATCTGTAAAGCTGAACTGGCGGATGATTCCGTCCAGGTCGTTGGCCAGCTCAGAAAGGTTCTTGCACGCTAGGGCGGATTCTTCGGCTGCCCGAGAGTTATCCGTAGCCAGTTGCGAAATTTGGCTGGCGCTCTCGGCGATCTCTGACGACGCCGCTGTCTGCTCGACGGCCGCTGTGGCGATCAAATGAATCTGGCTCTCCACCTCTCGCGACGAGCCGATGACAGCCTCCAGGCTCTTGCGCGCGTTGGACGTCTCTTTAAGCCCCGTTTCCACCTTGTCGCGGCTGTGCGACATCAATTCGAGGGTTTCCCGCGTCTCCTTTTGGATATTGCCTATTGTGTCGGCAATCTCCTGGGTTGCGTCTTTGGTGCGCTCCGCCAGCCGCCGAACCTCACCCGCCACCACCGCAAATCCCCGCCCATGCTCGCCGGCGCGTGCGGCCTCGATGGCCGCGTTCAGCGCCAGCAGGTTAGTCTGTTCGCTGATCTCATGGATCACATTGACCACCTTGCCTATCTCCTCCGAGCGCTTGGCCAATGAGGTCATTTTTCCCTCCACGGAACCGGTGGCCGCCGCAATCTGTTCCATCGTCGCGGCTGCCGATTTCATTACCGCTCCACCCTGATTAGCTGCTTCGGCAGACTCTTGGCTGGCGCTTGAGGCGGTTTCGGTGTTGTGGCTGATCTCCCCGATAGTTGCGGTCATCTCCTGCGCCGCCGCCGCTATCTGGTTGATCTTGTCTGACTGTGTCTGCGTATTGCCGCTGGTCTGGGACGAGCGCATGCTCAGCTCCATGGCCGAAGCCGATAAAGCCTCTGCGTCCTGAGCCACGGAATGAAGCACACTCCGTATCGCGGCCACCGTGGTGTTCAGCGCGGCTGAAAGCCGTCCGATCTCATCCTCGCTTTGTACTTCGACCACCGCCCACAGATTCTTCTTCGCAACCTGTTCCAGGGCCTCCGTAGCCGATTTCAGAGGGGGTACAATCATGCGGGTCAGAGCGATGCCGATAACTGCGCACAACAAAACCGCCAACGCCATCACCCCGCAGATCACAAATATCGACCTGCGGATCATCTGAGCGGAGTGCGCCCCTTCTTCAACGCTATTCTTGTCGTTCAGCACCCTGTCCGCCTCGACAGCGTCCGCCGCATCGTTATAGACCTTTACCGCATTCCCAGTGAGCAGTATGCGCGAAGCCTCTTGAGGATTGCCTCCATCGGCAAGTTGCCTGCTACGTTCACTGAGCTCAATGTATGCCGCCGCGTTCTGGTAGATTGTGTTGTAGAGTTCCCGCTCTCCCGGATGCGTCGCCATAGGCTCATATCGCGCGATCGAGGCGTTGTAGGAGGCAATGTAACTCAGGCGCTTGGTTGCCAGGCGCGCGGTGCAGGCGGGGGTATCGCACAGCAGCAGCAACGCATCAGTGCGGCGAATGGTGGCCACCGAATAGCGGATATCTTCCAGAAGCTTCGCGGAAGGTATGGAGATATCCACGATGTTCTTGACAGCGGAACGGACATTGAAAAAACCAACCAACGACGACGCGCCCAGCAGAGTGCATAACAAGCACACACCGCCGAAGGAATAGTTAAATTTGCGAGAGATGCGAAGATTGCGAAATGTCACCACTGACTCGATTCCGATTCGTTGATAAGGTTCGCCCCATAGAGAAGGGGCAAACGCGCACCAATTTCTTATCGGCAAATTTACGAAAGGATTTACTGTTTTTCCGGGGAGAAAGACGCGAGGAGACAATGGTTTTTGTTTTAGGCCGGCATAGCGGTGTGCCCGTCCATAAGCATTCTTAAAGCTTTTCAACATTTGCGCTGGCAGATTGAACTCCGATCTTCTTCAATTGCTATACGTTGCATGGCAGAATCAACTCACGAATACAAACCGGTTAGCGTTTTCACATTACTTCTTCCTTGACCATGTGCCGCATCGTTCCGTATCCTGCGATGGTTTCCGCGTAATGGATCGCTCCAAATCCATGCCGCGCAGGTGAGTGCCCATGAGTACAAATTCCCCGGTCACCGCTCCGCTCCCCATGGTTGCTTTACCGCTTTCCGCGGCTGCTTCACCGCTTCTAGTCCGCCGCGCCGCAGTGCTCGGCGCGGGAACCATGGGCTCCCGCATCGCCGCTCACCTGGCCAACGCCGGAATTCCCACGCTCCTGCTCGATCTCGTTCCTAAAGATAAAGGCGCGCAGCCCTTGGCGAAGGCCGCGATTGCAGCCCTGGCCAAGGCCAAACCGGCCGCCCTCTATGAGCCCGCGCTCACCGCGCTCATCACCCCCGGCAACTTCGACGACGATCTGCCCAAGCTGGCTGAATGTGATTGGGTCATCGAGGCAGTGGCAGAAAATCTTGCCATCAAAACGGATCTGCTCCATCGCGTTCTGCCCCATCTGTCCACTAAAGCACTGCTCACCACCAACACTTCCGGCCTGCCCATCATGCAGATCGCCGCCAGCCTCGTCTCCCATCACGACCGTTTCTTTGGTACGCACTTTTTTAATCCGCCTCGCTACATGCGCCTGATGGAGGTCATCTCCGCACCCGAAACCGATCCGGCCGTCGTAGCCGCATTTACCGCCTTCGCCGACCGCAATCTGGGCAAGCTCGTCGTCTTTGCCAACGACACCCCCAACTTCATCGCCAACCGCCTCGGCGTCTCGGTGATGTTTACGGCAGCCGCGCTGATGATGCAGCAAGGGCTCACCATCGAAGAGGTGGACGCGCTCACCGGCCAGGCGCTCGGCTGGCCACGCACCGGTACCTTCCGCCTGGCCGACATGGTGGGCATCGACATAATCGCCCATATAGCCACCAACTTTCCGCAAGGCGTCACACCAAGTGGCTTTTCCCGCATTTTGGAAGAGATGATCAAGCGCGGCTGGCTGGGCGACAAGGCCGGCCAAGGTTTCTATAAAAAGGTCAAGAGTGATGACGGTTCAGATCAGCGCATGGTGCTCGATCTCGCCACCTACGAGTACCGCTCGGCAGCCAAGCCCGCCCTGCCCGCTCTGGATATGGCCAAAAACGCCGACTCGCTGCCGGAGCGATTGCGCCTGCTGCTGGCCAACGGGCCGGATTCGAGTTTGGCAAAGGACAAAGCCGCCGCCTTCCTCTGGCCCTTCCTTGCCGCGCTGTGGAACTACGCCGCTGATCGCATCGGCGAAGTGGCCGCGGACGCCGCCTCCATCGACTGCGCCATGCGCGCCGGCTTCAACTGGGAGCTTGGGCCATTCCAGATGTGGGACGCGGACGGCGTTGCCGCGACCGTCAGCCGCATGAAAGCCCTCGGCCTGCAGGTAAGTCCACGCGTCGAGGCTCTGCTGGCGGCAGGACACTCTTCCTGGTATTCCAGCGACAGCCGCCAGTGTTTTCAGCCGGAGAAAAATCAGCTCGTGCCTGTCGCTGCCTTCACCGGCCACGCCCGCATCGCCGACTTCCGCCGCACCAATGGAGTCATCCGCTCCAACCCCGGAGCCTCGCTCGTTGATCTGGGCGACGGCATCGGCTGCATCGAGCTGCACTCGCTCAAAAACGCCATTGGCGGCGACGTGCTGGCGATGGTCGCCGCAGTGCTCCATCCAAACTCCGATGCGGTGCGCGACTTTGCCGGATTTGTCATCGCCAGCGACCGCGAAAATTTTTCCGTCGGCGCCAACCTCATGCAACTGCTCATGCTCGCGCAGGAGGGCGAGTGGGATGATCTAGCCGCAATCATCCACAGCTTTCAGCAGATGACGGCAGCCATCAAATTTTGCCCGCGCCCGGTGGTCGTTGCTCCCTTCGGCATGACTTTGGGCGGCGGCGCGGAGATCTGCCTGCACGCCACGCGCCGTCAGGCTCACGCCGAGACTTATATCGGCCTGGTCGAGGCTGGAGTTGGCCTCATCCCCGCCGGCGGAGGAACCAAGGAAATGTTGTTGCGCGCCATCGACGCGGCCATTGCCCTGGCGCCCGCCGACTCCCGCGATCCGCCCTCCCGATTTGCACAATCAGCCGAACTGGCCACGGCGCTTCGCCGCTCCTTTGAAACCATCGCGCTGGCCAAGGTCTCCACTTCGGCCGCCGAGGCGCGCTCGATAGGCCTGCTCGCGCCAGCGGACCGCATCACCCTCAACCGCGAACGGCTGCTGCTCGACGCCAAGGCTCAGGCCGCAACTCTGGCGGCGGCAGGCTATGTGCCTCCGCAGCCACGCACGCAGATTCCCGCTCCCGGAACAGCGGCCCTGGCGACCCTCCAAACCGGCGTCTTTCTCATGGGAGAGGCCGGTTACGCCTCCGAGCACGACCAGAAAATCGCCCGATGGGTAGCCTACATTCTCTCCGGCGGCCGCATCACGCCGGGAACTCTGGTCAGCGAACAGTACATTCTCGACCTGGAGCGAGAAGCTTTCCTCTCCCTATGCGGCGAACCGAAAACTCAGGAGCGCATCGCCTTCACCCTGAAAACCGGCAAGCCGCTGCGCAATTGATTTTGCAGTCGAAGCGAATTGGGACGATGATGAACAGAGGGGGAGTTTCCATGGAACGCAACGCCGCTGCACATGAGACCAGCCAGACAAACCAAGCTGACTTGGCCGAGGGTTACCGCCAGATGGCAGCCGATCAGGAACGAGAAGCGGAAGCAGAGGAATGGGCAGAGGCATTGATCGGCGATGTAACCTCGGATGAAGGGTAAGGACTTCAGCCCGTACATTGAAGGCAGACGAAAATGCGGGGCTTTATCCCCTGAGGGAATGTAACTATCCATGATCTGCGCCGGTTTCAGAAAGTTCGCTTGTCTGCTAGTCGCGCTCCTCTGCGCCTGCTCCCAGCTTTCTGCCCAGCAGCCGCAGCCATCCCCCGCGCAACTCAACGTCTCCGGCCACATCGTTGTAGCCGGCCAATCCATTCCTTACATCATTCGCCATCTGCCCATCAGTTCATTTCCCGGCCTGCCTGACGAACTCGTCGCCTTACTCAACCGACGCGGATGCCTCATTCCGCAAACCTATGAGGCGCATCAGCCGGAAAACGTCATCCACGCCAGCTTTGAACGCCCCGGCTCATCCGATTGGGCAGTCCTTTGTTCGGAGCGGGGAACCGTCTCGCTGCTGGTCTTTTTTTCCAGCGCCCCGGACAAACTGCACGTGCTATCCGCCGCGCCGGAGACCGAGCGCCTGCAAGCTCACGACCCATCCGGTGTTCTTGGATTCAACTGGGGCATCGATCCGGCCACGCCCGAGCAAGTTCGCCAAGCCCAGGCCGGCTTGCTCCATCGTCCGGCGCCCGTGGACCATGACGCCCTGGCCGATTCGCTCGTCGACCGTCACACCATCTACCACTACTATCTGAACAGCGCTTGGATTGTTCTGGAAATGCCGGAGTAAATGTTCGCCAAGCCAGACACATAAGATCGTGAAGGAGCACTCCCCATGCCCGAAGCCGTCATCGTCAGCGCCGTTCGCACCCCGGTAGGCCGCGCCCCCAAAGGCGCTCTCTCCACGACTCGCCCAGACGACCTCGCCGCGTTCGCCATGGTCGGCGCATTGGACAAAATTCCTGCCCTGAATCGCGCCGAAATCGACGACGTAATCCTCGGCTGCGCCCAGCCGGAGGGAGAGCAGGGATGGAACATTGCACGCTGGGCCATTCTGCGCGCTGGCTTGCCGGTCGAGGTGCCCGGCGTCACCGTCAACCGCCTCTGCGCCTCCGGCCTTGAGGCCATCGTGCAGGCCGATCTGCGCATCCGCTCCGGCGGAGACCGCGTCGTTGTGGCGGGCGGCGTCGAGTCCATGAGCTTGCTCCCCTTCGGCGGCCTCAAACCCAGCCCTAATCCCTGGCTCGCCGAGCACTACCCGTCAGCGTTGCTCACCATGGGCCTCACCGCCGAGCGCGTCGCTCGCCATTACAACATCTCTCGCGCCGATCAGGACGCCTTCGCACACCTGAGCCATCAAAAGGCTCTGGCCGCGCAGTCTGCCGGGCGCTTTGCCGACGAGCTTATCCCGGTTAATGTCACCACCTCAATTCCAGGCACAAATGCTGACAAGCCGGTCGCCACAGAAACAACGCTCTCCGCCGATGAGGGGCCGCGCGCCGATACCTCGCTCCAGGCACTGGCCAACCTCAAACCCTCCTTCCACGCGCAGGGAAGCATCACCGCCGGCAACTCTTCGCAAACCTCCGACGGCGCCGCCGCCGTCATTCTGTTGTCAGCCAACCACGCCCGCGAATTGGGCCTTCGACCCCTTGGCCGCCTGGTGACCTACGCCGTCACCGGTTGCCTGCCGGAGGAGATGGGCGTCGGTCCCATCACTGCCATTCCCAAAGCCCTCAGCCGCGCTGACCTCGCCCTGGCCGACATCGGCCTCATCGAACTTAACGAGGCATTTGCCGCGCAGGCCCTCGCCATCATCCGCACGCTTAACCTCGACCCTGAGCGCGTCAACGTCAACGGCGGCGCCATCGCCCTCGGCCACCCCCTCGGCTGCACCGGCGCCAAGCTCACCGCAACATTACTCAACGAAATGCGCCGCCGCCAACTCCGATATGGCATAGTCACCATGTGCGTTGGCGGAGGCATGGGCGCGGCAGCCATCTTCGAGAGGTTGGAGTAACTAACTACCCCGGTGCTAATTTATATTGTCAGTAACTACCGTTGAAGTTACTGACAATCGTAAGTTGATGACGGTTACACATAAAAGTCATTAGTCGCTTATCATAGCTGTCGCAATTCAGTACACCTGGTTACTAATATACGAACATATACGCGCAATTGTGATATTTCCAATTTATGGAATTCAAACGACACTTAATTAGAAATGACTAACTTAACAAAACAGGACACTCCGGTATTCATAAGTAGTCGGAAAACTTCTGCGCGTTGACTGGCCATTTGGAAGAAATCACTCCCTCGTCTTTGGTTGCGAGCGATTTCTTCACCTCACGTGCGGAGTTCTCATGAGCCAAAGGTTCGTCTACTGGTCTCTGTTGTTGATGTTTGCTATACAACCCGCGCGTTTACATGCGCAGTTGCCAATAGAGATTGCTCGTACTGACTCCGCCGGAGAAGCAACCGGCTCCGTAACTGGCATGGAAGGTTCTGTTCAGCCCAAGGCGGTGATCGCAAACGTTATCACCACTCTGCACGTGGTAGCAGACGCTCCCGGTGCGTTGGATGCCCTGATGCCTGAAACCAATGTCACCCAGACCGAGATTCTCTCTTCGGCGGGAACCTACGGTGACTTTAGCCGATATCTGCAAGTAATGCCGGGCGTGGTGTGGGTCTCGGATATCTCCAACGATGTGCTGGTTCGCGGCGGCCATCCCACGGAAAACCTTTTTGTTGTGGATGGCGTTGAAGTACCCAATATCAACCACTTTTCGCTCTCGGGCTCCAACGGCGGATTCACCTCCATGATCGATTCCACGGCCGTCGACAGCATGAACATGAGGGACGACATATACGATGCGGCATACTCCAGCCGCCTATCCTCGCTGATCGAGATTCATACCCGCGATCTGGGGGATGCGCGCCAGGCAGGGAATCTTTCCGCGGGTATAGCCGGTGCGGGAGGACTCTATCAGCGCGCTCTGTCCCATAAGGGCAGCTTGCTGCTTTCGGCGCACCGCAGCATCCTGAATCTTGTTACCAACGACATCGGCATTAATGGCGTTCCCATCTATACAAACGGCATAGCGCGCATAGATCTGCATCCTACTGACAGAGACACGCTTTCGGTCCTAAGTCTGACCGGCGCCGATTCCATCAACATGACTCCCTGCCCATCGTATGGCGCGACCAGCATCTATCAAACCCAGTATTCTGGCTGGCGTACCACAGAGGCTCTGGATTGGAGGCATAATTACTCACCGCGAGTTACTGCCAATCTTATAGCCAGTTCCTCACTTACCCAGCAAAACATCGGCCAGCAGCAGCAAATCGGCTATACAATCACTAGCAGTGGTAACTGCCAAATTGTAACTCTGCTGCCCACTTACAACGAAAACTCGCGCACCGGGTTGTCGGCCTTGAACTATGAAATAAGGACCGACGTACGCGGATGGTTTCTATCAGCGGGAGTTAGCGGCAAGTTATCCACGCCGGATGTTTCGGTGGACCAGCCCATCGGTCAGTTATCTCCCTTCAGCGCGGATCCATCGCGGTCAGACGCTGTCACCTTTCAACGAAATTTTTCCACCGGCCAATCAGCGGGCTTTATCGAGGCCGAAGGCGCGTTAGGCAAACGATGGAATGTATTGGCCGGCCTGCGCGCCGAAAGCTTTGCCATCACCGGCAGTTATGCTCTGGACCCGCGCGTCTCAGTCGCCTACCGGCTCAACAACCGCCAGACGCTCCACGGCTCCATGAACATCTCCTCGCAGTTACCTCCCATCACGGATATGATCAGCTACCCCGGAAATCGCCATCTGCAACCCATTCAGGTCCGGCAGGGCGCGCTGGGCATGAGGCTTTGGCAGGCGAGCTGGGGAACTCTGGACGCCGAGGCTTATCAGAAGAATTATCGCCGCGAAGCTGTCTCCACCGAGTATCCCGCTCTGATGTTGTCCAACATGGTCGATACTCTGGGACAGGGATTTGTCTGGCTACCGTTAACCAGCGCCGGTACGGCCCAATCTCGCGGCCTGGAGCTGGCGCTGCACGCGCATTGGAGCAGCCGCATGCAACTGATGCTCTCCGCCGCCCGCTCCCAAACCACCTATCGCGCCCTCGACGGAATTCGCCGTCCCGGCAACTACGACACTCCCATGGCGGCAACAGCTTTGGGAAACATCCGCATGTGGAAGGGAATCCAACTCGACCTGCGCGAGTCGGCAACCAGCGGCCACCCCTACACGCCCTATGATCTCGTCGACTCCCTCGCGCAAAGCCGCGGCATCTACGATCTCACCCGCGTCAATGCCCTGCGCGGCCCGATCTATAGCCGTTTGGATACGGAGGTCGAGCGCCGCTTCCGGGTTCCTAAAGGCGTCTTCGTCCTGCACGCCGGCATGGAGAACGTACTCAATCGCGGAAACCTGATGGGCTATGTTTGGCTTAACGACTGCAATGTCTCCTGGGGTTGCGGCAACAGCAGCGGCCTGCCCATCACAAAGGCTGACCAAATGGGCCGCTACCCCGTCTTCAGTCTGCGCTACGAATTTTAAGCTGCTTTCACACCCTCCGCCCGCGCTGTTATTCTCAAAATGTGATTCCGCACTCAAGACGTAAGGGATTTTCTGCCATGGCCCTGCTTCTGGCCGTGACTCTAGCCGCATGCCACAAAGAAGAGCAAGCCGTCGTCGGCGTAGCCCAGAACGCGGTCAATGCCGAACATCAGGCCCAGGCCGCCGCTCAGGCCGCCGCCGACCTCCGCGATAACCAGCGCGCCGCACTCGCCCTCATCCCGCTGCCCTCAAAAAGCATGTATGTGGATGTGCACGATACCGGCGCGTGGACCAATCCCTTTCTCACCGTCGATGTCGATACCCTCAACCTGCGCATCACCCTGGCCGACGCCAACCCCAGCACCATGGGAAAGGGAACCATGTTAAGGCCCCAGGCTGCCCGCCGGCAGGAGATGCAGTTGCGTCCCTCCGACCTAGCCCAGGCCCTGGTTGCCATGCCGCCCGGCGCATGGCGCTATGGACGCGTCATCGCCGTAGCCGAGTCGCCACAGGCCAGCCCCAAGGACCGCCCCCAGATTCGCCGCAACGTCGAAGCCGTCATCCAGCAACTCAACGACCTCGGCATCGTCGTCGATGAGTGGCCCACGCGCTAGAGTTTTTTGTTTCTTTGTCCGGCCAGATTTCCTGCCTTAGTGCTTTTCATTGTTCCTATACACCTGTGCCCCATCCTTTCCGCTTGTATTTGCGGAAAGGATGGGGCACGGGAAAGTTGTCCAACATATCTGAAAATTCACACTAGAATACGATGTGAACCGCCAGCTGTGCACTGCGCGGACCGCCGCCGCCCAGGTACGGGTTGCCGCTGCCCACATCCGGCGTCGCCGTGGTGGTTACAAACTGGCCGGTAGAACCAGCTGCAAGACGGCCTCCACTATTGATCAGGCTGTCGCCGTAGCCGAAAGCGTCCACGCCAAATCCTGGCAACAGCGGGTTGCTGAAGTTCGGGTGATTAAAGATGTTGAAGAAATCGCTGCGAAGTTCCATCGTCACCGTTTTGCTCAGGTGCGTGGTCTTGGTCAGCGAGAAATCGAAGTTCGTATAGTTCGTAGAATTGAAGGCGTTGCGGCCCTCGTTGCCGGGATGCCAGCCGCTAAGGCAGGTTTCGTAGGTTGAGTCTGCCGAGTTGGTGTCCACATTGCAAGGCGCGGCGAAGGAGGCCAAATTCAGCAAGTTGGTGCCGCTGGCGTCAGTGTGGGGATTACTGATGATGTCCGGCCGCCCGAAAAACTCTCCGCTGCCGTTGTAATCGCCTTCATAGATATAACTCACGGTGTAAGGCTGGCCAGTGGCAAAGTTGAACATGCCGTCCAGCGCCCAGCCGTTGGTAATCCACTTAGCTGGCTGGAACTTGGGAAGATTGTAGGTCCAGTACCACTGTATGCGCTGACGCACGTCGAAGTTGGAGCTGGCGCGCTCGCCGCGAGGATTGAAGCTGTTGTCGGGCTGCGCGGCGTTGGGAACAAAATCCAATCCGTCGCTGGCCGTGTCAATCGAGTGCGACCAGGTGTAGTTCAGCGTGGACGTCAATCCATGCCAGCCCTGCACCTTTAACGTCGATTGCAGCGAATTGTAGTTGGACATCGCGCTGGTCTCTATCTGGTTGGCGTAGAACAGCGTAGTGTTCACCAACGAACCAACCGTGTACGTCGGGAAGCACTGCTGCATATACGTAATCGTCTGGCCGTTTCCGCAACTATCCACGCTGCCAAACACGTTGTTAACCTGGTTGAGATCGCGGAAGCGGAACAGATGGCGTCCTTGCGATCCCACGTAGCCGATCTGTAGCGAAACCTTGCTGGCAACCTGAGATTCGATGTTGAGGTTGTAGGAGCCATAGCGCGGCGTCACATTTTTCTGGTCAACGGTAAATACGCTGCTCGGCGTGTAGTTGGAACTGGGTCCGAAGATAGGACAGCTTGCGTTGTTGATGATGATCGGATTGCCATTGTTGTAGCAGGGCGAAGTGGGATCGGTGTAGACCATCGGCGATGCGAAGCCGATGTTATTGAAGGCCGGTCCGGCTTCAGCCGGGTTGGTATTCCATGGCTGGTTGCCCACGAAGAAGTCCTGTGAAGGGCCATCGTAGAAGATGCCGGCGCCGGCGCGGATAACCAGCTTGCCGTTGCCCAGCAGGTCGTCAGCCACGCTGAGTCGCGGCGCAAAGTCGTGCCCGTCCTTGGGATAGAGCGACGAGGGCCCGTCGCTGACGCCTACGGTCTCCACGCTGTCGGTTTTGACGTCGAAGAGGCTGAAGGCGTTGTTCTTGGCGCCGATCACGCCAAAGTAATCCCAGCGCAACCCATAATTGATGGTGATCTTCTTGTTCAGGCGCCAGGAATCCAGCAAGTAGGCTCCGCTATTGTTCTGATAGGAATAGCGCGTGCCGTCCCCGTCGGCTGAACTGCCGCCATCAATCGTGCCCGACAGAAAATCAGACAGATTGCTGAAGACCAGCTTGCCGCGATGCCCGGAATTGATGAAGCTGTTGATGAACGTTCGCCGCCACTCATAACCAGTCTTGAAATTATGCTGGCCTTTGGTCAGCAAAACATTCCCGAACAGTTGGTAGTTCGTATCCACGCGCCCGCGCGCGTCGCTGGCTGTCGCCCCGATTGGGCTGTAAGAACCCACATCGATGGTCGGCAATCCCAGGTCGCGTGTGCTGAACCCCGGCGGCAGTGTGTCGAGGCCATACGCCGTGTTCGGATTGAGGCCCGTATCCTGCGGAATGAAATCCTGCAGGAAGCGGTTGTAACCGCCGCGAAGCTCGAAGATCAGGTTCGACCGCGGAACTGAAGTATAGGACAGTGAAACGATATTTACGTGCGTCGGCGTTGTGGTGTTGTACCCCGGCGCGCTCGATCCCGTGTACAGCATGCCCAGCGGAAAGCTCTGCATGCCGTGGCTGTAGAAGTAGCGTCCCGTCAGCAGGTCGCCGGCGCTGAACAAATGCAGATGCTGATCGGCCTTGGCGATGATGTTATCGCTATTGTTGATGAAGGGCGTAGTGAACGTTTCGCTGCCGCTGCCTGTGGCTGGCAATGTCCCCCACGGATTGCTGTTCAAAAGGCTCTTGATCACCGCGTTGATTCCGCCCACCGGTGTATCTGTGCCGATGTCTGCCAACGTGGGAACCGTGCCTAACTGGGGCAGGCCGCCATTCTCTCTCTGCCCCTCATAGGATACAAACCAAAACGACTTGTCCTTCTGAAATGGGCCAGAAACCGATCCGCCAAATTGATGGTTGGTAAACGAATTCTTTGGCTGGGCAACGGTATTGAAGTAGTTGCGTGCGTTCATCGATCCGTCGCGATAGTACTCAAATGCGCTGCCATGAATCTGATTGGTGCCGCTCTTGGTTACGATATTGACAGTCGCTCCGGAACTGCGGCCAAACTCCGCCTCCGGACTGCCCGTCACTGGAATTTCCGCCAGCGCGTCCACTGGAAGAATGGTCGAGGGGCAGCCCCAAACGCCCGCCTGGTTCACCGAAGGCAAATTGCGATACCCGTCATTCATGTCCGTGCCGTCCAACAAATAATTATTGGACCGGCCGCGATTGCCATTCAAGCTGAACAGGCCGTATGAGCCGGCCGATTCCGTCGAGCCCACGGGATCGCTGCTCGCACCGGGCACCAGTTCCAATAGCTTCGTATAGTCGCGTCCGTTCACTGGCAGCTCGGCAGCCTCAATAGCTTCAATCGTGCCTCCCATGGTGTTGGAAGTGGTCTCCACCATGGGCACGCTGGCGTTCACCTCGATTACTTCAGAAACCGCTCCGGTGGCAAGCTTCACGTCGGCGCGAGTCGGCGAACCCACGCTCACCGGAATCTGCGTCAGCGTCGTGGTGCGAAAGCCCTTCTTCTCCACCGTCACGCTATAAGTGCCCAGTGGCAGTTCCGCGGCCACATATTCGCCCTGATCATTGGCGGTGAGGGTGCGCGTCAAGCCAGTCGACGGGCTGAAGACCTTGACCTGCGCACCAGGTACAACTGCTCCCGAGCTGTCTGTAATCGTGCCTTGAATGCTTCCCCGGAAGGTCTGCGCCAGTATGGCTGGTGCGCTGATAATGGCGAGAAATGCAAATAGAATGGCAAGCGTGCCTGAAATGGCAATCGAACGGCTTTTCATGAGGCCGGGACTCCTTTGGATTTTCTAGTGAATTGCGGAATAGTAACACGATTCTAATGAGCTTGCAATAAAGATTGCATGAAGATTCGAAATTATGCATAAATATTCGCCCTGTCTTTGCCCCCTCGCCGGCTTTGCCTAAGTCCTCGTCGTCAATCTATGGCCCTCGCGTTAGTCTTTCTGTAGTTTGACCGGCCACACACCCCGGCAATACGCGTTCGCGTCGCGGGCCGCCCGCGGACAACTCCGTTCCTGGACAAATCAGCAATTCTGCGGAGTAATCCACTTTACACTCCGGATCGCGTCCGCCCCGAACAGCCCGCTACCGTCAATCACGTGCAGTTTCGGATACTCCGCGCCGCGAGTAGGTCAGTTTCTTCCTGCCATCTTCTCAAAGGGCCGCGCGTCGAAGAACAGTTCAAGACGAGCGATCAGGTTGTCTTTGAATGTCAGAAGCGCCGCGGTGCGACAGATCCCGAGAGGCTGGCCAAAGTCGACATCATATTTCACCATCGCCTGCTCCTCGGAACCGAATCCCGCTTGCACACTGAGGCCTTTGATCTGGGCTACATAATTCGTAATAGCCCCAAGGACTGCTTCCTTACCGCTCACTTCGCTCAGGGGACCGATCAAATGCACATCCGGGTGCAGGAGCTCGGCCACGCTGGCTGTGTCTTTGTTGCCTATCGCCTGATAGTAGGCCTCGGCAAGATTCAGCGTTGTTTTCGTCATGGTTGTCATAGTTTGTCTCCTCTGGTAATTATTTTGGTTATTGTTTGCTGATTGAGTCAGTGTGCCAACCGGGGTTGGTCCATTGACCGTTGCGGCGTACGAAAATTTCACTGGCTCGGCCGGAAGAGACCGATTTTTTGCCGTTCATTTCTATCTCGATCTGGTAGTTGCTCCAGATGATGGCCACATCGCCAAAGTGCTGAACTTCGGTGTGAGGAAATTCGAGGTGAATCAGCTTACCTCCGCCTGCTTGAAACTCTTGGGCGGATTGAAAGACTTCGGCCTGGTGCTTCCATTTCTCCTCACCGCCGCTGATGACAATCGTGTCAAGCGGCACCAATTTCTGCAGCGTCTTCGTGTCATTGGCAAACCAGGCGCGCCACACCGCTTCGCGTACTTCGAGCAACTGGCTGTCGTCTGGCGTTTGCGCCGGCATCCGCGCCCCACTTAGCGCCATTAGAAGAAGTGCGGCCGTGATGTACTTCAATCTCCGTTTCATGAGGTTTGTCCTTTCACTTGATGTTTGAAATTCTGCTTTCTCTGTTGGTTGAATGTGTGCATCGCGAGCAGCAATGCCGCCCCGGATGCCGAGAAGACGGAGTAATCCATCGGCGACTGGGGTCCGAAGGAGATTGCCATGGAGATTCCAAACAGGCCAAGCAAGGTCGCGCTTGCCAGCGATACCCACCGCGGCCACCATCCCACAATCAGCAGAATGCCAAGCGCAGTTTCCGCGGCGGTGGCTGCCCATGCAAGCCATGGAATGAGCGGGGCCGGCGCAAAGGCCAGCACCTGTGCCGCGTATTTGATGAAATTGGAAAAGTGATTCAGATCGAAGGTTTTATCCCACAGCCCGAAGCGCGAGGCTACAGCGGAAAGAAATGCCGTGCCCAGCGCCACGCGCGCATACAGAACCGCCCACCACTCAAACTTCAACGCGTACAAGTTTGTGCCGCTATTTCGTGCCGGGGATTCCGGAGATTTCAGCGGTAGCGTCTCCATGGCTATCTTCCTCCTGGCTTCGGAGTTGTTGGTGTCTCCGTGCTCAGCGGCTCATTGCTATCGCAAACGAAAAATACAATGAAGCTCGCCGGCTCTGTCTGGCTGGCATTCGCCGAAATAAGATGCACGCCGTTGGGCGCTTCGTAGAAACTTTCACCCGTGTTGACCAGCGCTTCTGCTTGTCCCTTGACTTGGGTGCGAATCGAACCCCGAACTACATAGCCGATAACAGCGCAGGGATGGCTATGGGGCTTCGATGATTCGCCTGGCCCGTAGTTCACTTCAACCACCGTTGCCCTGAGCCGATCACCGCTCAGTTTCGGCAGTGAATGAGCAAACGCTATTCGTGCGCGCTGCTTGGATTCAGGATGAGTGATTCCGTTCGCCGCCTGAGCGTGGGCTGCGTAGCCCACCGACGCAGTGGAGAACACCATTGCCATAACGCCGATGATATGCATCTTGGTAATACTCACGGCCAGCTCCTTCTACTGTTGAGCATAAATCTTATTGGACTAATAGGAAGGTCCATTTATGATATTTGCGGTGGTCCACTTTTTATGTCTAAACATGCTTCTTCCTTTGAACTCGTGCTTGCGGAGCGGGGCGTGGGCATCTCCGCATTCCGCTGGCTCTATGCGGCCCTGCGCACCGAGATTGTGGAAGGCCGGCTTCGGCCTGGAGCCAGGCTGCCGGCCACGCGCGAATTGGCAAAGCAATACGGCCTCTCTAGGGGGACCATCGTCAACAGCTTTGAACAGTTGAAGGCGGAGGGTTACCTCGAGGGCAACGTGGGGTCGGGAACCTATGTGAGCCGTGTACTGCCGGACGAATTGCTCGAGGTGGCGTGTCACACGCGTTCGAAGCCGCGGGCGGCGCGAAGTACAGAGCAAAGGATCTCCGGCTACGGGCAGCGCGTGAATCCTTTTCAAAATCTTGAGAACCGTCCCACCCGCGCCTTCCGGGCCAATTTACCGGCGTTGGATTTGTTTCCCGCTACCTTATGGGCTCAGATCGCGGCTCGACGATTGCGGCGAGTCTCCATGAACCTTCTCCTGGGCTGCGATGCGATGGGATACAAGCCGCTTCGCGAGGCCGTTTCCGATTACCTGGGCGCATCGCGTGGCGTAAATTGCACTCCACGACAGGTGGCCATCGTCTCCGGTGTTCAGGAGGCTCTGGACCTGGTGGCGCGGCTGCTTCTGAATTCCGGAGACCGCGTGTGCATGGAAAATCCGGGGTATCCGGGAGCAGTTGCGGTCTTCAAAGCCATCGGCGCAAAGCTCTCTGTGGCGCCGCTGGATGATGAAGGAATGTGTCTGCGGAAAGACGCATTGCAGGGGGCGCGCTTGGTCTATATCACGCCGGGACATCAGTTCCCGATGGGAATAACGATGAGCCTGCCCCGGCGCTTGCAGTTGCTGGACTGGGCTGCGAAGTCGGGAGCGGCAATCCTCGAAGACGACTATGACAGCGAATTTCGTTACTCGGGGCGTCCAGTGCCGGCGCTGCAGGGTCTCGATCACCATGGGTTGGTGCTGTTTACCGGTAGCTTTAGCAAGGTTCTCTTTCCGTCGCTGCGGCTGGGCTATCTTGTGGTCCCTCCCGGCCTGGTCGATTCCGTTTCCGCGTCCATTTCGATTACCAGCAGGCATGCGCCTCTGCTTGAACAGGCCGTGCTTTGCGATTTCATCACGGACGGTCACTTCGGGCGACATCTGAGGCGCATGCGTCAGGTATATGCGGAGCGCTTGTCAGTTCTACAGGAGTCTGCAAAGGAGAGGCTTGCCGGGCTCTTGGAGATTACAGGTGTTGAGGCGGGATTGCAGACAGCCGCCCGGCTATGCCGCGGACTCAACGGTGAGTCTGTCGCGGTTGCCGCGGCAAAAAGAAATGTCGAGGTTACTCCTCTGAGCCGCTATTTCCTGGGCAGAGCCACGCATCAGGATCTGCACATGGGTTTTGCCGCGGTGGATCCGAAAGAAATCCGCCGCGGAGTTAAAGAGCTGGAGATCGCTCTGCATGGCGTGTTGAAGATTTCTTCATTAAGTGGCAAGTGATAGCCGATGCCGGCCCCTCCGCAGGTAATTGCCTGGACGGCTAGTCCTTGCAGATAATTACCCTCGCCCAGCGCACAATCAAAGCATGAACAAGGTCCACACTCGCATGCCACGGCTGATCACTGACCAGTGTTCACTGTCCACTGAGAGGTACCCCACCCCCCTCCATCCAGTAAACCCGCTTATACCTCCTAAAAAGCGGAGCAGAACCCGATAAACCCTTCAAAACCCTAAATGGAAATTGCCGTTTTTCACTCGAAAAGACCATATTTTTACCAAGAATCCCCCAAAATCAACTGGTTTTTAGCGCCTTTTCACGCCGCTTGCCGCAACGCGCTACCATTTCAGCGTGGACAATTCCTCTTTTTTCGCCCTTTTAAACCAGTTTCCGCTGGATCATGAACGCTTTTCCGCCCATCGCGAACTGGAATCGCTGCTCAAAAAATCACTTCGCGGAGATGTCCGCTTCGATCTCGGTTCCCGCGCCCTTTACGCAGCTGACTCCTCTAACTACCGTCAGCTTCCCGTAGGCGTGATTCTGCCTCGCGACGCCGCCGATGTCGAAGCCGCTCTGGCCGCCTGCCGAGCAACCGGAGCTGCCGTTTTGCCGCGCGGCGCGGGAACCAGCCTCGCCGGCCAATGCGTCAATGTCGCCGTAGTCTTCGACTTCTCGCGCTACATGAACAAGCTTGTCTCCATCGATCCCGCGGCAAAGTTGGCGCGCATTGAGCCGGGCATCGTTCTCGACCGCCTGCGCGAGGCCGCCGAGCAGCACCATCTAACCTACGGTCCCGATCCCGCGACTCACTCCCGCTGCACTCTGGGCGGCATGATCGGCAACAACAGTTGCGGCGTTCACGGGCTGATGGCAGGCAAGGTGGTGGACAATGTCGAATCCCTCGACCTCGTTCTCTACGACGGCACGCGCATGTCCGTGGGCCGCACCGCGCCCGCCACGCTCGATGCCCTAATCCGCTCCGGCGGCCGCGTAGGCCAAATCTATGCCGACCTCGCCAAGCTGCGCGACCGCTACAGCACGCTCATCCGCCAGCGATTCCCTCGCATTCCCCGCCGCGTCTCCGGCTACAACCTCGACGAACTCCTCGACGAGAACGGCTTTCACGTAGCCCGCGCACTGGTCGGCTCCGAGGGCACCTGCGCCACCGTCCTCTCCGCCACGCTTAACCTCACCGCCAGCCCGCCCTTCCGCGTGCTCACCGTGCTGGCCTTCGCCGATGGCTTTCTGGCCGCCGACGTTGTGCCGCGCGTCCTGGAACACGCTCCCATTGGCCTCGAAGGCTTTGACGGCCTCATCGTCGATTTCATGCAACGCAAGAAGCTAGCCGTGGACGATGTTGCCCTGCTTCCGCCCGGCCGCGGGTTCCTGCTGGTCGAGATGGGCGCATGGGATGCAGCCGAGGCGCAGACCAAAGCCGAGTCTCTGGTGCGCGCGTCCAAGGCCTGGCCCGAAGCGCCCATAGCTCGCATCTACTCAGCAGCCGACGCCGCACGCATCTGGCATGTGCGCGATTCCGCCCTCGGCGCAACCGCCTTCGTCCCCGGCGAGCCCGAGCGCCACGAAGGCTGGGACGACGCCGGCATTCCTCCCGCACACCTCGGCGCTTACCTGCGCAAACTCACGGCTCTCATGACCGAGTTCGGTTACAACAGTCCGCTCTACGGACACTACGGCCAGGGCTGCGTCCACATGCGTATCAATTTCGACTTCCACTCTCAAGCAGGCGTCCTCAACTTCCGCCAGTTCATCGACCGCGCCGCCGATCTCGTCCTCAGCTTCGGCGGCTCGCTCAGCGGCGAGCACGGAGACGGCCAGTCCCGTGCGGCCCTGCTGCCCAAGATGTTCGGCCCCGAGCTGATGCAGGCCTTCCGCGAGTTTAAAGCCATTTGGGATCCGGCAAACTGCATGAACCCCGGCAAGCTCTCCGACGCCGTCCGCGTCTACGACCCCATCGAAAATCTGCGCCACGCTCCTTCAATTCCCAGCCACGCACAAACGCAGTTGGAAACCCGCTTTGTCTTCGCCGCCGACGGAGGCTCGCTGGAGCGAGCGACCGCGCGTTGCGTCGGCGTGGGCGCTTGCCTCAACACCAAGGGTGGCGTCATGTGCCCCAGCTACCGCGCTACCGGCGATGAGCAGCACTCCACCCGCGGCCGCGCCCGCCTGCTCTGGGAGATGCTCTCCGGCGCGCTCCGCAAGGAAGGCTTCCAAAGCAAGGCTGTCCATCAGGCCCTCGACCTCTGCATCAGTTGCAAGGCCTGCAAAACCGAGTGCCCTGTTGCTGTCGATATGACAGCCTACAAATCCGAGTTTCTTGCACAGCGTTATAAGCACCGCCCGCACCCGTTGCACCATTACATCTTTGGCTTTGCCGACAAGCTGGCACGTCTAGGTTCAATCTTTCCCGCACTGACCAACGTTATACTGACCAGTCCGCTTATCAAGCGCGTCATAGGCGTAGCGCAAGAGCGCACAATGCCCCGCCTGGCCGCGAAGAGCTACAGAAATACACACAGCTCTTCCGGTGAAACCACCAACGTACCGCGGCCTTCAATCATGCAAAATGCCGC
The DNA here is from genome assembly GCA_964520005.1 of uncultured Occallatibacter sp. Classification (GTDB taxonomy): domain Bacteria; phylum Acidobacteriota; class Terriglobia; order Terriglobales; family Acidobacteriaceae; genus Telmatobacter. The sequence continues at coordinate 25,162 of CAZFMB010000032.1, forward strand.
AAGGCCCGAAGGGCAGTTGGCCGCACGGCAGATCCAGCCGCAGGTGGTCGTATTGTGGCCCGACACCTGGAATAACTACTACCACCCGCAAACTCTGGCTGCTGCCGAGAGGATTCTTACCCAGGCCGGCTTTCGGGTTCAAGTCCCTAAAAGCCACATCTGCTGCGGCCGCGCGCTTTATGATTTCGGCATGCTCGGCGCAGCCCGCGCTTATCTGGCCAAGGTCTTCGACCGTATGGCCGCTGAGATTGATGCCGGCTTCCCGTTCATCTTCCTCGAGCCAAGTTGCGCCAGTGTCTTCCGTGATGAGGCGCTGGAGTTATTCCCTAACGACCTTCGCGCGCAGCGCATGAGCCAGCAGGTCTGGTTGTTAGCCGACTGGCTGGCCGCCAAAGCTCCCGAGTGGGTCACCGGCCGGCTTAAGGGCAAGCAGATCATCCTTCACGGCCACTGTCACCACAAAGCCATTTTCGGCGGCCCTGCAAACGAGATCGCCTTGCTCAAGAAGGCCGGCGCCGCGGTCGAGCTTATCGACTCCACTTGCTGCGGCATGGCCGGGCCATTCGGCTTTGAGGCCAGCAAAATCGAAGTCTCCAAGGCCATCGCCAATCTCGGCCTGATGCAGGCAGTCAACTCCGCAGCGCCCGCGACCATCATCGTCGCTGACGGCTTCAGTTGCCGCGAACAGATCAACCAGTTATCAGGGCGCGAGGGTATTCATTTTGCTGAGGCATTTGCAGGCTCACGCCGGGGCGAAGCCTGAGACGCGGAACATACCAAGCCGATGGCGAACTCCCATACGCGACAGAGACATGTTACATCTGATGGTAACTTCCCTCACCCCAGGGAATTTCAACAGCTACTGAACAATCTGCGCTAGACAGACTCACCTTGAGCGTACCTTTATCATTGCCGTCCGTGGAGAGAACTCTGGCCTCCACAACGCGTCCCTGAGCATTCACTTTGAACTTCCCCGTCTCCAGATTGCCGGCGGAGAGCATCCGGAAAGGAATTTCAGCGTTTGCCGGCAGTCCATCGGCGTAGATCAGAACGGCCTTGGCGTCGGAATAGGCAAGCCGCGCTTCAAGCTGGCAGGCTCTGTCGGTATCTGTAAACGGAAACGGGACCACTGTTCCGTAGACAATAAGTGCCTTGTCGGAGGAAGTCAGCGCGTACCGGACAGGCTCAGCCCGCGCCGCCTGCACGGTTATGTGGAGCTCGGAATCCCCGACGAAGTCGCTGTTCTCCTGCTCTGGACTGGGCTTATGCGTCATCAAAAGCCCCTTGGCGTTCACATAGACTTGGTTGGGGAGAACATGCGGATCAGACCCTAGTTTCCACACAGTCAGCGTATATTTCTTGTTTTCAGGGGCTCCGAAAACGTAAGCGCGATAGAGTACTACTCGTTTCCCAGAAGAGGTTGTCTCATCTGTTTTAGAAAACTGAAAATACAACCCGTTAGGATTTTTTTCGCTGGGACTATTGGCGTCCCAGTTTATCTGCCGCTGAATTAAATCCTGCATTTCTTGCGGAATAGCCTGGTTTGAAGATTGGGCAGAAATAACAGGCAAAAGAAAGGCCAGGCAAAGACACGCCGGCACTTGCGCGAGCACTATCCGAAGGGGAGGGAACATAGCATCCTTTTTACGTCATTTCCCTCCCGTCCGCAAGTCCTTCTCCGTTAAAAATTCAGCGTGATCTTTGCCGTCAGCGCCCGCGGAGTTACATAATGCGTGCCGCTGAAGGTGGAAAGAAAGTTATACAGGGCGTACTTATTGGTGACATTGATGGCCGTCATGTCGAAGTTCATCTTGTAGCGATTGGCGTGGAAAAGGTTGTCCTTGCCCACGGAAGCGTCAAACAGGTTGCGGGGGGCGATGCGAGGCGGGTTCTTGTCATCGTTCTCCGTTCCCGGCGCGGGAATGCTGACCAGCGACGACGAGTATTGCGTGGGCGCGCAGGACTGGAATCCCGCGGCGAGAGTGGCCTTCACGCCGTTGCACGTGATCCCGGCCTGGAACTGCTGATCTTTGGTCAGGCCGCTGAGGTCGACAGGGGTTGTATTGTCTGTCGCGAAGGGTACTGCGCCAGCAACGAGGCCCGAGTCATACCGCCAGTTAAAGCTGCCCCACAACCCATTTAATACCTTTCCTCGGGAATACGTGTACTGCGCGTGGGTGGTCTGGTTGAATTTTTCGTCGTGGTCGATGCGGAAGGGCAGCCCGCCGGTCTGCGGAGTGGCTCCTGCTCCAGCCGATTGCGGCTGGAAGAAGCGCGCGGCCACGGAAGAGGCGACGAAATATGCGCTAAAGCCGTGAACTTTGGGAATATCCGCGCGTAAAGCATATCCCGGAATCTTCGAGTTATGCCAGTCGATGGGGAAAAATATAGGCGTGTTACCCAGCACGCTGAAGTCGAAGGCGTTGTGCGTGTACTTCCAGATATACTCGCCGCTGAACACGGCCCACTTGCCGAAGGCCTGCTGCAACCCGGCATGGAATTCGTTTCGGTAACCTGGGGCCAGGGTCCCCGAAACACCGGGAGCGCAGCCCAGCAGCGGCGCCAGCACCGCATTCGAGCATCCGGTGCTGGAGAGCACCAGATTCTCGTTGAAGGGCGTCTCCAGAGTGCGCGCATAGGAGACGCGCAGCACGGTCGTAGTCGGCTTGATGTTATACGCGATGCCCACACGCGGCTCCGTCTGGGTGGCTGACGCCAGTCCATTGTAAATATCGCCGCGCAGCCCCAGGTTAAAGAGCCAGTTGCCCGCCTTGATCTGGTCTTCGATATAAAGGCCAAGTTCCTTCACGTCGGTATGGCCGGCGTAGCTGTAGTAACTCCCGCCGCGGGTAAGATCGTAGGGAGCAAGCACCGCAACGTAACTTGGGTTCGCGCCGTTGGGGCATAAGGACTGATTGGCATAACCGGCCACGGGGTTGCCGTCGGCTCCCAGGCAGGGCGCGCTGAATGTATAACTCGGATCCACCACGCCCAGGCTGTCGTTCTCCCTTAGAAAGGTTTGTCCATATTGCGCGCCGGCCTTGGCGGTATGTATTCCCTTAGAGTAAGAAACGTCGGAGTGAACCGCTGCGTTAGTCAGCGTGCGGTACTGCTCGATGGACGAAGTTTGCAAGTTGGCCGGTCCCAAATCGGTCAGGGGATTGTCGCTGGGGTAGTAGTTATAGGCATCCCTGCGGACAAAACCTCCCAGGTTATAGACCATATTATTGCCGATGATGCGCGTATAAGTCGGCGAGACATTGATGGTCCCGATCTTCGAACGTTGATCGGTGTTGCCCACATTGCCGAATGTAGGACTGGCGCTCGTGCCGCCGCTCACTACGTTCTGCACGTTCAAATTGTCATAGGAGTTAGGCGTCTGGAACCAGGAGCGCGAATAATTCACATCTAAGTGGATGGAATCCACCGCGGTGAAGTTATAGTCCACGCGATCAAAAAGGTTCTGCTCGTTGCCCTTGTCATGGAAAACCGTGAACTCCGGAGGATCGAGGAAACGGCCGGTGTTAAGTCCATCGGCCTCGATAAAATTTCCCCACTTCTTGCCGCCATAGGCCAGGTCGAAGCCTGCCGAAGCCGACCCAAAGGAGCCATAAGAACTGGTAATGCTCCCCGTAGGCTTGGTAACTCCCTGGCCGGAGCGCGTAGTGGCTACGATCACCAGGCTGGTCTTGCCGCCGTACTCCGCAGGTGGCGCGCCGCTGATCACCTCGATGGATTGAATCGAGTTCGCCGGAATCTGGTTGGAGAAGACCTTGCTTTGCTGGTCTGTGATCGACTGGCCGTCTACCGAAAAGGAGTTGGAAGCGTGATCGCCCAGGCCATGGAAGAGTCCGTTGGAGTCGGCCGCAACACCTGGCGTGGAGAGCGTAACTAGGGAACTGAGGGTAGAAGACGCGCTTTCCAGCGGCACCTTGATAAACAGGTCACGGTCCACATCGGAGTGAAAGGTGGGATCGGTTTCGATGAGATCGCCACTAGCCGCGACCGTTACCGTCTGGGTGCTACCTGCCACCTGCAAAACCAAGTTAAGGCTGGTTCCCACCACCGAGCGAAGCTCGAATTCCTTGCTCAACGGAACAAACCCGTGGGCGGTGATGCTGATCCGATATGGGTTGAATGGAATGTTGGAAAATACAAACTGGCCGGTGGCGTCTGTCTGGACAGTGCGCAATAGGCCGCTACGCGCATTATCCAGAGTGACCGTTGCGTTGGGAACCACGGCGCCGGAGGGATCGTTGACAGTGCCGCGGACGGTGCCGGCGTTGCCGCTTTGGGCGGACGCGGCAAGCATCGCGAGAAACAGAACGAGAGCGGGAAGAATACGAAGAATCGTGCCGAGTTTGAGCGGCATAAAAAGTCTCCTTATGATGGCTGAATGATGCAAAAGACAGGCCGTAGCTCTAGCCGCGGCATTTTCTGAATATGAGCCATCATTTCGATTCAGGCTCAACCTGCTAGATAGCGCCGGTATTGCGCCCGAGATATGACTCGGCGCAATCGGAATCAGGCTGAATAAATCAAAGGAGGCCCTAAACGCAGGCGGGCGGTGGGCGTGTATAGAGCTTGGGATGCCAGTGGCGAAGGACCGCGCGTGCCTCGGCAACCGGCGCTGGGTCCCCGATTCTGACCAGGACGACTGCTGCCGCCATTACTGCAACCGGCGCAGCCGAGTGCATCGCGATGCACAGCGAGCAATGGTCGGCATCCTGATCCAGCGGGTGTATGTGCGCCACCTGGACCACGGCCAGCAGCGCTAGCAGGGCCAGGCACAGAACTGCGGCTGCACTGAAAGCGTGTGGCTTCCGGCGGCTAATTCTGCTGAAATCTGCCTGTAACCCTGTCAACTTTTCATCCCCTGCTTCTAGGATACACGCTATTAGACGCGTCAGCAGTGGCCGGGGTTCCAATTCTGCCCACTCCGACTTGCAGGACAGCTCACCGGCGCGTTTGCTGGCTGTGGCCTTATGCGCTCAGACACTGCTGCGGTCAAGACCGGCTCGACCCCCAATCACTGCCTCATTTCTTAAGATTCGCCACCAAAACCAAATAAACACCTTTAAAATGGTAATTCTAATGGTAAAATGGTATCTATGAATGCCACTGTCGAAATCGACAAGGCCGGACGCATCGTAGTTCCCAAGAAACTACGCGACGACCTGCACTTGGTTCCGGGCACTCGCCTCCGCATCGAACGCAGCGGCGACCGGCTGGTCTTTGAGCCGGCTTTCTCCGATCCCCAGCTCATCAATAAGGACGGAATGTGGGTCGTCTCCGGCGGTCCAGCGACGGATGTTGATACTTCCGAACTGGTGAAGCAGGGCTATGCCGAACGGATGGAGCGAATCCTGGAAGGCAGCGGACTGGAGTGAAGGCGTTTCTTGACACGTCCGTACTGATGGCTTCTGTGCGGGAGGCTGACCAGCGCCATGAGATCAGCCGCAAATTGGTGATGCGATTCACTTCTCAAGAGGCTTCGTGCTCCGCACATACCCTGGCCGAACTCTACGCCACGCTAACCGGCATGAAGCCGCCCAACAGACTCCGGCCGGACCAGGCCGCGCTGATCATTGAGCAATTCACAGTCAGACTTGACTGTATTGAATTGTCCGCCGAGGAAGTCTCTCAGACAATCCACCGTACGGCGGCGCTGAAGCTGCCGGGAGGAATTATCTACGACGCATTACTCCTGGCCTGTGCCCGTAAAATCCAGGCCGAGCAAATCTACACATGGAATGTGAAGCACTTCCAGATGGCGGCGCCCGATTTGGCTGAACGTATAGTGACGCCCTGATTGATATGCTTATTAACCTTACGGCTGTGTCGTTCCTACTCCCTGACGGCAATCCCCAGCGCCTTCATCTTCCGATAAAGGTGGCTGCGCTCCAGCCCCAGCAACTCCGCGGCACGGCTCATGTTGTTGCGGGATTCCTCGATCTTCTTCAGGATGAACTCGCGTTCGTAGGCGTCGCGCGCCTGTTGCAGCGTCGAAAACTCCTCCGTCGATCGCGTACCGGCCTTGTGGGTCAGCGGCGGCAGGTGCTTGCGCTCGATGCGCAGCGCGCGCGGATTGAGAATCATCACCCGCTCGATCACGTTCTTCAGTTCGCGCACGTTCCCCGGCCAGTGATATTGCGCCAGCGTATCCAGCGCCTCCTCGCTGATTTCCATGCGCGGGCGTCCGTACTGGCGGCCGAATTCGGCGAGAAACTCGCGCGCCAAAGGCGGTATGTCCTGCTTGCGCTCACGCAGCGGCGGCACAAAAAACGGCACCACATTAAGCCGGTAGAAGAGGTCTTCGCGAAAGTTGCCCTTGGCAATCTCTTCTTCCAGGTCCTTGTTGGTGGAGGCGATCAGACGCACGTCCACATGAATGGGCTGCGTGCCGCCCACCGGCGTGAACTGCTGGTCGTCAAGCGCGCTCAGCACCTTGGATTGCGTCTTGAGGCTCATGTCGCCCACTTCGTCGAGAAAAAGCGTTCCGCTGTTGGCGCGCTCCAGCGTTCCGCGCTGCTCGGGAAGGCCGCCGGGTTGCGCGCCGTGCCGGTAGCCAAACAGTTCCGCCTCGATGTGCGCTTCGGGAATGGCGGCGCAGTTCAGCTCCACAAAAATCTGATCTCGCCGCAGGCTCTCGGCGTGTATGGCTCTCGCGATCAGCTCCTTGCCAGTGCCCGACTCGCCGTAGATGAGCACTCGCCCATTGGTGGGCGCCATCAAGCGAATCTGCTGGCGCAAGGCTTTCACCGGCACGCTTTCGCCGGTCAGCACCGAGCCCACGTTGAACTGCCGCTTGAATTCCAGGTTCTCCGCGCGCAGCCGCCGCGCTTCGACGGCGTTCTTGAGCACGATGAGCGTGCGCTCCAGCGAGAGCGGCTTTTCAAGAAAGTCGTATGCGCCCAGCTTGGTGGCCTTCACCGCGGTCTCGATGGTGCCATGACCGCTGATGATCACCACTTCAGGCCGCTGCTCGGCTCCCTGGCGGTGAATGTCGCCCAGCACGTCGAGACCGTCGCGGTCGGGCAGCCAGATGTCCAGCAGAACCACGTCATAGGGCGCGTCCTCCAGTTGCACCAGCGCCTCTGCCGCGGTGGCCGCCGTGGCCACGCCGTAACCCTCCTCGCGCAAAATCTCTTCGAGAGAAGAACGAATCTCCGCCTCGTCGTCTACCACCAAAATATGATTCATCCTTGCGATCCTCCAGGCGAATCGGCTTGTGCCGCTGCGTTCTCCGTCAACGGCTCCAGCGGCGGCTCCATCAGCGGCAGCCGCAGCAGGAAGCGCGCGCCCTTGGGGCTGTTGGCCTCGGCGCTCAGGCTGCCGCCATGCTCCTGCACAATTTTAGCCGCGATAGAGAGTCCCAACCCCGTGCCGCGCTGCTTGGTTGAATGGAATGGCAGAAACAGCCGCTCGCGGATTTCATCGGTGAGGCCCTGACCGGTGTCGGAGACCGCAACCTCCACCGACCCGCCATCCTCGCTCAACGAGCTTTCGACACTCAGCACGCGCAGCAAACTGCCCTGCATAGCCTCGGCGGCATTATCGATCAGGTTGGCCAGGGCGCGGCGGATGGCTTCCGGATCGGCCAGTACCACAGGCAGGCCCGGAGTCAGAGAGCACTCCACCGTAATGCCGTCCAGTCGTCCCGCGAATAGCGCCAGAGCCTCTTCCGCCACCTGATTCAGATCGCAGGCGCGCGGCTGCGGCGCCGGAAACTCGGCCAGCGCGGAGAACTGGTCCACCAGCGTGCGCAGAGTAGCCACGCAGCCCAATATCACCTCGCTGCACTTGCGGATCACGGCCGGCGAATCCTGTTGGGCGCGGTCCAGATGTCTGCTGATCCGCTCGGCGGAAAGTGCGATGGGCGTCAACGGATTCTTGATCTCATGGGCCACTCGCTGCGCCACTTCCTTCCACGCCAGTTGCCGCTGTGCCCGCAAAAGTTCCGTCGTGTCTTCCACCACCAGCACCGTGCCCGGCCGCCCCTGGGTCAAATCAAATCGCGCGCTGGTGATGGCCAGATGCAGAATCCGGCCCCGGCCTTGTAACTCAATCTCCGTGAAGGCGGCGCCCATGCGGTGGCCGCGGCGAATCACGCCGGCCAGATCCTCGGCGCACTCAGCGGGAAAGAGCGATTCGATCTTTTCCCCGCTCAGGCTGACGTCCACGCGCCGGCCCAGCAACGCGGCAAAGGCGCGATTGGATTGCAGAACCGTGCCTGTGCTGTCCAGCGTCACCACCCCTGACGGAATCGTCTCGACAATGGTCTCCAGCTCGCGGCGTCGCTCTTCAATGTCCAGGTTGGCGGCGTTCAGTTGCGCGGTTGAGGTTTCCGCCAATTTCCGGCTGGCGTCCAGATCGGCCGCCATGTGATTAAAGGCGCGCACCAGTTCTTCCATCTCGCCAGAGGCGGGCTGCAATACGCGATGGTCGTACTTGCCCTCCGCAATCTCGGCCATGGCCACGGCCAAAGCCTCCACGGGACGGGTGATCTGCCTGGAGAGAAACTGCGCCACCCACACGCTCCCGAAGAACACCAGCACGGTGATCGCCAACAACCACACGAATAATGTGGTGCGGATCTGGTTGCGCATGTGAAAGAGCACCCAGTAAGTAGCCGAGCCGGAGCGTATGCGCATGGCTGGCTGGCTGAGCCCCTGCGGCATGGGCAGCGCCACCACCACCACCTTGCCGGAAGCGATCTCCGATATGCCCAGCACGTACTCCCGGTCCGCCACCTTCATCACCGGATCATCTTTGCGCTGCGCCGCAAACAGAAGACTGGTCGAGAGCGGCCCATGAAGCGGAATCGCTTGTCCCTGCTCGCCTTCATTCAGCCAGGGAATAAGACTGACCGGGCTCGACTCCGCCGGAGCCTGAAAATTGGCCAGCTCATGCTGATCCTTGTCATACACCACTACGAAGCCGCCAGCCAGCGTGATGTGGTGCGAGCTTAACTCATCCTGAAGCTTCGCGCGCTCGCGGTCCAAAGCCCCCGAGGCTGCAATCGACTCCGCCTCCTCGCGGGCGTTGGCCGTCACATATTGCGCCAGCTCCACCACTACCTGTGTCGAGTCGTCGCGCAGCTCCGAAACATCCGGTGAGAACCATCGATCCAGCGACCGGTTCATCAGCAGAAAGCTGAACAGAAACATCATCACCGCGGGCGCCAGCGAAATCATCACCGCGCCCAGCACCATGCGCGAACGCAGCCGCGCGCCCAGGCCGCGGCTGCCTTGTCCGGCGTAGACCTTGAAGATGTTCCTCAACAGCAGCACCAGCAACAGTAGCAGCGACAGAAACGCCAGCACGATCAGGCCGGTGGAGATCAACGTCTCGCTGGCGTTCTCCGGATTGAGAAAATTTACATTGAAGGTGTAATGCCAGATCCTGACCGGCAAAGTGGTGTTGAAGGCTTGCAGCGCGCCCAGCAAGGCGAGAAGCAGCAGCGCCAGGCCCGCATACAAAGCAACCGTCCGCCACCGGGGTTTGCCGCTGAACTCCATGCGGCGATTATAGTTCCGGAAAGGGGCCGTGGTCAGTTATCAAGGATTCCACGATAGGAAGCAAGGATCATTTCAGCGCCAGCGCATACGACTGGTGAAACGCTGCAAGTTTTTCCACCACCTGACGAATCTTCTCCGTGGGCGGCAGGATGGTGATGCGGAAGTGCGCCGTGCCCTCCGCTTGTCCGAAGCCCGTTCCCGGCACCACGCAGATGCCCGTCTCTTCCAGCAGCGCAAGGCAGTAGTCTTCGTCGCTTTTGCCCGGCGGAAGCGTGATGCGCGGAAAAGCATACATAGCGCCGGCGATTGTATTACAGGAGATTCCCTCGATCTGATTCAGTCCCTTGGCCAGAAGGATCGCCCGCTTCTTCATCTCTTCCAAAATGGCCGTCTTCTCGCGGCTGTACAGTTCATACGAAGGATCTCCCGGTTTTGGCGGATGAATCATGGCATACGTGGCCACCTGTCCGGCCAGGTTCGAGCAAAGGCTCACTGACTGCAACTTGAGAATCTGCGCCGCTACCTCCGCGGGCACGTTGCGGCACTCGAAGTAGCCGCCGCGCACTCCGCACTCGCCCAGAACTCCCTTCGAACAGGAGTGAAAACTGAACAGCGAAACGTCGTCGATCTTCCTGGTTTTCAGCACCCTCGCAAAGGAAACGAATTTCAGGCCGGGCAGGTAGATATCCTCCTGGTAGACCTCGTCTGCCAGAATGGCCAGTCCATGCTCGCGCGCGAATTCCAGAATCATGACGATGTTCTTTTCGTCCAGCACGGCTCCGGTGGGATTGCCCGGATTGATAACGCAGATAGCTTTGACTTTTGTTCCCTGAGCGCGAGCCTTGCGCAGCGAGTCATCAAGCATAGAACGGTTCAGCTTCCACTGATCGGCCTCGTCCAGGTAGTAGGGAACGATCCGCCCTCCGTAGAGCGTGATGGTAGCGCTGTAGAGCGGATACTGCGGAATGGGAATCATGATGCCGTCGGCGGGCGAGGCCAACAGCAGATTCAGAATCATCTGCACGCCCTTGCTGGCGCCGTCGGTCAGGAATATGGCCTCCGCATTGGCGTCTATGCCGTCCCTCTGGCGGATGAAATCGGCCACTGCCTCGCGGATGAAGCGCACGCCCTTGCTCTCGCTGTAAGCGCCCAATCCATGCTGACTTCCTTTGAGAATCGCTTTGGCTGTCTCAATAGCATCGGCGGGGAAAATGCCGCCTGCCTTCTCCATCAGCGCCGGATATTCGCATAGGGCAAGTATCTGGCGCAGCCATGTGATGGGCTTCTGTCCCAACGACTGCGGATTGCCGATGTTGCAGTAGATGATCTCCCGGCCATGCTTCTCCAACTCTTGCGCCCGCTCCACGATGGGGCCGCGCACCGCGTATTCGGTTGCCAGCACCGCGGCGCCAATATCTTTTATCTGTATGCTCATGTCCTATTCCTTGGCGAAGGCAGCTGGCCTATGTCTTGAATGTCGAAAGTAGAAGTGTTCCTGGTCTCGATATTGAGGCCTAGGATAATCTCACTATCTATTCTATAGCGGCTCGGCAAATCACCCGGAAGACTCGCGCGTACGCCGAAATGGTTGAATCACATGCATGTTGAAAATCATCGGCAAGTAGCAGCAGCGAACAAATCAAAATTGCTTGGGCCACTTTCGGGCGCAGTGATAGACACGGAGAACGCGAATCCGCCCGGAGACAATCCGATATACGAGAATGTAAGGGGTTCTTCCGACCACCCGTTCGCGGGTTCCTGTGGCGCGCCCAATGCGTCCGCCCACGCGGGAACTGGAAAAGCAATTTAGCCTCTTCGTGAATGCGCCCTTCGACGAGTTCCGAAGCTCGATCGCTTTCCATCCCTAGATATGCCGCAATCTCGTCCAGGTCTCGCATGGCTGCCCTGCTCCAGACCAGCCTCATGCAATGGCTTTCATCTTCCGTGCCCTGAGGATCGCCTGATGAAAGTGCTCCATGGCTTCTTCATGCGTTGTATCTGGCGAGGTGTCCGCCAGCGCCTCTTCCACGCCTGCCCTGAACCACTCCTCATAGCCGGGTTCAGGCTCGCCTACCTCCTTCTGCCAGGCGGCAAACTCTTCCTCGCTCATTCCCCCCGGTCCCTCATTCACGAGGTTTTCGACGAGCCAGTCCAATTCGCCGGGAGGCAATTGGCGGGCTTCTTCGAGGATTTCAGAGGCGGTGCGGCTCATGGATAGATTCTAGCGCGGAATCAGGCATAAAACCACTCACAGGTCTCAACGGTTATGCCCAGCGCACCAAGCCATCAAGCTCACCAGTATTGGCTTCCCAACGCAAACTTCGCCGCCCAGCCAATCAGCAGCGACGCGCACCACATCCATGCAATCAATGGACGAAGCACAAGCCGCTCTCGATGGATCCACTGGTAGCAAAGAACCGCCATGGAATAGATTAAGAGCAATAAATAAACCAGCATCAGCGGGTTATATAAAAACGACTGAACCAGTTCGCCCCGGCAGAGCGCGACAAAACTCCTGTACCCGCCCGTCGTAGGGCTGGGGACGCCGCCTAAGGCCCTGAGGATGGAAGGAGGAATCCTTCCATGCGCCATCCACGCCACATTCCACGCCAGATAAAAAACGAATGCGCCCAGGGCCGCAAAGCGGACGATGTGTTTCGTCAGGCTCTCTTGACGCCACACTGCGGGCACTTCCACTCCTCTTCTTTGCACCCGTCGATTACGAAGGGCAGCCAGCAAAGCGGAAAGCAGCACAGCAGCATAGCTGCAAAGAATATCCACCCGCCAGTCGATAACTTGCTCTTGACTAATATGGGCATTCCCTCATGACCACATAACGGGCATTTCGGTGTATCTGTCAACGGCATTCTCCTCTCACATGCATTTTGAGTATGAAAACAAAATTGAACGAACATTAGCAGAACAAGACAATCTCAGTCAACCGAATCCTCGGTGCTACGGTTCATGGAGAGAATGTTGCGCGGAATTGCTTATAGAGCCAGACTCCCTAGCCTGAAAGGCGAGACCTGGAACATACGGCTACATACTCAAGAATGCCGATACCAAACCGCCATACCAGCCGGCCAGTATCGGATGTTTATCGCCTGGAAATCCGCTTGAGGCAAGCCCAAACTGCAGCCCGTCCTCTCGCATCACGATTTTATAACCATCCTCCACAGGTTCTCTCCCGACGAGCCAGACGAATTGCTCTTTGTCGACCACACGGCCGTCCCGAACCGTGCGCATGATTACGGAAATTCTATTCGGTAGTACAAGAGCTTGCCGTAGAGTGATTCCATGGTCATTCTTGGTCGATAGATGATCCTCGCCTTGTGTACGAATTAGTTCTCGAACTTCTTCGATGGTCATTTTGACACACTCACATTTAGAATCACTCCGCGTTGTCGATCTGCGCCCGTTGCAGTTTATCGGAGTAATCGACATACACCGCCTTCCACGTGGTAAAGAAGTCGATAGCCCCATTGCCTTCTCTGTGGCCGTTGCCGGTGTGCTTCACGCCGCCGAAGGGCAGGTGAACCTCCGCGCCAATCGTCGGAGCGTTGATGTACGTGATCCCCGACTCCAGGTCGCGCATCGCCGTGAAGGCGCGGTTCACGTCCTTGGTGTAAAGCGCGGTTGAGAGGCCGTAGTCGATGGAGTTGGCAATCTCGATTGCTTCCTCAAAGGTTGCAAACTCCATCAGCGAGACCACCGGCCCGAAAACCTCTTCCTTTGCAATCCTCATCCCCGGAGTCACTCCGCCCAGCACCGTAGGCTCGAAGAATGTCCCTTTCGCATAAGCGCCCTCGGTCAGAGCATGGCCACCGGCCAATAACTTCGCCCCTTCAGCCAAAGCAATCTCCACATATTTTTTCGAAGTCTCAATCTGTGCGGGATTCACCTGCGGACCCACCTCGACCGACTCATCCAGCCCGTTGCCGACCTTGAGTTTCTTCGCTCGCGCCACAAACTCGACGGTGAACTTCGCGGCGATTCCCTTTTGCAACAGAATGCGGCTGGTGGCCGTGCATCTTTGCCCGGTTGTTCCGAAGGCGCCCCACAGCGCGCCGTCCAGAGCCAGCTCCAAATTTGCGTCGTCCAGCACAATCTGCGCGTTCTTGCCGCCCATCTCCAGCGATACCGGCTTGAGGGCAGCAGCTGCGCGCTGGGCAACGTGGGAGCCCACCTCGCTCGACCCCGTGAAGCTGATGGCGCGCACATCGGGATGCTCCACCAGCGGCATGCCCACCGCCGCGCCTGAGCCGCTCACGATGTTCACCACCCCCGGCGGCAGGCCCGCATCCACCAGCGCCTGCACCAGGTTGTAGGTTGAAAGTGGCGTGTCGGTGGCCGGCTTGATCACACAGGTGTTGCCCGATACCAGCGCCGGAAACAGCTTCCACGAAGGAATCGCCATGGGAAAATTCCACGGCGTGATCAGCCCCACCACGCCCACCGGCATACGTACGCTCATGGCGAACTTATTCTGCAATTCGCTCGGCGTGGTTTGCCCAAAGAGCCGCCGCCCCTCGCCAGCCACATAAAAAGCCTCGTCGATGGCCTCCTGCACATCCCCGCGCGTCTCGGTTAGGACCTTGCCCATCTCCCGGGTCATATCTTTGGCGTACTGTTCTTTGCGATTTTGCAGCAGCAATCCGGCGCGCACCAGGATCTCCGCCCGCTTGGGCGCGGGAACCAGCCGCCACGTCGCAAAGGCCTTTTTCGCGGCAGCCACGGCCAGCGCCACATCTTCGGCGTGCGACGAGGGAAAGGCCCCCACTACATCCGCGTGGTCGGCGGGGTTCAAATTGAGGATGGTCTTGTGGCTCAGGGCGGGCAGCCATTGGCCGCCAATCAGATTGTTAAACGTGGTGGTAGACATAGAAACCTCGAATACACGGATCGGAGATCAGTGCCGAAAGCATATCTTGCGGCATCAAGCCCGATTCCTCAAACAACTGAGTTTACCGCAAAGATTCCCAGGATGGCACATTGTCAGACCCCTGGCGCCACGCCCCGAGGCGGATTTGGCCCGTTGCCGTACAATAAGCGTTGAGGCATCACCAGTCTTCCCATGTCTAATAGTTACCCATCGCGCTCCACGCGGTCGCACGGTTTTCGTTCGCTGTTCAGCATGTTTTCCAGCGACCTTGCCATCGATCTTGGCACCGCCAACACTCTCGTCTTTGCGGCCGGCAAGGGTATCGTGGTCAACGAGCCCTCCATTGTGGCCATCAACAAGAACACCGGCGAAGTTGAGGCCGTTGGCAAAGAGGCCAAGGAGATGCTGGGCCGCACACCCGGCAACATCGTGGCTATCAAGCCCATGAAGGACGGCGTCATCGCCGACTTCAAAATCACCGAGAAGATGTTGAACTACTTCATCCAGAAGGCGCACAACCGCAAGATGCT
>CAZFMB010000033.1:0-39187 GCA_964520005.1 uncultured Occallatibacter sp.
ACGACCTGCTGATTACGAATCAGCTGCTCTACCAACTGAGCTACTTCGGCCCTCTATTGAGATTGTACCGTTGCGCTTGCCTTCGGTAAAGTTCCGCGCGGACACTCCCTCTTAATGCCTCTTCCGGCGAACCGTCCTGCGTGCCTTACGCCGCTGGCGTTTGCAATTCAATCTGGATCGAAGGCGGTTTGAGTAGCGTGTTGTGAATCAGGCAGTGGTGGACGGCCACATCCACGCCCGCGCGGTCAGCCTCGCTCAGGGCCAACGGAATTTTGATCTCAATCCGGAAGTTGTCCAGCCGCGCCGGTGGCCCGGCCTTCTCTGCCGTAACCCGCACCTCGACTCCATCTCGCGCCAACTCCTTCTTCCTCAGATAGGCCGATGCGTAAAAAGCCGCGCAGGTGCCCAGAGACGCCAGAAGAAGTTCCGGCGGCGTCATGCCCTCATCGCTGCCGCCGTTTTCGGTCGGCTGATCGCAAACCAGGGAGTGCTTTCGCGCCGCGACCTCAAACTTCACATCGCCTAATAACTTTACATTGACTTCCATCGCGGTTTCCCTTCAACGTCCAACCAATATTTTACCGGAGGTCGGCTACGGTTGTCCGGCGTCAGGCGCTGCAAGCCTTTACAATCGTACCCGTGAGCAACTCCTTTGAAATCGGTCCGGTCCATGTGGGCGAGGGCCAGCTATTCCTCATCGCCGGCCCCTGCGTCATCGAGTCCGAGGCCCACGCGCGCTCACTGGCAGAGGCCATTCAGCGCATCTGCGCCGACCTCGGCCTTCCCTACATCTTCAAGGCCAGCTACGATAAGGCCAACCGCACCAGCGTGAAGAGCTTCCGCGGTCCCGGCCTCGTCGAAGGCACGCGCATCCTCGCCCGCCTAGCCAAGGACACCGGCCTGCCGGTGTTGACCGACGTACATGAGCCTTCCCACTGTGCGGTGGCCGCCGAGGCCGTGGATGTACTGCAGATTCCCGCCTTCCTCTGCCGCCAGACTGACCTGCTGGTGGCAGCGGGCAAAACCGGCCGCGCTGTGAATATTAAAAAAGGCCAGTTCGTCGCCCCCTGGGACATGACCCACCCGGTCGAGAAGGTTCGTTCCACGGGCAATGAGCGTGTCTTCCTCACCGAGCGCGGCTCCAGCTTTGGTTACAACACGCTAGTGGTGGATTACCGCTCCCTGGCGGTGATGCGCAATCTCGCGCCGGTTATCTTTGATGCAACACACTCGGTGCAGCAGCCCTCGGCAGCCAACGGGGTAAGCGGCGGCCAGCCGGAGTTCATTCCTCTTTTATCGCGCGCTGCGGTAGCTGCCGGGATTGACGGATTATTTCTGGAAGTCCACGATGACCCGGCCAACGCCAAATCCGACGGAGCCAACGCCCTGGATTTGAAGCTGCTAAAACCTCTGCTCGAAAAGCTGCTCGCGATTCATCGGGCGGCAAGGATCGAATAAAGCAAGGAAACTCCCATGGCCCCAAGTAGGGCAACTCGGTTCGCTAATCAGCTTCGTGCACTCTGGAAATACTGTCTGTCCTTTCGCAAGCGCGATTGGCAACTGTCCGACTACCCGGTCATATTCCGCACCCAGAAACCCGACCCCGCCTCTGCTTACGACAGTCCTCGATTCAAACTACATCGATACATAGCCAGCATCGTAAATTGGCACCTTTCAGGTGGTGGCGATTCGCGCGAGGAGGCTCTACAAAAATTGAGCGACACATTCGCTGCCGCCAAGGCGAAGAAGAGGGAGAAGGGCAAACTCCTGCCTCGCCCTGGTACGCGGGTTCCCATCGAGTTCGTTACCCAAGAGCGGGTCAATGCACACACAGAACTTTCCGATGATTTTATCCATCGTGTTCTGGAAATGGAATCAGCTTGGATTTCGGATGAGTCAATCTTATGGGATTTCCATACGGGCGAAACCAATGACCTCTATTGTGCCAGGATCAAAAAAATTTATGGCGTAGATGTCTCGGACATTAAATCTGCGCGGCTATGCGAGATTTTTGACCGCATCGTTGCGGCGCGCAAATCTGAATAGATTTACACCACCCGCATCTCCAACGTCTTTCCCAGAGCCTTGAGCGCGACGGCGATGCCGTCAATCTTCGTAGCGTGGTGAACGTCAATCAGCCGGGTTACCTCTTGCGGCGTTATCTTCAAACGCCGCGCCAACTGCGCTGGGCGAACCTTCTGGCCTGACATTTCATTCAGAAGCAGAACCTTCGCGGCAACGCTGGCCGGTAGCTCTACGGTGTGCTGGCCACGCATGGGCTTGGACGGAGCCGGAACCGGGCGTGTGTCATCGAGATAGAAATCCATAGCTGATTCCAGGGCGTCCGTGGCGTGGTATAGAGCGTCCTCGATACTTTCGCCGCAGGTGATCGCCTCTGGAATATCAGGAAACGTAACTGTGTAGCCGCCTTCAGGTTCTTTGCTGAGTTTGACAGGGAATTTCATCGCGTCTCCTTCGCTATTTCAATCCAAGCTGCTTTTTTATGGCCTCGACTGTCCCGGTCGGAATGTCTTTCTGATGCATGGGGATTATCGATTGCTTTCCGTTCAGGTACACGTGAAAATGTGAGCCTTTGCCGGGTTGGAAGGTTGCTCCCTGCGCCGCAAGCCACCGCTTGAACTCGCTGCTCTTCACCTGTCCAGTATACGCAATTTTGCTTATACTGTCGATGCGGAATGTGCCGACCGGGCAATGTCTGCGCCGGTTTCCGGCTGATAGCATTTCCCTATGTCTTTCAAGCCAATTCGAAAATCTCTACGCGCCGTGTTGCTGGCCAGCGCAGCCCTGCTTCTGGGTGCGGCGATCTCGCTTTCCACCTCGCAAGCGCAGACCGCTGCGCCGGCGCTGACGCAAGCCTCCGCTTCTGCTAACCGCGCGCACATTGAAGAGGTACTGAAGGGGCTTAACCGCGGACACTCTATCGGACAAGTTGCGATCTCCCCGGACGGCAAGAGGCTGGCGTGGATTGAAGATACAGAGATTCGCGTGGCGCCGCGCGACGATTTGTCTCAGAGTGAGCGCGTGACTGCGGCGGCCAAACCAGAGCAGCATTGCCGGGAGAATCAAATAACCTGGTCCCCGGATGCACAGTCGCTGGTTTTCTTCTCCGACTGCGCCAAGCCGGGACAATCCGATCTTTATCTGGCGCGGCAGGGCAGCCCGGCGAGGCGGCTAACCGAGCTGAAGGGCTATGTCGAGGCGCCGTCGTTTTCTCCGGACGGAAAAGTCATTGCGTTTCTCTTTGTCGAGGGAGCTACACGCCCCTCCGGTTCTCTGGCAGCCATGAAGCCCCCGTCTGGAGTGATTGGCGAAGACGGCATCGAAGTCCAGCGCGTCGCCATTGTGCAGGCAGATGCGCCACAATCCGCGCTCATCTTCGCAACGCCCGCCAACCTGCACGTCTACGAATTCGACTGGTCGCCGGATTCGAAGTCTCTCGCCTACATTGCCGCCGATCCACCCGGGGAGAACAATTGGTGGGTGGCAAAGCTCTACACGCAGACACTCAACGAAGCGCCCAAAGCTATTTTGGCTCCAGCCGAGATTCCCGGCCCTCTCCATGGCCTGCAGATTGCCGTGCCGCGCTGGTCGCCGGACGGCAAGCAGATCGCCTTCATCGGCGGCCTGATGAGCGACCAGGGAGTGACGGGCGGCGATGTGTGGATCATTCCATCTGTCGGCGGCCAGCCGGTCAATCTGACCCCGCAACGGCCAAGTTCACCGGCCTGGATAGAGTGGGACGGCAACCGCGGCCTTTATGTCAGCGAGCTTGATGGCTCGAACAGTCGCCTCATTCGTCTCCTCTTGCAAAGCGACCCAACCGGATCGAATATTTCCGTGAATTCCCAGAGTTCCATCTTCAGTATTCCCGCCAACATCGGCGACGGCCGGATGGAGATGAGCCTTTCCTCCACCGCCGTCCATTCTGACTTCGTTTTCAGGGTGAGCAGCTTCGACACCCCGCCAGAGATTTATATAGCCGAAACTATTCAGCCCGCTAATATCCATTCGGCCGATCGCGCTCCCTACTTCCAGCTCTCCCACTTCAACGATGGCGTAAAGCCGGCCTGGGGAAATGCCGTTTCACTGATCTGGAAGAGCGGCAAATTCAAAGTGCAAGGCTGGCTGATGCTACCCAAAGACTACGATCCTTCCAAAAAGTATCCGCTGATCGTCGAGGTGCATGGCGGGCCGGCCGCGGCGGCGGTTGCGCGCTGGAACACAGGGCCCCTGAGTGCGGCGGCCTTCTCGGCCTTGGGTTACTTTGTGCTGATGCCCAACCCACGAGGCAGCTTCGGCCAGGGCGAGGAGTTTACACAGGCCAACCGCAAGGACTTCGGCTACGGCGACCTGCGCGACATTCTGGCTGGCGTGGATGCGGTCGAGGCCGCCTACCCGGTGGACCCTAGCCGCGTAGGAATTACCGGATGGAGCTACGGCGGATTCATGGCCATGTTCGCCGTGACCCAGTCGCAGCGCTTCAAGGCGGCTGTTGCAGGTGCAGGCATCTCCAACTGGCAGAGTTACTACGGAGAGAACTCCATTGACCAGTGGATGACTCCCTACTTCGGCGCTCCAGTGTACGACGATCCCGCAATCTACGCCAAAAGCTCGGCCATCAACTTCATCAAGAACGTGACCACGCCGACGCTGGTGTTGGTGGGAGACCGGGATGGCGAGTGCCCGGCGCCACAGTCCTACGAGTTCTGGCACGCCTTGCGCGCCCGGCATGTGCCTACGCAACTGGTGGTGTATCCCAACGAAGGGCACGGCATTTCCGACCCAGCCCACCGGCAGGACCTGATGGTTAGGGCCGCCGAGTGGTTCGCCCGCTATCTGCCGCCCGCGCCTTAGGAGTGGTTCTGCCCCATGGCCTGCTCTCCATACGGCGCTGGCGGAGTCTATGAAAAGCAGGGTGTAGGGATCGCTTCGCCCGGCTGCAAGCCGGAGACCACCCCGCCCTGATACACTTTTCCTTGGAGTTTCGTGAGCGCGTCTCGTCAACCGGCTGCATGGTTGGGTGGGTCGCCGGGAACCGGTCATCTGAACGGATTTCACCGGCGGCAAGCCAGACATGGTGTGTTGACGGACAGCTCTACAAAGAGTTTTCCTAATTTTTCCGATCATTTCGGGAGTGACCGTTCTGCGGCTCGACAAAGCGGGGCGGGGAGGATTCATGCGGCGGTTCTTGACGCTTGTTTGTTTGTTGTGCCTGGCCATTCCAGCCGGGATTTCGATCTCTGGCTGCTCCCGCAACCCGGGTTCTAACTATTGCAATGGCTTGGGTTACGGGATGAAGGTCACAGATCTGGCCTCCATCACGCTGCCGCCCACGACCGCCGGCATTTCCATAGCCTACGGGCAGACGCGCCAGGTGAGTACGCCTTCGGGCTACACCTGCAAGGGCACCGCGGCAAACGCAGGCACGTATACCTACGGCACCACTAATAATCAGTTGGTGGACATCTCGCCGGCAGGCAACATCTGCGCTGGAACCTGGAACCGGAACTCGGGCGGCGGTATCGCAGACTACACCATCTGCAACCTCCCGAATCCGTTGCCCTCGACCGGCGGTCTGCCTTATGGCATTGCATATATCACGGCCTCCGCCCAATCAGTGACCTCCAATCCAGTGGAGGTGTTTGTCCATACCCAGGTGACCTCCGTCAGCCTGGTCACCACCCCCGCGTCTGGATCAGCCCAGCAGTGCTTCTCTCAGAACGCCCAGGCCACACTCGACGCGCAGGCCTGTTTTGTCAGCAACAATACGCAGTATGAACTCTGCGCGCCCGCCGGCGTCACGCAATGCCCTTATACGCCCGGTGACCCGCGCTGCAACAATTCCAGCTTGTATTTTGCATGTCAGAGCGGACTGCCTCCCGGCGTGACCTCGGTGCCTAACTGCACAGCCGCCATCGGCACGCTCAGTTACTCGGTGGGCAACCCCACCATCGCCACCACGACTACCAACACTTCCACAAATCAGGTGACCATTACAGCTCAACAGCCAGGCACCACTTCCATTACCGCTTCAGTGGCGGGTTCTGGCTCGTCGGCCGGCTTCTTCTCTACTTGTCCGCCGGCATCTATCTCGCTGACTCTGGCTAACGGCAGCACGTCGGGCACCATTACCCAGGGCGCAACGCAGAATTTGACCACCGCCGTCTACGACACCAACGTAGACCTGTGCCCCCCTACAAGCACGAATCCAACAGGTGGCTGCCCCATCACCGGCTACTCCCTGACCTACCAGTCCACTGACCCCATAGACATCTCAGTGAGCGGCGGAGCTATCAACACAGCCTTCCCCGGCGTGGCTTCTGTCTATGCTGTCTGCCAGCCCCCCAATTGCAATTCCGCTCCCATCAACGAGATCGGCATCTTCGGCACAGGCCTACCCGTTTCCTCCAACCCGGTCACCATCACCACCCCCGGCACAGCCAGCGATTACGTCTGGTTCGGGGCTCCCGGCCAGTCGCAGTATGTCGTTTCTGTCGATTTGCTCACCGGCTCCGTCGGCTCAACCATTCGCCTGCCGTATGTGCCCAACTCCATGGTGATGGACAGGCTGGGCAACAACATCTACTTCGGCTCCCCCCACGAGTTGATGGGTATAAGCACCGCGAACAACTCCATCACTACATCGACTACGGCAGCCCCCGGCGTGGTATTGGCCGAATCGCCTGACGACTCGACGCTGATTATCAATGACCAGGTGCGCCAGCTCTTCTATCTCTACAGCACCTCAGCCCAGAGTTACACATCTTTTGGCGGCATGGGCACAGCCGCGACTTGGACTCCCGACTCGCACACCCTCTATATCGTTGACAGCGCAAGCCAGGGCGCCCCTCACACCGATACGCTGTACATATATAGCCAGAGCACCGGCTGGTCCACCTACGCGTTGCCCTGCTCTGTCTACGACGCCATCACTTGTCCCACTCCCTCCACGGGCGCCCAGAGCCTGGCCATCACTATTCCCAGCGTGGGAGCGTTTTTGAACGGCAGCAACACCATAGCCCATACCTGGTGCCCTTCCGGCACAGTGGGCAACAACGCCAGCATGCTTTTCTATCCGCAGGGGCCATCTCCGGACAATACGGTGGCTGCGCAGACAGATGTTCTGGCCGCCACTACCGATGGCAAGCACATCCTCGGCGCATCGACCTCCGGCACTTCAACCTCCGGCGCCAACATCACCTTGTCCGACATCGGACTCACCATCCCCGCTCTGAATTGCCTGCCTGCCAACATGACTGCGAATCCGCTGGCCTTGGGCGATTCGCTCTCGCCTCTGCCGCTTCAAACCACATTGACTCAGCCGCCGGCCATCACTGCCACCGCCGCCGCCGTCAATCAGGTAGTGCCCTCGCCAGCCTCCACCCTCGCCTTCATCACCTATACCCCTCCCACAACCGGCGCCACAACCGGCGCATCGCTGCCCTTCTACGTGCCGGGAAGTTGCGTGCCCAACGGCAATAACCCCCCTACTTGCCAAACAGGCACGGTAGGTTCTGTCCCGTTCAAGGGAAGCTTGGCAGCCAGCATCACGGCGCCCCTGGCAGGCGCCTTCACCCCGGACAACAATATCTTCTTCGTCTCCACCGCTGGCGACAACATGATCCACTACATCAACGTCCCGCTGGTCACCACCAACCCGGCCAATGCGGACACCCAGCAGATCAGCCCCAACCTGCCGGCCTGCATATCCATCGCGAACGGTGGCATCGACCTCGGCTGCGCTTATACGGGGCCAAACCCAGCCACCGCCATCGTTCCGGCCACGGGCATCGCCATCAGGCCTCGCTCCACCACATAACGCACAGCGCATCCAGCAGCAAGCAAAGAAGGCCGGCCTCGCGCCGGCCTTCTTCGTCGATAGATCTCACAAATGCCCCGTGCCCCAGCCATTCGCGTTCTGTGCAAAATGGGTGAGATACCTCGAACCCCACAGCGCGCAAGCGCCGTCAGTCTGGACGGCCTGTCCCCGCAGGTGGCGCACGATAGAATCAAGCTATGATCAAAGGGATTTCCTTTCTTCGTCCCGTGGGCAGCCGGGCAGCCTATGACCGGCTGTCAAGCTTCTTTTCCGCGCTGGGATTTGCTTCCGGCAAAGGGTGGAACGAAGAAAACAGTCGCGGCGCAGCCTTCCTTGCCCCGCTCGGTAATCTCGAATTAGTCGACGGACAGTTTCCCTCCACCGCTGATGTGCTGGTGGAGGTGACTTCGCTGGACACCGTGCATCAGGCCGCCGCTGCCTGGCTGCGCGCACAAGATGGAGACAAGGCCGTAACGCGCCTCTCCGGCATCACGGAAACTCACTGGAAGTCGCGTCTCTTCACCGTCGAGCCCGAGCCGAGTTTCGTAGTAAGCTTCTGGGCCTGGACCGATCCACAGCATGGCAAGCCGATTGCTGTTGAGGGCGATCTCTCCGCCGACGGCATGAAGTTCGCCATCGTCGTCTCTCGCTGGAATGCGGTCATTACCGAGCGGCTGCTGGAAGGCGCGCTCGACGCACTGTTGCGCAGCGGCGCAAAGCAAGCCGACATTGAAATCGTTCGCGTTCCCGGCGCGTGGGAGATTCCCGCCGCCGCCCGCGCCATTGCCAACGCAGGCCGTGTAGACGCCATCATTCCTCTAGGTTGTTTATTGCGCGGCGAGACCGCCCATTACGAGGCCATCTACAACGAAGTCGCGCGCGGCCTTGGCGAGTCGCAGCAGCAGACCGGTATTCCCCATAGCTTTGGCGTACTCACCTGCGAGACCCTGGAGCAGGCGCTAAACCGCGCCGGCATCAAAGCCGGCAACAAGGGCTTCGAAGCCGCCATCGCGGCCATCGAGATGGTAAGTCTCACCCGCAAGCTGAAGCAAGGTGGCCCCGCTTGACCATCGGACAACATCATGGGTCAGGGCGTCGAAAATCGCGAGAGCTGGCCATGCAGATGCTCTATCAGGCGGAGATCGGCAAGCAGACTCCAGACCAGGTGCGCGCCAACTTCTGGAAGGCCGCCGATGAAGTTGAGCCGGAAGTCCGCGACTTTGCCGAAGAGCTATTTAGCGTGGCCATCGCCAATCAAGACCAGATCGACCAGTTGCTCGTCGCCAACTCCAAGCACTGGCGGCTGGAGCGCATGCCCGCCGTGGACCGCAACCTGCTGCGCATGGCCGTCGGCGAAATGCTGGGCTTCAAGGGAACGCCCTTCCCCATCGTCATCAACGAAGCTTTGGAAATAGGCCGCCGCTACTCCGCCCCCGAGTCCATCAACTTCCTCAACGGAATGTTGGATGCCATCGCGCACAACCTGATCGGCAAGTAGCTTGTTACTATCGCTTCCCAGCCTCGGTAATGTTGTACCCAAAGTTAACAGTCTTAGTTCGGGAGTAAATAATACCCTAATGTCTTCTTCGGTTCGTGTCGGGCAATCCGCCTTGTGCAGTAGAGACAGAATGCGACGCAGGTTGAGCCCATCGGTCTAGATGCTGCTTAGTTGAACGAGCACCGCAGGTCGGACATTTAACCTTTTTCCCGCTCTTGAATAGTGCCTGAACGAAAGCGTACTTCAAATGCCTACCGCAACCTGGACACTCATACCTCATTTTGTTTCGTCCTTGCACCTAGATGCGTAGAAGAAGTCTCATTTGTGCATCCAAGCATACTCTAATTTGACCTTGTGTGTCAGTATGGGCCGATGGAAATTCGTGTTTACTAAACACCCGATAAAGAAGCTGTGTGCGCGGTTTCAGTTTCAAGGCCAGATTCCGTGTTGTGAATCAGCTCCTGGATTCGTTCGTTTGAGAACTTCCAGTGTGGAGGAATAGCGTCGATTGTACCCGCTGCATAAGCCCGACTCGTCCACGTATGTCTTTCTTCGAGAATAGTGTCACCGCGTCCCTTCGCCGCCTTGTGAAGCCATTCGGCAACCTCCTTGGGCGTCACAAGATACATTCGGGGCATTTCGTTTAGCGATGAAACACCTCCGAACTGTACGAAGCAAAACACTGTTCGCCCGCCGTGCCTCCGTAGCCAAAGATCAATAGCACCGTGGTAATCGGCCTTTTTGCCGCTCTTGGCGGCTGCCGGAGCCATGTAGCTCTGTGTGAGGCCCCAACCAAAATCTTGACTGCCCTTCACAGAGACTTTCAAAAGGTGGTTCTCCTTGGCGATGACAAGATCATATTCTGGTTGATCTGCCCCATATTGAACCGACACATCATAACCGCAACGGGCGAATTGAGCGGCTGCAATTGCCTCCGCTGCCACAGAGATGTGCCAAGGCGAGGGTTTAGTCTTGAACGCTTTTTGATCCGGCATCGCAACCTCCACATATGAGGAGATAATGATAAGGCATAGCGCATAGATATAATCTTTTACGCTACCAGAACCCGCGCATGCGACCGCCTGCGCGGACTCGCTTGCACTGTGATTCTTATATCCTGTCCAAGCCGCAGAAGGAAGCGCATCAGCCGCTCCAGAGAGAAACCGGTAAGTTGCCCGCGGATAAGTGCGGAGACCTTGGGTTGGTCTACGCCCGGAACTTTGGCAGCCTGAAGCTGGGTAAGCCTTCTCCCGCGAATCAGCACGATGATCTTGTTGGCAAGTTCGGCTTTGGCAAGAGCCTCTTCCGGGTTTGGCAGACCGAGATCGGCGAAGACATTTCGACTGCTGACGGTGTAATCGCGTTCACACTCCGGCATCTATATCCCCACAATTCCCGATCAATCCTGATTCGGTTACTCGGAGCTTTCCAGCAAATAATAATTGAAGCCATCCACGATGGCCATCAGCGCCGCCTGGTTCAAATCGCTGCTCACCCCCGCCGTTTTCCACGGTTCGTGACCGTCTGCATGGAAGCTGACCGTGACGCGGACGTACGCCGCCGTGTCGTTGGCGGATACGTCAAGGGCTTCAACGCTGAATGTGCCTAAATGCATCTGCGCGATAGCCGGATACCACTTTTCCAGTTCTCCTCGCATAGCTTTGGTCAGCGCATCCACCGGACCGGCGCCCTCGGCTCTCGTGACAGTGACCGTGGAGTCGCCAATGGACAATAACATCGAAGCTTGCACATAACGGTTTCTGGTTTCGTCGGATTCGTCTAGAACTCTCCAGCTCTTGATGCTGAAGCGATTGCGCAGAGTATTGAGCACCCTCATGCAGGCCAGCCGGAACGAAATCTCGCTTGCCGTGAAGCCGCCGCCATCCATCATCGCCTGGTTGGCGTCTATCAACGCCTGCGCTTGATGCGAGTTCAGTGGAACACCGAGCGCCTTGGACATCAGCACGATGTTGGCTCTTCCCGATTGAGCGTTCACGCCTATAAACGGTTTAGCGCCCACCTTGGCCGGATCGCACCACAGGTAAGCACCCGGGTTTTTTCCTTCGCTGCTGCCATGCATGCCGGCCCAGGTGCCAAAAGCGCCGGGCCCGACAATCGGAGCGCCATGCGGCGGCTCAAGTCCGAAGGCTGCATACGTCGAATGTGCCAGGCCGGTTAGTTTCGTTAGCGATTCGGGTGTGACAAATTCAGCTTCGCCGCTAAGTTGCATACCGCCGATAACTGTCGTCAGGCTCACGTTGCCGCAGCGCTCGCCCGTTCCAAGCAGGGTGCCTTGGATTTGCACGACGCCGGCTAGAATAGCGGCTCGGGTATTGGCAATTCCTAGACCGCGATCCGTGTGGCCGTGAAACCCGATCTTGGCATCCGGGTAACTCCGCGTGAGGCCGCCGATCACCTCAGCCACTTCTTCAGGGCTGGCGCCGCCGGTGGTGTCGCAAACTACCAATCGGCTGACCTTCTGGCGTACGCACTGCTCCGTCATCTTGTTGAAGTAGTCCAAAGTGCGCATTCTCGAATCTGCCTCGCATTCGTTGCCATATTCGTCGCGTCCGCAAGCGGCGTCCATGGCGTGTTCAAGGTCTACGATCACTTCGAGGCCGTGCTCGTGAAGGAACTCAATGGTTTCATACGCCATCAACAGGCTTTCTTCCGGCGAAACCTCCAGAGACCGGATTACATCCAACAGCCTGGATTTAACCACAATGACAGCTACAGGAACGCGCTTTTTATGAGCGATCATGAATTGCGCATCGGGCCATTCCTGCACCTTGGCGCCGCGGCCGCGCGTTCTGCCGAACAAGGCAAGTTTCATGGCCTTGGTATCAACCGAATCAAGCGCGCCTGCCAAATCTCCCACAAACCGGTTTGCGCCGGCAAAGCCGATCTCGGCATACCGGACACCGAATTCCGCCATGCGCTGAAGCAGGGTGACCGCATTCGGCACGGAAATATCAATGTCGGGCTGTTGCATTCCGTCGCGAAGGCTGGTGTCAAATAACTCGACTTTTCTGGTTACAGCTTCCCTCATAGGCTCCTGCTGTCGATTGCGTATATGTTCTTGATTGGGAGTGTCCTGCAAGCAGGCTTCTACTTCTCATCATATCCCAGTTATGTTTATAGAAGTCACGCAGGCGCACATACTGGGGAGGCAGCCGCAATGAACAGCCCTTACCGGCAAGCCTCGCCAGGCCGGTCGAGCACGTCATTGGTTCTTGCCCGGTGGTCCTGCTGCACCACGGCTCCCGACTTCAGCACAAGCCTGCCTTCCTGGCTTAGCAACTGGTCGACTTCAAACTCCGCCGCCACCGGCGCTCCATCCAGCGTGCGCGCGCAATACCAATCCTTGCCGTAAGGTGCGCCGTCTCGATACCACCGTTGGCAGGCGATGACAGACTTGTCGGAACTCAGGTCGCACTGGAACCACAGATACAAGTCACCCTTGCCCGTACCGGCCAACGCAAAGGCGTATGTGGGAACCTTGCCCGGCCGCTTATGCATATAGGCGCCATCAATAATCGGCCTGCGCACCTCGCGGATGCATCCCGCGTCCCTGAAATTTTCATACGTCGATCCGCGCTCCAGCCTCATCGCCTTCCCATCGGGAGGCATCACCCACACAAATCGCCTGCTGAAGCGAATCTGTACCTGCTTTCCCGCAAGCTCTTCAAGGTCGGAAAATTTCTTTTCGTGAAGAAAGCTTATGCCGTCCGCGACCATAACCTGATCGCCCTGCCGAATGCAAAAGGCGCTGACCGGTTCGGCCTTCGCGGAACATCCATTGCGGCAGGGCTGGTACTCCGCCGTCTCTACCAGCGTCGCAGCCGAATAATCCTTAGCTCCCTTGGCCAAAGCGCAAGGGGTCAGGCTCAGAGCCGCGCAGGCGCCAAGGGCAATGAGTGGCAAAGACCGCATGACTCTGCCGGGACTGACCAGGTGAAAGTTCCTGAATCGTATCGCAATCGATAATTGCATCTTGTGTTTTAAGGTACTACTGCCTATTCCTGTTTCGCAAACGCCCAGATGCTCTGTGCCCCATCCATTTCGCGGTTTTTGCGAAATGGGTGGGAAACGAGCAAAACAAAAGCAGCCGAATTTCTCCGGCTGCTTCTATATGTCGATTGTCCCCGAACCAGGAAGACTCTCGCTGCCCTACGCCTTGGCGGTGACCAGTGCTTTCAACCGCGTGTTCAGGCGGCTCTTGTAGCGGGAGACGGTGTTGTCGTGCAAAACGCCCTTGCGCACGCTCTTGTCGAGGGTGGATACGGTCTCGCGATATTGCTCCTGGGCAGCCTTCACATCGCCCTTCACCAGAGCCTCGCGCAAGGCCCGCAGGCTAGTGCGCACGCGGCTGCGGCTGGAGCGGTTCACTTCGGTGCGTTTTTCGGTCTGCCGGGCGCGCTTCAGCGACGATACATGGTTTGCCATTCGTTTTCCTTGATCTTTATCCCTGATTTCAGGGGAATGATGCGGTCACAGAATGCAACTCAAGCCGCATCCCTCGCAATTTCTTAGTCTACTGGAATTGGGACGC
This sequence comes from uncultured Occallatibacter sp., assembly GCA_964520005.1. Lineage (GTDB taxonomy): Bacteria > Acidobacteriota > Terriglobia > Terriglobales > Acidobacteriaceae > Telmatobacter. Next base: position 13,891 of record CAZFMB010000033.1, read on the forward strand.
TGGGTCAATGCGCGGTGTCGCGGGACTTGTCTTAGCCCCAGTACCCTGAAAGGCACACTTTTTACCAAAAAACCTTGACTCCCTCATTGACTCCCGGCCCCGGCAGCGCTACTCTCAAGCCCAGATACCGAATACGACACCACATTTGGTAGCCTACTCCAACCCGACGATTTCACCCGCAGCCCAGAGCTTCGGCCCTCTCCTGCGCCGCATTCCGCTGTTTCCCTCTCACACACACACTCACATACTCACTCTCACTTGCCCGCAGTCTGTCCGCCGCGCTGCCGGCCTGCCCCACTTCCTGTCTAACCCCCTTGGAGGCCTTCGAACCCATTGAAGATCGCTTTGGAGATCACGCCCAACCTCGAGCCCCTTTTCGGGACTCGCGATGAAAACCTCAGGCTCATGGAAGATTCGCTCGGCGTGCGCATCGATCTTCGCTCCGACGCCGTCCATGTCACTGGCCCCGAACCCGCCGTAGAGCGCGTCCGCCAGATCTTCGCCGACTTCGAAGCTCTGCGCCGCCAAGGCGTCAATCCCCACAATGGCGAGCTAAACGCACTCCTGCGCCTGGTCGTCGCCGACCCCGCCGTCACCCTGCGTTCGCTCGCCGACAGCGGCAAGCAGCGCTCCGTCGGCGTCAAGCGCACCGTCCAGCCCCGCTCCGTCAACCAGCGCAAATATGTCGAGGCCATCGAGCAGCACGACATGGTCTTCGGAGTCGGTCCCGCCGGCACCGGCAAAACCTATCTCGCCGTGGCCATGGCCGTCTCTGCCCTCAACGCCAAAAAAGTCAGCCGCATCGTCCTCGTCCGTCCCGCGGTCGAGGCCGGCGAGCGCCTCGGCTTCCTCCCCGGAACCCTCCAGGAAAAAGTCGACCCCTACCTGCGCCCGCTCTACGACGCCCTCTACGACCTGCTCGATCCTGAAAAGGTCGACAAGCTCTTCGAGCGCAATGTCATCGAGGTCGCCCCCCTGGCATTCATGCGCGGCCGCACCCTCAACGACGCCTTCATCATCATGGACGAGGCCCAGAACACCACCATCGAGCAGATGAAGATGTTCCTCACCCGCATGGGCAACAACTCCAAAGCAGTCATCACCGGCGACATCACCCAGATCGACCTGCCCAACCCGCGCAAGTCCGGCTTGCTCGACGCGATCAACATCCTCGACGGCGTCGAGGGCATCCACTTCTGCCACTTCGAGGAGTGCGACGTCGTCCGCCACGCCCTCGTCCAGCGTATTGTGAGAGCCTACGAGTCTTCCAAGCCGCAACAGCAGGAGCTGCCTTTGGCCCTCGGCGAAGCCATCGAGGTTGGCGTCGAGAGCCGCGAAAATCATCCGCAGCCATCGCATCCCGCCAAGCCGCAGTGAAGCGGTTGATATCTCTAAGAGCGGGACTTGGGCACACGGCTTGAGATGGCCATAATATTGGGCTATGATGTTTCGTTTTGCCAGAATAGCCGCAGGAGTAGCTGTATGCACATTCGACAAATCACGATATTTTCAATCGTTATACTGCTAAGCTTTGGCCTAACGGCTACAACAGCCTTCCCGCAGACCAAGGCCACCACGACTAACCCTCTCAAGAAGTTGCCTCCTGTTGCACCTAGGACGATTCCGAGCATCAAATGCACCGACCGCGACAGCATGGTGGCTTGCAAGAGTTTCAAACAGCTTGTAGAAGCGCGAGATGAGCGCATCGTAGAGATAATATTAGGAACTCCATCTAAATATTACGGGCATGTGGCGTACGTCTGCCTAGCCCAGAATTCAGACAAGTTTACTACTGTCGATTTTAACCTGCCTAATAGTAAGAGTTATTCATCTTATTCGTTTTATCAAGGTAATGAGTCGGTAAAAAAGTCAGATGAGCAATTAGCCTTTCTTGGGCCGTCTACGCCTAATCATCCAGTCGATCCATCAGTCCAAGATCAATGGTTCAATGAACATATGAATCAGGAAGTCTATAAATTCGGAAGTGTAGACGTTCATGAATATCGGAATGGTCTACGTGAAGAGACGGAATGGGACTATGGCAAATGGAGTAGGCCATCCGAAGATAGTCCGGCCCGTGACGCAGAGGCCACGTTTGAGGGAGCCTATGTTTGGCTTGCAAGGCATACTGGTATCGACAAGGACGCTCCAGATATTGGAGACGACCCAGAACACGCCCACATCACCATTGGCGGCTCGACAATTTATGTGCACTACCGCTTTCAAAACAATAATGGTGGTAATACCGACTATAGATTAATTATTCAGAAGTCAACAGGGCGTTTCACAGAAACCTTTACTCCGCTCGATAGGGAAGATGTTTTTGAACATTCAGGAACTTGCATGATATTCAAGAAATGAAATTGATAAGCCAGGAGATATCCCATTCGTCTAACGGAGACATTGTCGTGATTTATTCAATCTGCATTTCTGATATTCCAAAGTTCATCATGGGCTTCATTATTGGAGTCGCTCTTCTTGGCGGATTAATTACGCTCTGGAAGTCTACGGGCGGGATGCCAGATGGGGTTGTGTATTCCCTCTCTGTTGGCATCGTGGTTGTCAGTTCTGTAGCCGCTCACTTTATTTGGAAAGTTGCATGTAGTGCATGGAGGAAGAATTAGCTCAGGCAGTAGTTCCTAATTATCGCCCCAGCCATGAGATGTTAGACCGTGTGGCTGACCTGAAGGCACTCCAACCAGCAAAGCTTTTCTAGCATCGCTCTATTTGAGAGGAGAATGGAAGAGATGGACATGAAGGGCAAACAAACAGATGATGTACAAAAAGAACTCAAAGAGCGATTGACAGAGTTAAACCAAAAAGCGTATTACCTGCTTGTTGCCTTGAGTTTTCTCTTTGTTCTTGGCGGAAAATCTAACAATGGAAATTGGCAACACGACTCGTTGCCGATTAAGGTGGCTTTGACCTTCACAACATTTGCTGCTGTGATTCCATTACAGGATTTCGTTCCGAAGGAGAATGCTTGGCTTCAGCTTGTTCGCTGGTTCAAGGTCGTCATGCTGATTATTGCGTCGGCATTCACACTCTTTTGGCTATGGACATCAATCTGAATTCGTCGAACTCCACAACCATATCGGTTGGGTGCCCCATCCTTCGCGTAATCTGCGAAGGGTGGGAGACCACGAACCCCATGGCGCGCAAGCGCCGCCCGCCTGGACGGCCAGTCCCACCTGTCTGTGTTTGGTGTTCTAACAGTTAGTCGAGGGAGTCTTCCGGGCGCGGCGCCTCGCCCCCGTCGCGGTTGAGAATACGCAGAAATGCCGCATCGTCGGCTCGCTCGCGGCGCTCGGCAAAGAAGCGCTCGGTCTGCATCGCAGCGATCTTCTCAGCGGCGGCGATAACCAGAAACTGGTTCATGCTGGACTTGTCGCGCTTGCTGACCTTCTCCACCTCAGCCTTCAGAGAGACGGGCAGCCGCAAGGGAAATGTAGAAACTCGAGTGGTCATGGTATTAACCTCTTCAGGACTTCACCGGGACGAAGAACTTCAATTCCAAAACTGCTGCGCGCCGCGCGCAGATCCTTCTCGTTAAAGGTCACAATCGCGCCGGCCTGCCCGTTCACCGCGGCTTCCAGTACCATTTCGTCGCCGGGATCGCGCAGTTGAGGCCGCCAGCGGTAATAGGTCTGCACCGGCTCGGCCAATGAAATGAGACGGTCCAGAAAGATCGCGATCTCCGACAAGCTCAAACCGGAGGCAAGGCGATGCTCGGCGGTCGTGCATTTTGCCTCGTACTCCAATGCCAGCGGCACATTCAGCAGCATGGTGGCTCGCCCCAGCCGTATCCGCCGCAGAAGCTCGGCTGACCCGCCGCGTGGGCTGCGCATGGCCGCCACAATAACGTCGGTGTCGAGTACGAGTCTCACATCGTATATAATACCATATCATATACGATGTGATGCTGCGTACCCTATCCTCCTCGTACTTTGCGAAAGGGTGGGTGATCACGAACCCTAATCGTTCGTCTCCCTTTTCCCATTAGTCTTCGAACAGACTCTCTATGTCACGCGCTCCGTGAATGAGATGAACGATCTCAACACCATTGCGCCTTGGCTGATAGAAAATCAACCAGTTTTCAAAGCCTTTCACAGGCCAGCGGCGCAGGTTGCGTAGAACTGGACTGCGGAAGACGCACAAGGCGCCTATCTTCGGCATCCTGGCCAGCGCTTCAAATGTCTTCTGTGTTGCGTCCAGAAAGCGCAGGGCAGTTTCCAGGCCGCCTTGCTCTTCTAGATACTCGGCATTCGACAGGATGTCCCTGCGAGCGCGGGCGCGTACAAAGACTTCCGCCAACTCAGGCCACCCGGCTCTTCGGCCGCGCCCCTCGTCCGCTCTTTGTTCGCTTGCCCAACTCAGCGCGCAGCGTATTCCAGAATTCCGGAGTTGCCTCCTGCGCCTCGCCTTCAAGCAGCGATTCCAGCAGAGTCCGCTCAAGCTGTTCCTTGGCGTTGCGCTTTTGATCGGCGCGCACCAACTCGCGCATATACTCGCTTGCACTGCTATAGTCCCTGACCGTAACCTGCTCCTCCACATACTGCTTCAAGGGGTCGGGAAGCGAGATATTCATGGTTTGCATCAAGATATCCTTTGAAGTCAACGTAACATTGATGGCAATTCTTGTCAATTTATGGCCAGATACGGGTGCCCTGTGCACCTCGCTCTTGGGGATATGTGAACCATGCGCAATAAGTTTGCATTGTTCTCCCACTGGACGTACAATGAAATTGTCCCGGAATCCCCTCGGAATCCCCCCGGAATCAATCAAGGAGCGATCCCATGCCGCCATCCGCAAACCTTGCATCTCCCGCCGAGCGCCGTGCTCGCGCTCACCGCCTGGGCTTCCGCGTCGACGCTGAGACCAAGCACCTTGTTGAGCGAGCCGCCGCTCTCGAACGTCGCAGCCTGACCGATTTCTGCCTCTCCGCGCTCACCGAAGCCACCCGCGCTGTCATTACTCGCCATCAAAGCCTTGTCCTCAGCGAACGCGACCGGGCAGCCTTCTTTGACGCCCTGGTTCATCCGACCAAGCCTAACGCGCGGCTCCGGCGAGCCTTTCGCGCGGCGCGGGAGCGGATCGTCGCCTGATGGGCGCGCGCAGCCAGCTTTTTCTTCTTGAACCGCTCGGCAGCAACCATGATCGGGCTGGATTTCACTGTGGCGTCGAGAGCCTCGACCTCTACCTGAAGACCCAGGCTTCGCAGGATATGCGCCGCAAAGCCAATGCGGTTTTTGTGCTGTCGCCCGAGGACACACCCAGCCTGATCACCGGTTATTTCACCCTCTGCGCCTACGGTCTCGCTCCGGGAATCATTCCTGAAGCGGCGCGGAAACACATCCCTCGTTACCCGATGGTCAGCGCTACGCTGCTGGGGCGGCTCGCTGTCTCCAAGGAGTTTCAGGGGCAGGGCCTCGGCTCCATTCTTTTGGCTAAGGCTCTTGGGAAGTCCTATGAGAACGCCGATCAGGTTGGCTCTTCGATGGTTGTGGTGGATGCAATCGACGAACGCGCCGCAAGATTCTATGCCGCACACGGATTCATTCAGCTTCCGGAGTCGATGCGGCTTGTTCTTCCCATGCGAACCATCGCTGCGATGATCGGACCATAACGTAGAGTTGAGAGCAGGGTGCACCAGAGCCTGCCCCGGGCCTGTCGAAGGGGCCAGTCTTTGCAGATTATTTCCCCACTTCGTCGCATAATAATTCTCAGAAGCTTTCCCTCCAATAGTCCCGGCACGTCCTCTTCGCGCCGCTTTTCAAATGGAAGCTGCAAGAAGAGGCCGAAATGACCCGTAACTCCTTTGCCAGGAATATTTTGCATGGAACTTCATTGTTTTCAATATTTTGCAGCGCACCCCTGTCTGTAAACCAAAGAAAACAAGGATTTTGCGCCCAAAGTATGGGTGGGGGTACCCCATGGTCTGCTTGACCGTGAGGGTGGGATAAGTCGAACCCGCGTAGAATGAGAATTAACCGGAGCCGCGCACAACGGCCCCGAGTACGATGATCCTTCTCGACCTAGACCTGGAACCCGACCTCGCGCCGAAGGCAACTTCAGCGACGCGAACGGCCGCCTCCGGCAAGAATTTCTGCCTGCCCTCAGTCCGCACGCTGAACCGCTTTCTCGCCGAGGCGCAATCAATCGTCCGCCTGAGCGGCCAGGTCACAGTTCTGCTCACCACGGACGCGGCGATTCGCAAACTCAATCGCCGATTTCGCGGCAAGGACAAAGCGACCGACGTACTCTCGTTCCCGGCTGAAGGCTCTTTTCCAGCCGAAGACATCGGCACGGAAGAAATTGCCGGCGATCTGGCCATCAGTGTTCCCACTGCGCTTAAGCAAGCCGTCGAGCAGAATCATTCGCTCACGACAGAAGTCAAGATCCTCATCCTTCATGGCCTGCTTCATCTCGCCGGTCACGACCACGAATCCGACAACGGCAAGATGGCCCGCCGCGAATACCAGCTTCGCGCCCGCCTCAACCTGCCACAAGGCCTCATCGAGCGCGCTACGAAGGTGAAGAAGTTATGACTCCGCTCTTCATCCTCCTCATCATCTCGCTCGCCATGATCGAGACGCTGGCCTCTTATATCAGCCGCGTCTACTCAGAGTTCGGCAAGATTCTCTCCCGCGAGGAGCAGGAAAACCTCGACGCTTGGGAGGAGATCATAGAGCCGCAGCTTGGCCTCACTCGCGAACATGCTGGCCTCTGCGCGGCAGTTCTGCAGCAGCTTGCTCTGGGCCTCATCGCTCTCGGCTTCGGCGCGTTCCTCTTCGACCGTCCGCCGCTTCTCGCTCGGCCCACCAACGCCGAAATAGCCCAGGCCGTTCTCGCTCTCGTGCTAGTCATCGTCTTCTGCAACCAGCTTCTGCCCACGATGCTCTTCAATCGCACTCGCGGCCGCTGGGTAAAGCGAATTGTCTGGCCCATACGTTTCTTGCTTTGGCTCATGACGCCCATCACCGTTTTCGTCCGCTTCTTCTTCTCCGTGGCATCGCTTGCTGAAGAGCCAGTCACAGCTGAGGAGGAGACTGAAGCCGATGTCGATGCGCTGCTCGAAGCTGGCGAAGAGGAAGGCATCCTTGAAGAGAGCGACCGCGAGCTGGTCCGCTCCGCCGTCGAGTTTGGCGACAAGCTGGTCCGCGAAGTCATGACCCCGCGCCCGGCGATCTTCGCCGTTTCCGAGACAACGACCCTCGAGCAGTTCCTCGATCTACTGCGCGAGCACAACTTCTCCCGCGTGCCGGTATTCTCCGGCTCCATTGACAACATCACCGGCATCGCCTTCGCTCACGACCTGCTGCAGATCACCGACGAGGAAGCCCGTGCTCGCACTGTAGCCAGCATCAAGCACTCGGCGGTCTTCGTCCCCGAGACCAAGCGCGTCTACGAGCTGCTGCGCGAGATGCAGCGTGAGAAGCAGCACATGCGCATCGTGATCGACGAATATGGCGGCGTAAGCGGCCTGGTTACCATCGAGGATTTGCTCGAAGAGATTGTCGGCGAAATCCGTGACGAGCACGAGGAAGATGCCGAGCCGCAGCGCGAGCCCGGCGGAGTCTGGCTGGTTCCCGGCAACTTCCCTGTCGCTCAGCTGTCTGATCTCTTCGGTGAGCAGGCCGGCCTGAGTGATCTCGGCGAGGCCTACGAAGCGACAACGCTCGGCGGCCTGGTCAGCGAGATCGAGGGCCGTATTCCGTTGCCCGGTGAAGTCGTGCAACTCGAATCCGCGGGCCTGCGCATCGAGGTTGTAGCCTCCACTGATCGCCGCGTGGAGCGCCTACGCGTCTTCCCGCCAGCCGGCAAGAGAGAAGCATCAGCCCCTGCAAACACTACTTCGCTTGATAAAAACTGATGTGTACTGCCGGGTGATCGGCGTCGCCCGCCACCGTGAGTACGCCTACAAATGTTCCCTCGGTCAACCACTCATAGGCTCCCTTGGGTGCTTCAAAGACCGGCCGCGTATAGACCTTCCCCCCGCCACAGAGCATTCCCTTATTGGAGACATAGATGATCGTGCCATCCTCGGCCTGTAGTCTGTATTCTGCCGTAAGCGACGAGCAGCCGTTCGCCAACTGAAGCTGCCAATCCCATCCTCCTGGCAGAACTTTGCCCTTCAGCTTAGGGCCGGTGACGGTGCCTCCGATGATCGGGATGTACTGGCGGTGGCCAAAGGCCGTTTCGCCGACCGTTACCGCTTTATCCAGCGTTACCACTTCTTCAAAGACAAACTCCAGCTTCGGCGCCGCATCGGAAGCCGGCGCTGCGCTGGAGGCCGATTGAGCGGTACAAAAGAGAGGCGATAACGCGATAAAGAATACTGCCGCAAGCAACTGCACGTTGCGAAAACCGAATCGATTTCCCATCACAGAATTTCCCCCACTCCATTTTTATCTCTCCGCGCCTTCCACTCCCGCCACTCTTCGGCGGTGATCTCCCAAATCTCAGTCGGCAAGCGTCCGGAAACATAATCCGTCTCTTTAACGCCAATCAGCCGCATCCCCTGGCTCTCCGAGATGCGGCGCGAGGCGATGTTGGCGGCGGCTTTGGTAACTCGCATAACAGTGAAGCCGAGCGTCTCAAACCAGAAATCGTTGGACCATGCGCAGGCCTCGCTCATCAGCCCCTGGCCTTGCCAGGGAAGGCCCATCCAGATCCCTCGATTGTCCTTATCCCCCTTCATCAGGTTGAGGTGCCCGATCATTTGCGCCGGATTGCTGCGTAGCCGAAGCGTCCAGTGCCACTCCTCGCCCTGCTCCATCTTGGGCAGCGCAATATCCCTGCAATAGTGGAGCGCACCGTCGGGCGGATAGGGCCATGGCACCTGATTCGGTAGGTGGCGCACAATCTCCCATTGCGGAAAGAGCTGCTGAATTTGCGCCGCATCGGCGATCTCCAGAGGACGCAGCAGCAGCCGTTCGGTTGTGCCTTCGGGAATCATGTGCAGATTGTACCAACGTTCAATCAGTTCTTCCGCGATAATAGGAGTTAGGAGCATTACCCTTTGAAATCAGGATTTGTCGCCATTCTCGGCCGGCCCAATGTCGGCAAAAGCACGCTACTCAACGCCCTTGCCGGCGAAAAGGTGGCCATTGTCTCCGCCAAGCCACAGACCACGCGCAATCGCATCGTAGGGGTGGTCGAGGTTCCGGCGCGGAAGGGCGTTCATCCGGCGGCACAGATCGTCTTTGTCGATACTCCCGGCGTACATAAGCCCGGCTCGCATCTAGACCGGCGAATGTTGCAGGAGGTCTACGAAGCTCTGGAAACCCGCGACTTAGTTCTGGTTTTAATGGACGTCACGCGCCGCGTGCAGTTAGAAGCTGCCGCGGAGCCGGCAGCGGAACCCAGACATGAGCACGCCAACTGGGCCAGTGAGGACGAATTCCTCTTCGGTCTCATCCACAAACTAGACTGCCCGGTCTTTCTCGTACTCACAAAGATCGATCTCGTCGCCAAGGATAAGCTGTTGCCGCTGATCGACACGCTCACCAGGCAATTCGGATTCGCACAGGTCATTCCTGTCAGCGCACGCAAGCGCGACGGGCTCGACATCCTTATCCACAAGATCGTAGAGGCTCTGCCTGTTGGCGAACGCTTTTATCCTAAGGAGCAGTACACCGATCAGCCGCAGCGCTTCATGGTTGCCGAGCTGATTCGCGAGAGCATCCTGGTCGAGACCGGCGAAGAGGTTCCTTACGCATCAGCAGTGGTCATCGAACGCTTCGAAGAGGCCGAGCCGCCTGCTCCGCCGCGAAAGAAGGGACAGGCTCCTGCCCGCCTCCCGCTCACCCGTATCTCCGCGGCTATATATTGTGAGCGCGACGGGCAAAAAGCCATTCTGATCGGTAAAGGCGGATCGAAACTCAAGGAGATCGGCACCGGCGCACGCCGCCAGATCGAGTCGCTGCTCGGCACACGCGTCTATCTGGAGCTGCACGTCATTGTCGAACCCGGCTGGCGCGAGTCGCGCAGCTTTGTCGAGTCGCTGAACTGGCGCAGCCAGCTTGAGCGGCTGGCTGAGGAGCAGATCACGGAAAAGCTGCCGGGTGAAGACATGACTCAAGAGTAGAATTGCGCGGGATTCAGGCTCCCTTTACCGCTCCGCGCCCATTGGCTTTTACCCAGTACATGCGCATGTCGGCGGCGCCGATGACGGCGTGAACCGTTGAGCCGTCGTTGGGCGCGGTGGCCACGCCCACGCTGGCGTTAACGCGCAACTTCAGACCGTTCTTCATCTGAAATTCGGTCTCCATCAGCGCATTAAGTAGTGCAGAAGCCTGCGTCAGCGCGGCTGCCGCTCCGGTCTGCGGCATCAGGATCGCGAATTCATCGCCGCCGTAGCGGAAGCACCAATCGTGCTTGCCGCTCAACTCTCGAAGCCGCTCGCCGACCTGGGCCAGCAGCTCGCTGCCCACCAGGTGACCGCGCTCATCGTTTACGAGTTTGAAGTGGTCCAGGTCTAGAAACGCCAGGCTCACCGGCAGCTTCAGCCGTCCGCATCGCTCCAGCTCCCGGCCCAGCACCTCGTAGAGATGGCGGACATTGTAAAGCTTGGTGCAGTCGTCGGTGATGGTCAACTGCTGAATGCGGGCCACGTCGTGCGCATTCTCGATGGCAATGGCCGCGTGGTCGGCCAGGATGTGCAGAAAGGCGATGGTGTAGTCGGTGAGCTGCTCTGCGCGTGGGTTGAATATCTCGATGGCTCCGTGAGTCCCCTTGCGCCCGCGCAAGGGCAAGGCGATGACCGAGCGAACCGTATTTGGCTTGGCGCCTTGCTCCTTCAGTACCCGTGGATCGTTTTGGGCCTCAGGAACCAGCAGCGTTTCTCCGTGTTCCACCACCCAGCCGGCCACGCCATCGCCCACCTTCACGCGCAGGCCACGTAGTGACGCTTCTTCGCGGCCCGCGGCAATCGCATAGTAGAGATCCTGGCGCGCTTCGTCCAGCATCAGCAGCGTCCATAGCTCCGCCTCGACGAACCGCTCCATGTGCTCCATGATGGTGCGCAGAATCGTGTCCAGGTCGAAGCTCGAAGTGAGCGAGCGCGCTACCTGGTGGAATACAAGAAGATCGTCAAGCGGGATGCGGCTGTCTGTCTTTTTAGTCATTCTGGGGCCCAGTTTCAGGAGTGTTTTTCGCAATTCTTACATGCAGTGGTTTTCAGATGGCGGAAAAATGCCGCCAAGCGCTTAGTACGCCGGTCACATCCTTGGGGGGAGGGGTAACATTCTCTGTCTCTATAAGAACACCTCGGCCGCCAATACGTGTCGTGGAGCGTGAGGAGTTCCGTCTAGCCGATGCAAGGCCATCTCTCCTTGCCCTGTATTGTACGTACAATAGATGCAGCTGGTTCCCTATTTCTATACTTGGCTACGGCTGGGAAAAGTGCATCAGGTCGTGAAAGCAGTTCAGATTCGGCTCAGTCGATTCGGGGCGTTCCCCGGCGGAGATAAAAACCGATGCCGCCGCAGACCGCGATGATAATCAGAGCAACGGCGAAATAGTAGGCCATGGGATGCGCCCAACCAGGCGACCATGTCAGATCCTGGCCTACCCACAACAGCAGAATGGCGGCAATGGCCGCAAACATGCCGGCAATTACCAGCAAAGTGTGGCCCAGTTCGCGGCGTTTATCCAGCGCCTCTACCTGGTCGGGGGTCAGGTGTCGCTCTTCGGGGGGAAGCAGGGGATTTGCCATGTGGATACTCCTGTTTTGTATTTGCTTGCAACCGCGCGCTTGTTAGATGATCTCCGCGACCGGCTGGCTACTCTTTCGATTCAAACACAGGCTGCTGCGACCGTTCCAGTGGCAGTACTCGACAGCTCTCCCGGCCATTGATTAGCGGCCGGGTAAACCATTGAATTAGCTATTTCGGCGGGTAACCCACCGACTGCCCATACAGTGGACTTTTCTCTTCAGGCAGTTTCAGGGCCGCGCCCACAGCCGTTGCATCCTGTTGCCCGTGGAGGGCATAGAACCATGCGTTCAGCCCCTCAGAGGCCGCAAACAGGTATACGTTCTGGCCGATGAAGCCCGTGTCCACCTGCGCGTAGTTGAGCTTGGGGTCGGCCACGTAGACCAGAGTGACGGCCGCTTGCCCGGCTGGAGGAGCGCCCATCTTGGCGCGCAGATCGCCCGCCGCCACAGAACGCAGAAGATTGGCTTCGGCCTCATAAACATAGACGCCCTGGGCAAGAACCACATAAATCTCAATCTCCTGTTTGTTCATCGCCGAAGGCGCCGTGCGGCCCAGTCCCGGCTTCGCTGTGCGCGGCCGGTTGACGCCAAAGGCTGCCCATAGCAGATTGGAGAGCGTTTGCTGCGGCAGCGGCTTGTCCTGAAAGGCGCGTGTGGTCTGACGCTGTGCCAGGGCCTGCATCAGAGGCATTCCGCCGGTCACTTGCGGCTTGGGCAACTCGATGGGCTTGAGCTCTTGCGCGTAGAGAGCTGGCACTGCCCAAAGCAAAGCTGCAAGGCCAAACAGCGCTGCCAGCCGATTGGAGGTGAAAAGGGCGGAAGTGTTCATGGTTTCTCCTCGTACAACATTATGCACCCCTGACATGAAAGTGTGCGCAGCATGGGTATAGGTTACGACGATTCAAAATTGCAAGGCAAGATAGTGAAGTGGTCTAGAACGGTGTCACCTGGACAGGAACCGCGCTGTTTGCAATGGTCCCGTTGCCCAACTCCCCGCTGGTTCCCGAACCCCACGACCACAAACTCCCATCGGTGCACAGAGCCTCGTTGTGAAAGTCGCGCGTCATGATGTAGACCGCGTTGCACAATCCCTGCACCTGGACCGGAACCAGGCTCTGGTAGATACTGGGAACGCCAAGCTGCCCGGCGCCGTTGGAGCCGAAGGTCCAGACGGTTCCGTCTTTGAGCAGCACCGATGTGGAGGAATCGCCTCCCAGCGCCATGATCGCCCCGCTCAACCCCGAAACCTGCTCCGGCGTGTAGTGGTCGTTCTCGGTGCCATCGCCCAGCATTCCGTATCCGCAAAAAAAGCCAAGGCTATTATTGTCGTAAGTGTCTTCGCAATCGAAGGCTCCCTGCCAATTGTTCGCTCCCCACGTCCACACCGTTCCGTCGGCGCGGATCGCCACCACGTGTGTCCATCCCGCGGAAACCCACACCACCTGATTGATGCCCGGCACCGGAACTGGCGTCAGCCTGTTGGTCGTTGTCCCGTCGCCAATCTCGCCTTCCGCGTTGTTTCCCCACGCCATCAGCGTGTGATCCTGCATCAACGCGATGCTGAACATGTAGCCCGACGTGACCATGATAGGGTTCGTAACGCCCGCGACCTCGATCGGAACAAGGTAGTCGTTGTTCGAATCGTCCACGCCGTTGCCGAGGGCTCCGTATCGAGCTGAACCCCACGTCCACACCGTCCCGTCGGACTTGACGGCGACGGAATGATATCCGCGCGAACCCAGTTTCACGATCGAGGTCAAACCGCTCACCTGGACCGGCGTGGAGCTGTTGGTCGTATTCCCATCGCCGAGTTGCTCCTCCTGGTTCAGGCCCCACGTCCACACAGTGCCGTCCGATTTCAGGGCGATGTTATGCTGCTCGCCGCCCATTACGGCGACTATTCCGCTCAAATGACCGCTGCCTCCCGGTCCCAGAACTTCAACCGGAATCGAACTGTCTACAATCGTGCCGATCCCCAACTGCCCACTCGCGTTATAGCCCCAGGTCCAAACCGTGCCGTCGGATTTGAGCGTGATCACTTCGCGCGCTCCACCCCAGATGGAGACGGGCGGCCAGTCCACAGCGTTCCATTGCGCGTAGAGTGTCACATTGCTATTGCCCATGGTGAAGGTTTCGCCGATGGCATACGCAGCGCCCGATCCGTTGGCGGAGGTGTTCCATCCGTCAAAGGTGTAGCCCGGATTGAAGAAAAAGCCGAGGTTGCCATGGACTGTCACTGTTGATCCCGCCGCATACTGATTTGGATCGGGAAGGCCGAAGCCGGAGGTGCTGCCATTGCCTGTGTAGGTCACGGTATAGGTTGCACTGGTGAGCGTCCACTGTGCGTAGAGAGTCACGTTGACACTGCCCATGCTGAAGGTTGCCCCGGCGGCGTATGCAGTTCCAGAGCCATTGGCGATGGTATTCCATCCGGCGAACGTGTAGCCGGAATTGACCAGGCTGCCCGTGTTGCCCAGCACCGTGACCGTGGCGCCTGTAGCGTACCTGCCGGCATCGCTGGGCACAGTTCCGCCGCTGTTACCATTGCCTGCATAAGTGATGGTGTAGGTGGGCACAGCCGTCCACTGGGCATAGAGGGTCACATTGCTGCTGCCCATGCTGAAGGTTGCCCCGGAGGCGTAGGCAGTTCCTGAGCCATTGGCGGCGGTATTCCATCCGGCGAATGTGTAGCCGGAATTGACCAGGCTGCCAGTATTACCCAGCACCGTGACAGTAGCTCCTACTGCGTACGTGCTCGAATCGTTGGGCACGGCTCCGCCGCTGTTGCCATTGCCCGCATAGGTAACGGAGTAGGTGGTGGCTGGAGGCGGAGTTGGAGAGGAAGTCGTGTTGGCTCCCCCTCCTCCACAGCCCGCAACACCAACCAGAACCAGAGGGAATAGGAATGCACACCGATACAGATTTCCTGACGCCATAGCGATCACCGATGCATATCTCATCGGCCTTGGCGCTTGTTTGGTGATGATTTACGCAATACATGCCGGTTACTATTCGGTCAGAAACGCCACCGACTGTAACGAGCTGATCTCGAATGCCTTGCGGCAACGGATGTTGGCGCAAGCCAGCTTTTCGTCGCGTCGCACCATGTAAGATTGCGCCTTGGCGAATTTGGCGCGGTCCCGCTCGTCGGCGCCTCGGGGCAGTTGCGCCCGCTTACGCCGCACCACCCACGTGACCTTGTATTCGCCCGATTGGCCGCACTTGGGACAGGTCAGCGTGTGGCTGCGCTGTTCGGTAGTTTCATTGAAAAAATCACGCTCTTCCATGGTCTCCCAGCTCTCCATCCCGGCTAAATCCCGCGGTCAAGACTCCGGACGCTTTGCCATTTCAACCGCATCTATTCCATACTCATCCTAGCCATGACGAAACGCAAGCCAGGAAAATTTTCAGCCTCCAAAGCGGTCAAGGCCAACGCCCGGGAGCGGGTGGGCCAGCCAAAGCCAGCGCGGGTTATCAACACCGAGCCGCGCACCGGCCGCGCCGCCAAACACAAACCCAAGCTTGAGGAGATTATTAGCCAGGCGGAATCCTGATTGCACGCGGTGTGAGCTGAATACCGGAGCGTATCGGAAGAGAACGCGTGCTGAGGAGTGGGCCGCCATAAATCTAGGCTGTCTTACGGCTGTCTTACACCCACCAGGCGGCCGTATGACAGGCGTAAGACAGCCTGCGCCGTCGTATTGAAGTCTCTGGTCTTATGATCGAGGTACGCTATACGGTCCCGGCAACACCGGCTCGGCTGACTTATTGGCTTCTTCTGGTGGGGCATGTACGTTGGTCATCTTCGAAAAGATGCGGAAGGGCACGTTCAGGTCGAGTATCACCGAAACGGGCATGCCGTCTTTGATCGCCGGCGCAAATTTCGCTTTTTTGATGGCTGCCACCGCGCTCTCGTCCAGCCCGAAGCCGATAGGCCGGCTGACGACGACATCGCCCACCATGCCGTCGGGGCCGACTACAGCGTGATATTGCGCCATGCCAGCCACGCCATTAGCTTGTGCGAATTCATTCGAATCAGGAGTGAAGTTGGTTAGAAGGCGCGCCTTCTGGTCAACCATGTTCTGCCGCAGCACCGACGGATCCTTGGGATGGTAGTCGGACTTGGCGGCCACGGCCTGGTAGTAGAGCTTCCAGAAATCGGGCAGACTGGCCTTCATGCGCTCGTCGAGGCCTTGGGCAAAGATGCTGTCCAGTGCATCCTGGAGTACTCGCGTGGCATGCGCAGGCGAGGTAGTTGTGGTCACGCTTTTAGCGTCGGCCGGGCGCTCTTCCACAGGCGTTGCGGCGATGGAGGCCTTCAACTGATCCGCCTCGCTCATCTCGTCCGCTGCCTGCGGCGGGGTTGCCTGCGTGCTCTCGGTTGCGGGAGCGGCGGCTCGCTTCAGGCCCCAGAATTTTCTCTCCTTTTCATTCTTTTTCTTGCTCGCTGTGGGGTCCTTGCTGACAGACTCTTCTTTCTCTCCCTTTATCTTCTTAGGCTTCACCACGATCTCGCGGTCGATGGTGATTTTAACCATTTTTTTATTGGGAGTGATGCGCACCCGGTCAAGAGCGCTCGAAGAGTCCTCGGAGGCCAGTTGTCCCAGGAAATGCAGTCCGTATCGGGCGCCTTCCAGCGTAACTTTATGCTTGGTGACACGCACCCTGTCTATCTGGATGGCGTTGAGCGTGTAGGAGCCCTGCGGGGAGTGACCGACGAGGCGGCCGTGCTCGTCGAAGCTGAGAGAGTTGTCCAGGTAGCCGCCGCGCAGGTAAAGCGCTTTGCCCACCAGCATTTGCTTGAGCTCAGCTTCCGTAATGCCGCCTGTCTCTTGCGATGAAACAGGTGTCGCAGATGGCTGAGACGATACGGGCTGGACGGGCGGCTGCGTGTCGCCTGGTTGGGCTGTTGTGGCTGCCGGCTGCTGAATTGCATCGGGCTGCTGCGCTGGAGCAAAAAAAGCCAGCGCCAAAGCGGTGCAAAAAGTCACGATGACAAATCGAGACTTCATCGCCGGAACGGTTAAAAAAAACCGAACGAGTGGCGTAAACATAAAAGGGACCTATGGCAGACACATTAGCACGATTCTGTCTCGCTGTCGAACAGATGAACGTTACTTTGGTCATTTAGGTTTTTCGCCGCTGCCCTGACCCCTGTTGAGACGCCACAGGATGCGGCGGAAAAGGCCTAGAATGCGTCGGTTATCGAGCGCTGAGAGCGAAAGACGGCGTAGGAGCAGGCGCAGATCGTGGCGGTTGGCCGGCTGCATGGCGCGCGGGGAGTAGCCTGCCGCCTGCATGGTTTCTTCAATCACCCCGGCCAGCAGATCAAGACGGCCGGAGGAAGTTGCTGATGGGACTTGGGTTACAGGTGAGGATTCGGCTTTACGAGTGAGTTCGTAGAGGCAGACGGCGACGGCCTGGCCCAGGTTCATCGAGGGCTGGAGGGGGTCTGTTGGGATCTCGACAAGTAGGTGGCAATAAGAGAGGTCATCGCGCGTAAGTCCATGTTTTTCAGAGCCAAAGACCAGGGCCACGCGGCCTCCGCGAGCCAGTTCCTGGCTGACTAGCGGGGCCAGATCGGGGAGTGGGAGTACGGGTTGCTCGGGCTTGCGGCGGGTGAGGGTTCCGGTGCCTACGACCATAGTGCAGTCGGCTACGGCTTCGGCCAGAGTCGCTGATTCTACGGCGTTTACCAGCAACTCAGGAGCGCCGATGGCGGAGCGGGCCTCTCGCCAGGTGGGGTCAAAGGGCGATACAACCGAGAGGCGCCGCAGGCCGAAGTTGGCCATAGCGCGGGCTACCGCTCCTATATTGAGGGGGTTACGCGGGGAGACCAGGACTACTTCGAGCGAGTCGCGTTGGGCTTCAGGGAGCACGAAACGATTGTAGTGCGGCGGGGGAACGGGCCTTGAAAAATGGTGCGTTAGCGGTTACCGGATATCGCAAACCGTGAAGCTATAGCGCACCATTTTTCGGGAAATGATTGCAGATCATTAAGGAGATAAGGGGGAGAATGGGGGAAGAACAGGGAATAGGGACTAGAGACTAGAGACGGTGGAGGCGGCAGGGAATATGGAGTGGAAGATGCAGATGATTGCGCAGCGGGAGCTGGACCGACAACTGCGACCGTTTTTGACGGCGCGGAGGGTACACCGGCCATACGGGGGATGGCTGCGCGCGGTGCGCAAGGCGCTGGGGCTATCAGCGAAGGAACTGGCCAGTGATTTGCGGGTAAGCCCTTCGGCGTTTTTTCGAATGGAACGGGCGGAGTGGAAGGACAAGATTTCGCTTGCAGGGCTGGACAAGGCGGCGCGGGCGATGTCGTGCAAATTGGTTTATGCCATTGTTCCTTATAAGGAGAGCTTTGAAGAACATGCGGCAAAGGACGTGAAATATCTAGTGCAGCGGCAGAAGACGGAGCGGAGACGGAAGCGGAAGCTGGCGCTGGCGATGGCGGGGGTTGAAAAGACCTGGGAGCAGAAGAAGGAAGGCACCGAGGTAGGAAATCGGCGACTTCGCAAGCTAGTCGAGGCTCTGTGGGAGAAGATGAAGGAGGAGGTGGCGAAGAAAGAGGGCAGGGAATAGGGAATAGGAAAACCGGACCGTTGGATATCCCGGTTCTCGAAAACGAGAACTGGGATATCCGGTCCCTCTCCAAGACCAGTATCAGTTGAATTCTTGGGTGGCTCTTTTCTCTTTTCATTCGCCCTACTGGGGCGTATGATTTTGCCCATGGAGAACAAGACGCTATACGGCGAGGACGACGGACTGATTATCCCCGATGATTTGGGTTCGTGGACGGAGGACAAGTTCGATCTGATTCGTCTCTACTGCCAGATATTCTCGTCGGCGATGAAGAACAAGTGGACGAGGGTCTACGTAGATCTTTACGCCGGAAGTGGTCTCTGTCGAATCAAGGGACACAACCAAGTCCTTCTGGGATCGCCACTGATCGCCTTATCTGTAGATGCTCCTTTTGATCGCTACATTTTTTGCGAAAGTGATACTGAGCGATTTTCAGCTTTAAAGTCACGTGTGGAGAAGAATTATGCGAAGCATGATACTCGCCTAATTGCCGGAAAATTTGAAGAACACATCGACGGGATTTGTTCAATGATCCCAAGTCAATCTCTGGCATTGTGTTTTGTTGATCCATTTGACTGTGATTTCGATATTGATAATCTAAAAACCATATCGAGGTGCGCCCGTGGAGTGGATTTTCTTTGTTTATTGGCTCTTCAAATGGATGCAAAGCGCAACGAGGAGCACTATATGAAGACTGGCAGCAAGCTAGACAGGATGATAGGGAATACAACCTGGAGAGCTCGATGGAAAGAACGGATTGACATTCATGAAGATTTTGCCAAATTCCTTGCGAAAGAATTTGCTCAGAGCATGTCGGAGGTCGGATACTTAAATACTCCTCTCCATCAAATGAAAGAGGTCAAGACTCACGATAAAAGCGTTCCCTTATACTATTTGGCAATGTTCTCCAAAAACAAAACGGCCTTCAAGCTTTGGGCGCAAGTACTGAAATACTCGACTAAGCAAAGTAACCTGTTCCAATAGGAGGTCGAAATGTCGCTTGGCACAACAATCGAATGGACAGACGCAACCTGGAACCCAGTTCGTGGCTGCTCAAAAATCAGCCCCGGATGCAAGAATTGCTACGCAGAACGATTTGCAGAGCGATTTCGCGGTGTTCCAGGACATCCCTTTGAGCAGGGATTCGATGTACGATTGATTCCGGAGAAGCTTCCGGAGCCCCTTCGTTGGAAGAGTCCAAGGAAGATTTTTGTAAATTCCATGAGCGACCTTTTCCACGAATCCATTCCCGATAGTTACATTCTGCATATCGCACATATCATGCGGGAGGCCAACTGGCATATTTTTCAGATTTTGACCAAACGCCATGAGCGCATGGCTCAACTTCTATCCGGACCGCTGAGTTCTTTTGCTGCTGAGCCGCACATTTGGTGGGGCGTTAGCGTTGAGAATAAGAGGCATGGACTCCCAAGGTTGCGTAAACTACAGAAGACACACATCGCAGTGCGGTTCTTATCGATCGAACCTTTGCTTGAAGACCTCGGTGAGATTGATCTGACCGGGATCGCCTGGGTGATCGTCGGCGGGGAAAGTGGCCCAGCAGCACGCCCAATGCAGCCGAACTGGGTTCGGTCTATTCAGAATCAATGTAACCGAGATAACGTCCCATTCTTTTTCAAACAATGGGGCGGCACACGGAAGGCAGTATCAGGACGAATTCTCGACGGGAGGACCTACAGCAATTTTCCTGAGATTGCCCCTTCCAACCTCATCGGTATTTACAGAAAGGATTTATTACCATCCCCTTGGACTGAGTTTGTTCCGCTCGAAGCCCTTGCAAACACCTAATTGTCAAGAAACTCCGCGCGGCTTCGTCGCGCGGGTTGATTTCTAAAAACTTGTGGAGGGGTTTTATGCAGAGGTTGAAATTCCACCCCATCAACGAAGACCTGTCGCTTGGGACCCCGGTTCGCTCAGGATGACAAATGAGAGTAGTGCTTCAATCCCCGGTCCCTAAAGACGAGGGACCGGGGGCACCCGAAATGTTATGGGATGGGAGAATTTGAGCGCGACCTCGTCGCGCGGTTGATTTCTAAAAATTTGTGGAGGGGTTTATGCCGGGGATAAATCCCCGGCCTACCGCCGCGAACTGATACCTTTAGGGGTTTCTGTTTTTTGTTGAAGACACTGGCATTTGTGCTGTAGAGTGGACGGCAATGAATACTCAACATTCTGACAGTCTTGAAGAGCAGGTCGGCGAACTCCGTTCACGAGTGCACCGGCTGGAAGAGGCGTTAAGCCGCCAGGGCATTCTTTCACCGGAGTTTCTTCGCCAGCCTCCGGGGGTTCAGGCGAGCGCGCCGCCGATTGCGCGGAGGGATGCGGTTGCCGCGCCGATTGCGCAGAGAGATGCGGCGGCAGCGCCGATTGCCGCGCCGAGTTTTGGTTACTCCGCGCCAGCCGCGGCGGAGGATGGGCGCACGCTGGAGAGCCGGATTGGGTCGCATTGGTTCAACCGCATCGGCATTCTGGCGGTGTTGATTGGCATGGCATGGTTTTTGAAGATGGCCATGGACAACCACTGGATCGGGCCGCTGGGACGGGTGATGATCGGGCTGGTGGCGGGCGCGGCGCTTATCGCCTGGTCGGAACGCTTTCGCAGCCATGGGTATAGATTTTTCTCCTATTCGCTGAAGGCTGTGGGCAGCGGCACGCTCTATCTATCGTTGTGGGCGGCGTTCTCGCTGTACCATCTGATTCCGCCGGGGGTGGCTTTTGCGGCGATGATTGTGGTGACGGCGTTCAACGGGTATATGGCCTGGGTGCAGGATGCGGAGTTGCTGGGGCTTTATGCCATTGCCGGCGCGCTGAGCACGCCGATTCTGGTTTCGACGGGAGAGAATCACGAAGTAACTCTATTCACTTATCTGCTGGCGCTGAATGTTGCGACGCTGGCGCTGGTGGCGCTGCGGCCGTGGTCGCGGCTGCTGTTCGCGTCTTTTGTGGGCACGGCAATCATGTTTGGCGGCTGGTGGTCGGAATACTACACGGAGGCTCAGTTTGGGCGGACGACATTCTTTTTGACGGCGTTCTTTTTGCTCTTTGCATTTGCGCCGCGGCTGGTAAGGGTGGATTTGGATGACGACTCGCCGCACTCCATATGGGACAGTCTGGCGCTGGTGGTGTTGCCGGTGGCTAATGCTTCGCTGGGATTTTTAACGTATTACACGCTGTTTGATTGGTTCAAGAACGAGTGGGCGGGAGCGTGGCTGGCGGTGGGCTTTGCGGCATTTTATTTGCTGCTGATGCGCTTGCCGGCGCGGGGAAGACTGCGGGAGAGCACGGCGTTGCTGTCGTCGTTGCATCTGACCGCGGCGGTGGTATTTTTGACGATTGCGATTCCGCTGAAGGCGCATGGGCGCTGGCTGACGATTGGATGGCTGGTGGAGGGCGCGGCGCTGCTTTGGGTGGCGTATCGTGTGCAATTGCGGCTGCTGAGGGTGCTGTCGCTGCTGTGCTTGGCGCTGGGATTCATTGCGCTGGTGACGGTGAATCCAACGGCTGCGAGTACGCCGATTTTCAATGAACGGTTTGGAAGTTATTGCATGGGGATTGCGGTCTTTGCTTTTGCCGCGTGGCTGGCGATGAAGGCGAAGAGGAAGAGGGAAGCTGCGGGGACGGGGTCAGGGACGTGGCCGGCGATTGCCGCGGTGGCGGTGATTACCGTGAATTTTTTGATTCTGCTGGCGGTTGGCCTGGAGATCGACAACTACTGGTGGACGTTGCAGTGGCGGGGAGACTGGCACCTGCTGCACGACTTTGAGATGTATGCGCAGTTCACATACTCGGTGTGGTTCATGATGTACGGCGCGATTTTGCTGGGCGTGGGATTCTGGCGGCGCTCGGCATTTTTGCGCTGGCAGGCGCTGGCGCTGATGTCGGCAACGATCATCAAGGTGTTTCTCTATGACATGAGCGAACTCAGCCAGGGCTACCGGATTTTGAGCTTCCTGGGCCTGGGCGCGCTGCTGTTTGCGGTGAGCTTTGTCTATCAGCGCGACTGGCTGAAGCTGCGGGCCGGGAAGGATGCAAATGATAAAGATTAGCGCGGGGCTTCTGTTGCTGGCCTTGGCGACGGCGACACCGGAGATCAAATATTTCCAGTATGAGCGGGCTATTCCGAAATCCTCGGGGCAGAGTTGCCTGGTTATTGAACCCGGAATTTTTGCGCACGCCGCGCCGCAGATTGCCGATCTGCGCCTTTACCGCGATGGCGCGGAGACGCCGTATGTGATTCGCAAGGATGCTCCCGCTGAGAATACGGAGAAGATTATTCCGCTGCTGAATGTGGGCAGCCGCGGGGGGCAGACAGTCTTTGACGCCAGCTTGCCGGAGGGACACTACAGCGATCTGCAGCTTGCAGTGACGGGGCAGAACTTTATCGCTACGGTGACGGTGAGCGGCAGCCAGACGGAGACGGGGAGCGCGGAAACCAAGGTTGGGGCATACACGATTTTTGATTTGACCAGCCAGAAGCTGGGGCGCAGCACGGTACTTCATCTGCCTGAATCGGATTTCCGCTATTTGCATTTCAGCATCAAGGGACCGCTCACGCCGGAGAGCTTTACGGGGCTCTCGGTGGAGCGTTTGCCGGCAAGCCAGCCTAAATATGAGACCATCGCGGAGACAACGCGCGTCAAGCAGGATGGCAAATCTTCGGTTTTGGAATTCATAGTGCCCGCGTATGTTCCGGTTGACCGGATTGCGTTCACGCCTGGCGCGCAACCGGCGTTGTTCAGCCGCGATGTGAGCATCACGGTAGAGCCGGTCGATAAATCGCCGGCCGTTGATCGATCTCCATCGCGGCTCACAACTGTTTCTGCGGGAGACATTCTGCGTGTGCATAGCATTCGGAATGGGCAACGGCTCGATGAAGAGCGCCTGACGGTAGAGGCGCCGTGGGTGGATTACAGTACGCAAACGAAGTGGACCATCAGCATCGACAACGAAAATGATGCGCCGTTGCAGATGAAATCCGTGCAACTGCAAATGCTGGAGCGGAATCTTTGCTTCGAGGCAGATGGCAATGGGAGCTATGAGCTGTTTTATGGCGATGCGGCGCTCGAGGCTCCGAGTTACGACTACGCCAAACTATTCGCACTCCAGGCCAATGCAAGCCGCATTACAGCGGGGCCGGAGCAGGCGAATCCCGCATACCAGCCGCGGCCTGACTCGCGTCCATTTACGGAAAAGCATCCTGCCTTGCTGTGGATTGCGATGGCCGCTGTGATTGCACTGCTGGGAGCTATTGCGTTGCGGAGCGCAAGACCGGTTACGCGGACACCTGTATAAGAGGAGGACGCAAGCATCGGTCAAGGTGCGACGCGCACGTTGAACGCATGGTCAAGTGGTAACCCCGGTCCCCAAAAGCGAGGGACGGGGGGCACCCGCTGAGTCAGTTTCGTGCTGAGACAACGAGGTCCCGAGGCTCAGTCCTCAACAATGGCTTTGGCGGCGTACATATAGTCGTGTACCCCGAATCGCCAGCGATGAGGCGGCAAGTAGTCTTTCCATATTTTCTGTAGATTTGTTGAGATTCAAGAACATGCCCGGACCCCTCGTACGCGATTGCCAAAAGTTCTTCCGCCTCTTCCGGTGTTTTGCTGTATGTTGGGTCCGCCTCAACTAGTTTTAGATACTCCTTGCATGCCGGTACCGCCTTTACGTATTGTCCGGAAAGAAGCAGGGAGTAGACATAAAATGTGTGATTCCAATAGCTGTTCGAACCAGGGGTGATGTTCTCGAAAGTCGCGGCAGCATCGGCGTAGTCCCGAACGTCGAGATACTCCTGGCCAAGCCGAAACCATAGAACTTCGGTTGGGTAGCGGCTCACGGCGCGCTTGCAGGGTTCAATTCCCAGGCCGGGGCTTTTGATCCACATGTAAGCTTCGCAGATTCGCCAGGCGGTGTGTTCGTTTTGCGGGCGGAGGCTCTCGGCTCTTTCCAACAGTCGAATACCCTCCGCCTGCTGATTCTCCCTGAATTTCTTCTTGGCTTCATCGACCAAATAGCCGATCCGCAGGTGCTGAATCATCATGTAACCGAGGATTGCGTAGATGACGAGGATCAAAGTCCGGACGGACCAAATCATCTTGCGTCTTGTATCAGGCTTCATCGAAAGCAGAATACGCCGGAAATGACAGAAAGGCAAGAGGTTAAACCGGAAGGATACCTCTTACTTCAGGCCTCCAGACAGGTTTCCCACAGAAATGGGGGTTTCCCACAGGGAGGGCGGGTTTGCTTTTAGTCTGGCGGGTTGCTATTCTTGATTGGTTGCAACAAGGCGGCAACTGCAATATTTGTGTGTCGCTTGCAGGCAAGAGTAGTTTGTGCTATTCTTAAAAAGTTGCAAATGAGAAGTAGAGCCTCCCGGTGGCCTGTGGGCCTGCCCCGTAGAGGGAAGTGGGAAGCAAGTTGTGATGCTGGTTCGTTGGGTCAGGTGAGGCAAAAGCCCCTGAAACCCCTGTAGGGAAATCCTCAGAAGAACAAGCTATTGCAAAACCCAGGAGGAATCTCCTGTGAGCCCTAGTGGCTCAGGCGCGGTTTGCGCCCGGTTGTTGTTTGATATTTTGCGCTGCGCGGGTTTTTGAACGGGAGCCGTCCTGCCGGGTTTGACCGGAGGGTCGATTTTTGATATGTTTGAAAGGTTCGCGCAAAAACGGCTAAGGACGCAATTGAACGCGTCATTGGCCTGCGCATCAAGTTCGAGGACAAGCTGGCTGAAAGGCCGGCCCTCGATCCCCAAAGGCGCCGCTCAGGCGGAGAGCCTCAAGGATCTTTGACAATTAGGTTGAACATGCCAGTTATGAGAAGAGATCAGGTTTGGCTTGATCATTCTCACAAAATAGGCATCGCGCTTTTTCGAGGGTGCGATGCAGCCGAACCTCTCCGACCTCCGTCGGTTGAGGGGAAGCAACAGGTTTCAAACGAGAGTTTGATCCTGGCTCAGAATCAACGCTGGCGGCGTG
>CAZFMB010000034.1:0-39025 GCA_964520005.1 uncultured Occallatibacter sp.
ATCGTGCTGGACCTGGTTCCCCAGCCTTTTTTCCGCAAGCTGTTCAGTCGTGCCGTAAATGCAACGAATAAGATGAGGGCTTTAGCCCCTGATGATAAGCTTGTCCAAATTGACCCACTACCGTCGTTTGTCCCGGGTTGCATCGGCGGATTTCGCTTCCCCCGGAGGGGGAGCCGATAATAGCCCAGGACAACCCTGACCCTGAGCAAAGCGAAAGGGGAGGGGCAGTCCTGGGTGAGCAACCCAAAAGACGCATTAGCCCCGTAGGGGCGGCACGAATTATTTCGAATCCGCCTGCTGCCACCTTCCTTACTGGTATTTTCGATGGGGCGTATGCCAGCTATAACTTCGCACAAGCAGGCTGAAGAAAGACAGTCGAGTCTAACTTCCGGGTAGTCGAAGATACGACCGGAACGCGAGTTCATACAGAGTCATTCGCTCACTTAATGATCTTCAAGCTACAGTCGCTCAATCTGAATCGCCACACCTCATGGTGACTTTCTCTGATTACTGCAACCTGCTCAGGCAACTGCACACCTTCTACAGTCTGATAGGTATAGGTGTAGATCAGATGGTGGCCCCGTCCCCAATTCCCGTCTTCGCTCGTGGTCAATGAGGTCAAAAGAAAACCCTGCGGGCCAGTCTCGAATGATGTCTCGAAGTGGTTGGACTGAGCGCCCGCTTTTAAGCTTGAACTTCGAAGACGCATATCAGGAGTAAGAACCATCCCGATATCAATGGGCCCCAGCTTGACCGAAAGTTCATAGCCCGACTTGGACTGCTTCATAGTTGCTGTCGTATCGGGGGACGGAAGCATCGAGTTCGTACTTGAGCGTAACCAACTGGAAAGAGCCTTCTGTACGGCGTGCTCCAGCAAAAACTCGGCCATTCCTCCGTGAGGAAGTTTACTTATTGCGTCGTCGGTGTATCCGGAGGAGACGGTAGCATTCTGTCGCGTCACCACAACGCGGTTTCTGATCGGCTGAAAGATTTTTTCGAGTTCTTCGTCCGTCCCCTCGTCTCCTACGCGCGTGGTCTCAGTGAAGTGCTCCTTCCAGCTGAAATCGACAGCGCAGTCGAAGGACTGTAAATTCCTGTTGAATGGGGCATCGTACTTCTCGCGGATCTGAGTGAGAAAGTCCGGGTCTATCTTTGCCGTTTGAGCATGGCAAAGCATAGCGCAAAAACAAAAGACAATCGACGCACTATAAATCCGCATCACATCACCTCTATTAAATGAAATGAAGGCCAATTTGAAGATTAATTCTACCAGCATACACCCTAGCGAATATGCAGCCAAATCCGTGTCCGTCATAAATGTGCTTCGCGGCAAATTACGTGCTCCGGGGCTATTACCGGCAGGCCGAAAACTGAGTTTCTGCCTGACGGCGACAATGGGGGTTACTTGTTCTACACTGGTGGGTTCCATCCGGAGCTTTATTTATGCCAACTTCCGTCGTTTCCCAACGCCTCCCCTCGCCTGCCCTGCGCCGCTTTGCCTGGTGCGTGCTGGTTTACTTCATCGCCGTCATTCTGTGGGGCACTCTGGTTCGCGCCACCGGCTCCGGCGCCGGCTGCGGCAACCACTGGCCGCTGTGTAACGGCACGGTTATTCAGCGCTCGGCCAGCGTCAACACAATGATCGAATTCACCCATCGCATCACCAGCGGCCTCTCCTTCTTTGCTGTCGTGGGATTGCTCGCCTGGACCTTCGCAGGAACCATCCGCGGCCATCTGGCGCGCTGGGCGGCTATGGCTTCCGTCATCTTCACGCTGATTGAAGCGGCGCTGGGCGCGCTGCTGGTCAAACTGGGATACACGGCGCAGAGCCAGTCGCCGCTCAGGCCGGCCTTTCTTGCGCTGCACCTGGCCAATACGTTGCTACTGGTGGCCGCGCTCACCCTCACCGCGCACATGCTCAGCCGCAGTCGCGGCTATCTGCGCGGCAGCATCCGCCTCAGAGCGCCCTTGGCATCCATCGCAGGCATCTTTGTGGTGATGATCGTCGGCGTCACCGGCTCGCTGGCCGCCCTTGGCGATACGCTCTTTCCCGCGAGTTCATTGGGGCTGGCGCTGGCCCAGGATTTTTCTCCGGCAAGCGGCTGGCTGCTGCGCTGGCGATGGGTGCATCCCGGCATCGCCTTCGCGGCCAGTTTCTTTCTCATCTGGCTGCTGGTTCGCGCCGCGCAACGCAAGATTCAATGGGACAATCGCAGCCTCTCAGCACTGGTGCTCCTGCTGCTGGCCGCCGTCTACGCGCTGGGATTGCTGGACGTGCTGCTGCTAGCCCCACTATGGGTGCAGGTGGCGCATCTGCTGGCCGCCGATACCCTCTGGGCGGCCCTGGTGGTGCTCACGGCGCGACTGACCTTGGAGCCGGTAGAGACTCCGTAGTGTAGTTAGCGGGGGAATGGATTTACATCCATGGTGCTGAGCCGCGGCGAACTGAAACTCATCAGTTTTCTAAAACCAGTCAGCTATAGCGCACCATTTTGCAAAAACCGGTAACGTAGAACGCACCTTTTTGCAATTCTTAACCGCCCGGTCACGGACACTCCTGCTCCCAGATGCGCACCATCAGGTCGCCGCTTGCATGGCGAAAGGCCACCACCAGCGAGTCCTCGGTTTGCGGCACAGAGCAGAATCCGGCAGCCTCAACCGTAGACTCGGGCACGGTCATGGTGCAGGGCCGCGGCAATGAGGACTTGATGACCCCGGCGATCATGTTGGCGATCTCCTTGGCGGCGTCCAGAGCATCGGCCTCACCCACGGTCTCCAACGGCTGCATCATCATCGCTGCCGTCGCCTGGTATGCCAATCCCTCGGCCATCCGCACCTCGATACGCCCCTTCCACACGCCGAACAAGGTGACGCAGCCATGCAGATGCCCAGCGCCCACGCAAAACTCCCCCGGCTCCGCCAGTGGATCCAGAGTCATAGACAGCATCTGCTCCCAGAACTGGGCATTAGCCTTGATTACGCTTTTTTCATCGAGCTGGGCCCGCATCCGCCGCTCTCCCATGAGTACAATCGCCGGAAATCCTTAAATCCTACTCATCTTATCGGGCAATTCTCAGAATGCGTTAAGGTTCAGCGCGTAGTAATGGCTCTGTGGTCATTGGAAACGGCCCAGAAAGCATATTGCCGCCTCGGCCTCGCGGAACTCGTTGATTCAAAACACATTGTGCCGCGACTAGGCACAACACTTCATCAAAAGGCCATTGGAAATGGGTTTTCGCGGGAATTTATAGAAGAAGGTCTACGCGGTAAGCCGTTCCAGCTCATCGGGTTTGGTAATGGTAAGGCTAGAGCCCTTGATGGTGATCCACTGGTCGCGGCGGAACTGGTTAAGCAGCCGGGTGACGGTCTCGCGCGAAGTGCCGGCCATATTGGCAATCTCCTCGTGGGTCAGGGCCATGGTAAAGCGCATTTCATGCTTGCCGTTGCCTGAGACGCGGCCCCAGTCCAGCAAGAGGCGCGCCAGCCGTCCCGCCGCCGAGCCGGAGAGCGCCAACCGCTTGGCGTCGTGAAATACCGTCAGATATTCGCCGGAGAGCGATTGCGCGGCGTGCATGGATGCAATGCCGTGGCGCGAGAGAAAGTCAACAAATTCCTGCTTGCGAACGGTTTTCACCTGGCAAGGCTCTATGGCCTCGGCAGTAACCTCATGGGGAACATTGGCCAGCACCGCGCTCAGGCCCATCACATCGCCAGGACCGGCGATTTTGAGGATCATGGTCTTGCCGTCGCGGGAAGTGGAAGAGATTTTTACCTGTCCATAGCAGATTACAAAGACATTGCGCGCCGGGTCACCTTCTGAAAATAGCTTGGCTCCGTGGGCATGGCTCATCATGATGCCGATGCTGTCGTAATCGGTGAGCGCCTCGGGGGTGAGATTGCAGAACATTCGCAAATGGCGATGCTCACAGTTAATGCAATCTTCCGGAGGGTGGTGGGGATGATAGGATGCCATAGCTCCGCTGCTGTGCAATATGAAGTATAGCCTATTTTGGCATGTCGTAGGGGGGCAGAACAGGGATTTTCCTTCTACCTCCGGCTATGGGAAAATCGGCACGAAGGCAGGTCATAATCGAATTTTCGTCCCTAGCCCTTCAGACTGCGGGGCTGACCCTTCTGGGTCTCGCTATACGACTGAAACAGCAGGTGTTATAGGCGCGTGAAACCTCGCGGGCCAGTTCCTCCAACAACCGCATCCGCAAGGGTGGATAACTTTGAAACGCCTGGCTAAGCGCTTCGATAGGCAGCATGAGGACCGATCCAGCGGTCTGCGCGGCCAGCGTAAAGGTGTGATGCCTGTCGCCCAGGGTGGCAGCCAACTCCACCAGTTCCCCAGCACGAGCAAGTCCCAGCGTCAGTTGCGTCTCCAGCCGTTCAGCGCGGCGCTGAAATTGGCCCGTGATTACCAAATAGAGTCCCCGGCAAATCCCCGACTGCTGGAAGACAACCTCCCCGGCCTCAAAACTAAGGCACTGGGCCGCGCGGTTCAGCAAAAGCACGATCTCCGGTGGGCACTCCAGCAGCTCTGCCACGGGATGTGCCCGGACAGCTTCCAAACGGCTGTGGCTAGTCGCACGTTGCAAGTTAGCCTCTCCCCCTGTCTCCGCCCCAGCTCCGGCCCCACGGCGAGTCGATGCTGCAGCCGGCCTGCCGGTCTCTTGTGGACGAGCGCGTTTGGAAGTGCGAGCTTGCAAGCCTGATTTCATAGAAGGCAAATCGCTCCAAATGCAACCAATGCCTAAAAACAGAAGATTGAGATTCGGCGGTCATAAATACTTAGGACGCCGATTAATTTACAAAAAACGCGGCCCTGGCTATCGAATCTCTGCGTATGCGCAAGCCTCTGCTTTGGCTACGACGAGGTACAACTCCGGTGGCACGCTGAAAGCGGCTTCCAGCCGGCCGCTCAGGCCGGTGTCAACAACAATGCTTCTCAAGCCGCTTGCCAAGCTCATGAATGCCCCCTGGGAATTGCCTGGTTTCTGCCTATTGGACTTTAAGTCTGCTCTTCGGACAGCGGCATGAGCAGTGACACCATTCACCCCGCACTGTGACTATGGTCACAAGCGACATTTGAGAGTCACAGCGAAAAACCGCGAGATCGTCCCATTATTATTCGTTGGTTTAATCCATCACGCCATAATTCGGTTGGTGGATCTGCCGCAGGTTAGCTCTGTTTCTTCGGGCTTTGCATCTGCCAGTAAACGGAGTAGCGCTGATTGCTGATCTGATACATGGGCATCAGTTTGTATTTCGTGCTTACTTCTGCCGAAGTGAAGCGCAGATCCGAAAGAGATTCGGCCTGAACCCATTGTTCTGTCTTTGCATCCGAAGAAGCCGCTACACTGGGCAAGGGGGATGCAGCAGGCAGATTCTTGGGCACTGTATCGCCGCTGTGGATCACTCTGTTGGCTTCGTCGGTGGGGCCAGGGCCAAGATCGGCGGCCAGCACCAGCGGTCCATAGAGAGCGGCAGTGACGGAGTCGTCGCCGGGAAGCGGCTCCTGGCGTAGCTGCATCGGAAGGCTGGCGCTGATGGTGTCGCCCTCCTGCCAGGTCTTTCGAATCGCAAGATACGATCCCGGATCGGCCATTGCATCCAGCGGGAGTCCGTTGATCTTCACCTGCGCTTCTTCTGTCGTCCAATGCGGAATGCGCACGTGTATGGTGCGGGCAGCGGGGCGCGAAGATTTGATTTTGAGTGTCGTGCCTTGCTCGCGCGGGAATTGCGTGACCTGCTCAAGCACAAAGCCTTCATCCTTCCAATCGAGCGTGGATGAAATGAACTGGTTGACAAAGATTTCGCTGCCGCGGCGGAAATAGATAGTGTCCGCAAATTTGGCGAATTCCTCCACGCCGCTCCCCGTGCAGCACCAGAAGGATTCTTCGGGCGAGTTGTATGCGCGCCAGTAGCCCGCGGCCAGCGGGAAAAAGTACTGCTTGAGCCCCTGCGCATTCTGCGTGCCCAGCCTGCAATTGAAGAGCGCGCGCTCGTAGGCATCCATCCAGCGCGCATCTCCAGTCCATCCGAAGACCAGCCGCTCAAGCTTCATCAGGTTATAGGCCACGCAGCACTCGGCATTGGTCCAGGCGAGCGTTCCTTCAAGGTGTCCAGCGGGGGATTCCCAGTGTTCATCCTGGCTGGTGTTGCCGATGACGTAGTTGCGCGCGGCGAGAACCTCGGCAAGGAAGTACTCGGCAATCTCTCGGTAGCGGCGATCGCCGGTGACCTCATACATGCGGGCCGCGCCGATGATCTTGGGCACATGCGTGTTGGCGTGCAAGCCCTGCAATTCATCGCGGCGTCCGGCCAGCGGATCAAGAAAACTGGGCTGCTCGAAAAAGTGAGCGGCGTCGAGATAGCGTTCCTTCTTGGTGACGGCCGCCAGATTGACGAGCACTTCATTCATGCCGCCGTACTCGGTGCGCAGCATCCTCTGGCGCTGATCGGCGCTGATGCCCCAGAAATATTCATGCGCCCATTGGCCCATGCCTTCGGCAATCCGCAGAGCATCGGCGTTGCCGGCCAGTAAATACATATCGAGCAGGCCGGCCATGATCTTGTGATAGGTATAGAAGGGCGCCCAGACTGGCTTGCCTTGCGCCAGGTGTTCAAAGAGTTCCGTGGGATAGGCGCTCAAGTAACGGGTGCCTATCTTTTTCTGGCATGCGTCGAGGCCGGCGACAAGCTCATCGCCACGGCTCTTGAGGACATTGTTTCCCGAGGCAGCCGAGGCAAGCGCAACGGCAGATAGAAAGTGGCCGCCGGCGAAGTGACCGCGCAGCTCGCAGGTGGGTTCTTCCCAACCTTTATATGGCGTGGCGCTGGATGGAATGCCCGCCGTGAGGTGGAAGTTATGCAGCAGCCTATCGACCGTAAGCGAATCGAGGTAGCGCGCGTTGATCTCCTCTTGCTCCTTAAAAATGCCGGAGCCGAGACGAACTGAAGCCAGCGGGAAAGGCACAAGCCTGCCCCAAGGATGCACGGGCTCATCGACAGACAAGGCCTCAGCGATTGCCGATGATCCAGCGAAACAGAGTCCTGCGGCACAGGCAGATGTTTTAAGGAAGTTGCGGCGCGAACGGTCCATCATGGCGATTCTCCTGCTCGATATGCCTACTGACAGTCTGCCTGAAAACAGAGATTCTTGCTGAAGAACGGCAGCACGTGATTCTGAAAGCGGTCCGCCACGGCGCTGGTGTGTGTGCCGGAATAGATTTCAAAGCTGTTCGCGATGCCGTACTTGTCTAAAACATCATGCAGCTTTCCAGCGTCGAAGCGCAAGCCGTCCTGGTCGCCGACATCCATGGCGATAGCGCGATACTGCTTGAGATTTCCAATGTACTGATCCACGAAAACCAGCGGCGCATTGGCCGCGAACTTGGCCTGTATCTCCGGTACTGGATCGCCGTCCTTGGTCGGCAGATCGAGATACAGCGGCGGGTTCTTCGGATCGGGCGCCCAGGCGGCGGCGGTGGCAAGTTGTGCAATGCCAAAGCCCGGCAGAGCGGCCGCGGCATCGGAGGGTGATTTTAATCCAGCGATTTTCTTCTCGTTTTCAATCGCCATCTCTTTCATCTTGTCCGCTGGGCCCGGCCCTCCTCCCGTCATCGGCGACAGGCAGCAAGGACTCATGATGTACAGGCTGCCAAAAATATCGGAATGTTTCATGCCGATGCGGCTGGCGCCGTAGCCCCCCATAGAGTGGCCAACAAGACCGCGGCTCGCGCGCTCTGGAATTGTACGGTAGTGCGCATCGATATATGCGACCACGTCGTGGGCGATGAACTTCTCGAAATCCCCGGTAGTCACCGAGCTTGAATACATCGAACCGTTGTAGATGGTCTTCGAGTCCGGCAAAACGACGATCATTTCTCGCGCGCCCTGAGCAAATGCGCCTTCGATGGTCTGTGGCACATGGATCTCATGTGTCCACTGCTCGGCTCCAATGAAGAAGCCGTGCAGCGCATACACCACCGGGTAGCGGCGATGATTCTCCTTCTCATAGCTGGGCGGAAGGAAGACAATCACGTCACGATCAACGGCGTCGCCTTCCAGGTTGCCTTCCAGAGCGGTGCCATGAATCTTGATGTGCTCCACCGAAACCGGTTTCGCACCCGGAACCACCGGCGGCACGATCGTTTGAACCTGCGCGGAAAGCATTGCGCCCGATGCAACTGCCAACCCCAGCATTAGTGCATAACACAACTTCGTAGTTTTCATCGTTGTCCTCACTTGTAAACCGGTTGCTATTGCACTGGCTTGTCTTTGCCTGATTCGTGATCGCTTATTGAAAGAGCCTCGGCGCAAAGTCGTTCAGATCGCGACGCCACGTCAGCCACTCGTGCGCCGTGCCGGGAGAAGAAAAATAGACGTACTTAACGCCAGCCTTGTCCAGCATCGCTCGAAACGCGCCGATCGATTTCGGGAATGGCATAGGTTCCTCGGTGCCCATACCGAGCCAGAGCAGCTTCACTTTCGCATTGAATGCCGCTCCGTCCTTGAACACCCCGTTGAATGCCGTCGCGGAATCGAGCGCATCGGTGCTCAAGCCGTTCATTGTGCCGCTGAATCCGGCCATATAGGCGAAGGTGTCCAGATGGCCCGTCGCCAGATGCAACGCCTGGTTGGCTCCCATCGACAGGCCAGCCATCGCGCGATGATCGCGGTCCGGAATCGTCCGGAAGCTGGAGTCGATCATGGAAATAACTTCTTTGATCATCACATCCTCGAAGGCGCCTATTTCTCCAGTACGCCCTGAAGTGGGCGGTCCAAATGGCCCTGAGGGCACGGAGGCGTAGCCGTTATCCATCACGATAATCATGGGCACAGCCTTCTTCTCCGCGATCAGATTATCCAAAATCAGATTGGCGTGTCCCTGGAAGATCCATCCCGTTTCATCCTCGCCCATGCCGTGCTGTAAATAAAGCACAGGATAGCGAGCGCTGAGGTTGGAATCGTACTCCGGCGGCGTGTAGACGAAGCAACGCCGTAACTGGCCGGTGATCTTCGAGTGATAGATGCGGATGCGCACATCCCCGTGCGGCACATCCTTTGCCAGATAGTAGCTCACGCCATCTTCGGGAATGTCGATGCCGCTCGCGTCCATTCCCATGCCGAAGTAAGTATGGCTGCCCGGATCGTTCATGCGCACCCCATCGGCATCGAGCGCGTAGTAGTGGAAGCCCTCAACCAGCGGCGGCGTGGTCACGCTCCACATGCCGTCGTTGCCGCGCGTCATGGGAAACTTCTTTCCGGTAATATCAACATCCACCGACTGAGCCGAGGGCGCCTTGAACTGGAAGGATACGCTATGGTCCGGCAGAACACGTGGATACTGCGCTCCCAACACATTTGTCACAGCGGGCTTGGCATCTTCCACCGACGAAGCGCGCACGCCCTCCGGCGAACGTCGCCAGGCAAAATAGGCATCCAGCGTCTTGAGTCCCTCCTCGTTGGGAAGAGGCCCGGTGTGCGGCGTTCCGGCAAAGTACATCAGTTCTGGATGCGCAGCGCTGAAAGCCGGCCACCTGGGCATTCCCTCACCGTTCGGATCACCGTACTTGGCGAAATTCGTCCAGTAGGTTCCCATCGCGTCGGAGATCGCCAGATCGGTTGCGCTAGGCTTACCCGTAGGTCCGCCGGTCACATGCTCGAAGACATACTCAACTTCCATGCCGTGCGGCGAGCCGAAGCCGGCCTGCGGTGAATCAGCCGGATAATCCGGGTGCTGATCGAAGTAGTAATAGAAAACCTTGGATGTTCCCTGCTGTGTCTGCAACCGCGCCCAAGTCCAGGTGTGCCAGCCGAAGGCCGCATCGCGGGATAGGTCGCGCGCTGTCTTGGGTACGCTCGTTTCACCCACAGGATAGGCCTTGAGCAGACTGTCGGCGTAGTTGCCGTAACGCTTGTGTACGCCGTCGATGAATGCCTTCGGCGAGCTTTCATGGGAAAAGCTCGCGCCTTCATCCGAGTTGTATCCGATGAGGACGGGAATGTCGTTAAATTTTTTGTCGTTGTAGAGCGAGTACTGATCGCCGGGAATCACCCAGCCATCGATATTCGGCCATGCCATGCCGTGCTGTGCGGCCAGTAGTTTCTCCGCCGGTATTTTACGAAGCTCGGCGAGAGATGTGGCTCCCGCGTTGACCTGAAATGCCAGGCCGTCCTTCTCGGCAATGGCCAGAGGCCGCATGTTCTCGCCCGGCATTCCGCCGGCGCGCGGCGGGCCGAAGGAGCCACCGCTCTCCGAAATTGCCCCCTGGATCAGGCCCTTTGCCAGCGGTGAAGCGCAAAGCTGACTCACAGCGATGCCTCCGGCCGACTCGCCGAAGATGGTGACCTTGTTGGGATCGCCGCCGAAGGCCGCAATATTTTTCTTGATCCAACCCAATGCGGCGATCATGTCGAGCAGGCCGTAGTTGCCCGAGACATGCTCGGGCGATTCCGCGCTCAGTTCAGGATGCGCCAGAAAGCCGAGCGGCCCCAGGCGGTATGCGATGCTGACCAGCACCACTCCCTTTTGGGCTAGCTTTTCTCCGCTGTAAGTTGGAACGGAGGTGCCTCCGACACTGAAGCCGCCGCCATAGATCCACACCAACACCGGGACTTTCGCGGAAGCAGACTTCGCCGGGCTCCAGACATTCAGATAGAGGCAGTCTTCGCTCGTCGTTATCCCAGGAATGCTCTGCACACACTGCGGAGCGAACTTATTCGCGGGGCGTACGCCCTCCCACTTGGCCGCGGGTTGCGGAGCGCGCCAGCGCAACTCGCCCACAGGCGGCGCCGCGAACGGAATGCCCCGGTAGACGGTGAGTCCATTTTCTTGTGTGCCCTGCAAGACACCCTGCTCAACCTTTGCCGTGGGGCCATTGGCCGCACTCATCAGCGGCGCGGCCGCGATAGCGATTGCCAGCAAAACCGTTCTCATCTTCGATTTCCTTTCAAAATTCTTAATTGATCCAGCCTGATTCAATTGCGATGTTGTGCCCCATCCATTTCATGTCTTTTGCGAAATGGGTAGGAATCACTTGACATTCCTTTCAGGCCGTATCCAGAATCCACATAAGTTACCGCACCGCATACGAATAAATGCTGACGCTGAAGGGAGGCGTCTCAATTGTTTCGGGCAGCACGCCGAGCGCATGCTCCTCCACCGCAACCTCCGGTGGCTTGCCGACCGCGACAACAGCATCCAACTTCGCGGGCGCCATCTGCCAGAGCGTACCCTTCTCAGCCAGCTTCACTCCATTGATAGCCAGCTTCAAACTCTGTTTGCTATCCGATGGGTTCAGCACAGCGATGGTCAGCGTCTTGCGATCCTCGCTGAGCGCCGCACTCACATCCAACGGATAGGTATCACTGCCCGGATTGACCGCGGGCTGGTCGCCGCCAACCGGGAAAGTGACCTTGGGCTGCGGCGAGTCGCCTGTTACCTCCACCGGAATTACGCCGAAGTGATCGCGATACATCTTGAAGAGCATTCCCGTGGGATTCAAAATCGCTTCTGTGCGGTTCGAGCTCATCATCGCCGTCGCAAAGGTGAAGCAGCCCATTTGGAAGATATCCGAGTGGCGGAACATCTCGTGGAAGGCCCAGGCATAGGCTGGAACCGTCTTGTAGGAACCGGGCCCACCGCCGAAGTACGCCCACTCGTCAATGGCAATCGGCACCGGTTTATCCTTGAGGCCGGGAATCAGTTCCAGATATTTCTGGTAGTGCTCATACTTGGCACGGACCTGAACGGCCGGGGCGCGCATCCACTCGATCTGTGACAGCGGCGGGTTGATCGGCATCTTTTTGCCGAGCTTCATATCCGTGTGCTCTGTGCCGGAGGCATAGTAGTGCTCGCTGAGCATGTCGATGTTGTCCAGGTCGTGCGCCAGCATATAGCCGCTCCAGTCGGCCGGCGTCAGATAGTCGGGAACGTACTTGCCGCCGATGCGCTTGGACTGATCGGCGCCCTCCATCACGTCGGGCATGGCGCCGCCCGCGATGAGCTTGATCGACGGGTCAACCTGCTTCATAGCCTTGGCGAAGAGATTGTGTTTGAGCGCGAACTGTTCGGGAGAGATTGCGCCCATCTGATAATCGCCCCAAGGCTCGTTGCCGACGCCCCACAGCTTCACGTTGTACGGTTTCGCATGCCCATTCGCGGCACGCCATTTTCCCATCGGCGTAGTGACCGCGCCGTTGGTGTACTCGACGAGTTCGCGTGCTGACCATGCATCACCGAAGCCGGCATTGACGGTGATGTAAGGATCGACGCCAAGCAATCGGCAGAGCGTGAGGAACTCGTCCGTGCCCACATCGTTGGGCTGCACAGCGTGCCAGACCGGATCGAAGATCGGCGGCCGTTTATCGATGTCGCCAACGCCATAACGCCACTCGTACGCGGAAACAAAGTTGCCGCCGGGAAAGCGAAGAACGCCAAAGCGCATTTGCTTGAGCGCGTCAACGATCTCTTTGCGGAAGCCCTCAATATTGTCGGCAGGCATCAGCGAAACTGTGCCCACATGAAACGACCCCGTCCCCGTTCCCGTGATCTCCAGGCGCGCATCGTCGCTGTCGGCCTTGGCTTCAAACTTGAGCGGAATCTTGCTATAGGAAGTCCCCAGAATGTGGACCGTCACCGTCTGCCGGTCGCCTGCCTCCTTGCCCCAAATCAACGCGACCTTGACGACTGTCCCAGGTGTGCCGGCCAGCACGATGCGGCCCGCGTACGTTTTACCGTTGCGCACCACAACTCCCGACTCTCCGATTCCATGCGGCGTCTTGGCGTCGAGCTTCACCAGCGGAGTGTGATCGCCGGTATATGGATTCTTGGTGTCCATCGTAACCACGCCGTCGCCGCCAATGGGCGCCCACCACCGCGTAATGGGACGGCGGAACCTTGGATTCCCCGCTGCGTTTCCCATCATCGGAGGCGGTGTAGGCGCAGTTGCCGCGACCGGATAAAAGAACTTGCGATCCGCCAGCAGTTCAGCCCATACGCCCGTGTTGACGATGTCGCCGCCGTGCTCCAGAAATTGTCCGTAGACATACTTCGAGATTGGCGCGCCGGTCTTCGTCGCGTCGATCGCTACATGTACCGCGGGCGTTTGCGCCGCAGACACGAGCGAGAGAAAAAGCGCAGCCAGCAACAACGCCGGCATCTTCATAACGGATATTCGTATTGCCGATTGCATGGTCCAATATCTCCCGCCGCGGAAGCGGCATGTGATCTGTTGTTATGGCTCCAGCGAAATGACCGTCACCGACTTCGGTTCAACCGTCAACGTCAGCCTGCCGCCTTTCACGCTTACGGAAATGGGCTCCGGCACAACAGTGTTAGGCGCTGTGAATGTGTTAACGCTGTCAACGGCAGGCGCGGTCAGCGTTTCTCCCTTTGCCGACTTGGCCGTCATGCCAGTAATCTCCGCATCGATATCAACCGGTTTGTCGGGATCGAGGTTCGTGATTTCGATCCAAATCTTTCCAGCAGCGTCCCTGGCAGCCAATGCATCCACGCGCGGCAGCGTGATGCCGTCACGGTGGAAAGAGCCGGGATCGAAATCAACCGGAACAAACGTCGCATCCTGGAAGGGCACATACATCTTGAAGACGTAATAGGTGGGCGTGACGACCATCTTCTCTTTATCAGTCAGAATCATCGCCTGAATTACGTTGATCATCTGCGCGATGTTCGCCATGCGCACGCGGTCGGCGTGGCGGGAGAAGATATTCAGATTCAGAGAGGCCAGAATCGCGTCTCTCAAGCTGTTCTGTTGGACAAGAAAGTGCTCGTTGGTGCCGGGCAGCGGCGCATGCCATGCGCCCCATTCGTCCACTACCAGCGCGATCTTCTTCTCGGGATCGTACTTGTCCATGACGGCCTCCTGCTTGTGCAGGAACTCATCCATAAACAACGTGGACTTCAACGTCTTGCCGTAATCCTCTACGCCGAAGCCGGTCGAAGGCGTCGTGGGCGGCCATCCGTTGGCTATCGTATACCAGTGCACTGAAAGTCCGTCGATGTTCCAGCTCCAGTCGTGCTGCTTCCAGGCCTTCATCACGGCCTCGGTCCAATCGGTCTCGGGAAAGCCGGGGCCGACGGCGATCTTGAGCATCTGGTTTTTGCTCTGCTGAGAAGGATTGACGTTGTCGACGAAACGGCTGTAGATCTTGAGCTGACTCACGTAGTAATCGGCCGTCATATCTCCGCCGCAGCTCCAACTCTCATTGCCGATCCCCAGGAAGCCAACCTTATAGGCGTCGGGATGGCCGTTGGCGGCGCGCTCTTTCTCAAGTGCCGTAGGCTGCGCGGTAGTCATGTACTCCAGCCACTCAGCCGCTTCCTGCGGAGTTCCGCTTCCGACGTTGACCGAGACATAGGCCTGACTGCCTATCTGCTGGATGAAATCCATGAATTCGTCGGTGCCGAATGCGTTGCTATCGACCACGCCGCCCCATGCGGAGTTGAGCGTTGCCGGCCGCTGCGCGGCTGGGCCGATGCCCTTGCGCCAATGGTACTGGTCTGCAAAGCAGCCGCCCGGCCAGCGCACGTTGGGCACCTTCAACGCTTGAAGGGCGGTCACAACGTCCTTGCGAATTCCGCGCGTGTTGGGAATCGAGGAGTCCGGGCCAACCCAGATGCCCTCGTAAAGACCGTGCCCGAGATTCTCCGCGAACTGGCCAAAGATGTTGCGATCGATCTTCGCTCCAGGCTTGGATGCGTCGATGGCGAGATGAGTACTTTGAGCAGTTGCGAATGATGCGGGCAGAATTGCAGCCATGAGGCCCAAACCGAGCAGAAGCTTACGCATTGCTAGTTCCTCCGTGAAAATGATGCCGGCGGTTGATTGAACGGGAAAAAGAATGCTCGACACACCCCAGTCGAGAGTTCAGAAATCCGTTTTTTGTACTCTGTTTCCGCTGATCTTGACGATATGGAAGAGAGATAAGACGCGGCAAGACAAATAAATCACTTAATTATGATCGAATGTATCGATATGTGTCCAGACACGGATAAATGGGGCATGATAACATCCGATTGGCCTGACATCGCCAGGGATTGATCATGCTGGAGAAGGCAGGAACGTCTAAAAAACTTTTTTATACGGAGGATTGAAGAGATGAAGTACGTGATGATTACCTTCCTGATTGCGGCGAGCTACTGCTGTGCACAGAACACCGGCGGCTTCGAGCCCGCATCCACCAATGTGTGGGGAGCGGCGTATCCCCGTGTCGACGCCAGTGGCCGAGCCGAATTCCGCGTGAAGGCCCCAAATGCCACCAAGGTTGTGGTGAACTTCTGGAGCCAGCCAAAGCTGGAGATGGTGAAGCAGCCTGATGGATTCTGGACCGCGACCTCCGCGCCTATGGTCCCCGGCTTCCACTATTACACCCTGTCGATTGATGACGCGGAGTTCAGCGATCCTGGAAGCCATTCGTATTTCGGCGGTGGCAAAGACGCCAGCGGAATCGAGATTCCGGAGCCGGGGGCAACCTACTATCTGCCGCAGGATGTACCGCACGGCGTTGTCCGTGAAGTCTGGTACTTCTCCAAGGTCACCGGAAGCTGGCGTCATGCCCTCGTCTATACACCGCCGGATTACGACACACAGACGAAGACGCGGTATCCCGTGCTTTATCTGCAGCACGGCGGCGGCGAAGATGAGACCGGCTGGATCAGGCAGGCCCATGCAAACTTTATCCTCGACAACCTGATCGCCAGCAAGAGCTCGAAGCCCATGATCGTCGTCATGGCCTACGGCTACGCGCGGCGTGCCGGCTACGTTGAACCTGACCTGACCGGGAAACCCTTCGGCTCGCCAGAGATGATGAAGGCCATGCAGGAGATGTCGCAGACCTTTGAAGACGACATGACGCAGGCGCTGATTCCCTACATCGATTCTCATTTCAGGACGTTGGCAGACCGTGATCATCGCGCCATGGCCGGCCTCTCGATGGGCGGCATGCAAACCTTCCAGGTCACCTTTGACCATCTCGACCTCTTCTCTTACATTGGCGGTTTCAGCGGCGCAGGCGGGATGCAGATGATGCGCGGCGATCAGAAGTTCGATCTGAAGACAGCCTTCAACGGCGCTATGGCTGATCCGGATGCCTTCGCCAAGCGCGTGCACCTGCTGTGGATTGGCGTTGGCACCGAGGAACCTGCCATGATGCACGCCGGCATTGCAAAACTGCACACTACACTGGATGATGCCAAGATCAAACACATCTTCTACGAATCGCCCGGCACCTCGCACGAGTGGCAAACGTGGCGTCGCGATCTGAAGGACTTTGCGCCGCGACTCTTCCAATAAGTTGAAAATAGTGTGGTAATGACTTGGGCTTGGAGGAGTTACTCCAAGCCCAAGTCTTTTATACTGTAAGTCGCGTCTTCCTTAAAGAGGCTTGAACACATGATCTCCAGATTAAAACTTGCCTGGCTTGCGGCATCTTTTTTGCTCGTTGCGCCCATGGGCATTGCGCCAGCTCAACCAACGCCCTCTGTTGCGTCTCCCGCCGCGGCGCAGGCCGTCAAGCCGCTTCCCTTCGTCAGCCCCATCTTTGCGGACAGCATGGTTATGCAGCGCGGCAAGGCCAACACCATCTGGGGATGGTCTGAACCTGGCGACAAGGTCAAGGTTGAGATTGGAGACACATCGGCATCCGGCGTGGCTGGCCCCGACCGCCGCTGGCAGGTGACGATTCAGCCGCCTCCCGCGGGCGGTCCATACACCATCAAGATCACCGGCCACGAGAAGGTCGAACTTCATAACGTGCTGGTCGGCGATGTCTGGCTCTGCGGTGGACAATCGAACATGGGCCTGCCGCTCCGCTTTACGCGCAATGGCGCAGACGAAGTGAAGGCGGCTAACTTTCCGCAGATTCGCTTCTTCACCGTTGCGGGACACCCCGCCTATCGGCACACGGATTCGATCGAAGGCAAGTGGAGCGAGGTCACGCCGCAGTCGGCCGAATGGGTCTCCGCGGTCGGCTACTACTTTGCGCGCAAGCTCCAGAGTGAGCTCAACGTTCCCATCGGCCTGGTCGTCGACGCGATGGGCGGAACTCCGGCCGAGGCCTGGACAAGCGCCGAAGCTTTGCGTCCGCTTCACGATTTTGATGTACCGCTAGCGGAGTTGCAGCGGCTGACAGCAGAGGGCGCGCCTGAATATGGAAACTACGTGATGCACTGGTACGACCAATACGACACCGGTCTCAAAGGCAAATGGGCCTCTCCCGATTTCGATGATTCAAGCTGGAAATCTGTCAGCCTTCCCAGTGGATTTGCCGAGCTGGGCGTGCCCGAGACGGCCGCCGTGTCCTGGTTTCGAAAGGAAATTGTTCTGCCTGATCCGCTTCCGGCCGGTCGCGCGATGCTCTTCCTGGGCTCGATTGAGCGCATGGACACGGCCTATGTGAATGGCGCCTTCGCCGGCGCCAGCGCATGGGTCGAGAACCCTCGCGTTTATTTCCTTCCCGAGGGCGTGCTGAAGCCCGGAAAGAACATCATTGCAATTCGCGTGCTGAAGACCAAGCCTGCTGGCGGATTCCTGGGCAAGCCTGAAGATCTACACCTCATGCTGGGCGACAAGTCGATTATTCCGCTGGCCGGCAATTGGAAGGGTCAGCTCAGCGTTGACGCACGTCCGCCGCATTCGCTGCCCATCGGCTACGAGAACTGGCCCGTCATGCCGTCGGTCCTATACGAAGGAATGTTGAAGCCCGTCGCGCCGCTCTCCATCGCCGGTGCACTCTGGTATCAGGGCGAGCAGAACTCGCCGCGCGGCTACCAGTACCGCAAGATTCTTCCCGTGATGATCGCTGACTGGCGCAAGCTCTTCGGCCAGGGAGACTTTCCTTTCTACATCGTCAGCCTGCCGGCCTTCAAACATCGCAGCTCGACACCTGTCGATGGCGACGAATGGGCCGAAACGCGCGAGTCGCAGGCTGTTGCGGCTGCCGGCGTTCCCCACTCCTGCCTGGCTGTCACCATCGACACCGGCGACGCTGACAACATTCATTCGCAGGACAAACAACCAGTCGGAGACCGTCTCGCCCTCTGCGCGTTGGCAAACTACTACGGCGAGAAGATCGTTTATTCGGGACCAACCCTGAAGTCGGTCGACCGGCGTTCGGGCTCAATCCGCTTGCACTTTGCGCACGCCGATGGCGGCCTCGTGGTTAAGGGTACAAAGCTGGAAGAGTTCGCCATCGCCGGAGAGAACCATAAGTGGTATTGGGCCGATGCACACATCAAGGGCAAAACAATTATTGTCTACTCGCCCGCAG
Source organism: uncultured Occallatibacter sp. (assembly GCA_964520005.1). Taxonomy (GTDB): domain Bacteria; phylum Acidobacteriota; class Terriglobia; order Terriglobales; family Acidobacteriaceae; genus Telmatobacter. The sequence continues at coordinate 18,301 of CAZFMB010000034.1, forward strand.
TGCCTGATCCCAAAGAAGTTCGTTATGCCTGGCAATCCAACCCGGCAGCGACCCTCTTTAATGGAGCCGGCCTGCCCGCCGCGCCTTTCAGGACAGACACCTGGCCCGGAATGACAGATGCTCAGAGGCCATATTGACGGCGCGAGAACAGTAAATCTCCTCCAGCAAAAAACTCTTCCTTAGGGAAGTTTTTTCCGATCTTTGAGTTTGCCGCCGATACTCTACGAGCCAAGGTCAATGTAGCGGCTGATATATCGTCACAACCACGAAGTAAGGTTTACATCCATATGACAAATGCGTTAGCCTTCTTGCGGTATGAAAAACACACAGAATTACTCCTCGCAACCGGCTTTCTCCCTGAAAATCACACTCTTTCTCACCATGTTCCTCTGCTGCGGCCTGATCGCCGCCGCACAGGCGCCCGCGCCGGATTCGCCCGCCATTGAGGCCAGGGCCCATGCCCTGCTGGCCAAACTCACCCTCGAAGATAAGATCATGCTGCTAGGCGGCGTGGATAGTATGTTCACGCAGGCTGTCCCGGCCATCGACCTGCCCCGCTTCAAAATGTCCGACGCTTCCGTGGGTGTGCGCACCTGGGGACCGACTACTGCCTACGCGGGAGGCGTGGCGCTGGCCGCCACCTGGGATAAGGACTTCGCTCGCAGACTGGGCGAGGGATTGGGACGCGATGCCCGCGCTCGCAGTGTCAATTTTCTGCTCGGCCCTGGCGTTAATATCGCACGCTCTCCACTCGCCGGGCGCAATTTTGAATATCTCTCGGAAGATCCCTTCCTCAACGCCGCCGTAGTCGTTCCTTATATTGAGGGCGTCCAGTCCCAGGGCGTCATCGCCACCGTCAAGCACTTCGCACTGAACAATCAGGAGTACAACCGGCACAACACGAGCGTAGATATCGACGAGCGAACCATGCGCGAGATTTATCTGCCGGCCTTCGAAGCCGCCGTCACCCAGGCCCATGTAGATGCGGTGATGAACTCCTACAACCTGGTCAACGGCGTCCACGCCACGCAAAACGAGTTTCTGAATCTAAAGGTACTCAAGGGCGAGTGGGGCTTTCAAAGTATTCTCATGTCGGACTGGGACTCGACCTATGACGGCGTCGCGGCGGCCAACAACGGCCTGGACCTGGAGATGCCCAACGCGCGCTTCATGACCGCCAAAGTCCTGCTGGCAGCGGTCAAAGCCGGCACTGTGAAGGAATCCACTATCGACGACAAGGTGCTGCGGCTGCTGAGAACCGTGCTGCGCTACGGCTTCCTGGACCGCCCGCAATTTGATCCGGCCGACTCGACTTACTCGGTGGCCGACCGCGCCATCGCCCTTGACGGCGCACGCGAGAGCCTTACCTTGCTGAAGAACGACAGCCACATTTTGCCTCTCGATGCGAGCAAGATCAAAACCATCGCTGTGATCGGGCCTGACGCATGGCCTGCAATTGTCGGCGGTGGAGGCTCCTCGGAGGCCACGGCCTTTGAACCGGTCAGCATCCTCACCGGCATCGCCAATCTTGCCGGACCCAATGTCAGCGTGCTCTATGCACGCGGCCTGCCCGATGAGGGCGAGTTATTTCACACAACCCGCTGGGAGGGCGCCGTCAAGGTCGATGATTATCCCAGTAATGACTTCACCGGTACGCCAAAGAGCGGCACCGTGCGGGACATCAATAGTTGGCGCGATAGCGGCTGGGAGCCTGAGGCCGCAACACCGCACAGCATCCGTTACACCGCTCACTACAAGGCGGAGAAAGCCGGCAAGTATATGATCCTGGCCGGCGCGTCGGGCTGGGGCGGAAATGGATTCAAGGTGCTGGTGAACGGCAAAGAGTTGCTCCTTCAAGTACGCGCTGAAGGCCAGGTTCCACAGTCGGCCATCGTTGAGCTGGCTGCCGGAGAGACCGCCACCGTGATCGCCGAGCTTCAACCTCGCGGCGATACTCCCCGCTTTGGCCTGGGCATTGCCTATTTGCCTGAGCTGATCTCAGCCGATGCACGTAAGATGGCCGCCATGGCCGATGTCGTGGTCGTCGCCGCTGGCTTCAATCAGCAATCCGAGGGCGAGGGCCATGACCGTACCTTCGCGCTTCCCTGGGGACAGGACACGTTGATCGAGACCATCGCCGCGGCTAACCCGCACACCATCGTTACCCTCACCGCCGGCGGCGCTCTGGACACGCGCAGCTGGCTCAACAAGGTTCCGGCGCTGCTGCACAACTACTATCCCGGCCAGGAGGGCGGAACGGCCGTCGCCGAGGTGCTCTTCGGCAAACACAATCCCGAAGGCAAGCTGCCAGTCAGCTTTGATCGCAGTTGGGAGGAGAATCCCTCTTACGCCTACTACTATCCCATCAAGGGCGCGGACACCTCGCTGCACGTAGTCGAAGAGGGCCGTGCGCCGGTGGATTACGTCATTCCACATGTGAATTACGATGACGGCCTGCTGGTCGGTTATCGCTACTGGACCACCACGGGCAAGCATCCGCTTTACCCCTTCGGCTTCGGGCTGAGCTACACCACCTTCAGCTTCGCTAATTTGCAAGCTCCCGCAACCGCTGCCTCAGGCTCGACTGTTTCAGTCAGCTTCGACGTAACCAACACCGGCAGCGTGGCCGGAGCGGAAGTGGCCCAGCTCTACATCTCTGATCCCTCCTCAACGGTCAAGCGTCCGGAGCGCGAACTCAAGGGCTTTGAAAAAGTGCGCCTCGCTCCCGGCGAAACAAAGCACGTGACCATCAACCTCGACGCCCGCGCCTTCAGCTACTGGAACGCCACGACCCACAAGTGGACCATCGATCCCGGCAAATTTGTCATTCGCGTCGGCGACTCTAGCGAAAACACTCCGCTCAATGCGGAGTTGACGCTGAACTAGCCAAGCAATGAATCAGCAGTAGAGGCCCGTGGAAATCGTCTCGGTTTCCACGGGCTTTGATTTTGTTTATTGCGGTTTTCCGGCAGCCATCTTCTTCACTCGGCTTGCCTGTTCCAGCAGTGCGGCCACCGCTGGCGGATGCATCCGATTGGGACAGGTCATGGGCGTCAGGCCGGCCTTGTTTTGAGCGCCGAAATTGGCGCCCTTGTTCAGCAGCAACTGCACCAGGCCGGCTTTTTCTCTTCCATCCCTATCGTTTTCACTCTCCCCGCAGGCTGCAGCAATTAGCGCCGTATCGCCGTCTTCGGCAGCGGCCTCAAGATTGGCGCCTTTCTCAAGCAACAACCGCGCAACGGAGGTGTGGTGACCAAAGGCAGCCCATAGCAAGGCCGTCCGCCCATCGTTGCTCCTGGACTCGATATTGGCGCCTTTCTCCAGTAACAACAGCGCAGCGGTGGTCTGGCCGGAAGCGGCAGCTTCCATCAGCGCCGTCTGCCCCAAGCTGTTTCTGGCCTCGATGTTGGTGTCGTTTCCCAGCAGTATTCGCGCTATTTCTGTATACCCATTACTGGCGGCCACGGTCAGCGCTGTCTCGTAGCCTGACGAGCCTCCGGGCTCAATCTTGGCGCCTCTGTAGAGCAGCAAATGCACAATGTCCGCATGGCCGTTCTTGGCGGCCAGAATCAACGCCGTCCCATTCGCCATGTTTCCCGTGGCTTCCATGTCCGCGCTGTTGTCCAGCAGCACTTGCACCACATCGGTCTTGCCCTCTTCGGCAGCACAAGCAAGCGCCGTTTCGCCCTTAGCGCCTATGGCGTTCACGTTGCCGCCGTTTTTTAACAATTGCCTAACAGCCTCGGTCTGACCCGCGATGGAGGCGGCAATCAGCGCAGTGTTGTTGTTGTCATCCACGGCCTCGATGTTGGCACCATTTTTCAGCAGCAACTGCAGCACCTCGATATTGCCGCTTACAGCAGCCGCAATCAGCGGAGTCCGCTTGATATCGTCCACAACATAGGGCCAGATTTCTCCGTCGGCGAACCTGGCCTCTATATTGGCGCCCCGTTTCAAAAGCAGTTGAATCTCCTCCACTCGGCCTTCCCTGGCCGCGCGGTAAAGCTGCACGCTCAGGCTGCCCTGGCCCGTGGCCGGAAGGCCGTAAATTATAAATAAGAAAAATAAAACAAGCGCATGCAGTGCTTTCTTCATGGCTTCTCCAACAGAAGCAGCAGTTATTCAGAACACTCTAGAATATACAGGAGACCCAGGCGCAACCGGCTCAACCCGGGCTGCCATTTTCTGCGAAACCCCGCAGAAAGGCCTCGAACTTGTCCAGCGGCAGCGGGCGGCTGAACAGGTATCCCTGGAAGGAGTGGCAGCCAAGAGCTGCCAGATAGCCTCGCTGTTCTTCCGTTTCCACGCCCTCGGCAATAACCGATATGCCCATGGCCCGGCCCAGCGAAAGAATGGTTTGCGCAATGGCCCCGCTGGTGGCATCCACCATCATGTCATGCACGAACGAGCGATCGATCTTCAAGCGGTCCAGGGGCAGGCGTTTGAGGTAAGTCAAGGACGAATAGCCGGTGCCGAAGTCATCCAGCGAGAATCTCAGGCCATGCGACTTGAGTTCAGTCATCTTGGCAATTATGTCCTCCAGATTGTCCACCAGCATGCTCTCGGTGAGTTCCAGCCGAAGGTTTCCAGGGTTGGCGCCAGTGCGGCTGAGGGTTGTTAGCACATGCTCGACAAACTCTGGCTGGCGGAACTGCAGCGCGCTGATGTTGACTGCCACAGATAGATGGGCTGTTTCCTTCCGGCTTGCCCACATCGCGATCTGCTCGCAGGCGGCTTCCAGAACCCAATCTCCCAGCGGCAGAATCAGCCTCGATTCCTCAGCCAGAGGAATGAAGTCGTTGGGCATTACCATGCCGCTCCTGGGGTGCTCCCAGCGGATGAGAGCCTCGGCACCCGTCAAGTGGCCCCGCTCCATCTGCGGCTGATAGTAGAGCTGGAATTGTTTTGCCTTGATCCCCTGGCGCAGATCCTCCTCCATCGTGGCGCGGGCGGTGACGGCAGCCTGCAAGGCCGGTGAGAAAAAGCGCAAGGTGTTGCGGCCCGCGGCCTTGGCCTGATACAGGGCAATTTCAGCCTGTTGAAGAATCTCATCTGTGCTGTCTTGCCGGTCCCCGAAGACGGCGATTCCGATACTGGCCGTGGATAGACATTCATGCTCCCCGAGCAGGCAGGGCTCGTCTATCGCAGCCAACATGGTTTCGCCTACGTCCTTGGCCATGGCCGCGGCTTCCTCGGCAACTTTACCTCGCGCTTCGAGCAGCACCACAAACTCATCTCCGCCCAGCCGGCACACGGTGTCGGCTTCGTGGGTGCAGGCTACGATGCGCCGCGCGGCTTCCTGAAGCATAAGATCGCCGGTCTGATGACCGAGGGTGTCGTTCAGGGTCTTGAAGTGGTCCAGATCAATCAGCAGCAGTGCTTGCGAACGATCGTTTTGGGCGCCGGCGTCAAGGGGCTGACGCAACCGCTCCATCAGGTGACGGCGGTTGGGCAGGCCGGTCAATGGATCATAGAAGGCGAGGCTCCGGATGGTCTTCTCCGCTGCCTTGGCGGCGGTGAGATCGCGCGTAATGGATAGGATGCAGGGCACGCCTTCAATCACCATCACAGACAACGACATCTCCCCCCAGAAAAGTTCCCCGTTTTTCTTTCTGAACTGGACCTCCAAACCACGGCAACTCATGCCTTCGCGCACCATTTCCAACACGGCCTTGCGGTCGCGGACATCCGCCCAGATCCCCAGTTCCAGTGTGTTTCGTCCCAGAACCTCTTCGCGCTTATAGCCCAATGTGTCGAGAAACGACTGATTGCAGTCGATATATCCTCCTTCTATCCGGCTGATGGCGATGGCGTCGAGACTGGTCTGGAAGGCGGTGCGATAGCGTTCCTCGCTCAACCGCAGTTCATTCGCGGCCATGGTCAGGCATTCCTCGGCTGCCTTGGCCTCGGTAATATCGTGCGTGATGGACAGAATGCAGGGCACGCCATCCAACTCGATGGCCACCACGGAAAGCAACCCCCAGCGTAAGTCGCCGTTTTTGGTTCGATACTGCGTTTCGAAGTTGCATCTGCCTTGATTCCGTCGCAGATCATCGAGCATCTTCTGCCGGTCGAAGGGATTGGCCCAAATGCCGATCTCCTGCGCCGTATGTCCAATCACTTCCTCGCGCGTGAAGCCGGAGCATCGGACGAAGGCCTCGTTAACCTCAAGGAACCGGCCATCCTCCAACCGGCAGATATCTATTGAATCGTGATTCATCTGGAATGCGGTGCGATAGCGTTCTTCGCTGTTCCGCAGCGCGTCCGTGGTTACCCTCAGCCGCTCCTCGGCCTCCTTGCGCGCCTGAATCTCCTCGACAATGGCGATGAAGTAGAGGATATGGCCTTCACCATCGCGTTGCGACGAAAACGTCACCCGGGCCCAGACCAGGCTGCCGTCCTTGCGCATATAGCGCTTCTCCAAGCTGGGGATCTCCGCGGCGCCTTCCAGCAATTGACGGTGCAGCCCCAGGCTGGATTCCAGATCTCCGGGGACCGTGATCTGCTGAAAGCTAAGGCTGGGAATCTCCTCTAGCGGGTAGCCGATGATCTCCGCGAAGCGCGCGTTGCAACGCAGGTACCGGCCCTCGAGCGAGGCGTGAACGATGCCCACTGCGGCCTGCTCGAAGGTGGCACGGTAGCGCTCCTCGCTGTCACGCAGTTGCGTCTCCGCTTTCTTGCGTTGGCTGATGTCTTCGATAAAGACGATGAAGTGTATCGGCCTCCCCTGGCCATCGCGTTGTACTGATACGGTCGTCCTTGCCCAGAATAAGCTTCCGTCCTTGCGGATATAACGCTTCTCAACAGCTTCCGCGCCGAAGCCGCGCGCAACTCGTTGCATCACCGTAGCGGTCGCAGCCCTATCCTCCGGCGCAGTGATCTGACGGACTGAGAGGCCGGGGATTTCCTCCGGGGAGTATCCGGCAATCGCCGCGAATCGTTCGTTACCGCGCAGAATAATCCCCTCAAACGAGGCGTGGACTATGCCCACGGCGGCTTGATCGAAGGTTGCACGGTAGCGCTCCTCGCTGTCGCGTAGTTGCTTCTCCGACAGCTTGCTCTCGGTGATGTCTTTGATGACGCCGCGCATCTTCACCGGGTGGCCCTTGCCATCGAACTCCAGCCTGCCCAGCCCATGAACCCAGCGCACATCCTGATCTGCAAGGCGAACAATACGGTATTCTTTGTTGAAATTCAGTCCCTTTCCGGCAACTTCTTCCGCGAAATAGACGGCCATCATGGCGCGATCATCGGGATGGATCAGGGCCGTCCACCCTGCCACTGTATGTTCGTATTCTTTGCCGATTCCGAAGACTTCATCCAGGACATTCGAACTAGTCCATACGCCGCTTCCAATATCCAGAACGTAGCTGCCCAGCCCTCCAATCGCCTGCGACTCCTGAAGAGAATCCAGGCTGTCACGCAGCTGCATCTCGATCTGCTTACGCTGGCTGATGTCGCGGGCGATAGCTGAGGCACCCACGACCTCTCCAGCCGAATTCCGGATCGGGGACAGGTTTAGCGAAACATCAATCCCGCTTCCATCCTTCCTCTGGAAAACTGCATCGACTGAGTCGATGGAAGACCCACCCTGGATGGTTTTGAGGTTCTGATGCACATCGTATTCATGACCAGGAGGAACAAGAGTTGCCGCGTTTTTTCCCACGACCTCCTCGCTGGTGTAGCCTGTAAGCCGTTCGGCGCCTGGATTCCAACTCGTGATGGTTCCATCCAGATTGATCGTGTTAATCAGGTCGCCGGAGGATTCAACCACCGAAGCCAGCAATGATCGGTTTTTTTCGGCTTCCTCAAGTTCTCTCTCGATCTGTTTACGCTGCGTGATGTCGCGGGCGATGGCTGAGGCGCCCACTACCTCTCCGGCCGAGTTCCGGATTGGGGATATAGAGAGCGAAACATCAATGTTGCGTCCGTCCTTATTGCGAAGATAGGTATCGAATGGAGCAACGTGTTCTCCCCGCGCGACTATCCTCATGAAAGAAGGTACTTCATGGCCGCGGCCGGGCGGAGCAAGGATGGCAATGCTTCTTCCAATGATTTCCTCGTTCGTATAACCGAACAGCGCCTCGGCCCCCCGGTTCCAACTGGCGACAGTCCCATCCAGATTGACGGCATGAACCGCATCGTTGGAGGATTCGACAACCGAGACTAGCAAAGCCTTGGCCTTTTCGGCCTCATATTGTACTGAAACATCGCGAATAATAGTGCAGATGGCCGTAACTTCGCCGGCGGAACTCCGCATAGGCCAGGTGGTCACGGAAATGTGAACCCTGCTCCCATCCTTGCGTAAAGCCACTCCCTTAGTTTCGAGCAGCGGCGCCCCCTTTAGGAGTTCCTTGAGTTGTCGATCAGCAAGCTCCCTGAGTTCCGGCGCAATAATCATGGATAAGGGTTTTCCAATCATCTCGCCGGCGGTATAGCCGTAGATGGCTTCCGCGGCATGGTTCCAGGTGAGAATCTCGCCGGATGGCGCGTTGGTGATGATGGCTTCCTCGCAGCTCTCCACCACCTGAGCAAGAAAACGGCGCGACTCCTCGGCCGCCTTTTGCTCCGTGATTTCCTTTCCGAAGATCGAGATGCCCGTAGTTTTGCCGTCGACTACGATGGGATTGAAAGCTAACTCCATGATGCCGCCATCGATCCGGGTATACTCGGCTCGAAACGGGCCTTCCGCAAACACCCGCGAGTAATACCCAAGCCACAGCGCCGCCCGCTCCGGAGGAAGCACCTCGTGAAAGCGCATCCCTTCCGCAAGCCGAACGCCATAGGTGTTAAGAATATTTTGCTGGAATGCAGAATTGAATGAAATCAAGCGATAATTGAGGTCCACCGACCAGATCAGATCTTGTGTGCTTTCAATCAGGGCGGAGAGATTGGCTTCAGCGAATTTAAGCATTTCAGCCTTTCCCGATCCCGGCGATCTCCCGATTCATCGATAGAAAACGTGTTTCTTGAGGGTATAGGCATTCGCCAAACGTATCTGCTTGCCGGAATCCCTCAGAACGCAGTTTCCCCCTTCAATCCGTATACGCCTTTTATCGGAAATTATCAGCATTATCTTTAAGATGCTGGCAAAAAACTTAGGAAAATCGTTTTGTGAGCAAAACTGGGCAAAACGTAAATGGCCGCCCCTCCTTGCGGAGTTGGTGCCCATTAGATTTAGTTAATGAATGAAAAACTATGCCTTGACCATAGGATGTTCGGCATAGTGCATCAGCACCGCCACCGCACAACTGGTGAGTCGCGTCTCCGCCGAATCTGCCCGGCTGGTTAGAATGGCGGGCACGCGCGCGCCAACCACGATGCCGGCCAACTGCGCTCCGCCCAGGTATTCCAGTTGCTTGGCCAGCATATTGCCGCTCTCCAGGTCCGGTACTACCAGAATGTCTGCCTGCCCGGTCACCGGTGAAACCAGCCCCTTGATCGAAGCCGCCTTGACGCTGACCGCGGTATCAAATGCCAGCGGCCCGTCGAGGATGCCGCCCGTGATCTGGCCTCGATCGGCCATCTTGCACAACGCCGCCGCGTCCAGTGTCGACTTGATCTTGGTGTTCACCGTCTCGATGGCCGACAGCAGCGCTACCTTGGGCTCGGCAATGCCCAACGCATGTGCCAGGTCGATGGCGTTCTGTACGATGTGGATCTTGTCCTCCAGCTCCGGCTCGATGTTGATCGCCGCGTCGGTTATCAGCAGGGTGCGCGGATAAGCCGGCGTGTCCATCACGAAAACATGGCTGATACGGCGCGAGGTGCGCAACCCCGTGTCGCGGGCCATGGCCACCTTCATCAGCTCATCGGTGTGCAGGCTGCCCTTCATCATGGCCTGAGCATTGCCGCTGCGGCACATGGCCACGCTCAACTCGGCCGCCTTGGTCTCCGTATCTGCATCGACGATGGGGTAGGCGGAGATATCCAGGCCGATCTGTGCGGCCAGTGCCTTCATCTCCACCGCGTCGCCTATCAACGTAGGCTTGATCAGCCCCGCTTCCGCCGCTTCCACCGTGCCTCGAAGCGCTACGTCAGACATCGGCCAGCAAACCGCCGTGGAGATGGCCGGCAGATTCTTGCAGCGCTCGATAAACTTGTCAAAAACGTGGTAATCGGCGGGATGGCCGACCAACGGGTCAACCGCAACGGATTCTGCCAGAGGGGCAAGATCGCTCATCAGAATCGTCTCCCGGCCCGCCCAGCGGATGGCTGGCAAGCCTCAAGTATTGATTGTCGGCCAGCGTGGGAGAAAGTGACTGTGCCTAAGGTCACAAAACGGGGCAGTGTACCGCATAGTGAAACGCCTGCCCCGGTTCCGCTCGACCCGTCCTGATCCAGTACAAAAGCTGGCAATCGATACAAGCGCTGGTAATAGACCGGCAGATTCCATAGCCGGGTTCGCAGATCATGGCCAGCAGACTGCCATGTCCAAAGAACTAAACGGATGACCGATTCCCTTCGTTTCTGATTGTTACTAAATAGTATTAACGGAAGATTCGCTTTAGTCCGATGAGCTTCGCAGATATTGGGTTGTACCTCGACGCCACAATCCGCGCCGATAGTACGCCTCCGATCACGTTGCGGAAATAGAGGCAGGCTATGAATTGCCATTTCAGATTGTGCACGACAGGCGCCGGACTGTTGTTAGCGTTTGCAGCCCACACGGCGGCAGGACAATCCAACCAGGAATGGATCGCCATTAAGCAAAGCTGCGGACTTTCATCAAGCCTGGACTACAACAGTTGGGTGGCGGCAGGCTCAAAATGCAACTCCGGGGCCACGCCGGGGAGCGCTGCCGGCGGACTGACTCCGCAGCAGCAAATTGGCGCCGCGGTTTTACAGCAAGGCGCATATTCGCTGGGGCAAGGACTTCACAACTGGCTCTTCGGCCAGCCTCAACAGCCTACGGCACCGCTGGACGCGGCAGCTCAGCAACGGGCGCTTGCCGCCCAGCAACTCAAAAATAGTGGCATTTATCTGCTCAAGCAAAAAAACTGTGTGGGCGCGATCAACGAATTTCAGCAAGCTCTTGCCTATACTCCCAATGATGCAAACATAAGCGCCTATCTGGCATTGGCAAAACAAAAAATGAAAGACTCCACCGTGACCGTACAAAACAGCGGCACCCTGGGTAACATATTGGGCATTCCTCCTGCCAATGCGGATGATCCCGCCAACCCTACAAGCTGCCTTGCGAACAACGCTTACGCCAAAACAACAACGATACTTGCGCCTGCGAATCAGGCTCCGGCAGCAGCACCGGTTGCTCAGCAGATTGACAATCTTTTTCAACCACAACCAACGCCCAACGTTTCGAATCCTGCCAAAAGAGTGCATCAAACGGAGCAGCAGATCATCGACCTGTTTTCAAACCAGGATGGCGTAAAACCTCAGCTTTGATCGTAAGGAAAGCCCATGAAAAAGTTCTTCAGCGTTATGATTGTCGGATTGTTTGCACTGACTGTCTCCGTTTGCCACTCGCAGCAGTCACCGCCGCGGCCAGTACAACCGCCTCCCATGGAAACCAACGACGCGGATGCGGCTCCTGCGCGTCCATCTACGGTCTACACAGATACGATCCCCGCTAGCCCACCACCCGCTTATAGCAACACAATGGCATCCACTATAGCGTCCGTCGGCCAGGCGCCGCAGGAGATGACCAGCAAGATCAGCGAGCTGGTGCGCGCGGGAAAATACACGGAAGCGCAGCAGCTGACGGCTGGCTTGCTGATTGCCTATCCAGATGATCGGCGGCTCATCAAGGCCAAGGCGCTTATCGACCAGTTGCTTGCATCCGTAGGCTCAACCAGCGCGGTTCCCGTCAATAGTCAGTCTGCTCAACCCGCAGCGATTGCGAATAGCCCGCAACTGACAGGCATGGATAAGGTGGATTACAACTCCCTGATCGTACTGGCGCGGCAGGCGCAGCAAACCACAGACCTGGAAGAACAGAAACGTCTACTGAAACAGTTTATGGATCAGAGCATATCCTTCTTGCGGAAGCATCCGGAGCAGATCTTTCTCTGGCAGCTTCGCGCCGCTTCGGCTATCAGCCTGAATAAGCCGATGGCTGGATACGAAGCAGGACAGAAACTGCTCGACACAGGAGCAGCGGATAGCAATGACCCGGCTATGCAGCAGTTGCTGGGGCAGCTTAGGAACAAAGGATGGCTGAACAAGCAAAGTGCGGAAGCGGCGGAAATAACGGCTGAAGATGAAGCAAAACAAATGAAATACGACTGGGTTTTAGGAAACTGGAGCTTGCATTACTCTTGGCCTCCTGATAAATCAATGGGCGACGGAAGTTACTTTCCCGACGGGAGGTCTGGCGATGTGGGATGTGTATTTTCCAGGTCTGGTTTAGTTATCGAAGGACGCTTCATCAAGGATGGCATCGAGTCTGAAGAGGTATCCATTAAAGGAACGATTCTTGATTCAGGGGAACTATCCTGGGAGACTATCTCAACAGATGTGGATAGTTATTTGCTCCAGAGATTCACGGATAGGTGGCACACTGCGCAATCATTTCAAAGTAGCGATAAGAATAGGACAATGGCAATAGTTGTTACTGCCGGTAAACATAATCAAGTTACAGGAGATTGGGTATTTCGCAAGCAGTGAGAGCACACGCTCGCGACGCACGGGCGCGGGTGCGTTTCCGTCACCGTTTCACATTGGGCGCGGTAATGCGTTAGCCTTGTAGACGAAACCCCATCGTCGAGGCTCTCCTCATGCGCCGTTTGTTTGCCTTCTTCACCTTCTTTCTATCGTGCGCCGCAGCCGGCGCGTTCGCCCAAGCCGCGCCCTCCTGCGCTGATCTTCACTTGGTGCCCGCCCCCCGCGAGTGCACCGCCGTTCAGGCGATTCCCATCGGCGGCATCGGTTTCTTTGTCGCCTCAGAGAAAAATGCGGAGGATCAGTTTGCCGTCGAGGATCTTATCGAGGATCGCCTGGGGAAAAGAACGGTGCGCAGTGATGCTCCCTTTATTCGTCTGGAGCGAGCCCAGGGCGATGCAGCCCAGGCGTTGCTGACAGCGAACCACCTCAGCTTCGACCCGGCGATGCACGACGAAGGCTACATTATCGTCCCCGACGGGCAGGGCGGCCTGGCAGTGATCGCCGAAACCTCCGCAGGCATCTTCTACGGCGCGCAAACGGTGAAGCAATTAATTCGCGGCAGCGGCAAGGATGCGGTGCTGCTCGTGCCCACGCTGCGCGACTGGCCTGCAATGGCCCATCGCGGCCTCTCCGACGACTGGTCGCGCGGCCCTATGCCCAACATGGATTTTTTGAAGCGTGAGATGCGCACTCTGGCGGCCTACAAGATCAACATCTTCTCGCCCTATTTTGAGCACACCTTCGCCTACGAAGCCTCTCCTGTCGCGGCCTTTCCCGGCGGCGCAATGACCCCCGACGAAGCGCGCGAACTGGTGGCCTATGCCGCTCAATACCACATCACCGTCATTCCAGAGCAGGAGTCCTTCGGCCATCTGCATCATCTGCTAAAGTTCGAGCAGTTCTCTTCGCTGAGCGAAACGCCGCACGGCTCCGTGCTTGCTCCCGGCGAGGCCGTTACGCTGCCGTTGATCAGCAGTTGGTTCGGTGAGCTGGCCAAAGTCTTTCCTGCTCCTTACGCGCACATCGGAGCCGACGAAACTGTTGACCTCGGCCTGGGCAAGACGCGCGAGCAAGTGGAGAAGCAGGGAATTGACGCGGTCTACATCGACTTCCTCAAGCAAATTCACGCCACGCTCGCGCCCAACCACAAGCGGCTGCTCTTCTGGGGCGACATCGCGGTCAAATCGCCGGAGCTGGTGGCCACTTTGCCCAAAGACATGATCGCCGTGCCTTGGGAGTACCGCGCACGTCCCGACTTCAAGCCCATCATCGAGCCGTTTACCAAGGCAGGCCTGGAAACCTGGGTCTCGCCGGGCGTCAGTAACTGGAGCCGCCTCTATCCCAACAACAACGCGGCGCTGGCCAACATTCGCGTCTTTGTGCGCGACGGCCAGGCGCTGGGCGCGACCGGCGTGCTCAACACCGTGTGGAACGACGATGGCGAAAGCATCTTCGACCAGAACTGGTTTGGCGTACTCTTTGGCGCAGCCGCCGGATGGCAACCGGGCGAAAGCTCGGAAGATGTTTTTTCGTCTTCGTTTGGCCAGGCTTTTCATGGCGATCCCACAGGCAAGATCGATCTGGCGCAGCGCGAGTTGATGGCCGCCCACGACTCGTTCAAAGACGCAGGCCTGCACGATGCCAGAGACGCTTACTTCTGGGTCGATCCCTTCTCGCCAGAGGGTGAGCGCGTGGCTGTCAAGCTGCGGCCCTTCTTGAGCGAGTTTCGGCTGCACGCCGAGCGCGCCATTACGTTGATCGCCGAAGCTCGCGCCGCAGCTAAACAAGAGAATCGCACGCTCGAAAATACTGAGGCGCTAGATGCGATGGAACTGGGCGCGCGCCGCATTGATTTTGTCGGCCTCAAATTTCAGGCGGCTGACGAATCTATCGCGCTCTACAAGCAGGCGCGTGCCATGACCGCCGACAAAAGCCGTAGGGACGATGTCCAGGCGAAGCTGTCGGCCATCGGCTCCAACAACGGGCTGCTGGAAGACATTCGCGACGGCTACGCGCTTCTCGGCGGGCTTTACCGCCAGGCCTGGCTGCGCGACAATCGGCCCTATTGGCTGGACAATAACCAAGCCCGCTACGACCGCGCTGCGCAACTCTGGATCGGCCGCGACGACCGCTGGAATCAAGTGATGGAGCAGTGGTGGCAGACGCACACCCTGCCGCCGCCGGCCGAGGTTGGGCTCTCCGAGCAGTCAGAAAAGTAAGACGCACGACTCTGACTGTCGCACTGCGGCGCAATGTTCTACGCTATCTGCATGGACATCACGCGCTCTTCCCCAAACTCGATGCTCTGCATTAACCCCGCCGAGTGCCATCAACGGCAGATTTACAAGCTGATGATCGGCATGATCGTGCCGCGCCCGATAGCGCTGGTCTCGACGATAGACAAACAAGGCATAGCCAACCTCGCGCCCTTCAGCTTTTTCTGCGGCGTCGGCTCAAATCCGCCCACCGTGCTTTTTTGCCCCTCGCTGCGCGCTGGCGCTACGGACGGCGCCGTAGAACCAAAGGACACCCTGCGCAACGTCGAACAGACGGGCGAGTTCGTCATCAATGTGGTCAGCGATGCCATCGCCTCCGCCGCCAACGCCTCCTCAGCCGAGGTTCCGCCTCAGGTGGATGAGTTCGTGCTCTCCAGACTAACTCCGATTCCTAGCGTAGCCGTCCGCCCACCGCGCGTCGCCGAGTCCCCCGCGCAAATGGAGTGCAAGCTCCTTCAGATCGTCTACACCGGTCACGCGCACGGCAGCGGCGTCATCGTGCTGGGCGAGGTGCTCCGCTTTCACCTGCGCGAGGATTTGATTGAAGACTTTCGCGTCGATCCCGCGGGCCTGGACGCCGTTGGCCGAATGGCCGGCAACACTTGGGTCCGGACGCGGGACCGCTTCGAACTTATCCGGCCAACATAAGGGATCAATCTTGCGAGCAAAGGGGCGGCATATGTGCAAATCGGCACATGAGAATCGGCAGCGTCTAGGCGTAAAATTACATCAGGCGGCGTGGGGCGTTGCGACGATGCTTCTGTTCGCTCTTGTGTCGTTGCCGGGGTGCCGCAATTCTTTTGCGTGGGGGCAGACGATGAATCTTACAAGCACTAGTTTCGAGGACGGAAGCCAGATTCCGGCGCGCTATGCGTGCAGCGGAGAAGGCCTATCTCCGCAACTTTCCTGGAGCCCTCCACCGGCCAGGACGGCGAGCCTTGCGCTAATCGTTACCGACCCGGACGCGCCTCGCGGGGTCTTCACCCATTGGGTGCTCTATGACCTGCCCACCAATACGCGTTCGCTTACCGAGGGAGTGCCAGATGTGGCCCAGCTTTGGGACGGCGCGCTTCAAGGCCGCAACGATTTCGGCAATATCGGCTATGGAGCCCCCTGTCCTCCCCCAGGTTCCCCGCACCACTACATCTTCACCCTCTATGCGCTGGACGTAAAGTTGCATCTGCCGGCAGGAGATAAACGAGCGCAGGTAGAAGCCGCCATGCAAGGACACATTCTGGCAAAGTGCAGGCTGGTTGGCTTGTTTCAGCGGTAGTCGGTAATACCCTCCCCCTCACGCCGCCGTCATCTCTTGCCCTTTAGCTTCGCGCCCCGCAAGCGCCAAACCGGCCAGCGTCAGCGCCACAATGATCACCGTCATCGCCAGCACCAGCGGATAGTTTCCAGTGCGCTCGGCGATCAGCGCCTGCGCCTTACCGTTCCACGAGGTGATGAGGCCGCCCAACTGGTAGGCCAGCCCCGGAGCCGTGGCCCGCACTGGAGCCGGTGACAACTCCGTGAGATAAGCCGGAACCACGCCCCACGCTCCCTGCACCATGAACTGCATCAGCACCGCGCCGATGCCCAGCGTAACAGCCGAGTGGCCATAGGCGTAAAGCGGAATCACCGGAATCGACATCAGCGCCGCGACCACAATGGCCCGCTTGCGTCCCCACCTCTCCGAGAGCGCTCCAAAAGCAATGCCGCCCGCAATCGACCCCACTCCGTACAACACGCCGATCATGCCGGCGATCTGCGGCGAGAGGCCAACATAGGTTTGCAGAAAAGTCGGATACACATCCTGTGTGCCATGCGAAAAACTCATGAAGGCGGTCATCAGCAGGATCAAAAAAAGAAACGTCGGCAAGAAGGCCAACACGCGCGTCACATCCCCGGCCCTGACTATCCGCGCAGCTCCGGCAGAGCGCGCCATCCGCAGCTTCTTCCCTTCCAGCCACACAGGCGACTCCTCCACCCGCGCCAGCAAAAAGAGCACCAGCAGGCCCGGCATGGCGCCCAGGATAAACAGCCCCCGCCAGCCAATTCCCGGCACGTGCAGCCCCGGCAAAACGAGGCCATGGAAGTGCAGTCCCAGCAATGTAAAGCCGTTGAAGAAGAGAGCGAACGCGCCCGCGGCCAAAATGGAGCCCACCGCGTATCCCTCCTGCAAAATTCCCGAGAAGACGCCGCGGCCCTCTGTAGGCAGTGTCTCAAAGGTCAGCGCCGCGCCCACGCCCCACTCGCCGCCCATGGCCAGCCCAAACAAGGCCCGCAGTCCCAGCAGCACAGCGAGCGAGGGAGCAAAGCCGCAGGCCAACTCAATCACCGAGAAGCTCAGAATGTTCACCATCAGCACCGGCCGCCGGCCATAGCGGTCGGCCAGAACGCCAAACAGCACCGCGCCCACCGGCCTGAAGGCCTGAGTCAAAAATACCGCGCCCATTACCTCAGAGGGCTGGGTGTGGAACTCCGCGGCGATGGCTTTGACGCAGAAGACCAGCAGAAAAAAGTCGAGCGAATCCATCGTCCAGCCCAGAAAGGCGGCCAGAAAGGTGTGCCGCTGGGCCGGGGTAAGTCGCCGGAAGTCGTTCAGAACGGGCATCTACGCGAGAATAGCAGACCCTCGCCAAACTTCTGCTCATCTTTTCAGCGCTCATGTTTTTTGTTGCGACGATTATTTCGCCCTGAACATCTTATGAATACAGGAATCTTCCCTAAGGAATTCCCTGCCGTTTTCGATGTTCCGTAAACACCCGGTGAGCGCTCCCCCAACTGGCTCAGCCGGCAAATCCCCACAGCGGCCCATCGGCCCTGCACTGAAAGGACATTACGATGAAGCGTTTGGCAATTATCTCTGGCATTTTGGCGCTGGCGGCTCCTCTGGCTCTGGCACAAACCTCGACCTGGACCAGCGACCCAGCCCACAGCGAGGTCGATTTCAGCATCAAGCACATGAGCGTCTCCAATGTTCATGGGCGCATCGGCAATGTGGCGGCTACGATTGTTCTCAACGACGCCGACATCACCAAGTCCACAGTCACGGCCACCATCGACGTAAGCACGATTGATACCGGCGTGGCCCAGCGCGACACTCACCTGAAGAGCCCGGATTTCTTCGATGTAGCCCAGTTTCCCACGGCAACCTTCACCAGTTCCGGCGTAGTAAAGAACGGCAGCCGGCTGACGGTGAACGGCAACCTCACACTGCACGGTGTCACCAAGCCCGTCGTTCTGGACGCGGAAGGTCCCAGCGCGCCGGTTCAGGGCAGAGACCAGAAACAGCACTCTGGCATCACGGCCACCACCACCATCAGCCGCACAGCCTTCGGGATCGGCAGCAAGTTTCCATCTGCCATGGTGGGCGATGATGTCAAACTAACCATTGAGCTGGAAATCGTCAAGCAGTAAACGCAACCAGCCGTCCCGCGTCGCTTCGGCATAAAGCAAGGTGAAATGCCATAGCGACGGCTGCGATAATGGCTGCGATGCGTATAAAGACGAGATTGGCGTCGTTGCCAGGCAGCTTGTTCTATTTGTCTTGTTTGTCCTGCTTGTTCTATCTGTCCTGCCTGTCCGGCATCCTGATTCTGGGGCCGTCTCTCGCCGCACAGCGGCCGGAGCGGCCCGAGCTATCCATCTCCGGCTACGTGATCGACGCCGAAATCGACACCATTGCGCATCATCTGACGGCCAAAGCGGTGGTCAGCTTCATCGCGCCGGAAAATACGGAGCCGGTCAGCTTCGGCCTCCATCCCGCGCTCAAGATTACCAAAATCTCCGACGAGGCTGGTACGGTGCTCACCGGCCAGCGCTCGCCCGACAGCAGCATCCGCATTGCCCCAGCCACGCCTCTTGCCAGCGGGCAAACCGTGCATTGGACCTTCGAGTACGAGGGCGTCATCGCCAACAACAACGACGGCCCGATTGAGGGGTTGAAGTTAGCCGCCATCCAGGAACCCATCACCTACCTGCTCTACCCGGCGCGCTGGTTTCCCGCAACCGGTTACCTGACAAACCGCTTCACCACCGAGATGCACATCCGCGTGCCCCACGGGATGCAAGTCTTCGCGAGCGGCGCCCAGGGCGAGTCCAAACCAGTCACGTTGGCCAACGGCAAGCCCGGCGACGAATTCTACTTCAACTGGGATAAGCCCAGCTTTCCCGGCACGGTGATTGCCGGACGCTACGCGGAACCGGCGGTCTCAGGCAACGTGAAGGTTTATCTGACGGCAAGCCACCAGCAATCCAGCAACGATCTCGCGCAAACGGCGGCCTCGGAGTACGACTTCTTCACCGCCAGTTTTGGCGCGTGCCAATCCAACCGCCTGAATGTTGTCGAATTGCCGGACGACACGATGCCCTCCGTCTGGGCGCCGGAGCTTGCCGCCATTTCCGGCTCTCGAGTAGGCGACAAGAGCAGCATTCGCCTCCTGGCCAATACCATCGCCCGCCAGTGGTGGGGCTCCCAGGTCACTCCGCGCTCCCTCAACGACGCCTGGATCACCAACGGCATGGCCCGCTACAGCGAGCTGATGTATGTCGAAAATCAGAGCGGCCAGAACACTCTCAAATCAGCCCTGCAAGATGTTTCCGCCGGAGCGCTGGCCTACGACACCATCCCCCTGTCGAGCGTCAGCCGCCTCCGTCCCTTCTCGCCCGAGTTCCAGTCCATGACCATGGAAAAGGGCGCCATGATCTTCCACATGCTGCGCGGGCAGATCGGCGACACAGCCTTCCTGGCCACGCTCAAGGACGCGCTGAACCAGTTCACCGGCACTTCCATGCGCGCGGCCGATTTCGAGAAAATCGCCGAGGCCGAGAGCCACCAGCAGTTGACCTCCTTCTTTGCGCAATGGGTAGACGGTACCGGCGCGCCGCAGTTCACCAACAAATACGCCATCTACCGGCTGGGCAACAACAAGGGTTTCCGCACCATCGGCGAAATCGACCAGGACCTGGACCTCTTCCGCATGACCGTCGAGCTGCGCGTGGAAACCGACGGCAAAACCGAAACGAAAAAAATCGAAGTAGTGGGCCCAAGCACACCGTTTTCCGTGGACACCTTCGGCCGTCCCCGCCGCATCAGTATTGACCCGCAGGGCTGGGTGCTCAAGTCCACCCCCGACCTGCAACTACGCGCCCATATTCTCAAGGGCCAGCAACTGGCGGCCCAGGGCGATCTGGCCGCCGCGCTGGCTGAGTACCAGAAGGCCCTGGAGATCAATTCGCAGAGTTCGCTGGCCAACTATCGCATCGGCGAGGTGCTCTTCACCCAGCGCAATTATCAAGCCAGCGTGAGCGCCTTTCGCGATGCTCTGCGCGGCGACGGCGAGCCGCGCTGGACTGAGGTTTGGAGCCACATCCAAATCGGCAAAATCTACGACATCACCGGCCAGCGCGACCGCGCGGTAAACGAGTATCGTCTCGCGGTGCAGACCAACGACAACTCTCAGGGCGCGGTCAACGAGGCCCGCCAATGGTTGCAAAAGCCCTACAAACGGCCTGAAAGCGAGTAAGAGCCGATCCGCAAATTGTATCGCCGGCTTCACAGCCGACTGTAGCGCGGACCTCCCGGTCTACGCCGCACTCAATACAAATTGGGAAAAACTATTTTGTCACGCAAAACGGCCAGCCCAAGGGCTGGCCGTCACTGTACAAAAAAGAATCCGCCTACTTGCCTACAACCTTCTGCGCCACCAAATCCTCATCCTCGTCGGTATGAATTATCTTGTTATGCAGGCAATAGAGAGCCAGTTCCAGCCGGTCGCTCACGCCCAGCTTGTCGTAGATCTTGCGCAGATAATTCTTGATCACCTGCTCGGTGGTCC
>CAZFMB010000035.1:0-37704 GCA_964520005.1 uncultured Occallatibacter sp.
GGTTGGCGATGTGGGCGGGGTTCTGTGGGTGGTGATGGCGACGGTGGGGCTGGTGATGCTGATTGCCTGCACCAACGTTGCGAACCTGCTGCTGGTACGCGCGGAGTCGCGGCAGCAAGAACTTTCGATTCGTGCCGCACTTGGAGCCGGCCGCGCCCGCATTGCGCGCGAACTGCTAATGGAGAGTCTGTCGCTCGGACTCATGGGAGGAGTGATCGCAGTGGGCGTAGCCTATGGAGGGTTAAAGCTTCTTACCGCCATCGGCCCCGCCGACTTGCCGCGTCTCAACGAAGTCTCGCTCGATTTGCGCGCGCTTGGCTTCACCCTGCTTCTTTCCATTCTCTCGGGGGTGTTGTTCGGCTTAATTCCTGTGCTGAGGTACGCGCGCGCCAAGGCCTCCACAACCATCGGGAGCGCCAACCGGACCGCCAGCGCCGGGCGTATGCGACAACGCTCACGCAACGTTCTGGTGGTGGCGCAGGTGGCCATGGCGCTGGTGCTGCTGGTGAGCGCGCTGCTCATGATCCGCACCTTTGTCGCGCTACGCAATGTTGAGCCAGGCTTCTCTGATGCTCGCCATCTGGAGACCATGCACATCTGGATTCCCGATTTGCTGGTCCCCGATCCGCTCACCACTACACGCCAGATGAACAGCATCGCTGATAAGCTCGCGGCCATTCCGGGCGTAACCTCCGTGGGGTTTGCGGGGGCCGTGCCTATGGAAAATAACGACCCCAACTGGGACATCATGACAGTTGAGGGCAAAAACTATGAGGGCGGGGAACCGCCGATCAGGCTGTTCAACTACGTTTCTCCGGGCTACTTCAAGACAGCCGGCACGCGACTCGTTGCGGGCCGCGATTTTACCTGGGACGACCTCTACGGCTTGCGGCCGATGGTGATGGTGTCAGAGAATTTCGCCCGCGAATCGTGGGGTTCGGCTTCTGCGGGCGTGGGCAAACGGGTGCGGCAATTTAGCGATAAACCATGGCTGGAGGTGATTGGCGTTGTGGAGGATGTGCGAATGCATGGCGTGGACCAGGATGCGCCGCCGGTCATCTACTGGCCGGCTATGCTCAACAGTCCCTATAGCTCGCAACCCAGCATTGAGGCTTCACGCACGGTCACCTTCGTGATTCGCAGCGACCGCGCCGGAAGCGAGAGCTTGCAAGGCGAAATGCAACAGGCGGTGTGGTCGGTAAATGCGAACTTGCCGCTGGCCTCGGTCCGGACCATGCAGGAGATTTACAGCCAGTCGCTGGCGCGCACTTCGTTCACGCTTGTGATGTTGGCCATTGCGGGTACCATGGCGCTGGCGCTGGGCATCATTGGCATCTACGGCGTCATCTCCTACACCATTTCGCAGCGGACGCGCGAGATCGGAATTCGCCTGGCGCTTGGCGCGCAGAAAAGCGACCTGAAGTGGATGTTCGTCCGGTCCGCTTTGCTGCTTACACTGGCGGGAGTGGTGATCGGTTTAGGCACGGCGGCGACCCTCATGCGGTTGATGAAGTCGCTGCTCTTCGGCATCAGCCCGCTCGATCCCTTCACCTACATCACGGTGCCGCTAATCCTGGTCATGTCGGCTGCACTGGCGAGCTATCTGCCGGCCTGCCGCGCGGCTGCGATCGATCCGATTGAAGCATTGAGAGCCGAGTAGCATCGCAATGTACATCAAAAGCCACATTCATTGAAGGCGGTTATTCAGTAGCCTGAAAGCCACTGCTTCCCCCGCTACTCGTTATCGGCGAGGAGTAGGCGGAGGTCGCGTAGGTTGTGGCCGGTGGGTCCGGTGACTACGGCGTCGCCGAGGGCTGTGAACATGGGGCAGGCGTCGAAGTTGGCTAGCGAGGATTTTAGGTGGAATCCGAAGGTGTGGGCGCGGGTAACGGTGGTGGGGTCGGCTACTGCTCCGGCGGCGTGGGAGTTGCCGTCGATGCCGTCGGAGCCGGCGCTGAAGACAGTGAGGCGCTGGCCTTCGTACTGCTCGAGATCGAGGGCGCAGGCCATCACGAATTGCTGGTTGCGGCCACCGGCGCCGGGAGTGCGGTCCATGGTGACCGTGACCTCGCCGACGGAGATGAGGCAGAGGCGGGGATGGGTGGCGCGCAGTTCATGAAAGCGCTTGAGGAGATAGCGGGCGGCATCGGCGTAGTCCCAATCGTCGCAACTGTTATCGACGACGACGTGAAAGCCTGCTTGTTGCGCGAGGGCACGGGCGTTTTCGGCGAGGTCATGGCTGCTGAGGAGCAGTTCGAAGACAGAATCGCGGAAGGCGGGGTCTTCGCTGGACATGGCGGCGGCGGCGGTGACGTAGCGCGCGGGCGCGGCTTCGGTTTTGGCGAAGGAGGGGAAAAAGGGCGGAAACCAACCTTTGTTGCCGGGGGACTCGGGCAGGTCTTCACGCTCGAAGAAGGCGCGGACGGAGGGCGGGAGCTTGGCATTGAGGTCATACTTTTCCAGCAGGTGGCGCACCTCGGCGACGGTGGAGTGATCGGGCGATGTGGGGCCGCTGGAGAGGGCGTCGAGAGAGCGCAGGGGCACGTCGGGGAGCAGGAAGTTGACCTTGGAGGCATCCCCGGCGGCGATGGCCAGACGGCCTCCTTTGACGGCGGAAAAATGCTTACGCAGGGTGTTGACCTCGCTGATGGGAGCGCCGGAGGCGAGCAGCAACTGGTGGAATGCGATGGTGTCGTCGAGGGAAATAAGCGGGTCGAGCGGCAGGTCGAAGATGGCCGAGCCACCGCCGGAGATGAGGAAGAATACGAGGGTGTCTTTTTTAGCCTTTTTGAGCATGGCCAGAGCGGCGCGTGCTCCGGCGAAGGACTCCTCGTTGGGCAGCGGATGGCCTCCCTCGTAGTAGCGAAAGCGCCATGAGCGGCATGAGGGAAGCTGGTTGGAGCAGCAGATTCCGCGCAGTCCCTCGCGGCGTTTCATGCGAGCCAGAAGCACATCGAGCATGGGACCGGCTGCCTTGCCCAGGGCAATGACAAAAATTTTATTGTAGCTGTAGATATCGACAGAACCAGGGCCGCTGCCGTCGGGGAGAAGACGGTGGAGGATGTTGCCCTCGAAGTGAATGCGGCGGTCGAAGGCGGATTCAATGCTGCAAGCCTTGATGGCTCCGGTGAAGATGTCGGTGGCTGTGGCGTGCAGGGCATCGAGAGAGGAATCGGTGACCGGGGTCATTGCAACTGCTCCTTGAGAGTACATGTGAACCAACTGGCGAGCGCTGTCAGCATAGGCTCGCGTTGGCCGGTAAAGAAATGGAAGGCGCGGGAGAGGAACACTTGTTGCGGAGGTTGGGCGGAGGCGACGATCATTCCACACTCCATTCTACGCGCTGAGGGCTAATTCTAATCATCCGGCGCATCCGGGATACCAGGAGTTCCTAGTATGAGATGCCGCGGCAAGTATCTGGATACAAAAGAACAAGTCAAATAATTTTGTAGTCGAAAAGGCAGTGCCGGGTGAGTTATTCTGACATCATCATGACCATTCCCCTGGCTGATAAATTTATCGAACCTCTTGACCCAATCCAGTTGACACGCCAACTGTGCGATATCGATTCAACGACCTATCATGAGGGCGCGGTGGGCGATTTTCTAACCAGTTTTCTTGTGCGTCGCGGATGGGCGGTGGACAAGACTCCGGTTGAGCAGCCGGCGGAGAGCGCCGACGCCGGGGAGCGTTGGAATGTCTATGCGGGAACGGCGGAGGAGCGGCCAGACCTGGTTTTTACTACCCACCTGGACACGGTGCCGCCCTACATCCATTTCAGCGAGGATGATGACTTCATGTACGGCCGCGGGGTCTGCGACGCCAAGGGCATTATTGCCGCGCAGTTGGTGGCTGCCGAGTTTCTGCGGGCCGTGGGATATCGGGTTGGCGTGTTGTATGTGAGCGGCGAGGAGCGCGACTCGGCGGGGGCCAAGGCCGCCAACATGATGAGCAGGAGCAGCCGCTTTTTGATCAACGGCGAGCCCACCGGCAACCGCCTGGGAGTGGCTTCGATGGGCGCACTGCGCGCGGTTGTCCGGTCCACCGGCAAGATGGCTCACTCGGCCTATCCGGAGTTGGGCGACAGCGCAATACACAAGCTGATCAAGGTGCTGGGAAAACTGCTTACACTGCCTCTGCCGATGACTGAAGATGTAGGTCAGAGCACGCTCAACATCGGCCAGATCGAGGGCGGCTATGCTCCCAATGTGATCGCCGACAAGGCCGAGGCGCAGGTGCTGGTTCGTCTGGTGGGGGAATCGAAGCCGGTGCGCGCCGCGATGTTGGAAGTGGCCTCCGGGCTGGCCGAAGTGGATTTTACGCTGGAGATTCCCTTTATGCGGCTGCGCGCCGTTGAAGGGGTGCCAACGATGGTGGCCAAGTTCACCACGGACATTCCCATGCTCTCCAACTGGGGAGAGCCGCTGCTGCTGGGGCCGGGGTCGATTCACGTAGCCCATACACCTTTTGAGAGACTGGCGAAGCAGGAGTTGCTGGACGCGGTGGAGCTATATATCAAGGTGGCGAAGCAGTTGCTGGACTAATGGCGCGGATGTAGCTTCTCAGGCTGGTTTGGACTTGGCGCGCGAGGCCCGAGACTGCGGGGCAGTTGACTGAACGGCCAGATCAGCGACGGTTGCCGTATCCAGAACCTTCAGCATGGCCTCCTGCGCGTTGGCCCAGACGGGGTGAGCGGGGCAGAAGGATTTTCGCTTGCAAGAGGCTCCGGCTGCCAGGCAGAGGTTGAGGCAGATGGGCCCCTCGACGGCCTCAATCACAGCGCGAGCTGTTGCCTTGCGTCCAGCGGGCAGAAGCTCGAAGCCTCC
The DNA here is from genome assembly GCA_964520005.1 of uncultured Occallatibacter sp. Classification (GTDB taxonomy): domain Bacteria; phylum Acidobacteriota; class Terriglobia; order Terriglobales; family Acidobacteriaceae; genus Telmatobacter. The sequence continues at coordinate 4,827 of CAZFMB010000035.1, forward strand.
CATCTGCCCTCGCCGGGAAGCGATCAACCCGGCACGGCACAAGGCTTGCAGAACCTTGGAGAGAAAGCTCTCCGGTGCGGATGTGGCGCGTGCCAGAGCGGGCAGCAGCGCACGCTCCTGTACAGGCATCGTGGCCATGTGGATCATCACGCGAATCCCATAATCCGCGGCTCGCGTTACTTGCATGACAGAGCTATGTCTTTCCATTGGATCTCTTCCTCAAACCTCTATGGTAATTTATTCATCTTAACGCGATTGATCGACTTGCGTATGCGGATCGTCAGCCAACGGGCAACCCGCGCAGAGGGGAACGCGGCGGCAATGGGATTTTCCTACGGCGACAGTGAGGGCATGAAACTCGTTGAATAGGCGCACCTGGTTCCTGGGGGCGTCGCTGGCGAAGGCTTGTCGGGTGAGGTCGGCCAGAGAATCGTAGCCCTTGCGATTGTGGCCGGGCGCTGGCATGAGTAGCTGGTGACGCTCTGTTATGCGGCGTAGGTATTCGTCAGCGACGGGAACGGGATGGCCGAGAGCGTAGAGCAGAATGGCGTCGGCGGTTTCGGGACCAACGCCGGGCAGGGCCAGCAAACGGGGGCGCAGGGAGGCTGTGGGAGCGGCGGCGAGCTTCTTCAGCGAACCGGAGAACTCCTTGTCGAGCATGGCTACAAATGCCTTGAGCGCGGGCGCTTTGCGGGAGTGAAAGCCGGAGGGCTGGATGAGGCGCTGCAACTTTTTGAGGGTGAGCGAACGCAGACCGTCGATGGTTAGTGCGCCGGCTGAGCGCAGATTGTCGAGGGAGCGCTCGACGGCCTTCCAGGAGGTGTTCTGGGTGAGGTAGGCGCCGAGGATGACCTCAAAAGGAGTATGGGCCGGCCACCAATGCTGGGGACCATAGGCATGGAAAAGCCGGTTGTGCATGGTGCGCAGGCGCTGGACGGAGTTGGATTGGGGCGGGATCACGGCTGGTTTCAGGATAACGGGTGAGGCGGAAGATTATTTAAAAGAGGCAACAAGTTAGTCACCGCAACGCGGTGATAGCAGGTTAGTGAATTAGCGGGGTTGTTCGACGATGAAACGGGTAGGTATATCCCCTATTTTATGAGGAGGATACAGCTAAGTCGTTTCGTGAAAGATCCCGCCGTGTTCGAGCGGTTTTATTCATACGAGAAAAATAAAAAAAGATTGTGAGTTGAAACGATAGTGGAGTATATTGCACGATAGTCGAGAAGTAAGCAGAAATCCCGGTCGGGGAATCTCTGATTTAGTTCCGATCATTGCAGCACCTCCCCTCGGGGGCTGTAGCCCTCGTGATTTTGCAGCATTTCGAACGCGGAATCTGTCCGCGTTATCTTTCTAGTTGCGTACTTCCAAAACTAAAGAGTTCAAAGATCTATTCAATTCAGAGGTTCCTTGGGGAAGCTTCTCGGCCATTCCCAGGAGGAACTATGAAAGTTGTAAGCGCATCACACGGATGCTTCGCGATCCGTTTCTCCATCGTCTTCGCGAGCCTGTTGACAGGGCTCTTGCTGTTCTGCGCGCTCACTCCCATGCTCATGTCGCAGACTCCCACACGCGCCGTTCGTGAGACTTGGCGTAAATCCCTGGTACAAGCTCCTTTGCCCAAGAAGGGCTGCTTCAAGGTCTCGTATCCCAGCAAACAGTGGCAAGAGGTTGCCTGCACGAAAGCGCCGGAACGTCCGTATCCGCCAGCGAAGGGGAAGCGCCCTCAAACGGTGGGCAACGGCACCGACTTTTCTGCCCAGGTGACGTCGGGCCACATCTCCTCAGCAGAAGGATCGTTCAACAGCGTCACAGGCGTGACGAGCGCCAGCAGCGACACGTTTTCGCTGCAACTGAACACCAGCCCGTTTTCGACCTCGGTGTGCAGTGGTCACTCGGGGTGCCAGGGCTGGCAGCAGTATGTGTACTCCAACTCGGGCGTGGTGTTTATCCAATACTGGCTGCTGAACTACAACGCCACATGTCCTTCGGGGTGGAACACGTATGGTGGCGATTGCTGGGAAAACGGTCCTAGCGCCGCGTCGGTTCCGGTGCAGGCGATCACCAATCTGGTAAATATAACCCTGACCGGCACCGCCAACGCGGGCGGCATGGATAATTTCCATATGGCCGTGGGCAGCGATATCTACTCAGGGGCGAATGAAGATAGTATTCTCGATCTGGCTCAAGGCTGGACAGCCGTCGAATACAACATCGTCGGCGACGGCGGCGGATCGGGGATCAGCTTCAACAACGGATCGACGATTGTCGTCAAGACCAGCGTGAACAACGGGACCAGCAATGCTCCCTCCTGCATTGAGGAAGGCTTCACGGGCGAGACGAACAACCTCAACCTTGTGAATCCCTGCTGCCCTTACGGAGGGGCGACGCCGAATATTCAGTTTATGCAGACCAATGCGGGCCACACGGCGACTTGCGGCGCCACGCATCTTATTGGAGACCCGCACATCACCACCGCGGATGGAAAACTTTACAATTTCCAGGGCGCGGGAGAGTACGTGAGTCTGTTGGATCCCGACGGAGCGGAGATTCAGACGCGCGAGACGCCCGTTCCAACCGCGAGTACACTTAGCCAGCCCCCTCAGGATTTAGGGCTTGTCACTTGCGTCAGTCTAAATACCGCGGTCGCGGCTCGCGTGGGCACACATCGTGTAACCTATGAGCCCAACCTCAGCGGCGCATACGATAGCGGCGGCATGCAGCTTCGCATCGACGGCAAACTTACCACGCTGGGCCCACAGGGAGTAAATCTGGGAGATGGCGGACGCGTGATCAAATCCTCCGCGGGGAACGGGATAGAAGTATATTTCCCCGACGGTAAAACCTTGTCGGCAACCCAGGCTAATTATGTTTCCATGTGGTACCTGAATGTCGACATCTTCAATGTTGGGCTGGTGGGCACGAACGGCGGGGCCAGCATAGGTGGTCTTGCGGGCACCATACCAGCAGGCAGTTGGATTCCGGAGTTGCCCAACGGCGAATCGGTAGGGGCAATGCCAGCTAACCCTCATGACCGCTATGTGACACTTTATGACAAATTCGGCGCCGCCTGGCGCGTCACAAGCAGCAACAGCCTGTTCGACTATGCTCCGGGCACGTCAACGGCAACCTTCACCAATACGGATTGGCCCAAGGAGGCTCCTCCCTGCACGGTTCCCACCCCCAAAGGAGTGAAGATGCAGCTTCCAGCGGCACAGCCCGTCAGCGCGGCTGTTGCCGAAGCAGCCTGCAAGTCAATTTTGGACGCGAACCTTCGCTCCAATTGCGTTGCTGACGTGCAGGTCACCGGTCACAATGAACTCGCTGATCATTACGCGGTTACCGAGCGTGTCCATACCAACTTGAACACCGTCAAGCCGGTCATGCTCAAACCTGCGGCTAACGAGATGAAGTAACGACGCATAACCTTCGCGGGCCGGAGAAAGGGCAACCTTTCCCGGCCCGCGTTGCATTTACTATCATCAACAGCAACGCAAGTTCCGGCTGGCGCAAGCGGTGAAATTAATAAATAAAGATTGTAATTGGAGGCAATTGTGGGGTATATTGCACGGTAGTCGAGAAGTGAAAGAGAAATCCCGGTCGGGGGAATCTCTGATTAGTTCCGATAGTTGCAGCACCTCCCCTCGGGGGCGCAAGCCCTCGTGATTTTGCGGCATTTCCAAAACGGAATCTGTCCGCGTTCCCTGTCTAGTAACGTATTTTCAAAGAAAAAAGTTTAAAGAATAATTCAACTCAGAGGTTCTTCAGAGGAAGCTTCTCGAACTATTCCTCAGGAGGAACTATGAAAACTATGAGATCAGTAAGCGGATGCATTCAGGTCCGTGTCTCTATCGTCTTAGGGAGCCTGCTGTTGGGGCTCCTGTTGTTCTGCGCGAGTTCTCCCATACTCATGGCGCAGGAAGCCACCAAGGCTGCGCCCATGGCGGAAGTGGATAAAACTATGCCTGTGGCGTCGACCTTACATCCGATGCCCATTGTGAATACCCAGGTTCAGTTGGCCTGGCAAAAGACAATGCATCACACACCCGCACCCAAGGAAGGATGCTTCCATGCTACGTATCCCAGTACGGCATGGGAAGAAGTTCAATGCGCTCCGCCGCCGGGATACCGGTCAGCTCCGCCTCGGAAGCGCCCCCAGATAGTAGACGGCCACGTGCAAGTAGGCGGCGCCACCTATCCGAGCACTGACATAGAGGTCGAGGCGCCGTCGGGACACCTCTTCAGCAATGTTGAAGGCAGTTTCATTTCGGTGAGTGGGGTTTCAAGCGAGACGGGGGTTGGTGTTGCTGCCTACGGCGATGGAGGCATTCTTGGAGCAAATGAATATACGCTTCAGGTCAACACCAATATCTCTCACACCAGCGCATGCGGCACTTACTCATACTGCACTGCCTGGCAGCAATATGTGATGTCGACGAATACACCGGTATCGTTGACAAGCAACAGTCTAACGAATCAGACGGAGGTATTTATTGAATATTGGCTGTTCGACTACGGCACAAGTAACTCATCCAACTGCCCGACCGGCTTCGTTTTTGGCGGCTATGATAGTCCTGGTGTCGATTGCGTGCAGAACACCCCAGCAACGGTGATCGCTTGGAATCCCCCAACAAACCTGGGCCAGTTACCGATTACCGATCTTGGCGGCCTGACGTTATCGGGTTCAGCAACGACTGGTGGAACCGATGAGGCCACGGTGACATATGGCGGTAATGCATATAAGGCAACGGTTGCAGACAGCTATACACAAATCGCCACCGTATGGAACCAGGCCGAATTCAACGTAGTAGGAAATGCCGGCGGCTCGGAAGCGCAATTCAACAACGGCTCTACCGTTGTTGTGCAGAGCTCAGTGACCTACACGCCAGCTTCGACGAGTGCGCCGATTTGTTTATTAAACAGTGGTACGACCGGTGAATCAAACAATCTCAACATTGCGCCTGCTCCGGGTACTACGACACCACCAGTGTGCTGTCCTTACGGCGGTGCAAACCCGGGGATCGAGTTTGTGGAGAGCAATAATGCCACCGAGTGGGCATTGTGCGGAAGTCAGATCATCACTTGGGGCGACCCGCATATCACTACCGTGGACGGGACATATTACGACTTCCAGGGCGCGGGTGAGTACGTGACTCTGCAGGATCCCGATGGGACAGAAGTACAGGTGCGCCAATCACCCATTGCAGGCGCGGCTCCAGGGAACTATGCTCCCAACCCGCTCCCCGCAGGCACCTTTTACCAAAATGACGGGCTGGTCAGTTGCTTGAGCGGGAATTCAGCAATCGCCGCGCGCGTAGGAACACATCGCGTTACCTATGAGCCCAGCTTTGGCGTGCCCAATCCCAGCGGCCTTCAGCTTCGCATCGATGGCAAAGTAACTACGCAGGGAGCGAATTGGGGCGATGGGGGGAGTGTTGCGACTTCCTCCGGCGGCATAGTAATAGATTTTCCCGACGGCAAAGTATTGACCGTGACGGGATCGTTGCCGTATCTCAGTCTTGACTTCACAGGCCTTGGGGTGGTGAGCAAGAGCGCCGGAGCTCCTGAGAGTGGGCTTGCGGGCGTCGTTCCAGCAGGCAGTTGGTTGCCCAGACTCCCAAGCGGCGCATCGGTTGGGCCAATGCCTATGCCGGCTTCCTCAAGCGCAGCCGCGCAAACAACCGCCTTGCATGACCGCTATGTCACTCTTTACCAAACATTCGGCAATGCCTGGCGCGTGACCGGCAGCAACAGCCTCTTCGACTATGCTCCGGGCACGTCAACTGCTACATTCACCAATACAGCGTGGCCCGTGGAGAATGCCACAACGTGCACTGTTCCCAATCAGAAGGCGGCGACGCCGGTCAGCGCGGCCGCTGCCGAAGCAGCCTGCAAGTCGATTACCAACTCGACATTGCACTCCAGCTGCATTTTCGACGTGCGAGCCACGGGTAACAACACTCTAGGCGACACCTATTCGGCCACCGATCGTATCCATAGCACATTGATCGCCAAACCGATCACCATTAAACCGATCACCATCAACCCTGTCGCGATCGAAATTCAATAACGACACGTACCTTCGCGGGCCGGAGAATGGGCAACCTTCTTCGGCCTGTGTTGTCTAGATAAGGAAGAAGTGAAAAAGTGAAGAAGTGAAAAAGTGAAGAAGTGAATAAGTGAATAAGTGAAAGAGTGAATATGTCTATGGCGACGAACGAGTCGGCCATCTCCTGAGCCGAAAGACTTCACAACCATCCTTGTTGAACTTGATAATTGAATTGACTCACTACAAAGTTACAGATTGCGGGAGGCAAGGATGAAAAGTCATACGGAGTACCTGGTGATGGAGACCAGGAAGCGGCGGGAGATGGTGCATATCACCGACGACGTGGAGCAGATTGTGCGGCGCAGCGGGGTCAAGGATGGATTGTGCTTTGTTTCGCCGATGCATATCACGGCCGCAGTGTATGTGAATGACCTGGAGAGCGGTCTGATCGAGGATATCGGCAAGTGGCTGGAGGAGTTGGCGCCGGCGCGGCCCGATTACCGTCACCACCAGACGGGCGAGGACAACGGGGACGCGCATCTGAAGTCGCTGCTGCTGCATCACGAGACTACGTTGCCGGTGACCAACGGGAAGCTGGATATGGGAACGTGGCAGCGGGTGTTTTATGCGGAGTTCGACGGTCAGCGCAGGAAGCGAGTCATTGTGAAGGTGCTGGGGGTGGAGTAGGCGCGGGAGTGGCGTTTTGCGCAGGCGCATCATCATCGGTGATCTTGCGCCATGGGCCTGTGGGAGAAGCGGGTCCTGGCGTGGAGAGATCGATTTTGGTGCGGGGGAGGACGACCAGATCGACGCGGCGGTTTTCACTGCGTCCTTCGGCGGTATCATTGCTTGCCACGGGGTGGAACTCGGCGTAGCCGGCGGCAGAGAGGCGCTCCGGGGGTATAGCTTTCATGTCGAGGAAGATGCGGGCGATGTGTGTGGCGCGAGCGGCGGAAAGCTCCCAGTTGGAATCGAATGCCGCGGTGTGGATGGGAATGTCGTCGGTGTGTCCCTCGATGCGCAGGTCGTAGGGTGTATTGCCCAGCGAGACGGCGATCTGTCTGAGCGTGGGGATGGCCCCGGGTTTAGGAGTGGCTGAGCCAGAGGCGAAGAAGCCAGCCTCATGCAGGCTAATCACCAGCCCGTTGCGGTCCATCTTCATGGAGACGGAGTGTGTGGCGACCTGGTTCGACAGACTTTTCTCCAGCTCGCGATGCAGGTTATTCAGATCCTCTTTTACCTTGGCAGGCGAGAGTACATCTTCTTGCATAAAGGTGTTCATGGATTGTGCCGCATGGTTATCGCTGACGGAGTTTGCGTTGGGAATCACGCTCATCGAATGGAATGCGTTGTCGATGGCCTCCGTGACCTGCGCTTGTTTTTTTTGATCGGCCTTGGCGAAGGCGAAGAGCACTACGAATAAGGCGAACAGCAGAGTGATGAAATCGGCATAGGAGACCATCCAGCGATCCTGGCTGATGATGTGCTTGCGCCTCTCTACCCTCATGCGGCGCTCTCTTTCTTCAGGGGGTCACTGAGGAAGCCGGCCAGCTTGACCTCGAGCATACGCGGGTTCATGCCTTCGAGGATGGAAATCACGCCTTCCAACATCATCTCTCGCCGCTGGTGTTCGTCACGGATGCGGAGGCGCATTTTACCTGCGAAGGGCAGAAAGAAAAGATTGGCGATTCCCACGCCGTAGATGGTGGCGACGAAGGCCACGGCGATGCCCTTGCCCACTTCCTGAATGTTGTCCAGATTCTTCATGACCTGAATAAGCCCCAGCACCGCGCCCAGGATGCCGATGGTGGGCGAGAATCCACCGGCGGACTCGAAGACCGCGGGGAGCTGTTCTTCGTTCTCAGCGGTGCAATCCAGGCTGACGCGCATAATTTTGCGCAACTCGGCAGGCTCTGTGCCATCCACGGCGAGCATGAGTGCTTGCTTGAGATAGGGGTCCTGAATGGTTGCGAGATCGCTGTCCAGCGAGACGACGCCGTTGCGGCGAGCCTTATTGGCGAAGGCCACCAATTGTTTAAGGAGTTGTTCGTTGTGCTTGCGGGGCGCGGCAAAAATGTGTGCAAGACTGGCGAATGCGGACAGCACCGTGTTAAGCGGAAACTGGAGGAGCACCGCGCCGATGGTGCCGCCGAAGACGATCAGGGCCGCGGTGGGCTGCAGAATCTGGCCGAGGTTGCCGCCTTCCATGAGCAGTCCGAGCACGATACCGGCGATGGCCAGGAATACTCCGCCAATGCTGCCCTTATCCATGAAAACACCTCGAAAAATTCATGCGAAAAGCAAGATTCAACCTTCAGTCAGTGCCTAGAGGTCCACGCTTGGACGACGCCGATGGAGGAGGCTGGCCGGAAACATCCACGCTGGTCAGCGAAACGGCGCGCTGCAGTTCACCATAGGAAGGCAGCCTCTTGGCGACCGCGGCCAACAAGCGCGAACGGTATGCGATGACGCGTTCCACAATCTCTGCCGTGTCTTCGCGCACGATCAGCTTTTCTCCATTGATCAGGGTGAGCATGGTGTCCGGGGAGGCTTCAGCGGTTTTGATCAAATCGCTGTTGAGCACCATAGGAGTGCCATTGAGCCGTGTGAGTTCGATCATTTCCTTGAAGCTCCTTTGTGATAGTTATCGGCCAAGTGCTGGAAAGGTTAAGAGATTAGAAAAGCCGCAAAGAAAATGTCCCGTGCAGGACACAAAGACGGGGGTGATAAAGTCCGCTGGTAATGCGCCGAAGAATGGGCCAGATGTGGCGGTAATCAAACCGGAAGCAGCGACCCAGGGTTAGTACAGAAATGGGAGCACATCCAGTAAGAGCCGCAAATTCACGCATCCTAGAAGGAGAACCCCATGTCCCTGGGTGTCTTGAACAACCTCTCCGCCATCTACGCGGAGAACAGTCTGAACAACAGCAATAACAGCCTGAACACCGTGCTGCAGCAGCTGTCATCCGGTTCTAAGATCAATTCCGGGGCAGATGACGCGGCAGGTCTTTCACTGGTGAACGGCCTCCAAGCCAACCAGATGGCTCTAACCCAGTCGGTAACCAATGCTACAGAGGGCGTGGGCCTTCTACAGGTTGCCGATGGCGCATTATCGCAAGTGACAAGCCTGCTTAACCGGGCCGTAACGCTGGCTACCGAAGCCTCCAACGGCACCCTCAACTCCTCGCAGGATACAGCGGCCAATCAGGAGTACCAGTCGATTCTGTCGGAAATATCGAACATCGGCTCGACGACCACGTACAACGACGCCGCGGTCTTCAACACCAACACCAACATCTATACCGGTGACTCAACGACAACCGGATCATCGATCAACACATTGAATATCCGCACTCTGTCTTCGTCCAATGTGGGCGACTCGGGCGGCGCCATGTCGTACAGCAACGGCTCGAACAATGTGTTTATCAACCTGTCGAGCGGCACGCAGAACGCCGCGGCCGGCGACGCGTTGAGCGGCAGCGCGACCACCATCAACGTGAACTACCTGGTGAAGGGCAACGGCGCGGAGAACACCGCGTCTACCACGATCTCCACGGGCGGAACCACCGGCTACGCCAACACCGTCAGTGGCTTGATCAGCGCCATCAACGACTCAGGTCTCGGACTGAACGCCAGCTTTGCCACGCAAGCGCAGGCAGGAGTACAAGGCGGCGGGACACAGACAGGCATTCAGATCACCGGCGGCCTGGTATCAGCGGGTCTCGATCCCAGCACGGCCAGCACCAGCGGCACGCTCGACCTGACGGGTCTTGCATCCACCGCGACTCTGGCACTGGGAGCAACGGTCGCCATTACACAAGGCGCAACCTCCCACACCTTCACGATCGATCAGACCAATGACACGCTTAGCACTCTGGCTACCGCCATCAACAACTACACCGCCAACATTGACCCCACCTTAAACCCCAACCCCAACTTTAACGTGAACGCGAGCGTGGTCACCAACGGCGACGGCTCGCAGAGTCTCGCACTGGCCGATGGATCTGGCGGCGGCGCATTAAGCGTCCTCACCAGCGCTGGAACCACGCAGACTCCGAATTTTGTCACGGGTGTGGCGGGCACTACGGTCACGGTAGCGACTCAAGGCGCCCAGGTAACCGGCAACGCATACGTTGCGGCCACCGCTTCGCACATCACCATTGGCACAGGCAGCGGAACCGAATCGTCAACCGATAATCTGACCGTAGGCACACAGGTCACCATCACAAACTCCAACTTCGCACCCAACGGCGCACAGGCAGATACCTTCATCGTTGGCAACGGAACGAACGTGATCGGCACTCACGCGAGCACGTACTATACCGGCAACACCGACGCGGGCGCAGCCGGGGATACGCTTCAAGGCCTGACTGACGCCATCAATGCGGTAAGCGGCACCCTTGGCGCCGCCGCCACAGATTCGGGCACGGCCGGCATCACAGTGACAGCGAGTAGCGCGGCCACCGCCGAGAATATCACGGCGACCAGCACCCTGACCTCCTCGACGACGGGCACGCAACTGGGCATCTACGCTCCAGTGATCGCCGGCACGACGGTGGTAGGCGCCGGAAGCCCGGCAGTCACCGCTCTGGACAACGGGGCTGCAACCGCCGTTACGGGAGACACGTTGTCAGGCAGCATCACTATAACCAACTCGTACGGCTCGACAACATTCGTAACCGGCGCGGGATCGAGTGGCAACGGTACCATCTACCTGGGCGCCGCCAATACGTACACCGGACTGGTCGCCGCTATGACGGCAGCAGGATCGGCAAACCTTGGCTATACCGCGCAATTTGATGCGGGCTTGGGCGCCGCGGGTGAGGGTGCTCTGGTTCTGACGTCAACTTCCAATGGAATCGATCCCATTACAGCGTCCGGTACTCTAGCGGACGTGACGAACCCCGGAGCAATCACCGCGGATGCCGGCGCGACGGGCGCGGGCGCCGCCAGCAACGGCACTGACAAAACGGTGGCGACTTCGAGCACGGCCATCCTGCAATTGTCCACCGGATCGGCCGGTGGCGGAATCAGCACAGCAACCCTGTCTGGCGCGATCAAGCTGAACCTTGGCGCCGGAGTCGCCCAAGTTTTCATCATGGGTACCGAACCCACCAACGGCACCGCGCCGGTTAACGGGGCTATCTACACGGGAGCCAACACGGCCGCCAGCCTCATAACCGCCATCAACTCGGCAACATCAACGACCGGGATTTCAGCGAGCGCGGGAACCGGCGCCGATGCGGGTGATGTTATCTACCTGCAGGGTGCTGGCGGTGTTGCAGGCGCTATCGGCATGAATACGGTTCCGATGACCGCGGGCACCTTCACTCCGTTGGCAGTATCCACCGGAACGAGCACGAGTGGTTACGCCCCCGGGGCCACCGGTGCTTTGGGCAACGCAGCTGTTGACAACCTGACCGCGGAGAACAATTCAAGCGCGGCCGTGGCGGTCAACACCAACGATGTGATGTCAGGCAGCATCGTCATCGCCAATGGCTCCGTATCCGACACCTTTAACATTGGAACCGGCGCGGATTCTTACAGCGCTGGCGTCGGCGTCTACTACACCAACAACACCAACACGACGGTGGGCACGGGCCTTCCCGGCGCGGCGCTGAACGTCGGCAACACCCTCGCCGACCTTGCCACCCTCATTTCTGATCAGTCGGCAACATTGGATGTGACGGCTCAGGCCAATGCATCCGGGCTGACACTGACACAAAGCGACGGCGCTAATCACTACACAGGAAACACGCTCACCGCCGCCCTGGGCACCGATGCCCTGGTCGACGTGAGCGGAGGCACCTACAACTCGGCGGCGACAAGCAACCAGCTTGCCAGCGTGAACGATACCCTGGGCGGAGCCCTGGTCTTCACCGTGGGATCGGCCCAAAAGACCGTAACCATGGCACAGGTAGCCGCTGCGAACAGCAATGAAAATGTGTCCAAAGCGACGGTGCAACAGTTGGTCAGTTTCATCAACGCGAACAGCACCACTGGACTTAACCTCGGTGTCAGCGCCGCATTTGTGGCTAACACCAGTGGAAATACGTCCTTCGGCAACCTCGTGTTGACCTCGGGGACGGAAGGACCCAATGGAACGGTCACTGTATCGCCGACTCTTTCTGACCTCGTCGATACCACCAGCAACTCGGCTCTGAGCTACACGTCGAAGAGCGCCTACAACACAGGGCTCTCCGGCAGCATAACCGACACAACCACACAGCAAGCCGCAGCGGCGACCTTTAGCTCTGACAGCAAGGCCTCCAGTGGAATTGCAACCATCAGCTACACGGATGGCGCGGGAGTAAGCCTGAGCGCCACCGATCTGACCAACCAGAACGATGCGCAGGGTGCGCTACTGCTTTTGAACTCGGCCATCACAGCCGTGGCAGCACAAGACGGCTACGTTGGAGCGCAGATCAACACGCTGAACGCCGTCAGCCAGGTGCTCAGCACACAGCAGGAGAACGTACAATCGGCGCAGAACGCGGTGCAAGCCACCGATTATGCGTCGGCAACTTCCAACATGTCCAAGTACGAGATTCTGAGCCAGACGGGCATTGCCGCCCTGGCGCAGGCCAACACCGTACAGCAGGAAGTTCTCAAGCTGATCTAACATCAACAGGCGTAAAGCCTTTAACCAGAGAAGGGCGTCCGCGAGGGCGCCCTTCTTGTATTGCGCAGGCGAAACAATGCGGGTAGTGGCGCGTGAATATTCACCGGCGGGGCTAAAGCCACGTTGCTTGCAAGCCGATGAACTGATTGACAGGACGAGGTTCTGTTCAGATGTAGGACGGCTCATATTAGAGAGGAATGCATGAGTTCTTTTTAATTTGGATGGAGAGCGGGTGGTTCTCCGGCTGCACGAAATCAACACGGGGAAACTATGGGCACAGTAGGACTGAGTTTTGGGTCGGCGACCAGCGGGCAGGGCTTCAACGTCAGCTCGACGGTAGCAGAGATTGTGGGCAATCTGCAGAATGTGGAGACACCGTGGAAGAATCAGCTGACCACACTGCAAAGCCAGGACACGGCGATCTCCAGTATAGGGAAGCTGCTATCAACACTCTCCACCGACATGACCTCTCTGACCAATGCGACGGGGACCCTGGCCCAGAAGACGGGGTCCAGTTCGGACACCAATGTATTGACGCTGACTTCGGCCGACGCAACGGCGATTGCGGGTACGCATACGGTGGAGGTGAGCAATCTGGCGACGACCTCGAGCGGGTACCTGGCGCAGATAGCCAATGCCAATGACTTGCTGACCGGATCAATCACACTGCAGTCGGGCACTGGCACGGCGTTGACGATTACGCTGAACTCTTCCGACAATACGCTGGCCGGCCTGGCGGCGACGATAAATGCCTCGGCAATCGGCATCAACGCCAGCGTGCTAACGGATTCCGCGGGATCAATGCTGAGCCTTGTGTCGGCTACCTCAGGGGCTGCGGGAAACATAGCCGTAAACGGTGATACGACCATAAATACTCCGGTGACCACTGGTTTGGTGGCCACCGACAGCGTGGCGATGAGTTATACGGGCACGTCGGGTAGCGGCAATACAGCCTCAACCGGCACGATGACGGCGATTGCCAACACCAGCGATGCGCTTAGCGGCTCAATGTCGATTCAGGTGGGCAGCACGGGCACGGCGAAGACTATCGTCATAGGCGCGCAGCCGAGCGGAGGCGCGGCACCGAACACCATCTACACGGGGAGCGGCGTCAACACGCTCAGCGAACTACAGTCTTTCATCACCACTAACTCGGCCAGCCTGGGGGTAACGGCTTCGCTCAATGCGGCAGCGGTGGGCAGCAACGCAATCGGCACCATCCTGACGCTGACCTCCAACACCGCGGGCTCCACAGGCACGTTGACGGTGAACTCCAGCCTCAATGACAACACCGGCACGACGAATCTGGCTTATACCAGCCCGGTGGCGGGTACGGACGCCAATCTGACGGTGGACGGCGTGGCTCTGACCAGCGCGTCGAACACGGTGGCCGATTTGATTCCCGGCGTGACATTTCAGATGCTGGCTCCCAGCGCGACCTTAAGCGGCGGCGGCCTGGAGCAAGTACAGGTGGTAATCGCCAACGATAACACTGATGTGGGGAGCGCAATCAACCAGGTGGTCACCGATTACAACGCGCTGATCAGCGCCGTGAATACCCAGGAAGGGGACGACAGCTCAGGCAACGCCGAGCCGCTGTTCGGTTCTCCCGCGATTTCGCTTTTGCAGCAGCAGTTGCTGGGCGGATTGAATATGCAGAACCCCAACGGCTATCTGACCTCAATTTCCACCAGCACAGATACGACACTGACGGGCTCAATTTCGATTCAGGTGGGCAGCGGAGCGGCGCAGGTCATCAACGTACCGACGACCTCGGGAAACAACACGATCTCCGGATTGGCCGGCGCAATCAATGCGGCCGAGATGGGGGTGACGGCCACGGTGGTGACCAGCAACGGCCAATCAACCCTGACACTAGCGTCGCAGACCGCGGGCACCGGTGGTGCATTGACGGTAAACCCCAGCATTGTAGCCACCAGCGATGCGCAGCTGAGCTACTCTGACAACAACACTTACACCAGCACCACGGCCGACAGCGGCACTCTGAGCAAAATTCCCAGCGCCAGTGACGCGCTCACCGGCACCATCTCCATTCAGGTAGGCAAAGGCGCGGCGCAGACAGTCAGTGTGCCGCCTTATTCAGCCACTTCTCCAAGCAATAATCTCGCTGGCCTGGCTGGCGCCATCAACTCGGCGGGCATCGGAGTCACGGCATCGGTAATGTTTAACAACGATGGGACATCGAGCTTGTCGCTGCTATCTAACACTATAGGGAGCGCGGGCGCGTTGACCGTGACCTCCAACGTACTGGACGCCACGAATACCAGCACTGCGAACCTGAACTACACAAAATCATCGGACATCAGCAGTTTGACCAGCCTTGGCATCAGCGTGAATAACGACGGCTCGATTGCCTTGGACGCCTCCACTCTGGACTCGCTGCTGAACTCGGATTACAACGGGGTGGTGAGCTTTTTTCAGAACGCAAATGGCTGGGGCCAGACATTCAGCACCATGCTAACCAACGCCGGCACCAGCGGAACCACAGGCGTTTTGGCTCTCAGCCTGACGTCCGACAGCAACATAGAAAGCACCTTGAATGCGGAGATTAGCAAGGAAAACGTCTATATCTCCGCGCAGCAGAAAAGCCTGACCACGGAACTGAACACGGCTAATCAAATCATGCAAGAGCTGCCCACGCAGTTGCAAGGCGTCAACGAGCTTTATTCGGCAGTGACCGGCTACAACGAAAATACGAGCGGCTAAGGAGTTTTATTCTCATGGGAAGTTATCAGGAACATGCGCTGGACGGCGCTTCGGCAGTGGATCTGGTGGTGGCGCTTTATGACGGGATTGTGCGCTTTCTTTACGCGGCGTCGGCGGCGGTGGAACGCGGCGACGCGGAGGCGCGCCGGACCGCCGTCAAGCGGGCGCTGGACATCATCATTCACTTGCAGGCGCGGCTGCGCATGGATGTAGGCGGCCGGCCGGCGCAGGTGCTCAGCGAGTTCTACGCATCGATCTTCGCGCAAATCTTGCAGGCCTCGCAGTCAGCTTCGCGGCAAAAGTTCGAGCATACCATTGCATGCGTAAAGAATGTGCGCGACGCCTGGCGACAGGTAGCCAGGGATCCCGAAGTCAATCCGGCTCCGCTTCAAGTGAGCGGCATGGCCTCTGGGCGCATGACGGATAACTCGGATTACGGTTCGGAGCCTTCGGCTGGTTCCAGATGGAATGCGTGAAACAGCTTATCCGGCGACGGTGAGTTCTTCTTCCAATTGCTGCTTCTGATAAAGGCTGGCGTAGTAGCCGTCGAGGGTGAGCAACTCGTCGTGGCGACCCAACTCCACAATTCTCCCGTGGTCCAGCACGGCGATCTGGTCGGCATTGCGCACGGTGGAGACGCGATGGGAGATCAAAATGGTGGTTGAGGACTGGATATAACTGCGCAGGCCGCCCAGAATGCGTTCTTCCGTGTACGTGTCCACGCTGGCCAGCGCGTCGTCGAGGATGAGGATGGAGGGCTTGCGAAGAAGTGCACGGGCGATTGCCGCGCGTTGCTTCTGCCCGCCGGAAAGCGTGACGCCGCGCTCGCCCACCATGGTTTCAAAGCCCTGGGGAAACTCTTCAAACTCCGTGCGAATGTGGGCTGCCTCGGCGGCTTCGAGCAATTCCTCAGAAGTTGCGTGCGGCACGCCAAAGGAAAGATTTTCGCGGATGGTGGTGCTGAATAAGAATGTTTCCTGCGGAACCAGACCGATGTTGCGCCTGAGCACCGCCAATGGATAATCGCGCACCGGGCGACCGTCGATCAACAGCGAGCCTTCTGGCGCTTCATAGAGCCGGGTAATTAAATTGATGAGGGTGGATTTGCCTGAGCCTGTGGGGCCGACAATGGCCAGGCTGGAGCCGGCGGGAACTTTGAGCGAGATGCCGCTGAGGACTGGAGTTTCGCCATAGCTGAAACATAGATTACGGAATTCGATTTCGCCGTCGAGTACGGTGTTGGCTTTAATGGCCGGATCGGCGGCGCTGTCGTCGATGACGGGCTCGGCTTGCATCAACTCGTCGATGCGCTTTACCGAGGCGATGCCGCGCTGGAATATGTTCACCACCCAGCCCACGGCGATGATGGGCCAGGTGAGCAGGACCATGTAGGTGTTGAAGGCCACAAACTGGCCTACGCTGATGCGGTGGGCTATGACCTGGTGCCCGCCGACCAACAGGGTGAGGATCATGGCGATGCCCAGAACGAATTCCAGCGTGGGCCACAACATGCCCATGAGTTGCACCAGCTTTAGGGAGCGAGCGATGTACTCGCGGTTGAGCCGCTCGAAGAGGCTGATTTGAGATTGCTCGCGAGCAAAGGCGCGAACCAGCCGTGCGCCGGAGTAGTTTTCCTGGGCTTGCGAGGAAATATCGGAGAAGCTGGCCTGGATGCGCTCGAAGCGGTCATGAATTTTGCTGCCGAAATATTGCACCAGGATGCTGGCCAATGGCATAGGCGCGAAGGCTACCAGGGTGAGCCAGGGACTGATGCGCAGCAGAAAAAACAGCGCGCCCACGGTGAAGAAAATGGTATTGGCGCTGTACATGAGAGCCGGGCCAAGCAAATTGCGCACGGCGTTGAGGTCGTTGGTCATGCGGGCCATGATGTCGCCGGTGCGATAGCGCTGATAGAAGCCGGAATCCTGCAGCTCCAATTTGCGGAAGAGATCGTTGCGCAGGTCGAACTCAATTTCCCGCGAGATGCCGATGAGAATCCAGCGCTGGGAGTAAAGAAAGACACCCTTGACCATGGCGATGAGGACCAGCAGGCCGGCGAAGATCAGCACTTTGATGCGCGCGTCTCCATGGCTCATCGCATCGACGAACAGCCGCAGGAGCTTGGGATGAATCGCCCAGTTGCCGCCAATGCCATCAATGGCCATGCGAATGACCTGGGGAAACATCACCCAAATGGCGTTGGTGCAAATGCAGGAGAGGGTGCCCCACAGGTATCCCCAGCGGTAGCGGCGCATGCAGATGTAGAGCGGGGCCAGATCGCGAAACATGGTTATATTGTAACGGGGAGGTACCTACGGTCTGAAACTGGATGCTACCCTGAGGTTGGTAAATATGACGGGAGATCGAAACCGATGAAATGTGTACGTCTTGCCTCTGTGTCGTTATTGTTCATCCTGCCCTCGATCGCTTTTTCGCAAGCTTCGCGGTCAATTCCTACGGATACGGCGAGAGCATACTTTGCGGAAGCACAAGCGCTTTGTCAGGCCGATCAGGGACAACTTTGGGGCGTTTCGCTTTGCGGACCGATGATGTTTGCCGACCCCAAGAGCCATTTCATCGTCGCCAATCAAGCGGACGCGAATGGAGTCTTGAAGGCCGAAGATGGAGTCTTTACCGGCATTCTGCCGGCCAACTTGAACGTCTCGAATACCGCATTTGACTGGTCCGGCGTTCGCTGGACGCAGATGATATGGCCGCTTCCCACCGAGGAACGCCATCGCAAGACATTGATGGCGCACGAACTCTTCCACCGTATTGAACCCAAGCTCAATCTCCCAACGCACCGTGGTGGAGAGAATGCGCAACTGGACACGCTCGAAGGGCGAATCACGCTACAGCTCGAGCTGCGAGCGCTCACCCACGCGCTGCAAGCACAAAGCGACGAGGAGCGGAGAAAAGCGGCCGCCGACGCGGTGCTCTTCCGCTCAGAGCGGTATCGGCTCTTTCCCGCTGCGGCTGCGCAGGAACAGGCGATGGAGTGGAATGAGGGACTGGCGGAGTACACCGGCGTGCGCGTCGGCAATGCAACGCCGGAGCAGCGGATTGATGAGACGCTGGGCGACATTTCACGGCTCGGAGAGGCCAGCACCTTTGTCCGCTCATTTCCTTATGCAACCGGCCCTGCCTACGGCTTGCTGCTGGACCGATACTTTCCCGGCTGGCATCGCGCGCTGAAAGCCGGAGATGGCTATGACACTCTGCTGGAGAAGGCTCTGAATTATCATCTTCCCGCCGATCTTCAACAGGCTGTCGAGCAGCAGGCAACCCTCTATGACGGCGCGGCGCTGCGCGCATCGGAGGTGGAAAGAGAGCGGAAGCGGCAGCAGATTCTTGCGCAGAATCGCGCGAAATTTGTCGATGGCCCGATTCTTATACTTCCATTGCGGAAGATGCGTATTCAATTTAACCCGAGCAACCTGCAACCATTAGAAACCGCTGGAACGGTCTACGCGACGATGCGCATCACGGACGAATGGGGCATATTAGAAGCAACCAATGGAGCGATGATGAAGCCCGATTGGAGCGCTGTAATCGTGGTTGCTCCCTCCGTAAGCTCGGGCAGCAGTTTGAAAGGCGCTGGATGGACACTTGAACTGAAACCTGGCTGGAAGATTGTTCCTGGCGCTCGAAAAGGCGATTATATTCTGGCATTAGGCTCTTAGCTTGGTTTACGTCGGCGTTCTCAGCAGCAGATAGCCGCCCACTAATCCGAAGAGAAGATCCGAGGACCATGCAGCTAACGCGGCGGGCAGGTAGTTCACGTCGCCCAGCGCGCCGAATAAGCCATCCACGGTGAAGTAAGCGAGGGTGACGGCGATGGCCACGGCAATTCCGGTGAGCGAGCCGCGACGGCCCATGGACAACGCAAAAGGAATGGCGAGAGCTGCCATGACGACCGCCATGAGCGGATAGGCCAGCTTGTGCCACAGTTCGACGCGCAGGCGCATGGTGTCGAATCCGCTCTGGCTCAGGTCGCCGATGTAACGATTCAGCTGGCCGAAGTTCATCTCCTGCGATTGCAGCTTTTCCTTTTGGAAGTAGCCGGGAGATTCGTGAATCTCCGCGAAGGAGGTTTTCAGGAACTCGTGGTATTGGCTTACGTTGGCGCCATCAATGTCGCGTTGCCAGCCGTTCAAGAAGAGCCACGAATCGGTTTCAGGGTTCCATACGGCGCGTGCGGCAAAGATGCGCCGCGTGAGCGCGAAGGTGGAGGGGTTGAACTCGAAGAGCGAGAGGTTGGCGAACTCTTTGCGTTCCGGTTCGAAGAACTGGTAGTAGAAGATGCGGTCGGGCTCGCCAGGATGCTGCTGGCCAAATATCCAGTTCTGTTCGGGATGCAGGACGGTTTGCGGCGGCTTGCCCTTGATGATGTTGCGCAGTGCCTCCTGCTTGCGGTTGGCCTGAGGCAGATAGTACTGGTCGAAGAGAAAGAGGCTAAGCGAGAGGATGGCGGCGATGGAGAGGATGGGAATCATCAACCGGTAGAGGCTGATGCCGCAGGCCTTCATGGCGATGATTTCCGAGTTGCGATTGAGCATGCCAAAGGTGACCAGCACGGCGATGAGCACGGCCAACGGGGCAACCGTGTAGAGCATGTAGGGAACGAGGTTGATCAGATATTCACCGACGATAAACCAGCCGATGTCGTGGCTGAGGATGTCCTTGAGAAGATCGAATACGGTGAAGACCAGGATGAGCACGATGAATCCTGACAGCACCAGGAAGAAGCTATTGAGGAACTCTCTCATCACGTACTTATCGAGGATGCGCGGGGCAACACTGCGAGTCCTGACACGTTGGGGACGCGATTGAACCGTGCTCAGCCGTCTTTGCACAAAAAAGGCAATGATGGGGGAGACCAAAGCGAGAGCCGTCACCCAACTGAACACTGACTCCAGGAAGCGTGAGATCCAAGTGTCGATGGCATTCAGAGCACGTCCTCCCAAGGCCATCTGCCACAGCAATAAAATGCCGCCGGCGGCAAACAGCAGGTTAGCCATCCATACACCGAAAAACGCCGAGATCCAGTTTTGCTTGCCCAGGGCGATGCCGATCAATGAGAGCGAGTAATAAACGACTACCAAAGCGAGGGTAGCCACCCATGCGGCACTTTTGCCGCCGCGTCGCGAGGTCACACCCAAAGGAACGGCAACCAGCATCAGCACTAGACAGGCCACCGGATAAGCGAAGCGCTTGTGCAATTCGATCTGGTATTTTTTGCCATCGGGGCCATAGGTATGCGCGCGTAGTTCGTTCATGGGCAAGGCGTAGATCGCGGTGTCCATGCGTCCCAGATGTCCTTCACTTTGCTGGCTGGCGGCCAGGGGCATATCGCTGTAGTCAAAGGTGGAGATGTTGTACTGTTGCGGCTGGCCAGCCACCGTCTCGTGTCGCGATCCGTCGCGCAGCCGCATGAGTAGTTCCTGGCCGGCGTCGTTGGCCACGGTGGCCGAGGCGGCGGTGGTGATTTGCGGCGCGGCGGGATCGGTGGTGTCGGCCATGAATACCTGCCGCCAATTGGCCGCGCCAGTTCCGGAGCGCACGTCCTGTACATAAAGAACAAAATTGTGAAAATCTTCATCGAAGACGCGCGGCTGAATCTCGTAGGAGGCCTGCATGGCAAGGGCCTTATTCATCTCCAGAATGGCCTGATTGGCGCGCGGCGCCACATATAAAGAGTTGAACAGCCCCAGCAGTGTTCCGAAGATGGCCACGATAGAGGACACGCGCACAAAGTATCCGATGCCCATGCCGGAGGCGCGCATGGCGATAATTTCGTTGTCCGCGGCCAGGCGGCTCAAGCCCAGCAGTATCCCCACCAGCACCGCCATGGGGATAGTGACCATGAAGAAATTGGGCATCATGAAGAGGACGATTTCGAAAACGCTCGATAAGGTGGAGCTGTTGTGAACCACCATCTCCAGGATGCGGGGCAACTCCTTCATGAAGAGAATGAAGGTGAAGATCACGCCACCGATCAGCGCGTGGGAGAGAATTTCGCCGGTAATGTAACGGGTGAGTATGCGCACGGCTATGGCTAGTTTATCGTGCCGGGGGGATTCCTGCGAATGGGTATGACACCGGTTGATGAGATAGCATGACTGGTATGAAAGTGATCCTGTCAGCGGTGGACGAAGCATTGGCGAAGGCTTGGCAACAATTCTGCGGTGATTTAGAGTTCGTTCAAATCCATCATGGTTCCATACTAGACTTGTCCTGTGACGCAATTGTTAGCCCAGCAAATAGTTTTGGCTTCATGGATGGCGGAATTGATGCCATCTACCAAAACCACTTCGGGCCTACTATTCAAGCGCGAGTAAAACAGTTGATAGTTGAACATCACCACGGTGAAATGCTTGTTGGAACGGCAGACATTGTGGGGACTGGCGATGTTCGAATTCCCTATTTGATTGTCGCTCCGACTATGCGCGTACCAATGGTTTTGACCGGATCGGTAAACGCATATTTGGCGGCGCGAGCGGTGTTCTTACTAGTCAAACACCACAAGTTTCAATCAGAAATTGAACATGGAAGACCAATTGCCGAAAAGATACACAGCATCGCATTTCCAGGCTTGGGTACTGGCGTTGGGAATCTAGGACCAAACACCTGTGCAAGGCAGGTGAGAGCGGCAATTGATGACGTTCTTCTTGATCACTACACTCCACCACGATCCTGGGCGGAAGCCGGAGAACGCCATCAGTTGCTGTATACAGACTACCCTGGCCGATTGCATCGGGGTGAGTGATCAAATTGAATATCCGTCAAAAGTCTCAAGCACGTTACTTGTGCGCCCAGCCGCGTAGGCGCAGGCTGTTGGCCAGCACGCTGACCGAGCTGAGGGCCATGGCGGCGGCGGCCATCCAGGGGCTGAGCAGAATGTGGAAGCTGGGATATAGCACGCCAGCAGCCAGCGGAATTCCCAGCAGATTGTAGCCGATTGCCCAGAGCAGATTTTGGCGCATGACGCGCAGGGTGGAGCGGGCAAGATCGAGCGCCGCGGGAATGGCGGCGGGATGGGCGCGCAGGAGCAGCACATCGCCGGCCTCCTGAGCCAGATCTGAGCCTGTGCCCATCGCAATGCCGGCGTCGGACTGAGCCAGGGCGGCTGCGTCGTTGATGCCGTCGCCCACCATGGCCACGCGCAGGCCGCTCTGTTGCAGGGCGCGAATGCGGGCCAGTTTGCCGGCTGGGTCGAGGCCGGCTACAACTTCAGTGATTCCGGCTTGCTGGGCGATGGGCGCGGCGGCGGCGGCTGAGTCGCCGGTGAGCATCAGCACTCGCAGGCCGGCGCGGTGAAGGGCGGTTACGGCATCGGCGGCATCGGGACGCAGTGTGTCGCGGGCGTCGAAGTAGCCGGCGGGCACATTGTCGAGGGACATCCACAGCCTTGTAACGCCCGGCTCCGGCAGATCACTATCAGTTGGCAGCGGGATTAAATATTCCTTAAAGTACGCTTCGTTGCCCAGCCGGCAATCGCGGCCTTCAGCCTTAGCTGCAAGGCCGCGGCCGGGTAAAACCTGCACCTCCTCGGCGGGGGGCCAGGCCAGCCCGCGCGACTTTGCCGCGTCCACAATAGCGTGGGCCAGCGGATGGTTGGAGCGCTCCTCGGCGACCGCGGCCAAGCGCAGAAGATCGTTTTCGGTGACATTCCCCAGCGCATGAACGGCAGTCAGTACTGGGCGGCCCTCGGTGAGCGTTCCTGTTTTGTCGAGTACGATGGCATCTGACGGAGCAAGCCGGGCAACTCGTTCGAGCGCCTCGCCGCCCTTGAAGAGAACGCCAAGTTGCGCGCCGCGTCCCACGGCGACGGTAAGCGCGGCGGGCACGGCCAATCCCATGGCGCATGGGCAGGCAACTACCAGGACAGAGACGGTTGCGGCCAGGGCCATCTGCAGCGAGTGGGTTGAGAAAAGCCAAATGACAAAAGTCAGTGCGGCCAGGGCCAGCACAATGGGAACGAAGATGGAACTGGCGCGGTCGGCCAGCCGCTCCATGGGTGCGCGGGAACTCTGCGCCTGTTGGGCCATGCGCGTGATTTGCGCCAGCATGGTTGCCTCGCCTAGCGACTCGGCGCGGCAGGTCACCGCGCCTTCGTAGTTGAGCGAACCGGCCAGCACGCGACCTCCAGTCGAGCGGTCGAGCGGAGTCGATTCGCCGGTCAGCATGGATTCGTCCACGGTGGTGCGGCCTTCCAGAATCGTCGCGTCCACCGGGAAGCGCTCTCCCGGCAGGATCAGAACACTATCGCCGGGCTGAATCTCCTCGAGCGGGACGATGGCCTGGACACAGTCGAGAATGCGGCGGGCGGTGGCGGGCCGCAGGCGGGAGAGCGAGTCGAGCGCGGCCAGAGCGCGGCGTTTGGCGCGGGCTTCCAGGCTTTTGCCCAGGAGAAGAAATCCGAGAATGAGCAGAACCGCATCGAAGTAAACCTGCCGTCCGGGCACGGGCCAGATGGTGGCATACGCGGAATACGCAAAGGCCACGCCGGTGCCCAGGCTGACCAGAGTATTCATATTTGTGGTCCCGTGGCGCAGGCCGCGCGCCGCGCACAGGTAGATGCCGCGTCCCGCCCAGGCCATGAGGACTGCGGTGAGAAGCAGCAGAAACCAGCGCAGCAGCTCTGGCGGCAGCGCAAAGAGCCATGGAAGCAGGCGCATCAGCACGTGATCCAGAGAGCCCATTTGCGTTCCGAGCGGCATGGATAGCAGCATGGCCGCGGCGCCGGCGATGAGCGTGGAAATTGCCTTCAATTCAGCGCCATTGGCGAGCGAGTCGGAGGAGGTTTGCGCAGATGCATCGGAGCGGGGAAGCACGGCGTCGTAACCCGCAGCGCGAATGGCCTCGACCAGTTGCGCGGGCGTGGCAACTGCCGGATCAAAGACTACGCTGGCGCGATGGGCCATCAGGTCAACGCGCGCCGATTCCACGCCTGCCGTCGCGCGCAATGCCGCTTCGACGTGATGCTGGCAGGAGGCGCAGGTCATGCCCAGAACGGGGAGCGTGAGGGATTCTGTGGGCATAGGTTGATTCATGCTTCCAGATGCGCCGTGAATCCGGCCTTGGCCAGGGCCGCAACGGCAAGATCGACGGGCGCGGGGATCTGGGATGAAGTAAGTCGCGCAGCACCCACGCGCACCTCGTTGACGGCGACTCCGTCAATTGCAGCCAGCGCCTGCGTGACGCGCTTGACGCAGGAGCCGCAGTGCATTCCATCGATGTGCAGCGTGAACTCCGCCATCCGTTTCTCCTGATAATTTTGATGATACGCCGGGGGAAAAGGCGCAGGTTTCACCCAACCGGCTCAGGCTTGATAGGCTTTCATCAACGGCGATGTGGAGATCAGAACCATGGCAGAAAGAATCTTGAGTTTTTACGAACCTCTTGCGGATCACTATCATTTGATCTTCGACGATTGGGAGAGAACGATCCAGCGACAGGCGGGAATTCTTAATCCGATTCTCGTCGCGAACTTGCAACATTCTTCGTTGAAGATACTGGATTGTGCCTGCGGAATCGGGACACAGACGCTGGGATTGGCCGGCCTGGGTCACCGGGTGGTTGCTTCCGATTTGTGTTCCGTGGCTGTGAACCGTGCAATGCGCGAGGCCGAAAAGCGCGGTCTGGAGATTTCTTTTCACGTTTCTGATATGTGCGCCCTCACCGAGGTTACGGAAGGTGATTTCGATGTTGTTGCGGTACTCGATAATGCTCTTCCGCATCTCACCGTCGATCAACTGGGCCGCGCGATTGTCGCAATGAGTTCAAAGCTGAAGGCAAATGGATTGTTCATCGCCAGCATTCGAGATTATGATTCGCTGATCCTGCAAAGACCGGCCATGCAGGAGCCGGCATTCTATGGAGATGATGGAGAACGGCGCATTGTTCATCAGGTCTGGGACTGGATTGACGATGCGAGTTATACATTACACTTATTCATCACTGTGCAATCCGGCCAAGCGTGGACGGCGCACCATTTCATTTCGGAATACCGTTGTTTACTGCGCGAAGAACTCTCGACAGCGTTGCAAAATGCTGGCTTTAGGGAAATACAATGGCTCATGCCGGCCGAGAGTGGTTTCTACCAACCCCTCGTCTTGGCAAGATGGCCCGGATGATTTCATAAAATCACGGAGGATCATGCAGAGAGAGTTTCCATTGACGCCGCTGATGTGCGTGGGCGCGGTGATAGTAGAGAATGGCCGGGTGCTGCTGGTGCGGCGGGGAAGCGAACCCATGAAAGGCCATTGGACGCTGCCCGGCGGCTTGCTGGAGCTGGGCGAATCGCTGACCGAAGGCGTGATGCGCGAGGTGAGGGAAGAGACCGGGCTGATTGTTGAAGTTGTGCAACTGATCGAACTGCTGGACCGAATTCATCGCGAGGCCGAGCGTGTCCGATACCATTATGTGATTGCGGATTATCTGTGCCGCGTGACGGGCGGCGCGTTGCAGGCAGCCTCCGACGCCGATGCGGCGCGCTGGGTGGAGCGCACGGAGTGGAATAAGCCGGATACGATTTTGGGTGCGCTGCAAATCGATCCGATTACCGCGCGGGTTATCGAGGCCGGTTGGCAAAGGGCGCAAACGATGAAGCAGTGAAACAGTGAAGATGTGAAAAAGTGAAGAAGTGAAACAGTGAAGAAGTGAAAATGTGAACGATGGATCTTCTTCACATTTTCACTCTCTCTGAAGCACGAGGAAAACGACATGAAGAAGCTGTTGTGGGTTGCGGGTGTGCTGATGGTGGTTGCCGGAATCGGCTTCTGGGCGCGGCCGGTCAGTTACTTCAACGAAGCGCTGTATCTGCGGGAGTGCGTTTCAGGCGTGGAGAGCCGCTCGGTTCAGGTTGCGGGCCATCGCGTGCATTACCTTGCCGAGGGGCCGGACGGCGGGCCAGTGGTGGTGCTGGTGCATGGGCTGGGCGGGCACGCCGAGGACTGGCGCAATCTTGCGCCTTATCTGGTGAAGGCCGGTTACCGAGTCTATTTGCCTGATCTGCCCGGCTACGGGCGCAGCGAAAGGTCCGCGGATTTTTCCTACTCGGTGCATGATGAGGCCGAGGCGGTGGTTGGCTTTTTGGATGCGCTGGGACTGAAGCAGGTGGATCTGGGCGGCTGGTCGATGGGAGGCGGAATCGTGCAGCACGTTGCCTTCAGGCATCCGGAGCGTGTGCGCAAGCTGATGCTCTTCGACAGCGTCGGCATAAACCAAGCTCCCAAATTTGATGTGCGGCTATTTACGCCCGCGACGCCAGCAGAGATCGATCAACTGGATGCACTGCTCTATCCTCATCCACACAGGATTCCCGGCTTCGTTGCGCGGGACATTCTGCGTATCTCCAACCAGAATGCCTGGGTGATTCACCGCGCGCTCGATTCCATGCGCACCCGGCAGGACGCCACCGATAACATACTGCCGCAGCTCAAGATGCCGGTGCTGATTGTGTGGGGCGATGTGGACCGGCTTCTTCCGCTCGAACAGGGCATGACGATGCACTGCCTCATGCCGCAGTCTGAGCTGCTAGTCGTCGGTCCCAACTGCGGACACATGGCTCCCGTCGAGTGCACCGCACAGATCGGCCCCAAAGTGGTGGAGTTTGTGAAGCGGTAGGTCAGAAAATCCACCGTGCCGTCAGCACCAGCCCGTGGTTGTAGCTGTGAAAACGGCTGGCGGCGATCTGCATCCCCGCGCCAAAAGCGAGACCGGGGCGCGACTTGGGGTCAGAGGGACGCAGAGCGCACTTGCCCACGATCAGCCCCGGCGTTATGAACTCCTGCGTCTTGCCGTCGTTCGTTCCGCCTCTGTAGAAGGTGGCGTTGTTCTCGACTTCCGGCCAGAAGAGTTTGCCGATGCGATACTGCGCCACGGTGTTCCAGACCACGGGGCGGCCCGCGGTAGTGATGGCGGGATTGCCGGTTGGCAGAGTTGCGCCCAGCGTAGATTGCACGTCGAAGTTGCCGAAGCCCTTGCCGCCGCCCACGGTGGGCGCGACGCTCGCATCTGTCGAGCCGTTTTTGTAGCTGCCGGTGGGGATGGTGGCCAGAACCCAGGCGCTCAGCGTGTAGCTTCCGTGTTGTGCGTTGCCGCTCGAGATGCGGTACTTGCCGAGAAACGACACGTCGCCAAAGCCATTCATAGCCGTGGAGTTGTGCTGGATGTAAGGGGGCAGATCGAATGCCAGTTCGGTGTTTGCCCATGGAACCAGGTTAAGGCCCTTGCTGTTGTCGTAGTTCCAGGTTGTAGTGAGGGCGGGCGCAACCTGGCGCACAATATCGGTGCGCGCCACCTGGATGAGCCCGGTATAGGTGGTGACCAGCGGAACCGCCCAGCCGGGCTGTTTGGCCTGCGTGGCTGAGGTGCGTGTCATCCAATGGTTGAAAAAGCCGCTTGAAGCGGCGCTCGTTGAGCCACCTTGCGCGTGTAAACTCGCCGTGGACAACAGAAATAACAGGGAAAGGGGAAGCTTTCTCATGCCGGTTTGTTGAGCATGAAGTGCGGAGATAGTGCTGGCAACGGTCTTTAGGTGGAGTCTTTCCTCAACCGAAAGGTTTAGGGAGGTACTCAACTTCCAGCTTACAACTCCTAGCTGTTCGCTAAAAAGCTGAAAGCTGGAAGCTGCTCTTTACACGCCAATGACGTCGCAGAGTTCCTTGACGGAGGCGGCGCTCTTCTGAAAGGCGGCGCGTTCCTCTTCGTTGAGTTTGATCTCGACGATCTGTTCCAGGCCGGCAGCGCCTAATTTGCAGAGCACGCCCATGAAGTATCCGTTGATGCCGTACTCGCCTTCGAGGTAAGCCGCGCAGGGAAGAATCTTTTTCTTGTCCTTGAGAATGGCTTCTGCCATCTCCACCGCCGCCGCCGAGGGAGCATAGTAGGCGCTGCCTGTCTTGAGGTACTTCACAATTTCGCCGCCGCCGTCGCGGGTGCGCTGCACGATGGCGTCGATGCGCTCCTTGGTGAGAAGTTCTGTGATGGGAATGCTGGCGACGGTGGTGTAGCGGACGAGTGGAACCATATTGTCGCCATGACCGCCAAGAACCAGGCAGCTCATGTTCTCCACGCTCACCTTCAACTCCTGGGCGATGAAGCTCTTGAAGCGGCCTGAATCCAGTATTCCAGCCATGCCGATAACCCGCTCGCGGTTGAAGCCCGATAGCTTATAGGCGGCCTGCACCATGGCGTCCAGCGGGTTAGAGACGACGATCAGAATCGACTCGGGCGAATAGGCTACCACGTTCTTGACCACATCGGTCATGATCTTGAAATTGGTTTGCAGCAGATCGTCGCGGCTCATGCCGGGCTTGCGCGCAATGCCCGCCGTGATGATCACCACGTCGCTGTTAGCTGTGTCGGCGTAATCGTTGGAGCCGGTGATGCGAACGTCGGATCGCTCGATGGGTAGCGCCTGCTGCAGATCGAGCGCCTTGCCCTGCGGCACGCCCTCGACTACATCGATCATCACCACATCGGCCAACTCCTTGGCCATAAGCCAGTGCGCGGCGGTTGAGCCGACATTGCCGGCGCCGATAATGCTTACTTTCTTGCGCATGTGTTCCTCCTTGGGGAAGCGGGTGGTGCAGCTTAGAGCTATCAGCTATCAGCCGTCAGTTTTGGTCTTTGCTGACAACTGATAGCTAATGGCTGTCAGCAGTTGTTACATGTTTCCGATAATCCTCGTGGCAAACTCGCTGGTGCCGACCTTGGTTGCGCCGGCGGTCTGGCGTTCAAAATCGTAGGTGACGAATTTTTGCAGAATGGTCGTTTCCAGCGACGCTTCGATGAGCTGGGCCGCTTCCTTCCAGCCTATAAACTCCAGCAGCATTACGCCGGAGAGAATCACCGAGCCGGGATTGATGACGTCCTTGTCGGCATACTTGGGCGCGGTGCCGTGGGTGGCCTCGAAGACCGCATAGCCGTCGCCGATGTTTGCGCCGGGCGCGATGCCCAGGCCGCCCACCTGCGCCGCGGCCGCGTCGGAGATGTAGTCGCCATTGAGATTGGTAGTGGCCAGAACGCTGTAGTCCTCGGGCCGCAGAATGATCTGCTGGAAGATGGAGTCGGCGATGCGGTCGTTGATGAGCAGCTTCGACTTCCATGCGCCGTTGCCATGCGACTGGCCGAGGGAGTCGAGCACGTTTTTAACTTCGGCGTAAATAGCGTTCTGGTATTCAGGCGAAGCCATGTCCAGGCCCGGCTCGATGAGTGCGGCGTTCTGCTCAATGGTAAGGCTAGGGTTGGCGTCCTTGTTACCCAGAATCCAGCTCTCTCGCTCGGTGACGGTCTCGGCGCGGAATTCCTGTTGGGCGACTTCATAGCCCCACTCGCGGAATGCGCCCTCGGTGAACTTCTGGATGTTGCCCTTATGCACCAGCGTGACGGTCTTGCGGCCCTCGGCCAGCGCGGCCTTTATGGCGGCGCGCACCAGGCGCTTGGAGCCGAAGATGGAGATGGGCTTGATGCCCACGCCGGAGTCGGAGCGGACTTTTTTCTTGCCACTCTTGAGCAGATCGTCATTTAAAAACTGAATCAGCTGTGCGGCATCTGGCGAGCCTTGCTTGAACTCGATGCCCGCATACACGTCTTCGGTGTTTTCGCGATAGATGACGATGTTGAGCTTCTCAGGATGCTTCACCGGGCTGGGAACGCCTTGGTAATACTTCACCGGGCGTACGCAAGCATAAAGATCAAGAACCTGTCGCAGGGCCACGTTGAGCGAGCGAATGCCGCCGCCCACCGGCGTGGTCAGAGGCCCTTTGATGGAGACGCGTAGATCGCGCGCTGCGGCCACCGAGTCGTCGGGCAGCCAGTTGCCGAAGCGCCGGAAGGCCTTTTCGCCGGCAAAGATCTCAAACCAGCGGATGGCGCGCTTGCCGCCGTAGGCCTTTTCCACCGCGGCATCGAAGACCCGCTCAGAGGCCTTCCAGATGTCGCGGCCCGTGCCGTCGCCCTCGATGTAGGGAATGATGGGGTGGTCGGGCACTTCAAAATGCCCGTTTTGGTAGCTGATCGGCTGGCCGTTTTTGGGCAGTTCCTGCCCGTTGTAGGTAGCTTGCATTGGCTTTGAAAGACCCCTTTTCCATATTAGTTTGATGATGCGGCTGTCAATTGGGATGATAAAAAGTAATCCTGCCCGAAAAAATCACGGATGATCCTGTTCATAAACAGTAAATGTTCCGCGGGAAGATACTTTTTCCGGAATATGAATCTCGGTTAAGCCAAGTTTCGAAAGATCAGCCTGATCCAGTTTGCGGTAGGCTACCAGCAGAACCACGGGGAGACTGGAGTTGCCGCGCGCGATCCTGAGATCGTCAAGCGTGGCCCTTCTTTCGGAATCATAAAGGCTTCGATTGAGCAGCGCATACGAATTGAAACAATCGCAACTTGTCAGATAGGCAGGCGGCCGCTCCATATAGCCAAGCACTGCGAGCGCGCTGTAGCCGTCAACGACCATTGGCCTTTTTGACAGGCCTTGTTCCCGGAGCCATAGGCCAACGCTTCTGGCATCGGAGTAAGGGTGAATCGAAGACCCAATGGAGGCATAGATTCCTGCCAAGGCTTGGATTGTCAGGATTGCCAGAACAACCGTCGAGGCAATGGGCTTAAGAAAATGCACCTTTACAGCCTTGCCCGAGGAGGCGTATGCGTCCATCATCAGCGCGAGAAGAAAAATTGTAAAGTAAAAGCCATAGTAGCGCAGTTGAGCGTTATTTTTCACAGTAGAAGCTATGGCGATCATGACAAGCACTGATCCCGAGAGAAAAAATGTACGGGCCTGGATGGTGCGCAGCGCGCCGGCAATCAGGATAAACAATGCCAGAGAGAACCCTAAAGCTGTGAAGCATAGCGATTGATTGTCCGGGAATAACCATTTGCGCGCACCGGCAGGCAGGCGTTCAGATTCAACAGGGATGAATGCTTGCCAGGATACGCCTTCCACGAGAATGGATTCGTAAGCTATGGAGCGGCGTTCCGTGGGCTGCATCGAAGCGATGATATCCGCGGGAGGGCGCACCGTAAGGTAGGCTATCGTTAAACTTGCCAGCAACACCAGAGACGCAACCCAGGTCTCCCAGTCCCGGAAAACTTTGCCGATATCTCTCCAACTTTCAACTTTGCCGAAGCAAAACCCCCAGAGCGCGATAGCTACAGCAACGGGAACAGCCAGAATATGAGTATTGATCGATAATGCGAGAAAGAGAATGGCAAGCTTTCGGCGCGGGCGCTCCGCCAGCAGGCAGCGCACGGCGGCCGTGAGCAGCAACATCGCCAGCATATAGCTTCTTGCTACAGCGCCATAGTTATGAAAGACAAAAAAGGAGAAGACTAAAAGTATGCGTATTACCCAATGCAGCTTGCGCGCGGACAGAATAAGCCACGCCTCGGTAATCGAGAAGACATAGTTGATGATTTGCATGCCCAAGGGGTTCCACGAAATGCGCGCAAGAGCGTTCAATATCAAATACCAGAGCGCGGGATGCCCCTCATAGCGCAGGTCGTGAAAGAGATCAAAGAAAAGATGGCTATCGCGGGCAATCAGCCACGCCTGCATTTCGTCGCTCCACAGTTGGTGGCGTGCCGTAACCAAAGCCAGTAAAAGTGAATAAAGGCCCAGGATCGGCCACTCAAATGCGCCATGGCGCGCGTTTCCCCAGGTAGCCGCCGGCCGGCTGCGAAGTGCATTTTGATGCATCGCAGTCACGGGCAAGTCTTGCGATTCGATCACTTGCTTCTCCAATTTCGATATAGCTTCGCTCGGATCAGCTTAACATTCTGCCGGTTCCGTAAGTTGGTCATCGGGACATTTTTAAGCTCATCCAACTCGTGGTAGGAGTTCCGCTTGACATCATGATGCTTTCGAGATTAGCATCATGATGTGCGAACCACTCTCACTATCGACGACGACATTGCCCGACTCGTAGAGCAGGAGCAGCGGCGTTCTGGTGAATCCTTCAAGAGCACGGTAAACACTCTACTCCGTCTGGGCCTGATGAACGCGCGGGAGAAAGCGGACAAGAAGCCCTTTGTAGTGACGCCCTTTCCACTCGGGGTCGGCGAAATGCTAGACCGGCATGACGGATGTGTCTCAGCCTTGCTCGAGGAGCTGGAAGGACCGTACCACCGTTGATTGTCCTGGACGCAAATCTGCTGATTTACGCCTTTGATTCCGAGGCAGTTCAGCACCATGCCGCGCGGAATTGGCTGGGGAAGGTTGTTTCCTCGACCGAATTGGTTGGTCTGCCGTGGCAGACCGTCTCAGCTTTTATCCGAATTACCACCAACTCCCGGCTGACTGGAGATAGCTTTCCAACGAACAAAGCAATCGGCATTGTGCAGCAATGGATGGAGTTGAAACAGGTCCGCCTGCTCGTGCCGGGTGAACGTCATTGGTCTATCATTCAGTGGATGCTGATCGAGGGACAGGTGCGAGGTCCAATGACCACCGATGCGCAACTGGCGGC
>CAZFMB010000036.1:0-37652 GCA_964520005.1 uncultured Occallatibacter sp.
GCAGGTTGCCGTTGCCGGGCAGCAGGGCGAGTTTCTTGATGGCGTTGACCACCGGCGCGGCGTCCCCCATGACCGACTGCCAGGGCACGATGCCGCTGAGCACGAGGGCCACCGCGCCGTAGAGCACGGTGCAGGCCACCAGTGTGCCCAGAATGCCGATAGGCAGGTCGCGCTGCGGGTTCTTGCACTCCTCGGCTGCCGTGGAGACGGAGTCAAAGCCGATGTATGTGAAGAAGATGATGGAGCCGCCGGTGAGCACGCCGGTCCAGCCGTTGGGCATGAAGGGATGCCAGTAATGTGGTTTGATGAAGCTGGCGCCGGCACAGACGAAGACCAGGATAGCCGCCATCTTGATGAGCACCAGGACGTTGTTGGTGCGAGCCGACTCGCGGATTCCGCGCACCAGGAGCACGGTCAGGAGCATGACAACCAGGAAGGCGGGAATGTTGAAGCCGAAGTGCCAGCCGGATTTGTATAGATCATTGCCTGCAAAGTCTTGCAGGCCGGTGGGTAGATAGGCGGGGGAAATCCACTGGACAGGCAGGTGGATTCCGAACCAATCGAAGAGGTCGACCAGGTGAGCGGAGAGGCCGACGCTGACGCTCATGTTGCTGAAAGCGTATTCGAGAATCAGATCCCAGCCGATGATCCAGGCGACCAGCTCGCCGAGAGTTGCATAGGTGTAGGTGTAGGCCGAGCCGGCGATGGGAAT
This sequence comes from uncultured Occallatibacter sp., assembly GCA_964520005.1. Lineage (GTDB taxonomy): Bacteria > Acidobacteriota > Terriglobia > Terriglobales > Acidobacteriaceae > Telmatobacter. The sequence continues at coordinate 713 of CAZFMB010000036.1, forward strand.
CATGGAGGCAAGTTCGGCGTAGCAGAGGCCGGTGAAGACACAGACGATGGCTACCAGCACCAGCGAAAGCGCCAGCGCCGGTCCCGCGCCGGGACGGCCTGCAAGAGCCGTGTGATGGATGAGGTAGTGGAGCAGAGGCGTGTCGCGGATATTCGGCACATCGAATTTTTGCCCGGCCATGGCGGTGCCGATGACCGTAAAGATGCCCGATCCAATGACCGCCCCGATGCCCAGCGCGGTCAGCGACCATGGGCCGAGGGACTTCTTCAGCGAGTGCTCAGGCTCTTGCGAGTCCCGGATCAACTTATCGATGGACTTGCGGGCAACTAGCTGTTTAAACAGGACGGTACTCCTTATTCCATTGGCGGCTGAAATCTGAGAATAGCAGGATCATGCCGGTCAGGGGGAGTACCCGGTTCAGGATGCCTTCGAGGCAGTGTACTAGGTGAGGGTTTCCTCATGGAACTGCTCGTTGTTCCGTCGAGTCCAGAAGGTCATGACAGGAAATTTGAGCCACGGGCGAAGAGCAGGCCGAACAGGCGCGTTTACACGTGCCTGCCCGGAGCCCCTTTGTAATTGCGAAACGTGCGCTTACCTCTTGGAGACGCCGCGTGCCATCTTCTTGACCTTGCGCTTCTTTTCGCCGCGCGCTCCGGTTCGTTTGGCCTTGGGAGCGGCCTTCTTGCGGGCGGCGCGCTTCAGTTTCTTTCGTTCCAGCTTGTCTTCAATCTTGGATGTGTCTGCCACTAGGTTCCTCTTTCGCTCAAATCACTTCCGTGCTTCCCGCGAATGGGCGGATGTGACCTTTAGAATAACAGGGTTTGCATGACGGTGAAAGCGGTGTGGGCGCGTCAGCATTGGGTTGAAAGGCCCCGCCCGCCAGCTTGCAGAGCTGAGAAACCTTCCTGGAACACGATGCTCCCGTTTGCTACATATGCCTTGACCCGAGCCCTGTTGGCGGATACGGTGCGATCATGAAAAACTCTGCAAGCAGTTCTCCCCGAAGGAGCGCGCGGAAGAGATATCTGGGTTCCGCTGCGCATGTATTGAGCTTGATGGCGATGGGACTGTGCCTGTTGCCTGGACTGCGCGCTGGATGGTGCGCAGAACCCGTGAAAATGGCCATGACCGCCGGCCATTGGACGACAACGGGCAGCGCCGCGTTTGTGCAGCACAAGGGTATCGACTCGCTTGAACTCAAGAACGGATTCGCAGCACTGAACGATCTTGTCTTTAGCAACGGCACCATTGAGTTCGATGTCGAAGCATCGGAGATGGGTGCGGGAATAGCATTCCGGTGGCGGAACAAGGAGACCTTAGAGTACTTCTATCTGCGGCCCCACCCCAAGTGCTTCGAAGCCGGGGAAGCAGAAGGGAACTGCATACAATACACACCGATAACACACGGCGTGATGCTTTGGGATCTCTTTCCGCAGTACCAGGCCTCGGCACATTTGAAAGAAGGCGAATGGAACCATGTGAAGCTGGTCGTTTCCGGGCAGCGGATGAACGTCTTCGTCAACGGCGCACATGAACCGACGCTGAAGGTCGGCCGGCTCGAAGGAGATGCATCGGAGGGCGGAATCTGGCTGATAGGGCCTGGATTTTTCACCAACCTGACGGTTACGGCAAATGAGGTTGAAGGGCTTTCTCCGCAGCCAGAGAAGGACGTTACGGCCAGCGACGGCCGTTATCTGCGGAATTGGCAACTCTCGCCGTCTTCCACGCTTGCGGCCGGCAAGGAGCCGGTAATTGCGGATTTGCCCGCGCCGACTGCGGCATGGCAACCGCTGGCAGCCGAGCGCTCGGGACTGGTCAACATAAGCCGCGTCTATGGTTATCCAATTCCCCCTTTCAAGCAGGACCGCGCTTTGGTCTGGCTTAAGACGACTATAACCTCCGACAAAGTTCAGACCAAGAAAGTCGACTTCGGCTGGGTTCGCGAGGCCTGGGTCTTCGTGAACGGCAAGCAGGTCTATGCGGACAAGAACCTGTTTCAGCCGCCAACGGCGAGAAAGACGCCCGATGGGCGATGCTCGCTCGAGAACGGCTCATTTTCACTCCCACTCCAGGCAGGCGATAATGAGGTGGTTGTGGCCCTGGCGAACAATTTCTACGGCTGGGCGCAAATCTTTCGCCTCGACGATATGAAAGGTGTTCGTCTCTCCGCCAAATGATAGACCGTTATCGGCGCCGAACGGCAACCGCACGGAAAGGATATTCGCCATCGAAATCTCTCTCCGGCCAGATCACGCGAAACTTCCGATGAGAACCTGGATGGGCCGCGCCTTGTTCGCGGCCCTCTTCTGGACGCTGCTTGGCGTCTTCTTTTCACTGCCTAGCCTTTCGGCGGGCAAAGGACTCATGTCTTCGCGCGAGGAGTTCGCGTGGTGGTGGTCATGGGGTCTGATCACGCCCTTCATTCTTGCCTTCGACCGCCGTCTGCCCTTTTCCGGCAAGCAGATCAGATGGCGTATCCTGACGCATCTGGCCGCCAGCCTTATTTTTACGGCGGCCTACCGCGTTGTGAGTGTCGCGGCAATGGCCGCTTTCGGCATCCGCCCCTGGAGCGCGCTACTGATCCCCGGCTTGTTTACGCTCTGGAGGCCCAACGACTTTCTCTCGAACTGGTTCTTGTGTTGGATGATCGTAGGCGTCTTGCAAGCCTACCGGTACTATGAACGCTATCTATCAAGCGAGTTGCGGCTGGAGCGGATGGAGAGAAGCTTTTCCGAGGCGCGGCTGAATGCTCTGCGCATGCAGCTCGATCCGCACTTTCTTTTCAACGCGCTGAATACCATTTCATCGCATGTGGAGCGCGATCCCAAACTCACCCGCAGAATGATCGAACATCTGGGCGATCTGCTGCGCATGTCGCTTGAGTCCAAGGATCGGCAGGAGATTCCGCTGGCCGAAGAGATGGCTTTTCTGGATTATTACCTGGAGATACAAAAGATCCGCTTCGGCGAGCAACTCAAGATCGAGATCGAGGTTGCGCCGGAGGTGCGGTATGCCTCCGTGCCTGCGCTCTTTATTCAGCCGCTGGTAGAGAATGCGATCCGCCACGGAATTTCGCATCGCGCCTCGGGCGGGACGGTGATGGTGTCAGCGCGGAAGCTTGGCGATCAGTTGGTAATTCGGGTGCAGGATGACGGCGTGGGGCTGCCGCCGAATTGGACGCTGGAGTCTTCGCCGGGATTGGGCCTGGCGGTGACACGGGAACGCATAGCGGGGCTTCACCCCAATGGAGAGAGCCTTTTTTCCGTCCGGCGCCGCAAGAATGGCGGTACCGAAGTGGAGATTCTTTTGCCGCTGCGAGTGATCGGAGAGGAGACCAATGGTAGCGCCTCCGCCTGAACGTATGCGCGTGCTGGTTGTAGACGACGAAGCTCCGGCTCGGCAACGGCTGGTTGACCTGTTGCGCCGGGATTCCCAGGTAACGGCCATCGTCGAGGCCGCCGACGGCTTGGCCGCTGTGCAGACGATTCAGGAACAGGCGACGGACCTGGTGTTTCTCGACGTACAGATGCCGGAGTTGGATGGCCTGGGGGTTGTCGATGCGGTCGGCGCTGCCAACATGCCACTTACGATTTTTGTGACAGCCTATGACCAACACGCCATCCGGGCGTTTGAGGTCAATGCGCTGGATTATTTGCTCAAGCCCTTCAGCGACGAGCGATTCGAGGCTGCCATGAATCGCGTTAAAGCCCGGCTGGACGAGCGCAGCATGCATGAATTCGGGCAGCGAATTATGAAGATGGCCTCGACTGCACAGGCGGGCCAGTGCTGGGACCGGCTGGTGGTGAAATCCGCCGGAACCACGCGCTTCATCCGGGCAGTGGATATCGACTGGATTGAGGCCGCCGGCGTCTATGTGAACCTGCATGTGGCGGGTAAGGAAGTGCTCTATCGTGCTTCGTTGCATGAACTTGCGGAGCGGCTTGATCCCAAGCGATTCGTGCGCGTCCATCGCTCCGCAATCGTGAATGTCGAGAGCATTCTGCATCTGGAGCCGATCTCGCACGGCGAGTTTGACGTGGTGCTGAAGAATGGTTCCCGCACTCGCGTGAGCCGGAATTTCCGCGCGCAGTTGGAGAATCGGCTGGGGCAGCCGCTTTAGACCCAAAATGGGCGCTGGCCTGCATCGATAACTTACGCGCGTAACGCGAATAACCGTACCGTAAACTGTTTCCGGCGTACAATGGAAGTAGATCAGAACTATCAGGCCGCTTTTTGAATTAGGAAAGCCTGCTCGGCTCTTGCCTTCCTACCGCTCCTGACGAGCTCCGCACCGCACGCAACAATCACCTGTTGACCGGAGTCAAGTCATGCGTTCCGAAAAAATACACCGCGCCCTGGCGCAGGGAATGAATCGCTTTGAAGTCTGCCAGTTGGTCTCCAAAGGCGTCAAAGCTACCCACAAAACCGGAGGGCGCTTTGAAGATTCCATCAACGATGTACTGCAATATTTAGGCACCCACGTCACCATCATGGAAAATCTTCACCCGGCCGTTCCGCAGGTGAGCATGAAGAGCCTTAAGCCGGCGGCGTAAGACGGTCGCCTGTGGTCAATTGGAGTCTTGAGCGCGGTTGGCCCGATGGCCGCCAAATGCGTGGATCGTTCTGGTTCCGGCAAGAACTTCACCGCTGTGCTCGACGCCGCCTGGAATGAGATATTCCTCTCCGGCATTCACCGGAATCCGCTCTCCATCGATGATCAAAATATAGCAGCCCTGCACAACGAGCATGTATTCGTCGTAATCGTGGACATGCGCTGCCGATGCCGCTGTTTTCCGGCAGCTCCAAAACGCCATCTGGCTTCCGTCCGCGCCGTCGAAAACATATCCCTCAACGCCTGGAGTCGCTTGATTGGACGCCGCGATTTTGTTCGCGGGAGCTTTCATGAATTCCGGAAAATCTTTCATAGTTGCACAGTATAATCGCACTCCGTCAGACGCACGAAAGGGACGGCAGTTTCGCCGTCCCTCTCTGTTTGTTTCTGAACCGGTTGGAAGGGGGTAACCCTTAGACGACCTGGACGTTCTCAGCCTGCCAGCCCTTGGGGCCCTTGGTCACGTTGAACTGGACCTTCTGGCCTTCTTGCAGCGAACGGAAACCGTTCGACTGGATGGCGGTGTGATGAACGAAGACATCTTCGCCGTTTTCGCGGCTCAGAAATCCAAAACCCTTGGCGTCATTAAACCACTTGACTGTGCCTGTTTCCATTGTGTGTTGCTCCTCTGTACTGATTTACCGCGAACGCAATGTGGAAGTTTGCGAGTAGGCGGTAACCGGAACAGGCAAAAACTTCAGATCGAATTCTACGATTGAATAGAGTATAGCACGGATTTGTCAAGATTTCTGGCTTGGATGGCTGAAGGCTGGCGATGGTTCCGTTTTGGCGCCGGTGGGGGCTCAGCGCTCACCGGCAAGTGTGTGGGATGTGCGGTGGACAGGATAAACTCATTCTGGTCTGGAGGGACTGCTTTTGACCAACGAGAAGAGCCGCGTGCTGGTCCTAAACCCTGGAGCGACCTCCACGAAGATTGGGGTCTACACCAAGGATGGCGCCGAGTGGGAGCACACTATCCGGCATGGGGATGAAGAATTGGCGCGCTTCCGCGGGAAGCCGATGCTGGCGCGACTGGACTATCGCGCGGGACTGATTGAGCAAGCGCTCGCGGAGGCCGGCTACAAGGAGCAGATATTTGCCGCCACGGTCGGCCGGGGCGGAATGCTGCCGCCGATGGTCTGCGGCACTTATCTGGTGGATGAGGAGATGATGGAAGAGTTGAGGCAGGCGCGCCGAGGCGATCATGCATCCAACCTCGGCGGCTTGCTGGCGCAGCGCTTTGCTCAGGAGGCCGGGGTGAACGCCTATATTGTGGATCCGGTGACGGTGGACGAGTGGCAGGATTGCGCGCGGCCATCCGGCTCGCCGCTGGTGGAGCGCACCTTCATCGGCCATGCGCTCAACATTAAGGCCGTGGCGCGGCGGTATGCGCGCGAGCAGGGGCGCACCTACCCGGAGTTGCGTTTGATTGTGGCGCATCTGGGCAGCGGAGTCACCGTCTCGGCACACGAGAACGGACGGATGATCGATAGTAATTCCATAGAGGAAGGCCCGTTTGGCGTTGACCGCAGCGGCGGGTTGCCGGTGAGGGCGTTGATCAAGCTCTGCTTCAGCGGCAAATATGCCCAGGAGCAACTTGATCGCCATGTCTTCGGAGACGGCGGCCTATTTGCCTACCTGGGCACGCGCGACATGGTTGAGGTGGAACGGCGCGTCGACGCGGGAGATCGTAAGGCCGCCCTGATTTTCGATGCCATGATTTATCAGATCGGAAAAGAGGCCGGAGCGATGGCGGCGGTGCTTAAGGGTAAGGTGGACGCTGTGCTGCTGACTGGTGGAATCGCGCATTCTGAAAGAGTGATTAGGCATTTGCGCAGTTACCTGGAATGGATTGCGCCCGTCCGCGTTTATCCCGGTGAGGATGAACTAAAGGCTCTGGCTGAGGGAGTTTTCCGTGTTTTAAATGGTGAGGAGCAGGCTAAAAGGCTAGTAGCCTGAGCAGCCGCGAACCTGGAAACAACTTAGGTGGAAGTGTATCTTGAATAAATATGGAGATAGATCACATACACCCTGTTGAGACACTTAACGTTGCAGATATATTGAGTGCTCTGGGGATTGATTGCGGCATTAACGCCGAGGATCTGCAACCGTGCTATGTGATTCCTGGCAACTACGGTCCCCGCTGGTTGATTCCAGCAGGATTGCGCGCTGCTGCGGCTGTGTTAGGAATCTGGCATCCCTACAGTCTGTCTAGCCGGATGAAATGGTTGGCGGTTCGAATGGCCGCGCGCGCCGGCGCATTGCAGTATCTTCCCTCTGTCACAAAAGTAAATATTTCCCGTACTGGATCGTCGCAATGGTACGAAAGATGCGGAATTCGATCGCAGACAGGAGAACTGGTCGTCTTGGTAGGCAATCCATCTGCCGACAGGAAAGTAGTAGCATTTCTGCTTGACGGATCGCAACAAATCGCCGCAGTGCTCAAGGTTGGACTTACAGCAGCAGGCGGATTGAGTGTACTCCACGAAGCTGAAGTGCTACTCAAGCTGGAACCACATAGCTGGGCGCCGAAGCTACTGTCGAACCACCCAGATCTGCGGGCAGCGGCACAGGAATATATTCCTGGCGCGATGCCTGGGCGAAAATTTCTGCCTGAATACATGGATATGTTGTGCCGGCTACCTCGTAGCGGTAATTCTACGAACCTCGCGCTATTTGCCGGCGAAATGGCGAGCCGTCTTCATCCATTCAAGACGCAGTTGAATAAGCTAGCTCCCGATGTACTCGACCGCTCTCTTGGATGCCTCAATCGCGATATCTCCATCCCTACAATGCTGGTGCACGGAGACTTTGCTCCATGGAATATGCGCAACCATCCGACGAAGGGATACGTCCTTGTTGATTGGGAATGGGCCGATTTTACCGGACTGCCCGCCTACGATCTGCTGCATTTTCAGTTCAGCGACGACCACCTGTTTGGTGAAAATGGCGGGGGATATACAGCGATTCGACGCAGATCACTTTGCACGGAATACTTCCGCCGGATGGATCTCAATGTTGAACTTTTGCCGCAGCTTGCTGTAGCATATCTGCTCCATCAGCTGGAATCTGATTGCGAGTATCGAGGCTGCCGGCAAACCGGCTATATATTGCGTCAACTGGTTGCATGCGGGCCGTACATAAGCTCCCGTCAACGAGATGCGTTGTCCGCGCACCTTCTATAGTTTAGGCAGAAGCCGGTTGTTCTCAAGCGCCGCCGCCAGATCCACTGTTTTCCAAAGGGCCATTTTGCGTTTCGGGTGGCCCTCGGGCCAGTCGTCTATCTCGGCGATGGGTTCGCCCAGGCAGAAAGGTTCCAATTTCAGATTCAGCGAGCGGCAATTGCCGGTTGCGATGTCAATGTTCTTGAGGCACTTTACGTGATTGGTAGCGAGAAACAGGCGGATGTTGGACCGCAGGAGATTGGCGAGAACGCGGAAAACGTCACGGTTCGAGAGATGGATCAAACAATCGCGGCACATCCAGAGGTCAGCATCCGGCAGCGGTTCCTTGGTGATGTCTAACTCGATGAAGCGAGTCTCGGGCGAACCGAACAGCGTTTGGTTCCTCTCAACCAGCTCGGGAACAATATCCCCTCCTATATACGAAAAGCCAGAGGTTCTCGCAACGTAGCGAAACCAGTTGTAATCACCGCAGGGGGCATCGAGGAAGCTGCTTACAGAATACTGCTGAAATAATTCCGGGAGCGCCGATCGAATGGCTTCTGTGTGTTCGAGAGTGGAACCGGGACCCGAAACCGTTTCTTCCGCGCCCCATGCTTTCCTCAAGTATTTGTTCCTGAAGACTTCTCGTGGACTACCATACAGAACTGCATAATACGCCCTAAGAATGCAGGCGCCGGCGTTGGCGGGAAGCATTGAATAAAACTTCCACAATATTATTTTCAACTGTTTGTTCATTTGACATCACATATCTCTAATGTTTGGCGCGAGTTATTACTAACACGAATGTCCATCTTACTTTATTGGTGTGAGACCGTGGTATGGACCTGTAGAAACCCTGGGTTCGCTTTCGAGTACCGCTGTTATGCGCTCGGCAAATTGCCTTGCGCCGAAACGTATTAGTGCAACCTGCCGCGCTCTTTCGCCAAGGCGCTGCCGCATCTCCGGATCCCTTGCTAGAACCGCTATCTTGCTAACAAGATCGTCCACGTCCAGCACGCGGTATATGAGGCCCGTAGATCCATCGTCGATAATCTCCGGCAGAGCGCCGGCATCGGATACAACGATTGCTCGCCGCGCCAGCATTGCCTCTACTAGTGCTAGGCCGAACCCTTCGCCATTACTGGGCTGAACATAGACGTCCATAAGTCCCAATAGCTGCCTCGCATCCGAACGCAAACCCATGAAATGAATTCGTTCGAATCCCGGAATCTCACGCGCCCGAGCTCGCGTACTCTCCCATAGTTCGCCGCTACCGATCAGTATAAGGTGCATATCTGGAAAATCCCTGGCTAATTGTGAGAAAGCGGCCAGCAGCGTGTTATGTTGCTTCCATGCGATAAACTCAGCCGTGTAGCCAACCACAAATGCCTCGCGCGGTATGCACAGAGCCTCGCGTTGGCTAATGTCGTACAGGGGAGCTGAGTTTAGATAATCATCAACGCCGTTAAGAATAACCACCTCGCGCCCTTTGTGGCCAGCATAACTATGTGCCTTCTTGACATGATCGGAGATGAAAATCAGGGTGTCGTGACGGGCGGCGTATCGATACACTATGACTTTCAAGCGATCTTCGATCAACGTCGCAATCCCGTGGATCCAATACAGTACTCCGCAGGTTGGCCCTGAAACAAGTTTCGCTAGCAGGTATGGCTTCAGGGCCGTTGCAACTGCCAAATCGAAGGCATGATTCTTTATCAGCTTGCGCAAGGCAAGAGCGGGTCTGAAGTACCCTGCATCGCCAAGTTCGTGCATGATAGTCCCGGGTTGTACGAGAACTTCCGCCATCTCTGGAGCGAATGGCTTGAAGCTGGCTATGTGCAGTTGCAAGCGCTGGCAATCGCAGTGGCGCGAAAACGTTAGCAATACGCGAGCAATGCCGTTGGCCTGCGAAAAGCCGCGGCTCAAGATTAATACTTTGAGCGGTTTCATAATGGCAAAATCGACCTTGCTATCGATTTGGAGTGGTCGTCTACAGAATTACCAGATAGATCGCGGACACTGCGCTCCAGGATAGCGTGCGGCATTCTCTACTGCTCCGCAATAACTCTGGCGTAAATATTTGTCAACAGCGTGTAATTGATTTCCGAGCTGTATTTATTCAAGAATAAATTGCGACAATTTGTGCGCATTCGATCGTATGCCGATCCAGTAGAAAAACGATGCGTACCGGCCACGAGCGCATCGACATTTCCGTGTGGAAAGAAATAGCCTGTTGCGCCCTCCTCCACTAACTCTCGCACACAGCCAATATCCGCTGCGAGAACGGGCGTGCCTTGTGAAAATGCCTCGACCATTGTGCGCCCAAAGGTCTCATAACACTCGGATGGCCATACCAAAAACTTAGCCTTTGCCATTTCTCGATAAACATCATCTGATGGCCTCGAACCAAGATATTCCACTTGCTGGTTGCTGGCAGCGCATGAACGAACCTCGTCTGCAAGGGGGCCATCGCCGATGATTTTTAAGCGAAGTTGAATCTTGCCTGAATTCCATGCTGAAAGCAACGTCCTGATGCCCTTTTCTAGAGATAGTCGTCCAACATAAAGCGCAACATCATCTGTATGTATTTCCGTGTTCAAGGGGGACGAACCAACAAAATGAGGCTTGACCACAACCTTTAAAGCAGGCAAGCCGCCGCGAACCAGAATCTCGCGCTCGAAACCTGAAACTGCAATAAAAAGATTGACTCGATCCCACGTACGTATGAGCCTATGAAAGGCATAAGCGGCCGTGACGATAGCGCTCACAGCGTGGCTGTTCCGATAGCAGCCATGGACAATGCCATCGATGGGAAACGATTTTCCTAAGCAGTTTGTGCATACCGCTCCTTCGCGATAGAGCAGTGCGTTCGCGCAAAGCATTCTGTAGTTATGTAATGTCTGAACAACAGGAATCCTCTCGGCATTGGCCGCCCAGATAATAGACGGCGACAGTAGAGGAAACCAGTTGTGGATGTGTATAATATCTGGCCTGAAGTTATTAATTATCTTCTTTATCTGTTTACGCGAGCTTATCGAATAAAAGACAGACGAGGATGCAATAAGACTTCCATGGATGCCCATAATCCTGTCATTGTTCTGTTCAAGTAGTTTCACACTATGGCCGTGCTGCCTAAGCAGCTCAATCTCGTCGCGGACGACCATATCTTCACCACCACTATATTGATATGTGTTGTGCGCTACGATAACTCTCATCTGATTACCTTAAACCAATAAATCTTTGTTGCCCAGAATATGATCCGTTAGTAGACCTAGACATTGTGCGAACAACGATCAGTGCCCGCGCATGTGCGCCTAATATTATTGCTATAATAATGTTCTGAAAGTAATAGCTGGCTCTCATAGGAACAACAAAATCAGCACCAGTGATACCACACACAAGACAAAAAATAAGTAAAGCAAGCGCACAAGCCATCACGTGACTTGGAGCACAACCATATTCCAAACTTTTTAAAGAGGAGCCTCTTGCGGCGCGCCATCCGATAAAAACAATCCTGGCTATCATCATCAGATAAACTGTCAATGCCAACCAGCCAGCATCTGCTAGTACTTGTACATAAGAGTTATGAGCATTACCAATACTGGAAACGACGACCGGCATCCCAAGAGAATAATAATTTCTAAATATTGTTCTAAAACCAGCCACATAGCCCATTCCCCAGGGGTGGTAAATACAGTAACGAAGAACAAATGACCATATATAGGTTCTTCCGCTGGCGCTTGCAATGCCGCTTACATTCTCCCCGCGATTAAATATATTCCAGATTCTATCTGCCCCAATAACTTCTACTAACCCAAGGGCAATAAAGATAATTAAAATTAATCCGGATATAAACACGTACATCATACGTCGACTTGACATCGCCCAGAACATTACAACTAAAGTAAGAGCAACAAGTAGTGCGACCTCGCTTCCTCTTGACCTTGCACTCATCGTGCCCGCTAGACCCACAATAATGAAAAATGTAGATCGCACTCGAGATTCTAGGTTATGTAAAAAAGAGTGTGCGGAAATAATTGTAATGATAGGACAAATAATCGGGATCGGAGCTATGCCGCCGCCCAATAGACGTACTCTTGCTTCTTCAAAGTTCAAAACAAGACCTGAATTATAAAACAATGTCAGAATAACAAGAATGAATAAACAAAATGCTAAAAGCCGAAGCTGATACAGACTTTGCATCCAGTTCGGTGGGTTCCGATAAACTTGTACAATCAACTCCACCATGCAGATTAAGGTGAGAAAATAGCAGATGGAATACGCAACGGTCGTTAAGCGGTTGGTTGAGTATACAGTCGATAACATAAATAGTATACCGAGGTAGAAGGCTAACTTAAGAATCGGTCGAATTTGTACTGGAATTGTAATAGAACCCGCGACACCCATGCGAATGCTCGCAGGTATAGCAACCAGCACAATCAAGCCAACTTGAAAAACTCCCCAGATGTCCACCTGCCCGCGTGTTATATCAACGCCTTTGAGTGGCCGAAATATTGGCGGTCCAAACGCAAGCAGAAAAATGGGATACTTTTTAAAAAACCCGAATGCGGAAAGGCGTCTGAGCTGCGGCACATTTGTATCATCAGATAAATCATTATTTATCAATCGCGTTGGTAATTTCATGAAGTTCCTTCGTTACCATTCAGAAGACGCAGTTAAGTAGCTCTACCATTCATTTAGGTCGATCCGCGCCGTACACATTTAACGCGTCCTCAATGTATGCGTATGTTCTAGTAACGACAGAATTCCAAGTACTTAATCTTGCAAATTCGAGAGCGCGTCGTCCCATTAGGTCTCGCAATTCTGGTTTATCCGCGAGAATCTGCATCGCGTCCGCTAAATCTCTAACCACAACTGCCTTGCTCCTGTTCTTTACAGAAATCTTAAAACCGCAGTCTGGAGAAAGAAATTCACCAGGACCGCCAGTATCTAAACATACTACCGGAAGAGCTTGCGATAATGCCTCTAGGAGTACATTACCGCTAGAGTCATGCAGGCTCGGAAATACGAACGCCGTGTAATGGGGAAATTGCATCCACAACTCCTCATATGGAATCCAACCTAGCCATCGCACGGAGTCGCTAAGTCCCAGAGCGGCAGAGAGGCGTTTTAGCTGAACTTCATTGGGTCCCGCCCCAATTATCGTAAACGTTGCATAAGGCCTAACCCGTTTAAGTTCTGAAAAAGCTTCCAGCGCGAGGTGTATTCCCTTCATATATACAAGACGTCCCGCATAAAGAAAGTCAGCGCTAGCTGCGCGAGCCGTAACTCTAAGCCGTATTCTTTGAGGATCGAGTCCTATCTCATGCTGCACTCGACACTTCTCATGGAATCTGGCCGGAAGAATCGCAAGTGTATCTCGAGTTTTACAGAATACCATAGTAGCCTGCTTATACATGGCGCGAACAGCTGGGTCCCAGTATGCTAGCTTAATGGTTATCTCTCGAAGCCTCTCTCTGCATGCTGGCACCGCCGGATAGCTGTCGCGTAGTAAGACTGGTGTAACATCCCCACCACCTATCGGGCCAATAATAAAGGGCAGTCCCAAACGTCCCATGAAAGAAGGCTGGCGAAAACTGCCGAAGGTCAATGAATGGACTAAATCGAATTGTATCGTATTTGTAAGATGCTTCGCCACGCGGTATGCGCCGTGTTGCCATAACCGATAATAGATTTGAATACCTCGGTTTCCTCGCTTACACCATTTTCCCCAAGAGGGAAGATCATAATAGTGGAAATGTAGACGAGCAATCGGGATATCCGCTAGTGCCTTTTCGATGGAAGCTCGATTGTTGGATCGAGTAATTACTTCGACCTCATGGCCGAGACGAGCAAGTTCCGTTGTCCAGTGCCAGCCGACACCAGGCTCCGAACCTTTTCCTGGCTCGCATGCATATGCGGAAACTAATACTCTCATATCTTTACTGCTTTCCGTATAACGGCCGTGACTGCTTGTTCTGCATCCGCAATCACTCTGTCAAGCGCTTGTGAAGCGTCGATAATAGCATAACTTCTTTGATCTTGAACGAAAGTCATGTATGCTTGTCGCTGCCGTGCGGTCTCTTCCAAAAGAACCTCCTGCTTGCGAGTTTGTATAACTTGTGCGGGAGCATCCAATAATACCCACAATCTCGGCCGTGGAATCAGTTTGCCAACTATCCTTGCGGCCCAAAGCGGGCCTCCGAAGCGATAGCGCTTTGAATCAATCAGAAGATCATGATAATAACGGTCATAAATAAGCAAAGCCTCGTTGCTGTCATGAAAAAACGTTACGTACCATTCTTCTAATAGCCAGATAATGATCTTCGCAAGAGAGAACATCGTAGAACGAGACGGCCTGCCATGAGGGTCGATAACTATCGCGCCCGGCTCGCTACGATGAAAAAACACGATAAACGGCTTCAGATGGCGTATCTTCACGGCGTAACCTTCCTTGGTCAATTTGCCGAATAATCCGCGAATAACCGAACTCTTACCAACTCCATCGGGGCCAAGAATTACTATTTTCAAATTGCATTTCTCCTTATGTAATCAATTCTCGAATAACATTCCATGCTGTGCTAGTAAAACGCTTAAAATCGGTCTCTAAGTTGTTTGGCTGTGCACAGCGCGAGAGCATCAATTATTGCATCACGCGCATCTTCTGCGACGATGGCGGACGGCCTCCCTGCGTCCAGAATAATGTATCGTTTTCTTGTTTTCACGAAAGAGCGGTAGGAATTGCGAAGCCTAAGAGTTTCTGTAGTTAAGAACTTATGACAACCTGACTGTGAGATATTATCAGGTACGTCCAGTAGTATCCATAAATAAGGGGATGGAAATAAAACGCCTAAGAGTTGCATTAACCACATGGGTCCCGCATAACGATACTTCTTTGCGTTAATTGATAGATCCTGATAGCACCCGTCATAGATATGAAGTGTGAGGTTTCTCCTTTCCATTAGTTGAGTCACCCATGTATTTACTAGTAGTATAATTACACACGCCATCGAGGCTAACCAACTTCTGGGTGCGTCGTTAGAGCAATTCAGACTTGAATGAGTGTCCCATAACTGGTGCTCGTGCGACAATGTTGTGCTAATATGGTGTAGTTCCACCACCACCGCCATGGAATTAAGCAGCGGCATCAATGTACTTATGACCGAAGTATTGCCGCGGAAGTCTGCGCCAAATATGCTTACGGCGTGCAGAGTCTTCGGGGAATAACGAAGAGTTAATTCACCTCCATAGTGCCTTGCAATGGATAAGGCACTGTGAAGAGGCCTGCGAAAAAGATTGCACAAAATCAATGAAATACGAAGCGATCGTACACAGCTTACTATCCTAGCATAGTCGCCGCTAATTACAGAATCTACCAATTGTCTTGCAGTGTACAATCCGAATTGCGGTAACAAAGAAGCAATTACCTCATTCCTGTTGTCAGCAAATACTTGACTCACGCGAGCGAGATACTTTTCATTCAACCATCCGCCGACGAGCAAACTTGCAAGTAAAGATATGATTGCCTCGTGAACCGGAGAGGGAACAAAGAAAGTCGAATTTCCAGCAGGTCGGGAGATCATTGCATTGAGGACGGCATCTGTCGGCAAGTACGGCAATCCTTTCCATGTCAAGCTCAAGTCAAAATCAATTTGTAGTGCTTGCGCCTGCAAAGAAGTGGATACACCTGTCAAAAAAAAGCTTGCCACATAATGACGCTCTGTATAGCCAACGATACGTATGCCGTGAATAGAGTGAAGAGCGCGGTTGACTCCCGGCAAATCGAATGGATAAATCAGAAAATCAATGTCACGCCCTATATTGCTAATCGGAAAATCTTCATAATTTCGTAAAATACAGTAGCGCACCCCTTCTTTGTCAAGCGCCCGAAAAAGCGCAAATAGAAATTCGCTAAACGGCATGACCGGAGATTTCGATGACTGTGGCAGGCTTTGCTGCACATATCCTCCAGAAAGACTCTCGCTAAGTTACTTTATCGCCGTCAGCTTTGACAAAAAAACAAGGTGGCGTATTCAGACGCCTATGAGTGGAAGATGAACCGCCTTATGCGCCGTGCCATGTCTGCAGGATTGATAATTACTCCAGCAAATAGGTGGCCTACCGCCGCCAAATACTGACCATCTAAATATCTATTGCCGGCGGTTCGCATATGTAGTCTTGATGAATCTTTGCGAAATCGATTAAAACGTGACCAAACATCCTTTGGCTGGGCAAGCATGAATTGGTCAAAGGTCAGCTCGGGGATCGATTGCAAGCGTCGTTTATAAGAATCCTTGGTCCATCGCGTCTTATTGCACATCTCCGTATAAAACCGATAGGTATTTGAGTTTGTCTGGAAGCGGTATGCAACTAGAGGCTCACACATAATCAATACACTGCCGATTTGCGTTAAACGGCATTCCATGTCCCAATCATCTACCGGATAGTACGATTGCCTGAAGCCGCCTATAAATCTTAATGCGGCAGTTTGAATAAAGATGGTTGAAGGTTCTAAGCAGCCGTCTTCGATTGGTTGATACTTCTTTAATGCACCCGGCGCCATAACCACTTTATCCGTATTCGACCAAGTGTGTTTACTTCCTAACTTGGTAACGTAAGAAAAAACTCCAAGGACATCGGGATGGTCCTCCATCACCTTAAATTGACGTTCCAACCGGTTAGGAAAGCTGACGTCGTCCTGATCGCTGCGTGCTATGTAAGGCGCTCTAGCCTCCGCGATTCCTAGATTTAAAGTGTGGCAAAGTCCCGTATTATTTTTCTGGATCAATCGGATACGGCTATCCTTTAGCGTTCGAACAATATCCACCGAGTTATCAGTGCTCCCATCATCAATTGCCAACAACTCAAAATCACTGAAGGTCTGGGATAGAATAGATTGAAGAGTCTCGGCGAGATAGGTTGCACCGTTATAAATCGGCACTATGATGGTAATATCAGGATTCTTCATGTTGGTTAAACGCTCGCATCTAGAGCATAAACTGCTTGCTGCTTTATCAGCCGGGGCGAACGCAGGAGATAACCCAATACTTCGGTATTCGAAACCCTGTTTTCTTAAGTGTAACTTCAACATTCCCTCTGTTGCTGTAAAGATTGTCCTTGAAGTCACGTGCATTCGTTGTACCGAGAATGCGGCAAGCAGCCTTGATAAAGACCTGCACCGGCCAAAACACGAACCACCAAAGCACGAAGGCTTGGCCATAATAAGCTTTGATATGAAATCGATGCGACAATAAATCGATCAGCTCGCGTTCATTATATTCCCGAACATGATATTTGTTTGCAGGCCGACGGAAAAAGCAATACAGGACAGATGAAATCCGCCTGTCAGGGGTAGAAACCAGAAATGTGCCGCCCGGACGCAGGATACGCGCCATCTCGTTCAAATATGCCTCAGCGTTGGGCAAATGCTCTATGGTTTCAAATGAAACGACAATATCGAAAGAATTGTCTGAGATCGCAGTGAGCATCTGCGCATTTGCGACACTGTAGGTTGCGTTGGGAACGCTATAGTGTTCCTGGCAAAACGCCACAGCCTCTTCCGAAAGGTCCATGCCATGAACGCCGCGAGCGCCGTTTCTGGCAAGCATCTGCGTTCCGTAACCAGTGCCGCATGCAATATCCGCAACCTGCTTACCTTCGACGAGCTGCGCTGCGAAATGATATCGAGCCAAATGCTCATTCTCAGTCAGAGACTTAGACTTTCCCAGAACAACGCGCTCGCCTGTAAAATTCATAAATTCTCCTGAAGAAAAGTTTCAGGCGCCACAAATAGTTTTAAATATCAGAAGAAGGCTACCTGTTATCTTATAGACTGATTGTATCTTTGCACTTGAGGGTTAAGTACGTAAATACTCCACATTCTCTCTGACTCACGCGCCTCACCGACCTTTTCATACTTCGGACTCAAGCTATTCTGGTAAGGATCGCCGGAGCTTTGCAGCACAACAGTCGGAATATCGCCATGTTGCAACAGGCCTTCGACGCATCCATTTTGACAACGAGTCCGCATAGCATCATAAAAGAGGGAGTCGATTACCAAAGCAGGTGCATGATTATCGTTCGAAATCCAAGGGAGTGAAAACATTGGGTCAGTGGAGAAAGCAGGCTTTTTCATCTGCGCCAAGCGGTCGCGCAACGCCACGGCGTCCGCGTAATCTGCTTTGGTGGCAATTCCCACCGTTCCAAATGTGTGCATCTGGGTTCCGCTCGGTATTGTTACAGCTTGTATTGCCGGGAGAATGCAACCGTACAAAACAAGTGCGCTTACGAATCGCCCAGGCACGGTAAAGATGGCAATCTGTAGAAGAGTGGAGCCAACTACAAATGCTTCGAGTAGGTAGTTGTCCCAGCCGCCTACTTTTGTCATACTCGCTAATCCGCCAATTAAGGCAACAACGAAAACAATGGATAGAATATAAGCCATGTCATTGTTCCGGTGAGGGCCAGCCGAGAGAAGCAGTACGGCAGGAGCTAGAATCCAGTATGCGTTTGCAAGCAAGGTTTTTGGCGCGACCTGAAGGGCCCAACTGATGCTGAATTCCTTAACGAGCCGAGGTGCAACAAGAATGTCGAATCGGTACTCTGGTGTTCCAAGGAGAAGTGTCGCAGCAACCAACGCCGCCAAGACCGTGACCAACAAAGTAAGATCACGCCACCGCTTATGAAGTAGAAGAAATAGGCAGACGCCAACAAACGCAAAGACAACGGTTTGCTTAAATGACCACGCGAGATAGAACAACACGCCCGCATAAGCAAAACCAAACCGCGGTTGACGCACGATCATGTAAAGGGCAATCATGATCAAAGCGATGGCTCCCATGTCTGGCCGAATGCTAAGCGCCCAATAACGGACGATTGAAGTACATAACCAGAGACCTAGCGCGAAGATAAATGACAGTGCACTGCGAATGCCACGCAGATTAAGAGAATATTGCACGAGTTTCCACTGCGCGATTGCGCCCATAATCGCATAGACGGGCGTAAACATTCGTCCCCACGTCATGATGCCCGCACCGGTCTCGCCAATCAATCTTAAGGGTAAAGCATAACTGTAATAGAAAAGATAGTTATACAGCGCAAGGGAATACGGATAAGCCAAAGGCCACTCGTAAACTGGTAGGTGGTGGACTGCTTTCCAAACGGCATAGATCGGCTGAACGCTGTCGAATGGAAACAGGGACCCATAACGCAACACGCTGACTAAACGCTCGAGAAACACCGAGAGGTTCAGAATCACGAAGAGCAACACCGCGGCGACCCGTGTGTTCGAGATGCCGAGGCTTGAGTCCGTTGATTGAGTCTCTATGCTCTTAACCAATAACTTCACGCTATTCCTCAGTCTGCTAAAAAGAGAGATCGCGGCTCAAGTGTCTCTTCTTGTGCGACTTGACTTGATCTTATAAGTAGAGAGATGCCGACGACGCTCTGGAACAGGATTTGAATTCCTATAAGTCCAAACATGACGCCGGCCAATCCAAGCCACTTTGCCATGGGAACGGCAAAGGCAAAAGCACAGGTTGACATTGCCAGATAGGACCAAAAAATTGGTACCGTAAACTCCAGGGCCTGCAAACCGGCGCGCAACGGGCCGCCAACATAAATCAAGACATAAAGCAACGCAAAGAGCCGTAGAATGTAACCGTACTGAGCCATATCGGGTCCATAGATAAAGCGTAGCCATAAGCCTGGCGCCGTCGCCATGACGACTGCGAAAACCAAGGTCAGCCCGCCCCACTTGACCAACATGGACCGGGTGTAGGCAAGCATGGAACGCACGCCGCCATTACGAAGCCGGCTCGATGTCTCTACGGGAACGACGTTATCCAAGCCCTGAAACCAAACATGTGTCACGCCCATCAGGTTTTGCGAGGCCTTCAGAACGCCAGCGGCGGCAGCGCCGTAATATACCGGGGCGGCAATCACAAATAGATTGCCGGAAGTCCACTGCAGCAGAGCCGATGCGCTTAGCCATCGGGAGATCTTCCAGTGGCGCCGTGCAATGGTTTTGATTCGCTCCCGATCAAACGTAATAGGTTCCACCCAGAACCATCCTGCCGCCAGCCCCAGGATCGAGGTTCCCGCCATGACCCAGAGCGCGTTTGCGCTGTTGAGATGTCCCGCTCTATGCAAGAAAAACAGAATGGGCAGTTGGGTGAGATAGCTGAGTGCGTCATCAGCGAGCGCGTGGCGACTCTGGAGGGTGACAAAAAAGTAGCGCCGCAAAAAGTCCTGTGCCTGATATGCAAATGCGGAGACCGCGAGTGGCAGCGCAAGCTGTTGCAAGCCTACATGCGGAAAAAAGTTATCTGTAACCTTCAAGGCGATGAAAACCAAAACAAAACAGCAAGTAACGAGGACCAACTCCTGAAATATAACTGCGCCGAAGTAGCAGGGCCTGTCCTTCTCATCCTGCTTTGGGGCACTGCTCGTCATTGGAGCTACAATCAGCGCGCCTTGGAGGCTGTTGACGAAAAGCACTGACATCCAGGCGAGTACAAAAACTCCATACTCGCGCAGGCCCATAAAGCGGGCGAGCATGACATTAGTTAGAAAGTTTGTCGCGCTGACAACAGACTGGTCGGTAAGCGCCCAGATTTCTCGTCCGACAAATTGCCGCATGAAGCCATGCCGTACTCGTTCCCAGAGGGGGGCTTCTGCGCTCATCCTGCCTCCAACACTGCTGCAATTTGATTAGGGATGAGTAACGATGGCGGCAGCTGCGGCCTGCCCCAAAATCGCCTGCGTGGTAGAAAATATTGCTTTGATCTTGCTCGTAGGAACGTAAACGATATCCTGCGCTTGCAGCAGAAGCGGCGTTTGTTTTCCCTTTGCAATAGCATCATAGGAGAGGGGGAAATCCAGAACGGTTCCGTCAGGGTTGCGGCGAATTACCCTAAGGCCTCCGGTGCTGGCCTGTAAAGTCGTTCCTCCGCTGAGAGCCAAAGCCTCGGCAACATTCAGCTTCCCATCTTCCTGCATCACGTAGCCGCCCGGCTTGTATACCGCGCCCAGAACATAGACGATACCCGCGCGCGGAACGATAATCGAATCGCCGGGTCGCACCAGAATGGAAGCAGTTTCCCGATTACTCTGACTGCGGGAATAAGGCGCCTCCTCTTCGAGCGCAGCGTCATCGGCGCCGTGGCGTATCTTGATGCGCGTCCCTGCCATAGGCGTTACACCGCCGGCCTGGGCCAAGATTTCACCGAGCATCGTGGGGGCGATCAGCGACACGCGCCCCGGGTTGACCACCTCACCAAGCACCGTTACATACTGGCCGGCATATTGCAGCACGTCGAGATTCACTTGCGGCTGGTTTAGAATCTGGCCATCCTTGAAAGCCGTTTCAAGACGCTTTGCCGCCTCTGTCAAGGTGAGCCCTCTAACATTCACTTTGCCGCAGAGAGGAAGTGTTAGATCTCCCGCAAGGTCCACACGATATGAGTTGGATAACTCGGGATTGTCATAGACATTGACGCTCAGCAAGTCTCCGGGTTCGATGCGCAGCTCGGATAAGTCCCTGGGAACGATAATTGGTCCCCCCATTGGAGTTGTAACTCCGGCCTTGCTGGATGAGGCCCCCGAGCTTGCACCGGGGGGTGGCAACTGAGAGCTTAAACTGTTGCTTCCAGCAGCCTGGGCATCTCCTCGCATAGTTATCATCCCTAACTGTGCAAAAACACAGAACAGGAGCAGAAGGCCGCGGCTGAATGCAATCCTATGTGTTGCCATAATAACTCTGCACGTTGTAGCCATATACGCTCCGATATTCAGTGGCGGACATATTAACTGCTTCAATCACAAGGCCGAGAAGATGTATGCGGTTACGGCCAAGGGTCTGGACAAAGCGCTGCAACGCTTTTCGAGAAGTTCGACCTGCGCGCATCACGCCAATGGTTCCATCGCAATGAGTCCCCACGATAATTGCGTCGGCGACCGGCAAGGAGGGCGGGTTGTCCACTAACACAAGGTCAAATCGTTTTCTGGCGGTTTCAAAAACTTTTACGATCTCGCCTGATCCCAGCAACTCTGCCGCCAGCGGGGAATGACGTCCGGCGGGCATCAGGGTCAGATTTGATTCCGCAGGATGAGCTATCAGAGCATCGTCAAAAGGCTTCAAACCAACAAGAACATCCGCTAACCCATCTTCCCGACGCGCACGAAAAAGGGCATGTTGGCGGGGACGGCGAAGATCGGCGTCGAGTATGAGAACCTTGATGCCGGTAGCGGCAAATGCGAGTCCCAGGTTATAGACGGTGTAAGATTTGCCTTCTCCGGGTAAAGCACTGGTGATGGATAGAATCTTCAGTTTGCGTCCTACACCAGAAAGGGTAAGTCCCGACCGTAAGCTGCGGAACGCTTCAGCCGTGGCGCTTTCCGGAGCTACGAGGAAAGAACTCGATTCCGCGGCCAACGCGCCTTCGCGCGGTTTTGTCTCCATGCGATGAAAGGGAATCGTACCCAAAACCGGCAAGTTAGTAAGTGTTTCCACCTGGAAGCTGTCATTGAGAGTATCATCCTGGCTTTCCAGTAAGTAGGCCATGCCCGCGCCCAGAAGAAGACCGCCCCAAAAACCAATAGTTATGAATAAATAAGGTTGCGGCATCCAGGGCCGGCCCGGAGGGCGCGCCGGGTCGGCGACAGTAACATTCGTCGCGCTATTGCCCGCGTCAATGTTAGCGGCTTGTAGTCTGGCGTAGAGGGTGTCGTACAAATCGCGGCTGGAGCGGGCCTGCGCCATAAGTACTCCCAGCCGCACAACGTCATCGTTCATCTTACTGGTTACCAGTTTTTGCCCTTCAAAGGCGGAACGCAGCGCCTTCTCATTATCCTGAGCGAGAACCAGATCGTTCTTGGCCCGCTCTTTAATCTTGCCTATTTCAATTTGCATCTGATCGTGAAGCGACTTCAATTGATTGGCGATCTCCGCCAAATGAGGATTCCTGACACCATATTTGGTCTCTGCGTTGGCATACGATAACCGTAACGCCGCCTCCTGTGCCCGCAACATATTGAGAGTCTCCAGGCCACTGCCCTGAGAAAGAACTGTCGAGCCGGAAAGGCCAGGAAGAGAACTGGAACCAAGCGACGAGATCAGATCTGGATTCTCCGTTGCCGTTAGGCGGTAGACCGCCTCGCGTCCAAGGCGCTCGGCCTCTGCCTGTGTAACTTCATTGTTCAATACTGAGAGGCGCTCTAACTCCGGTATGCTCACAGAGCCGCCCCCCCCGCCGCTGCCTCCTCCTCCGCCAAAAGGAGATATAGATCCAGATCCGCCTCCAAGTGTATTCAGGCCCAGCATCGCGGCGGATAAGTTATGAGACCGCTCGAAATCCGCCACTGCCTGTTGAGTTTTGGCAACCTGATCGGATAGGTCACCTAACTGGGCGGATAGCCACTGCGACACTTCTTTTGATGAATTGAAACTCGAGCTAAGCAGATAAGACTTGTACTCGGCAACAACCTGATTGGCTATCTTTGCTGCCTGAACAGGATCCCTGTCTGTATAGGTAATGGTAACTAGACGTGAATTCCCTAACTCCTGAACCTGCAGATGAGCCTTGAAATTGCCAACCAGTCCTTCTCGTTGCTCGGCAGGCAGGTCATCCGGATTAGTTACGAGAGGTCCCGGCTCTTTGCTGAACCGGTTGGGATTCTCCTTGTGGAGCATTCCCAACCGGTTCATCACCGCCAGCGCGATCGAGTCGTTTTGAATGACCGCGATTTCCGTCTCGATCCTGGTTTTCAGTTCATCCGTGTCTCCCCCGCTCAGCGCGGCCAGGCTGGATAACATATCGGCCCCACCGCTTTTTTCCTCATTAAGCTCGATGGTGGCTGTGGCTCTGTATTTGGGATGCATAATAAAGCAAACGAGGATCGCCATCACCACGCAAGAAACCGTGCACGCTGCCACAACCATCCTTCGCTTCCATGGAACAAGCGCAAGCTCACGAAGAGACAACTGGTCCTCGGGATCGAAGAAACCGTCGTTTCCGGCGAGCCTGTCTCCTGGGCGGCCGGTTTGAGTTTCATTTTCTTCTGTCAAGTGGATTCCTTTACTTCGGTCCTCCGCAGGTTTTCATGCAATCTCATAATTCCGCTTGCATGGGACAATAGGCGCAGCATACTGCGCAAAATTAATGACAAAGTCGCATCCTATGCAACTCTTGAGCATAGCTTCGCTATCCTCAATTAGATGGGGGTCAGTATCCATTGGCCTTCCCCGCCAGTAATGACGGCTGCTTGGCGGTTGGATTGCTCACGGGATGAATAAACCGCATCTGAGTTGCGCGTCTTGACCCGCCTCATCTGCAGGCCTGGGTAACTAAAGTGTAGACTAGCAACGGTCGATACACCCGTCAAATTACGAACAAGGTGTTGCCCCGCCGAATTAAACTGTCACCAGGAGTTCCAGTCAGGCATCTAAACGAGCATGAGCATAGAAAAAGCAACCTTTGGGGCAGGCTGTTTCTGGGGAGTCGAGGCGGCCTTTGCAGCCATCCCCGGCGTGGCCGCGACGGCGGTCGGCTATGAGGGCGGCTCGTTGGAGCGGCCCAGTTATAAGGATGTCTGTACCGACAAGACCGGTCACGCTGAAGTAGTCGAGGTGGACTTCGACCCCGCGCAGGTCAGTTACGCGCAGCTCCTGGACGCATTCTTTACGCTTCACGACCCCACCACCCTCAATCGCCAAGGGCCCGATTGGGGCACACAATACCGCTCGGCCATCTTCTTCCATTCTCCGGAGCAGGAGGCGCAGGCACGCGCCAAGATCGAGCAACTCACCGCCGAAGGCCGCTTCGGCTTGAAGCGCATCGTCACCAAGGTTGAGCCCGCGCAGACCTTCTGGCGCGCCGAGGAGTACCACCAGAAGTACCTCGAAAAGCGCGGCCAGGCAAGCTGCCACATCTAGTGGTCATAAATCAGTGGACAGAGATCATGGAACGATTGACGTCTACGGGGGTTCCAGCTTTGCTTTTCAGTTCACGGACCCAGTGAAAGTGGTGCGGGCCTTGCGGTTTTCCAGATAGGCTTGGCTGTTTTCAATGCACTCTTGCAACAGCAGATCCCCTATCAGCAAATGCATCTGCGCGTGAGTCAGTTTTTCTGCCACTGCGCCGGCTTGCTCCGCCGTGATCTTCCTCGGAACGACGATTTTTTTGTCCATGTCGTGCCAGTTGTAGTGGGCGATTAGGCCGAGGATTTCACTGGTGTCCTCAAGCGGCTTGGCCTCCAGCGCCATGAGCACGGATTGCGCCTGGTAGATATTGGAATACTGCTCGGCTTCTTCGTACGGCATATAAGCCAGGGCGCCGGTCGACTGGGCGGTTTGCCAGGCCGTATCACTCATGCTCACGGAGCTGAAGTTGATTGACAAGGTGGATTGCTGGGCCTTGGCGTCGTTTGGATTCTCCTGAATGCGCTTCATCACGGCAAGATTGTTGTTGATCTGCTCCCGCCACGCCTTCAGTCCCTGTTGCGCGTCCTTCAAATCCTTCAGGTTATGTTCAATCTCGGCCCGCAACTCCACCCGCGCCTTTTCGACCAGGTGAACGTGGTGGCGCCACTCCACAAAGCTTTCGATCTGCACCGCGATCAGCAAACCCACGGTAATCGTGAACAGATGGAGCAAAAACTCCCAGAACCCGTGTAGCTTATGCGGCAAATGAATGTCGAGCATGGGTGAACGAACCTCTACGCAGTCTTCCGCGCCCAGCTCAGCAGGTTCGCGCGGACAAGCACTTTATATCACAAATAGATCCTTGATATTACTCGGCGGCCTGCTCCGGATTGGCAGCGCCCGGCTCGTCCTGCCACAGCCATGCAATCCACCACACCAGCGCGGCCAGATACACCAACTCGTGTGCGAAGGCAAAACTCAACCGCAGGCGCATCACGCTCGCTTGTTCAGCTGGGGTGAAATGATACGTCCGCAGGACCACCACCTCCAACGCCAGCAGGGAGACGGCCATGGCAAATAGCCCGATCACGATGCTCTGCGTGTGGCTCCGCCAGCCAGCCTTGAATCGGCGGCCAAATAGAATCACCATCAGCCCCAGCCCCACGGCCAGCAAAGCACCCAGCAGCTCGAACTTCTGCGCGGCAAGTGGCATCAGGATGAGCTTTACACTTGTGGAGTCCAAGGTAGCCAATTGCTTCCACACCGGCCACGGTCCCATAAAGAAGTAGAGCAACGCTCCGGCCACCAACAACAGCCCCACGGTATTCACAATCAAAATCGAGCGCTGAACTCTGGCAAAAGCCTGCCACGCCATCTCCACCAACACCAGCAGGCCCACAATCGCCGCCAGATCGGCCAGCGTGTAGATAGTTAACTCTAGTGGCGCCTTCGCCATCCGGCCAGACAATAAAACCTCTGCTAACAGCCGCAGGCCTAGCAGCGCGATGCCGGTGGTGAACCATGGATAGCGCCGCGCTCGGTCACGGCCCACCAAAACCACCAGCAAGACCAATTGCGCCGCAAAGGTCAGCGTCCAGACAATCCGTTCAATCAATTCGTTCTGACGGACAAAAAAATCGAAAATGAACTGCATTTGAGCCTTATCCGGACGGCGCGTGAAGTGCTTCACCGGCCATTATCCATTTTAATCTCCGCGGGCTACTTCCGGGCGCGGGCAATCCATTCATCCAGGTAGACTGCCTTGCTGGGGTCAGCGGCAACAATCGCCTGGTAGTATGCCACCCGCTTGTCCTGAAATGCGGAGACCAGCGCCGTGGGATCGGCCGCATTGGCCGCGCCCAGCGTCATCGGGCCCCAGCTGCTATCCTCGGCGAGCGGCGTCTCGCCTGATGCAAGCAGGCTGTTCACTGCCTGCTGCAAACAGCGCACCGACGTACCGCTTCCGCCGTTGACCGCAAAATCGAAGACTCGCTTGCAAGCCTCGTCGGAAACCAGTTGTGCATACCACGTGTTCCAAATGTTGTTCTCATAAAACTGCTGCACCAGCGGCTCGCGGCTCGCCTGATCTGCCGCCGCAATGGCCGCAAACTCCGCCGGCCACGCAGCGCTATTGACGCCGCTGATAGCAAAGGCTCCAATGCGCTGCCCGGTCACCGGATCAAGCTGCTCTGGCGCGTCCGGAACCTGCGCGCAGGCGCGTGCGGCATCCTCGTTGTCCATCATCCAGTTGTAGGTGGTATTCCAGTCTGCCATACTCCCTCATTTCGCTGAAAATTATCATGATGAAAGCGAATCAAGAGAAATGAAGTGCGATATCTATGGTGCGCCCGGAGAGATTCGAACTCCCGACCTAACGCTCCGGAGGCGTTCGCTCTATCCAGCTGAGCTACGGGCGCACATTACAAGCATACCGCACTTGGGATTCCGGCGGAGAGCTTCCGCCTCTCCGGCAGCGGGTGCGGTTGGCAGGCCGGAGATTATCGGGGCCCCCAGCGAGCGATCTTTACTCGCTGGGGTGAATTTGATCCCCGGCATAATATCGTTGTTTTGTTTTTCAGAAATCAATTCACGCGGCGGGTAGGTCGGGGTTTTAACCCCGACAGAATCCGCCCTCAAATCCCGTCTTCAAATTGTCCCGATAAAAAAGATGGTCTCGATCCAGCCTCTCTTTCGTCCCAGCTCTATTGAACAATCGGCAACTATCGATTTGCCGGCGAACTGGAAACGACTGTATTCCTGGTAGAAGGGCGATTATTGGGATCTATTCTGGGATGTATTAGTCGGGAGACCGAGCTGGGTGTTCCGTGGCATGAGTTTGATCCCGCTATGGCTGCTCCCGGTACAATAAACTTGGCGCTGTACCCAGGATCTTTGATGCAGGGTTTACCAGAGCTACATGACGCAATCGACAATTGCAAGGTTTGCGCTGAATTCGTTCGGCCGCTGAACAAGCCGGAAGCTGGGCTCGACCGCGGCAACGGAAGTGAGATCTTCATTGTCGGGCAAGCGCCTGGGAACACGGAGCAAACAAGCAGACGCGCGTTCTCGGGTATCTCAGGCGTCCGGCTTGATCGTTGGCTCTTGGACATTGGCCGCCCCGAAGGTAATCCCCGGGAGGGAGTCTACCTTACGTCGATCTTAAAATGTTCACCCCCGCCGAATTCCAATAGTGTTTTCAAAATGATGTGGAGGAACTGCGGGCATTTCCTGAACGCGCAACTTGAATTGGTTCGGCCCCGTCTCGTCATCACATTGGGACGTGAGAGTTTTCAATACCTTCATTTCGTCCAAGGCGATTATGATTCGTTAATAGGTAAACTGTTTTTGGTCGAGGAGGCAAGCCTGTTGCCCCCTCAGCCATTCAGGGCAGTGGTCCATTGGCCACACCCGAGCGGTCTCAATAGGTGGCATAACCTTCCAGGTAATGAAAGACGGATGGCCGAGTCGATTGCGGAAGTTAGGCAGTTTATGGAGGTGGCTGATTTATGATTTTCCTGAGGCGTCTCTTTTTCTTCCTATCCCTTTTGGCGCAGGTGGCGCTGGCCGTGTCGCCTTTCGTCCCTTGGGTGCGCGAGAATATTTGGTCTGCCCAGACGTCAGTGAATGGTTTTGCTTCGACATTGGCCACTTATATTGGGGTGGAATTTGCATGCCTCGGTACAATGGTTGTCTTGTTCCTGTTTGATATTGAACAACAGGGTAAAAGTTCCACTGAACAGTTTAGGGACCTACTCCATCAGTACACACCGTTACAAGTACGCTGCTTGAAATCGAGCGATTTCTACAAAGAATTTCTAGGCCACTGCGCCAAGGCGAAGAACTATGTAAAGATTTGCTACTTCGCGCCGACACCGCCCGATCACGGGGCACCTGAAGATCGAAAGCGTTATTATCTGAAGATTCTTACAGTCATGAAAGACAATCGTGAAGCTGTATTCAAGAGAATAATAAGAGATACGGATGCCAACCGACAGTGGGCAAATGAGGTGGTTTCATATTTTGCTGGGGCAACAAACTTCTCACTTGCACTTCTTAAGGACACCGAGCTTGGTGATGAGATGTCATTAGCTTTGAGCGTCCAAGTTGTCGATGACCGCAATGCCTGGCTTGTCGCGGTTTCCGAACATTCCGATTCTTCGGCCTATAGGGATGTTGCGATCGAGAACGAAATCCTTGCGGAGGTCTTGAACAAATATTTCGACCGATTGTGGGGCCTTTCAAGAGTCGTGTTCAAGCCTGGTGATTCAATCAAACATGCACACAGCTTAATCTTCGAGGAAGAATGATGGCTAGCAGGGGTAGTGGCTTAATTTTGTCGATCCGGGCCGAGCACGCAGCACGGATCTTTGAGGGTTCGAAGCAGTTCGAACTGAGAAAATCGCTTCCGGCCTCAGAGATTCGTCGTGTTTTTCTGTATGAGTCTGGTGGTGCCGGAATGATCGGATGCTTCGACCCTGTGCGTATCATTCGCGGAGAGAAAAAAATGCTTTGGAACGAGGTTAACCACAAGGCCACGACACAGCATAGATTTGATCGCTATTTTGAGAAATGGTCATCGGGGTGTGCGATCGAAGTCGCAAATCCTATACGCTTCGTGTCGGCCATACCGATGCGATCTATAAGGGAGGTATCACCATCATTTCGTGCCCCGATGAGCGCAATTGTGTTCGCTCTCGATTCCCCGCTTGGGTTGTTTCTGGAACGAAAGAGAAATTATTACAGGCGCAAGCTAGGTCCGGGGGTTACACTGGCCCCGATTACGGAAAATGACAGAGCGACCTACAAGAAGTGGGTTCTTCAACATGTAGGCAACCGCTATGAGGGCATCGACGATACCTTTGCGGTGAGAAACTTAAACATTCACGATTTAGGGCACGATCCGGCGGGCTTCTTCACCGAACGGAAGGAAGTCCTCTCCGTCATGTGGGCAGGTAAGCGGATTGGATTCACGACAATCACTTGGAAAAATAACGGATGTGCAAAGACAGGGCCGACGATCCTGGAGAGAAAATATCGGAGAAAGGGCTTCGGACGCGCGACGAGGAGAGCGATAGAACTTCGGGTCCGCGCAAAGGGAGGCAGGAAGATCTATTGCACATGTGCAGACGATGCATATGATGTGATCGGCTATTTGCTTGATTCAGGTATGAAGGTTGAGGCACACTTAGATCGCCAATACGCTGGAGACCATGGTGAGTTGGTTTTCGGCAAATTCTTAATGGCAGATGAGTACCTTGGGAGAGTTGTCCCTAAAAGGGGCACACGGAAGGGTGGTATCCTCGATTTGCACTCTATCGATAGAGCTCACTTGTGTAATGCAATAGTGCATCTCTTCAGCCGAGATTGGATTCCGGTCGATAAGGCATTCGGTGACCGCATTCTGAGGAGCGCCGTAGCCAAGGGAAGGCCAGATGCACGAGATAAGGCAAAACGCCTTGTTTGCGCCGGTGCAGGTGGAAGAGTTTCCTCTATCGTGATTCTCCTTCCAAAGAGGGGTGGGGCCGTAAAAGCTCTTCTTTGTTCTGCGACGGACGACAAAGCAACCCTTATGAAGATAATTGAGGAGGCCGTGCGGCTAAGCAGCAGCTGGGAGTCGCGCAAGATTTACTTTGTTCATCCTCTTTTGGATTCGTCTGTTGTGAATGCTCTTAAGGATTCGCAATTCCAAATGGAGGGCTTTCTCAAAGCCCCGTATCGTCAGGGCGAGGACGTAGGAATCTTCTCACGGTTCTGTTGATCCCCTGTTGTGATCTGTGTCTTGGAAAGATTAAAAGGCGGGTGGCCCCGGTCCCGGTGAGATTTCCAAACCACGCTGAGGGTGCCCCCGGTCTCTCGCTATTGGGGACCGGGGAGAGCACCGGACTTCGTCTAATACTTTGCAGAATCGCGCGGCTTCATGGATGGCTTGTACTTGCCGCAGTCGACCCTTGAGAAGGACCCTGACTTCGCAGAACCAATCGCGCCTGCAATAGCCGGAATGTGATTTTGAACAATGCGCCAGCTATTCGCCGAAAGAGACACAATCGCGATCTTGCGGCCCGTCAGGTTCTGCTGATATTCGAGCGAGAGATCACCCGTGAGGAGAACGTCGTATCCAGCATCTTCCACTGCTTTTAGCAACTCGCCATTCTTGAATCCGCCGAATCCGGCATACACGGCTGTTGATACATCATGGCCCGGCAGAAGCGCCCGCAATTGATGGGGCATGTTCTCGTCGAGCAGTACTCTCACGGTTGGAGCACGGGCTTGTGGGAGTGGCCGTATGCCCGGATACGGCGAATTGTGTCGAGCGAGAGGTTTGGGAAGCTCTCGTGCGTCTCCTCGACCGTCGCGCCCAACTCTTCGTCGGTAAGGATCGTGTCGGCAGGGATGCGCGTACCCTTGACGACAGGCCTTCCGCCTACCTTTCCGGCAACGCTTTCAACCAGATCGCATTCCAACCAGTCTACGGTCATGTTCTCCTCTGCAGCTTCCTTTATGTTAGACGGCGCTCTGCCGCGGGTCAACAGATAGCGGATCGAGTTCCGTAGGATGTGGGAGCCATGCGGCGGGGTGGCCCAGATGCCGGGAGATGCGAGCACACCCACTGAAGTTGGGTTTCCCAGGTGCATGTACTGAGCGTAGTCGAAACCCGCACTGAGCCTGCCGAAAGGGCCTGTCCACCCACCGCAGGTGGCTGACCCCTGATCTCTGACCCTTGTTTCACCGTTTCGCTATTTCGCTATTTCACTGTTTCACCATTTCACTATTTCACTATTTTATTTCAAATCCTTGCTGATAATTAAGTAGTAAACATGGGTCTAAATTCAACAATATCAATATGTTCCACGTGGAACATTTCCGCGGATCGCAACCCAGGTTCCTTGGTCACGAGTCCATACCCTCAGCTCCGCGCCTCATCCAAGGTCGGGGTCTTTGCCGGAGACGCTGTAGGGATACTGCTCCTCGCTCACCCATTTGCCGATCATGAGAGTTTCTTCGGGAGATGCAGCGCCATCAATTTCCGATGCGCTCTTGATCAGCTTCTTGCGGACACTGGCGGCTCGCTGCGCCGCAGCCGCTCTTTCTTCCTGCGTGGCGGAGTATAAGTTAGCCGCGTTGACTGACATGGAGTTCCCGTGGATATGCATCGTTCCCTCCTGATGGGCGGGAGGGCAATCTGAGTGCCGAAGTTATTCCGTAAACATAAGAAAATACTTATTTTGCGGCTATTGGTAACCTCTTGTTCTGCTGACCCTATAAGTGGACTAGACTTTAAGGAGTGGCTACTGGCTGCTCAAGCAGTTTGGAGACAAGTTTTGTCTAAGTATCATAAGTCGATTATGCCCAACAAGTCGCGCGCGGGCGCGCTTCCTCTGGTGGCCATTGTAGGCCGGCCAAACGTGGGCAAATCCACGTTTTTCAACCGGTTAACCGGCAGCCGCCGCTCGATTGTAGGCGACGAGCCGGGGATCACGCGGGACCGGATTTACGGCGAGTTTGAGTGGGCTGGCAGGAGGTTCAGGCTTGTCGATACCGGCGGCATGGTGCCGGACGATGCGGAGCTGATTCCCACGGAGATTTATGCGCAGGCGCAGGTAGCTCTGGAGGAAGCTGACGTGGTGGTGCTGGTGGTGGATGCGCGGACTGAGTTGGCCAGCCCGGATTACGACCTGGCGCGGATGTTGATTCGCGGCGGCAAGCCGTTGCTGCTGGCGGTGAACAAGGTCGAGGGCGAGGCTATGTCACAGATTGCGGAGAACTTCCGTCAGTTGGGCATCCGCAAGATGTTTCCCATCAGCTCGGAGCATGGGTTGGGCATTGGCGACGTGCTGGATGCCATTGCCGAGGCGATTCCCGCGCAGGAGGAGGCGATTGCCGAGGCCGACGATTTTGCCGGAGAAGATTCGCTGGACGCGGAGTCTCTGCATCGTACGCACGGGGAGTTTGAACAGCACGAGACTTCGGTGGCCATCATCGGGCGGCCGAATGTGGGCAAGTCTACTCTGCTCAATGCTTTAACCGGGACGAGCCGGGCCATCGTTTCGCCTATTGCAGGGACGACCAGAGACGCTGTCGATGAGGTGATCGAGTTCGAGGGCAACCAGCTTCGTTTTGTCGATACGGCGGGTATTCGGCGCAAGGGCAAGACGCACCTGATGGCGGAGAAGATGAGCGTTGTCATGGCGATACGGCATCTGGAGGCCGCGGATGTTGCGCTGCTGATCATCGACGCGACGGATGGAGTGACGGGGGCTGACGCCACAATTGGTGGCTATGCGCATGAGAGCGGGCGAAGCGTGATTATCGTGGTGAATAAATGGGACTTAGTGACCACTGGACGGACGGATGGAAAGCCGCCGGCGGATCGCGAGGTTTTTGAAACGCAATTGCGCAAAGTGCTGAAGTATCTGAACTACGCGCCGGTGATCTTCCTCTCGGCACTGGAAGGAACAGGGCCTGAGGCCAAAAAAATGCTGCGCGTTTTGCACGAAGTAGTGGCCGTGGCGGCGGAGCGGCGCAAGCGGGTTTCGACCGGACAGATGAACCGCTTTCTGGATAAGATCGACTTCCAGAGGGCTCCGGTTCCAATGGCTAAACGCATTCGAATCTTCTATATGACGCAGGCCGCAGTGGCTCCGCCGACCTTTGTGCTGTTCACCGACCGGGAGATCAAATTGCACTTCAGCTTCGAGCGGTTTCTCGAGAATCAAATACGCGAAGCCTTCGGATTCAAAGGCACTCCGATCTGGTTCAAGGTGAAGGCGCGCAATGAGAAGAAGGGCGAGTAGGGAGGAAAAGCGGCGTTATAAGTACACTTTTTGGGCTGTTTGGACGGAATTATGTGCGCCTATAGATACATGAAAATCTGTCAGAAGCAGGTCGAGGCCTTCGCCAACGGCTTTCCGATGGCCGCATGGATGATCGCGATTGGAGTGGCGATGCTGCGCAAGCGGTTTGCGGAAACCGCACACGAATAATAATCTGCTTTCGTTGTCTTCTTAGTCCTCTCGCACTTTGGGCGCGAGGTACTCGGGGCCGACTGGGTCAGTGACCGACTCGCTCACGATACGGTCGATCTCGGCCATGGCTGCGGCGTCGAGCTTCCAGCCCACTACGCCCGCAACGGCGTCGAGTTGCTCGGGGCGTTTTGCTCCCCACAATGCGACGCTGACGCCGGGGCGGTCGAGCACCCAGCGGACGGCAAGCTCCAGGACGGATTTGTCGTAGTGCTGGTGGGCAAACTCCGCCAACCCCTCGACGGCGGTGATGTACTGGGAGAAGCGCGGCTCGCGGAACTTGGGATCGACGCGGCGAATGTCGTCCTTGTCGAAGTTCATGCCGCGCGTGACACGGCCGCCGAGCAGACTGCGACAAAGCGTGCTCCAGGTGAGAATGGCGATATGATTTGTCGCGCACCAAAGCAGAATGTCCTCGTCTATTTGCCGCTCGAATAGGTTGTAGGGCGGCTGATTGGAAGCTAGCGGAGCAACGGCGCGGAACTCCTCCATCTGCGCGACGTTGAAGTTGCTCACGCCGAGGGCGCGCACCTTGCCCTGGCGCTGAAACCCAGCGAGCAGCGCGGCGGTCTCGGCGATGGGCGTGCGCGTGTCCGGCCAGTGTATTTGGTAAAGATCGATGTAGTCGGTGCCCAGGCGGCGCAGGCTGGCTTCGAGTTCAGCTTGCAGGCGCGGCGCGGTTGAGTTGGCGAAGACGCCACGCTCGCTCCAGTCGAGGCCGAATTTGGTGGCGATGTAGAAATCTTCGCGGCGGCCGTGGGCGCGGATGGCCTTACCGACAATCTCCTCCGCGCGTCCGTGGCCGTAGATGGGCGCGGTGTCGATGAGGTTGATGCCGCGCTCGATGGCGCTAAGGCAGGTGGCAACGGCGACGTCGTCGGGGATCGCGCCCCAGTCGAGCCCGCCAATGGCCCAGGTGCCGAGGCCGATGCGGGAAACCTTCACGCCGGCAATTGTGGTTGTCTCCATGGACAATATCTTATAGGGAGTAGGGAGTAGGGAGTAGGGAATAGTGAATTGTGCCGAGAACATGCGCATATGTAATTGCATAAATGCAGCGCCGTACTCAAGACTAACTGAAGTGCGGGCGTCCACGCCGCACTTATCCAAGAGTAATTACCAATTCATACAGTTCATCAGGAGTTACTCAACATCATTCCCATGTAAATTCGATTGACGCCTTGATGTCCAGGTGAAGGCTGTTGTGCACCGGGCAGGTGTGGGCGGCTCGCTCGAGTTTTTGCTTGTTCTCCGGGCTAATGGAGTGAGGTACATGGATTTTGACATTCAGGCTCGCAATCATTCTCGGCGGCGTGGTTGTCATTTCCTTTTCTACAGTTGCCGTGCTCCCGGTGATGTCGATGTTCAACGTGCGGGCCATGATGCCCATAACCGTTAGAATGCAAGTGCCGAGCGCGGTTGCGACCAGGTCCGTGGGCGAAAAACTCTCGCCGCGTCCTTGATTGTCCTTGGGGGCGTCGGTGTTGAGTTCGGTTCCAGAGGGGGTGTGGACTGCTTTACAGTGCAAGTCTCCCTGATATTCGAATTGTATGGCGACCATGGTTGCTCCCTCGAAGAGATAGTTGGAACGGGCGCAGACCGGAAATGCGATCAGCTTCTATCCATCATATTGTATGTATGCAACAGGAAGAAACAAGCATGGACCGGAGGTCCACGCTACAGCCGGCCTGGAGGCCGGCGCTACGGATTCATCTCTCGCGGGCCGGCAACGCTGGTGCACGACTGTTACGCTTTATGAGCCGAATGCCGACAGGAAACAGTACTGCGATCGCGTAACTTACGGCTGATCGTGGAGTAGATGATACCTTGAAATTGCAGGTCTTGGATTTTTCCTCATGGTTCATTGTTGGCGCAGTTATATTTTCAGGGCGCGCAGGCTCATCCAATTGCTTCTGCTGCTTATGCCGGTCGCGGGCGCGCTGGCCCATGCGCAGGGCGGGCCGCCGTTTATTACCGACGACCCCGGCACACCCGGCAACCGTCACTGGGAGATTAACCTGGGCTGGATCGGCGACCATAATCCCGGCAACGCCTACTACCAATTGCCGGATATCGACATGAACTACGGCTGGGGCGACCGGCTTCAGCTCAAGTACGAGCTGCCGATTGCTGCGGCTACGGACGAGAACAACACGACGCGGGCAGGGCTGGGCGAGTCGCTTATTGGAGTGAAGTGGCGTTACTTTGAGCACCACACGGCGGGCGAGCCGAAGTCCGACGAGAATTTGACTTTTTCGCTGGGCACCTATCCGCAGGTCTCCATCAACAACCCCACGAGCGCGGTGCGGCGCGGGATTGTGGAGCCGGGGCCGCAGTATTATCTGCCGGTGGAGTTCACGGCCAAATGGGGGCCGATTGATTTCAACGGCGAGGTGGGCCGCTGGATTGGAAACCGCAATGTGCCCAGCCGCTGGGGACGCGGGCTGATTGCCGGGCACGAATTCAGCGAGCGGCTGGAGCTGTATGGGGAGATTTACGATTTGCAGGACGTGAACCGCATCGGCCCTCCATCCAATCTGCTGCCCAAGCAGCGCGAGCTGACACTGGATGTGGGTGGGCGGAAGACACTGGACCGCAAAGGGCATCTGCGATTGTTGTTCATGGGCGGACGGGGGATTCAGGCGGTGACGCGCGAGAACAGCGAGCCGAACTGGATTGCGTATGTGGGTGTGCAGATATTGCTGGGGCCGAAGGAAACCAACGACGCGGCAAGATAATATGAAATCAGGATCATAGAAAAATCGTCTTACCGTTCAGGGATATTGAGCAATTAACTGTGCAAGACGCACTCGCCGCACCCCGGCCTGGTGGTGTATCTTCCAATTCGTATGGAACACACACTGAGCAACGCCCCCCATCCCGCGCCCGAGGCTGAAGAGATCTACCGGCGCTGGATACAGTTTCTCGATGAAGAGTTCACCCGTCACCATGCTCCGGAGCTGCGCGCGGAGATTGTGCGCGACCAGCTGACCCAGCTTTATCTGGGCCGCCCGCACGGCGGCAAACTGAACCTGACGCTGACCAGCGAACTGCCCGGCAACGTGCTCTCGCTCTCGCTGGATCCATGTAACGTGACCCTGGAGGCGGAACATTTTGGCGACGCCGACCCGGAGCAATTCGCCCGGCGCAAGCCGCTGCTATGGTTTTGGCAGATGTTCGACCGCTCGCCCATCGGGACCAATCACTGGCTGGGAGTGCGCTT
>CAZFMB010000037.1:0-37525 GCA_964520005.1 uncultured Occallatibacter sp.
TTGATGGTGGTGTCGAACTGCATGCCCGGATCGCCGCAGAGCCAGGTGGCCTCGGCGATCTTGCGCATGATCTCGCGCGCCTTGTAGGTGGAAACCGGCTCGTGGTCCTTGACGGTGTAGGTGGAGAATTCGCCGTCGATCTCGTAAGCGCGCATGAACTCATCGCTGACGCGGACGGAGTTGTTGGCGTTCTGAAAGAAGATAGAGGAAAAAGCCTCTGAGTCAGGGCCGGAGCCATCGTAGCCGGCCTCGATGAGGGTGTAGGCCTTGGCCTCTTCCTTGGACTTGCACTCGATGAAATCAACGATGTCGGGATGGTCCGCGTTCAGAATCGCCATCTTGGCCGCGCGCCGCGTCTTGCCGCCGGACTTGATGACTCCGGCAAAGGCGTCGAGGCCGCGCATGAAGCTCAAGGGGCCGCTGGCTGTGCCGCCGCCCGAGACAGGTTCCTTGCTGGAACGCAGGGAGCTGAAGTTGGTTCCCGTCCCCGAGCCGAATTTGAAGAGCATGGCTTCGGTGCGAGCCAGCTCCATGATGCCGGCCATCGAATCCTCAACCGAATTGATGAAGCAGGCGGAGCACTGCGGATTGTGGTAGCCACTGGCGGAGTAATTCACGCCGCCGGTTGAGGGGTCCCAGTGCCAGTTCTGCCCCTCCGCATCCGGCTCCAGGCGGTCGCAGCCCACGTTGAACCACACTGGGGAGTTGAAGGCCGCCTTTTGCGTCAGCAGCATATTGGCCAACTCGTCGTGGAAGATGGCCGCATCTTCGGGAGTGGCAAAGTAGTTGCCTGCCATGCCCCAGTCGCGGATGGTCTCCGCCACACGGCTCACCAGTTGGCGAACCCCCGTCTCTCGCTCCGGCGTGCCCAGACGCCCGTGAAGATATTTTGAGGCAACAATGTTGGTCGCGGTCATCGACCAATCCGCCGGCACATCAACATCCTTCTGCTCGAAGATGATGTTGCCCTTCTGATCGGAGATCGACGCCGTGCGCCGCTCCCACTGAAGCTCGTCATAGGGGGAGACGCCCTCGTTGGTGAAGCGTCGAGTGAAGGTCAGGCCCCTCTGGGTTTGGGAAGTCTGCTGGGCGGTGGCGGAAGCTTGAAACTGGACCTCATTCATGGAATCCTCACAATCGGCAAATACAGCTAAAACATCGTCCCGTCTCCAGCGTATGGCTGCCTGGAGTGGGTCAGGAAAAATCTCGGTCAAAGAACGTGAAACGGGGATGAAACGTACTGCGAATTCTGTGTTCTCAGAAGCCTCTAGGTGGAGCAATCACACCGGAGATCGTAACATCCGATTTAGGCCGCAGATGAAAAAGTACCGCTGTTAGTTGTGTCTGTCAACAAAAAACCACAACATCTTGTGTTTTGTTCACTTTTGGGGCACCAACTTTGCAAACAAAGGCATTTGCCTGTGGAAAGCTCCAAAGCCCCTTGCAGGACGCGGGTTTCCGATTGTTAAAATTTGCCCAAATTTTGGTGCAACCTCCGGGGATTGCGGCGACACTGCCCCAAGCCTATTCTTCACCGGAGCCGGGAACAAGACGAAGAAATGGTGCAGATTGGGAATTCAGCTGTGGGAGATGTGGAGATTCGGGACGGATCTACTCGGGTGAGATCAGCTGAGACGAGAGACTTCAGGCATTCACTGCTCGAAGTGCGGCTTCTGTGAAATCATCTGTTGATGCAGGACGCGCACAATCAGCAGTTCGTCTGGTTGTGCAAGATAAAAAATGACGTGCTTGCCGTGCTCGAATCGGCGCAACCCTGGATAAATCGAATCGCAGCTTCGACCGATGGATGGATTATCAGCCAAGAGCTGGAAGCAATTCTGGAGGCCTTGTCTGTATCGGATTGTTTGGGCTCGTCCCCAGGTTTTCATGGTGTATCGGACGATGGACTTGAGGTCGGATTCCGCGAGCCTTACTAGGCGATATGCCGACACTCTTCATCCCCTTCCGCCATTTCTTCTATATAGGTATCGAGCCGTTCGAAAACGCCCGGTTCCGCATTTCCACTGGCAATACCCTCGGCAATCGCCTCCCGCAACGCCGTCATCTTCTCCTCGAACTCGCGCTCTTCGTGCTCCAGCAGGCGCAGGGCAGTGCGCA
Source organism: uncultured Occallatibacter sp. (assembly GCA_964520005.1). GTDB lineage: Bacteria > Acidobacteriota > Terriglobia > Terriglobales > Acidobacteriaceae > Telmatobacter. The sequence goes on from CAZFMB010000037.1 coordinate 2,119, forward strand.
TCACCTCGCTGGCATTGGCGTAGTCTCCGGCCTCGACCTTGGCAGTAATGAACTGATCCAGTTTTTCAGGCAGGCTGACATTACGAGTCGGCATAGGGGCACCTCAGCTTGAGTATAGGCTTTATGGCCAACTTTGCCAAAGCGCTCCTGCGGTGCGGCCTATTTGCTCGTTTACATAGAGCAGACTCCCTAAACACCAAACGGCCCCACGCAATCGCGTGAGGCCGTTTGGCCTTTCGTTTATACAACAGGTATCATTTGCTTTCCTTGGTTTCAATCCTCATGCCATAGAAGGATTTGTGCACGAAGAAGACCGACACCAGGAAGAAAGCGACTGCCAAAGACTCAGCCAGCACCGCATTCTTAGCAGTAAGTGTCACGGCCAGTTCGACAGCCAGCAAGCCGAACAAGGTGGTGAACTTGATGACCGGGTTCAGTGCCACCGACGAGGTGTCTTTGAAGGGATCGCCGACGGTGTCTCCGATTACGCAGGCGTCATGCAGAGGCGTTCCTTTCTGTTTCAGGTCAACCTCTACAACCTTCTTGGCGTTGTCCCATGCGCCGCCGGCATTGGCCATGAAGATGGCCTGGTAGAGGCCGAAGACCGCAATGGAGATCAGATAGCCGATAAAGAAGAAGGGCTCAGCGAAGGCGAAGGCCAGCGTTGCGAAGAAGACGGCCAGGAAGATGTTGAACATCCCCTTCTGCGCGTACTTGGTGCAGATTTCCACCACCTTCTTGCTGTCCGTGACCGAGGCCTTCTCCGCGCCTTCCAGCTTGATGTTGGCCTTGATGAACTCCACCGCGCGGTAAGCGCCGGTGGTGACCGCCTGCATGGAAGCTCCCGTGAACCAATAGATCATTGCACCGCCGGTGATCAATCCGAGCATGAAGGGCGCGTGCAGCAGAGAGAGGTTCTCTTTGCCAATGGTGAGCCCGTGGGTCAGGGCCATGATGATGGAGAAGATCATGGTGGTTGCGCCGACGACGGCGGTGCCGATCAGCACCGGCTTGGCCGATGCCTTGAAGGTGTTGCCGGCTCCGTCGTTAGCCTCCAGCAGGTACTTTGCGCGTTCGAACTTGGCGTCGATGCCGAAGTCCTTCTTCAACTCAGCTGCGATTCCAGGAATGGTTTCAATCAGCGACAACTCGTAAACGGATTGTGCATTGTCGGTAACCGGACCATAGGAATCGACGGCAATGGTGACCGGTCCCATGCCCAGGAAGCCGAAGGCGACCAAGCCAAAGGCGAAGACGGCCGGAGCGAGCATCAGGGCATCCATGGACGGGCCGGTGCTAAAGAAGTAGCCCAATCCCATGAGCGCGACCATGCTCAATCCCAGCCAGTAGGCGGAGAAATTGCCGGCCACGAGACCGGAGAGAATTCCCAGCGATGCACCGCCTTCCTTAGCTGATGTGACGACTTCCTGCACGTGGCTGGAGTTGGTTGAAGTGAAGACCTTCACTAATTCCGGAATCAGCGCGCCGGCCAATGTTCCGCAGGAGATGATGGAAGCCAGCTTCCACCACAGCGTTTTGTCGCCGAGATCGGGGATCATGTAGAACGATACGACGAAGGTAAGGACGATGGAAAGGATGGAGGTGATCCAAACCAGCGAGGTCAAAGGCGCCTCGAAGTCCATTTCGTCGGCGTTGGCGTATTTCGCCTTGGCGATTATGCCATTGAGAAAGTACGCGCCCGAACTGGAGACCAGCATAGCCACGCGCATGACGAAGATCCAGACCAGCAACTGCACCTGCGTCTTGGGATCATGAACGGCCAACAGAATGAATGTGATCAGGGCCACGCCGGTGACGCCGTAGGTCTCGAAGCCGTCGGCGCTGGGGCCAACCGAGTCGCCCGCATTGTCGCCCGTGCAGTCGGCGATGACGCCGGGGTTGCGGGCATCGTCTTCCTTGATCTTGAAGACGATCTTCATCAGGTCGGAGCCAATGTCGGCGATCTTGGTAAAGATGCCGCCGGCGATACGCAGGGCCGCCGCGCCCAGGGATTCGCCGATGGCGAAGCCGATGAAGCAGGGGCCGGCGTAGTTAGCCGGGATGAACAGAAGGATACATAGCATGATGAGCAGCTCGACGGAGATCAGCAACATGCCGATGCTCATGCCAGCCTTCAGGGGAATCGCAAAACATGGATAGGGCTTGCCGCGCAATCCTGCGTGCGCCGTCCGCGAGTTGGCAAAAGTGTTGACGCGAATGCCAAACCACGCTACGCCGTAGCTGCCCGCGATGCCCACCAGGCTAAAGCCCAGGATGATAGGCAGGGTCACCGCAATATTTCCCACTGGCGCCAGCCAGCCGAAGTACATCGAGATTACGACGGCGATGAAAGCCCAGAGAAGCAGAATGAACTTGCCCTGCGTGATCAGGTAGGTTTTGCAGGTTTCATAGATTAGCTCGGAGATCTCGAGCATCGATTTATGAACCGGCAGCTTCTTCAACTGCGTGTAGATCACCAAGCCGAATAACAGGCCGGCGGCGCAGAAGAGCAACCCGATCATCAGAAGGGATCTTCCGTCCAAGCCGAGAAAATTCACGCTCGACAGATCCGGCAGCACCAGGCTGGCTTCGCCTCCCGTAGCTTCCTGCGCGTTGGCGAATGTGGGAAGCAGCAGGCCCAAGCCAAGGACGGCCGCGGTTTTGTACTGACGCCTCAGAAACACCCCGGCGCCTGCCTTGATGGCACCGATGCTGTGGCGCGCAAAGAAAAAGGCCACAACCAGCGAAAGCGCGCTGACGGCCTCAAATAGATACACCGAATACTGAGCAGTCACAAATCCTCCAAGCGAAAATTTTGATGGTTTACCACGAACGGACCCGGAAAACACAACAAATCCGGGAAAAGGGTCATACGAAGGTTATCATCCGCATTTGGCACTGTCGAGTGATTCCAGTCACAGTAGCTGAATAGGTTTCCGGGAACGAAAACAGAGGCCCAAAACGGAAGCAAGGGGCTTTGGAAGGCCAATGGACGGTATGAGGTTGCCCGTGCCTTCCTCGCCGACCACCATCACGGCCCTACTCGGCGTGAAAGACCACGTCGAAGAGCAGCAAGCTCACCGTGGTGAAAATGATGTCGTAGCCGACGAGCATCTTGATCCAGAGTGTGGGATCGCTCTCGCCGGTGAGGATGGCGGTGGTGGCCTGCACCATGGCCAACAGCGCCGGAATGAAGATGGGAAACAAGATCAGCGAAAGCAGCAGCTCGCGGTTGCGGCTGCGGATGGAGAGCGCGGCAAAGAAGACTCCGTTCGCCACCAGCGCCCATGTGCCCAGCGGCAACACCAGCGCCATCAGCCACGCCTGGCCCACGATGTGAAGGTTATAAAAAATAAAAAATACCGGCGCCAGAATGACCTGAACTATGGTGACAAAGAGAAAGTTTGCCAGAACCTTGGCCAGGTAGAGTTCCGCGCCCGGAGACGGCGTCATGCGCTGCGCGTCCATGACCTGGTGGCGGATCTCGCGAGCCCAAGCCTGGTTGAGCGCGCTCACAGAAGCGAACAGGATGGCCACCGTAAGCACGCCACCCGCGATCTGCTGGGAAAATGCTCCGCGCGGCTCAAAGGCCATCGAAAATAGCACCACCACCAGCAGGGAGAAAAACAGCATGGAGACGAGGGCGTCCAGCGAGCGCCATTCGATGCGCAGCTCTTTGACCAGATGGGTCCACAGGGCGCGAGTCATTGGGCGCGGCCCTCCGATTCTGGAGCGGCGGATTTGGTCAGGTCGGCGGTCTTGGCTTCGGTGGCTCGCAGATAGTCAGCGGGCGAAAGGATGATCTGCGTTCCGCGCGTACCGGCCGCGACGCTGATTTTGTCGAAGAGAATCGCCGTCTCATCGACGAAGACAGGAAAGGGCTTTTTCGCGCCGAAGACCGTGACTCTGCCGCGAATGTAGCCGGTGAGCGGCTGCACGTCTTTGAGCGGAACCATCTCCGCCTTGCGCAAACCGGCCGCACGGGCAAGCTTCTTGAAATCCAGTTCCGCGTTGCCGGGAATGACGGCGAAGATGTACGAGTCATGTCCGCCGGTTGTCAGCAGCGTCTTGAAGACTTGCTCCGGCGGCATTCCGATCTTTTTAGCGACGGTCTGCGCCGACAAATCGTCGGGATCAACCTCGTACTCCTGGAGTGCGAAGGGAATGTTGAGAGATTCAAGCAAGCGCGCGCCGTTGGTCTTCATCGAGTGGGCCTCCCTGGTTCGAGAGAAGCCAGGCGACCGGTGTGCAGGGTGAGCACGTAATCGGCGATGGGCGCGGCCAGCTCGCGCTGGTGCGTCGTCAGGACAATCGTGCGGTTACCCTGGCGGATGCTGGCCAGTAGCTCGACCATCTGGTGGGCGCTTTCCACATCCATGTTGGAGAAGGGCTCGTCGAGTAAAAGCAATTCCGGAACGGATAGCAGCACGCGAGCCAGAGAAGTGCGCTGACGCATTCCCTGCGAATACTGGCCCAGGATGCGGTCAAGCGCGGGGTCCAGCCCTACCTGACGTAGTGCGTCGGCCGGAGCAAGGCAATCGCGGCCGGGATAGAGGCTGGCAAAGTAGCGCAGGTTTTCTTGGGCGGTCAGCTCGTCGTAGAGCATGGCTGCGTGGCTCATGTAGCCGATGCGCTCGCGAGCCTCGTGAGGTTCGTAATTATCGAAGACCGTGACCTTGCCGAAGCTGGGCCTGATCAAACCGGCCAGAATGCGCAGCAGCGTGGACTTACCCGCGCCGTTCTCGCCGAGGAGAACGTAGCAGCGTCCCGGCTCCAGCTCCACCGAAACCTGGCGCAGCGCGGCAAAGGAGCCGAAGAGCTTGGAGACTTTGTCGAGCCTAGCAACGAATGGGCGGGCGCAAACAGTCGAGCTGGCGATCTCGGATGCTGGAGCAGTCATTGCGATTAGTTTGCCGCTGTTGGAACTGGCGCTGCCGGTTGTGTGGCTGCAGTGTGCGGGCTCGCTACCGGTTGAACTGGAGCCGCACCAGGCTTACCATTCGGCGTCGCCGGGGCGTACTTGCTGGCGCACTTGGCTTGCAGCACGGTCGCGTGGAAGACGCCGTCGCGACCATAGGTGCCTTCGGCCAGAGCCTGGGCGTCGTCCTTGAAGGTGTCGGGCGGCGGCTCGGAGCCCTTGTAGTTGACAGTGAGCACGCGCCCCGTGGCGGCTTTTGGCGAGTGGCTCTCAAACTCGTTCAGGACAAAGGTCACATGCGTGCCGTTCTGCTCGATGGAGCCAGGTACAACGAAGCCTTCGACGCGTAGATTGCTGTGGTATGCCTTGTCGCCCATGGCGCCCAACTCGGGGATGGTGACGTAGTAGCTCTTGCTGGCGCTCATGCCGGACAACATCAGCCATGCAATGGTGCCCAAAATGAGGGTTACGCCTGCAATTACGGCAACCGAGACGCCCTGGATCATGGGAACCCGTGATCTGCTGCGTGGAGTGTTAGGGGAAGTGTTCATCATCACACCCTAACGATACGAGCAGGACAGGGCGCGGGTCAACCGTCGTAGAAACGAGACCTGCTTACCGCGCCCCCTCCAGCGTTTGCGCCGCCCGCGTCAGCGCCTGGGCCAGCACCGACAACTGCTGCGTGGCTCGCTGCTGATCTTTGCTGTCAATGGCCTCGTTGACGCCGGGAATCACAACCGCCGCGTAGCCGGTGTACTCGCCGGGGGCAAAGATGGTGTGCCGGAACCATGGGCGGTGGGGCAGGCCGGCATCGGAGAGGAGATCGGACTCAGCCTGGCGAAGAGCCAGATTGAGTTTTGGCAGATCGCCGGAGGCTGCGATTTGAAGCCCGCGAACTCGCTCGGCCGCGACTGAGAGCCGCGTGACGGCAGCTTGCGCAGATGCAAAATCCAGCGACAGACCCTGATCCGAGGCTTTATGTTTGGCGGCTTCAATATACGAGTTGATTTCGCGCGCGTAGGCCACGTAGTCGTAGGGCAGCACATCAGCGTCTGCCATACGCAAGGCTTCCAAACCAAATACGCGAGCCATCTCCTGCAGATAAACAAAGTTCGGGTCGGCATTCTGCGTATACCAGGCGTAGTTGTCGAAGACGGAATGATAGACGCCATACGGTCCGCCGGAGCTAATGTCGGTGGATGGTACGCCCACGTGCTGGAAGAAGGCGGTGAAGTCGGAACCGGAGCCGAGGTCGCCCACGCGCACTTCTTCGCCGGCCACCGGCGGCGAGTTGGAGCGGCGACGCTCATTCCCGCTGGCGGAATTGATCTTCCATTGCTGATAGACCGTCCCGCCTTGCGGACTGGGAACCGAGCGCGTCAGCTCGCGTAGGAATTCCTTGAGCGAGGGAACGGCGGCGGCGGAGAAATCAGGTCCTGCGACGGCTACGTCAGTGTTGAAGTAAGCCACGGCGTGTTCGAGCGACTTGGCGTTCTGCTCCACCCACTCGGTCGAGCCGACCAGGCCCTCTTCTTCTGCGTCCCAACTGCAAAAGACAATGGTCCGCTTGGGTCGCCAGCCCTGCTTGATAAGCGCGCCTACGCCGTGAACCGATTCGAGCATGGCCGCGGTGCCGCTGTTGGGATCGACGGCGCCGTAGACCCAGGCGTCGCGATGGTTGCCGACGACCACCCAATCGTCGGGGAACTCGGAGCCTTTGATCTTGCCGATCACATCCCAGATGATGCGGCGCTGATAATCCTGCACGGAGACCAGGTGAACCTTGACGCTTCCCTGCCCTTCAACCGTTCCGATGTGATAGCGAAAGCCCAGCCCGCCTTGCCAGCCCTTGGGCACACCGGGGCCTTGCAAGGCTTGCAGGATGGGCGAGGCATCGTGGTAGCTGAGAGGAATGGAGATGATGCGTGGCTGGCTGCCATAAGGCGAAACGCGCGCCGAATCGGGCAGGTCCAAAGTCGAGGCCACGCCCGGAGTCTCCGGGTCGCCGGGATACTCGAACATATATTGCACCGAGCCGCGCTGCACACCTGTCTCCGGCCTCCATGGCCCCTGGGGATAAGCGTCGCCATTCGAGAAACCGTCGTCTTGCGGGTCGGAGTAGATCAGCACCCCGGCTGCTCCGCGCTGCTCGGCGATGAAGACCTTCACGCCGCGGAAGTTGCCGCCGTAGCGCACCAGCACGATCTTGCCCTTCAGGTCGATGTGCCGGGCCGCGAGTTGGTCAAAGTCCTCCAGCCGTCCGTAGTTGGCGTAGACCACTTCCGCGGTCACGTCGCCCGAGCCGGAGGAGCCGTTGAAGGGCATCACCACGCGCGGATCGTCCTGGAAGGGATCGCCCTCGACGTGTTCTTTGGTTGGGCCGCTCATCAGCAGCTTGCCGCTCTGGTCCCAGGCCTCGACGCGCACCTCTTTTGGCTGATTCAGCAATACGCGGAAAGGGACAATCTCCGTCTCCAGTCCTGCGGCGCGAAATTTTTGCGCCACGTATTCGGCGGTCTTGTGGTCCTCGGGGGACGAGGCCAGATGCGGCTCGGCGGTGAGCGTCTTCAGGTGCTGGCCGGCCAGTTTGGCGTCGGGAACGGCGAGGAATTCTTGCTCGATCTTGGCCTGCGCAGCGAAGTCCGCGTAGCCGAAGACGGCAGGTTGAGCGGCGGATTGGGCCGTCAGAGAACGGGATACAAGAACAGATGAAACCAGCACCAGAAAAACCAGTGTGGAAAGCTGCTTGCGCACAACCATGAGTGGAATCCTCTTGAGCAGAGATAGGTCGCGCTATCTTGCACGGCCGGAATGAGCGTCGCTGCGGTAGGCGCAACGATCAATCCCCAGCTTACACCAGAGTCCGGAGAAATATCCCCGTGAATCTTCTTCACGCAAATCCTACGCCACGAGCTGGGCGCAATGAGCACAGCGGCGCGCGGCCAGGGGAATCTCACTCAGACATTCGGGGCAGGTTTTTACGGACGGCGGAGCCACCGGCGCGGGCTTCTTGATTCGCGACATCAGATGGTTGAGCGGCAGGACGATGGCAAAATAGACCACGCTGGCGACGATCAGGAATGAGACGGCGGCGTTGAGGAAATTGCCAATCTTGATGTGGCCGCTGCCAATATTCAAAACGATGACGCTGAAGTCTGGCTTACCGAAGGTGGCGGCGATGAGCGGGTTGAGTACGTCGCTCACCAGGGAGTTGACGATGGAGTTGAAGGCCGCACCGAGAATGACGGCGACTGCCAGGTCTACAACGTTTCCTCGCAAAATGAAATCGCGGAATCCTTTAAGCATTTCTTCCTCCAGTGGCTTGATTTGTGCAACTTTCTCAGGAGTAAATCGGGGCCTTGAGACCGCTTACTCGAATATCCTATACGGCTGCAACTGCCCCTGCTGGCCGCAGACAGGCTTCAATTTATGTCCTTGTTAAGCTGCTACGCAAGGAAGATAAGCAGAGCTGTAGTTGTCGATCAGCCGCGCCCAGGGCGCAAACTCTCCAGATGGCTGGTATCGATTGGATCAGGATTCTCGAATTCTGGATACACCGGTAGACCGGCCCGCAGGCCGCTCCACTCCTCACTCACTACGATGCTGTTCTGCGGGTTGCCCGGCTGGTAGCGAGCCGAGCAGGGAAAACCTGCCCGTACCTGGGCAGCATCCACTACGCCGCGCATATCGGTAACGTCCTGTGAAGACTCGTAGTCCACGCCGCCAATGCGATAGCTGTAGAGCAGCATGGTCAGGGTGCGGCCCGGCACGTTCTTGGATTTGGCTGCGGTCTCAACCTCGCAGATATCCAGCAACATGCCGTCCACCACGCGCCCAGAGAGAGACAGGAAATGGCGGCGTGCGCGCTCCCGCACTTCAGGCGAAGGGCCCTTGCGCAGTAGCAGCCAGAGACCCGCCACCAGGAAGGCGGCGGTAACAGCTCCGGCTGTGGCTATCTCCCACGCGTTGGCGTTGAGTTGATTCATTCTAGGCGGGACACAACTCCTTCGATCCCAAACTAAAGAATACCTTAGCGGGCTTCGTGTGCAGTTGGAGGACTGTGGAAGCGGCGCCGGCTGCACATCGCCGTTACTCCGGCTTTCGCACTGCGCTATACTCGTGATTGCATCGAAAGGATTTTCGGAGCGCAAGAGGCACTGTTTTCAGAGGTTTCCTCATGGCTTTTCGCAATAATCCCGTTATGGCGACTGATTCCCAAATATGTGACCAGTCTCGCGGCAAGATTCGATCCACCACCGTGATCTGCGTTCGCCGCAACGGACAGGTCGTGATGGCCGCCGACGGCCAGGTCACGCTCGGCGACCACGTGCTCAAACATTCGGCCAACAAGATTCGCCGCCTCTACCAGGACAAGATTCTGGCCGGATTTGCCGGATCCACGGCCGACGCCTTCTCGCTCTTCGCGCGTTTTGAGACCAAGCTGGAGCAGTATGCCGGCAACCTCAACCGCTCCGCAGTCGAGTTGGCCAAGGACTGGCGCACAGATAAAATGCTGCGCAATCTGGAGGCCCTGCTGGTGGTGGCCGATGCCGGGCAAACGTTCTTGATCTCCGGCTCTGGCGACGTGATCGATCCCGATGAGCCGCTGGCCGCTATTGGCTCCGGCGGACCCTATGCCACCGCCGCCGCCCGCGCGTTGCTGGAAAACACCGACATGAGCGCCCGCGAGATCGCCGAAAAGGCCATGCAGATTGCCGGCGAAATCTGCATCTACACCAACCACCACGTCACCATTGAGGAGTTGAAGAACTGAGAACTATAGTAGGTTCAGTAGGAAAACCATGGCAGGTTATTCGGGGACACCACTTTTGAAGAAGCTCGGCATCAAAGAAGGAGATCGCGTTGTCGTGAAGAACGCACCCGCAGCGATGCCAAAGGAGCTTATCGTCATCCCCACAGTTCGCGCAGCCAGGAATGTGGACGTTGCACTTCTTTTCGCGACGTCGATTCATCAGTTTAAAGCGGGATTTGCCTCGCTCTTCACAGCAATTAAACCTGACGGAATGATTTGGGCTGCATGGCCTAAGAAATCTTCCGGCATCCAGACGGATCTATCCGATAATGTAATCCGCGACCACGCACTGCAAACGCCCTTCGTCGACGTGAAGGTCTGCGCCATCGACGATACCTGGTCAGGCCTCAAGCTGGTCGTCCGCAAAGAATTGCGCGCAACATTCGCATCGGCCCGAAATTAGGAGTTACAAACCGCCTCATGGCCATTTACCTGCCCGCATCCGCCGAAGAACAAGAACTCTCGCTCGACGAGCTTACACCGCGCGAAATTGTCGCTGAGCTCGATAAGCACGTCGTCGGCCAGAAGGCCGCCAAACGCGCCGTGGCCATTGCGCTCAGGAATCGCCAGCGCCGCCAGAAGCTGCCGCCAGACATCGCCGACGACATCATGCCCAAGAACATCATCATGATCGGACCCACCGGCGTAGGCAAGACGGAGATTGCGCGCCGCTTGGCAAAGCTGACCGGTTCGCCGTTTCTGAAAGTGGAAGCCTCCAAGTTTACCGAGGTCGGTTACGTGGGCCGCGATGTGGAATCGATGATTCGCGACCTGGTGGAGATTGCCATCGACATGGTGCGCGAGGAGCGGCTTGAAGAGGTGGAAGATCGCGCCGAGGTGAACGCCGAAGAGCGCCTGCTGGACGTGCTGCTGCCGCCTCCGCCGCCCGCACCGCTCGCGCAGGAGGGTCAGCTTACGCTGCCCGGCACGGAAAGTTATCAGCGCTCCCGCGAAAAGTTGCGGCAGCAATTCCGCGAGGGCAAGCTCGACGAGCGCATGGTGGAGCTTGATGTGCGCGAGCGCGGTATGCCGCAGTTTGGCATCATCAGCAACCAGAACCTTGAAGATATGGAGATGAACCTCAAGGACATGCTGCCCAACATCTTCGGAGGCGGCTCCAAAAAGCGCAGAATGAAGGTGGCCGACGCATTTGATTATCTGGTCGAGGAGGAAGAGGGACGGCTGATCGACATGGATTCGGTCAACCGCGCGGCAGTGGAGCGCGTTGAATCCAACGGCATTGTCTTTCTCGATGAGATAGACAAGATAGCCGGGCGCGAGAGCGGCCACGGTCCCGACGTATCGCGCGAGGGCGTGCAGCGCGACATTCTGCCTATCGTGGAGGGAACCACCGTCAACACGCGCTACGGCATGGTGCGCACCGACCACATTTTGTTTATCGCCGCCGGTGCATTCCATGTCTCCAAGCCCAGCGATCTTATCCCCGAGTTGCAGGGCCGCTTTCCCATCCGCGTCGAATTGAAATCGCTCACCGTTGATGACTTTTTGCGCATCCTCACCGAGCCCAAGGCCTCACTGACCAAGCAATACTCGGCCCTGCTGGAGACTGAAGGAGTGAAACTGGAGTATTCCCCCGATGCCTTGCGCGAGATGGCCGAGTTTGCCTTCAAGGTCAACGAGCAAACTGAAAATATCGGCGCGCGCCGCCTGCACACCATCATGGAGCGGGTGCTGGAGGATGTGAGCTTTCTGGCCCCAGACGTGGTTCGTCGCGTGCCCAACGAAGCGGCTGCCGCGGCGCTCAAAGAGGCTATCAAGAACGAGTCTTCTACGCCCTTGCCCTATGAGGAACGAATCACCCCCACCGGCACCGATAAGGTCTTTCTCATCGAGGCCGAATACGTCAAGCAGATGGTTGCGTCCATTGTGAAGGATCAGGATCTATCGCGTTATATTCTGTAGCCCTGATACAAGTTGCTCAGCCGGATCAACACTCGAATTTTCCCAAACCGTTGACGGTCATAACTTCAATGGAAACGCCTGTAGGTTGGCAAACAACGTAGCGGCGGAGCTATAAATGAGAGCGGAGGAGAGCATGAGCCGGAAGTTGCGCATGGGGATGGTGGGCGGCGGGCCGGGCGCGTTCATCGGGCCGGTACACAGAATGGCGGCCGAACTGGACGGCCGTATTGAACTGGTGGCCGGGGCCTTCTCGCAGTCGGCGGAAAAATCAAAGGCAGCGGGTGAGAGCTTCGGCATCGATGCAGGCCGCGCCTATGAGGACTACAAACAGATGCTCGCGACCGAGAGCAAGCGTGACGATGGCATTGATTTTGTGGTGATTGTCACTCCCAATCATCTGCACCTGCCGATAGCCGAAGCCGCGTTGCAGGCGGGAATCGCGGTGATGAGCGACAAGCCGGCCACCGCTACTTATGAAGAGGCTCTAAAGCTGGAGGCGATTGTTGCCAAAGCCGGGTTGCCCTATGGACTGACCCATACATACGCCGGGTATGGGATGGTGCGCGAGGCGCGGGCCATCTGCGCCAGCGGGAAGCTGGGAGCGATTCGTAAGGTGGCCGTCGAATATATGCAAGGCTGGTTGAGCAAGCCGCTGGAAAAGACCGGGCAGAAACAGGCGGCGTGGCGTTGCGATCCGGCGCTGAACGGGCCGGGAGGCTGTATAGGCGACATTGGAACGCATGCCTTTCACATGTTGGAGTATGTGACCGGACTGGACGTGATGTGCATCAATGCCACGCTGCGATCGGTGGTGGAAGGGCGGCAGCTGGATGACGATTGCAATGCGTTTGTGCGGCTGGAGAACGGTGCAACCGGTACGTTAATGGCCTCCCAGGTGGCGTCGGGCGAAATGAACGAGCTGCGCCTGCGGGTGTACGGCGACAAGGGTTCGCTCGACTGGCGGCAGCAGGATCCGAACCGGCTGATGGTGAAAATGCTCGATGGACCGGAGGAGATACATCACGCGGCCACGGGTTACCTGGGGCAGGATGCGAAGGCCGTAGCGCGCATTCCCGCGGGGCATCCGGAGGGATATATCGAAGCCTTGGCGGTGCTATACAGGGAGTTTGCCGATGGCATGGCGGCGTGGCGCGCGGATAAGCCAAACCCGCTGCCCGCGACTTTGCCGGGGATTCGAGCTGGAGTGCGCGGAATGAGGTTCATCGAGCGGGCCATTGAGAGCAATAAGCGGCATGCCTGGGTTGAATTCTAGTACTCAGTAGTTGCGGAGCGAAAAACAATGAAGACAATCAAGGGACCGGGAATTTTTCTGGCGCAATTCGCGGACGATAAAGCGCCTTTCAATTCACTGGGCGGGATGGTGGATTGGGCTGCGGGGTTGGGATTTACCGGCGTGCAGATTCCCACCTGGGACCGCCGGCTCTTCGACTTGAAGCTCGCGGCTGAGAGCCAGAACTACTGCGACGAAGTGCTTGGAGTGGTGGGCCTGGCCGGACTTTGTGTGACCGAGCTCTCCACGCACCTGCAGGGTCAACTGGTGGCGACGCATCCGGCGTATGAGTTGCAGTTCGCGGATTTTGCGCCGCGTGAACTGGCGCTTGACCCAAGCGGTCGCCAGGCGTGGGCGGTGCAGCAAATGATCTGGGCGGCAAAGGCCAGCCAGAGGCTCGGTCTGCAGGAGCACGCCACCTTCTCCGGTGCGCTCGCATGGCCGTTCATGTATCCCTGGCCTCAGCGGCCCGCTGGCCTGATCGCTGAAGCCTTCGCGGAGTTGGGACGACGCTGGCTGCCGATCCTCTATGCCTTCGATGAGTCGGGCGTGGATCTTTGCTATGAGCTGCATCCCGGCGAGGATTTGCACGATGGCGCAACCTTCGAGAGGTTTCTCGGCGTCGTGGGCGAACACCGTCGGGCAAACATTCTTTACGACCCAAGCCACATGATTTTGCAGCAGATGGATTACCTGGGATTTCTCGACCTGTATCACGAGCGCGTACGAGCCTTTCATGTGAAGGATGCGGAGTTCCGGCCGAGCGGACGGAGCGGCGTCTATGGCGGCTATCAGGATTGGATAGACAGGCCGGGGCGCTTTCGTTCGCTGGGAAACGGTCAGATCGATTTCAATTCCATCTTCAGCAAGATGGCGCAATACGATTACCCAGGCTGGGCTGTACTGGAGTGGGAGTGCTGCCTGAAGCATCCCGAAGCTGGAGCGGCGGAAGGATCAAAGTTCATCCGCGAACATATGATCCGCGTGACTGATCGCGCCTTCGACGATTTTGCCGGTGGCGGCGCGGATGAACAGAAGAATCGCCGGATTCTCGGCTCGAATTAAGGAGCCGCGTGAGAGGCAGGTGCCTCCATACGCAGCCTTGTTGTAAACTCAAGCAAAGTGTCTGGCTTTCTGCGCTGTGAACCCTGCTGCAAGCTGCTCTGCCCGCGCATGATTCAAACTTCCCCATGTATCTGAGGTTGCAATGCAATTCATGAGAACACTGTGCAGGTCAGCCTGCCTCCTTTTGGCGGCATGCGCACCCGCGGTCTTCGCGCAGGCGCCGACCCCGCCGCTTCCCCATCCTACCGAGAACCTGGTGGTTCTTGGTACTGCAGTTCCCGTGCCCCTGGCGGAGTCCTCCGCCTCGGTCGTGGTGCTGCCAGTTGAAGGCAAAACTCTCATCCTGGAGTCGCCGCAGGAGTTGCTGCGCCAGGATTCGTCGGTCTTTCTTGAAGAGCGCGGCACGGGCGGCGGACAAGCTGATCTACTGCTTCGTGGCGGAACCTTTGAGCAGACTCTGGTGCTGCTGAACGGCTTTCGCATCGACGACAGTCAGACCGCGCATCACAACCTCGACCTGCCCATTCCGCTCGACGCCATGGACTCGATTCAGGTGCTGCACGGCGCGGGCTCCACGCTGCACGGTGCAGACGCGTTGAGCGGCGTGGTTGATTTTATAACCGCCGCACCTTCCGCAAACTCGTTACGTCTTCGCTCGGGATACGGCAGCTTTGGCGAGAACGAAGAGTCGATGTTGGGCGAGTTAGCACGCAAGCGATGGAGCAGCCGGTTGACCGCGGAGCGTAACTTCTCCACAGGCTTCATGCCTGACCGCGATTACCGTAACGAAGATGCATCTTCGGAGAGTTGGGTTAGTTCGCGACTGGGTATTTCCGACTTACTCGTTGCCGCGAGCGATCGCTCCTTCGGAGCAAACCAGTTTTACGGCCCTTATAACTCATGGGAACGAACCAAGGGATGGTTTGCCTCAGGTCGTCAGGAGTTAGGCAGCCGCACCGTAGCCGCATTTGGTTATCGCCGCCATACCGATGAGTTTGTTTTGCTGCGCAATGATCCGTCTGTTTACGAGAACAATCATATCGACGGCTCCTGGCAGGCTTCTTTGCGCCACACCATCTCCGTCGCTAACTCATCTGTGCTATTACTCGGGCTGGAGTCGGATGGCGACAGCATCCACAGCAACAATCTCGGCCTTCATGCACGCAATCGCGGCGCGGGCTATGTGGATTTGGATTTGAAACCATCTAAGTCGCGCTGGAATTTATCCGCCGGTCTGCGCGAGGAGTTATTCTCCGGCGGGCTGCAATCTGCCTTTGCTCCCCACCTTGCAGGCAGTTATCGCTTGACTAATCAGCTCAAACTCCGCGCCAGCGGCGGCTACGGTTTCCGTCTGCCGACTTATACCGACCTTTATTACTCCGATCCGGCCACTATCGGCAATCCGAATCTAAAACCTGAATCGGCATGGAGCGGCGAGACAGGGGCTGATTGGTCACCATCCAGTCGCTTCACATTTTCTGCCACGGGATTTTATAACCGCCAGCATGACACGATTGATTATCTTCGCTATCTCACCGTGACACCCCCCGCTAACTCTGTTCTTACTGCATCGTGCCCATCCGATACATGGTGCGCGGTAAACTTGAGCGGCTTACGCTTTGCCGGAGTTGAATCATTCGCAACCTTGGTTCCAGCCAACGGACAAAAAGTTCAGCTGGCATGGACTTCAGTGATCGGCGCGCAACCGCCCTTGAACGGCCTGCAATCTGAGTATGCCTTGAACTATCCGGCAGAGAATCTTCGCGCCACCTGGACGGTCGCGCTGAAACATGCTCTAACTGTCACTAACTCGGTTGCGCTGACTAAGCCATATCAGCAGCCAGGCAATCCGCCCTGGAACGCGAATCCCTATCCTGTGTGGAATGCCGCAGTAACGCGAGACGCCGGAAAGCTGCGCCCCTATCTGCGCCTCGCAAATCTGAGTAACACCGGCTATCAGGAGATTAACGGCGTCAATATGCAAGGCCGCTCGATAACTGGCGGTCTTTCCCTATGGCTGAGGCGCTGATTTTTCCACAAAGATTTTACGCAACATTCGCGAAATTCTGATAGCCTGTTCTCGTACCTCGCGAGTCCGCGCGCTCGATTGATTGAGCGGGCTCTACCTGCACTCTCCAGCACTTGAGGGAATGTGGATGGGGGCGCTTCAGGAGCACACTGGGAAGGTGTGCCTGCGCCTCGCATTCGCGTCGCCTTCCCTCGACCCTACTCAATACAAAACAAAAGGAGAGAATTCATGAGCAACTCTGCATTGCACCACAAGATCACCTACATCGAATTCACCACTGCAAACATTGAGCATACCAAAAAGTTCTATTCCACTGTTTTCGGCTGGAAGTTCAAGGATTGGGGTCCGGATTACATTGACTGCAACGTCGCCGATGCCGGCATCGCCATCGGTTTCGCCAAGGGCGCGCAGCAGCAGGTTCAGCCTAAATTCGCGCCACTTGTGGTGCTCTACTCCGCAGACCTGATGGCCACCGAGGCGGCAATCGTGGCCGCCGGAGGCAGTGTCGTTGTGCCCACCTTCGAATTTCCCGGCGGGCGGCGCTTCCACTTCTCCGATGGCGCGGGCAACCTGCTGGCCGTCTGGTCGGAGTAAGCGCTAACTCAGTTGCGATTCTTGTTTTTCCAACTCGGCCAGGCGCTGGGCAAGCAGTGTTTCCAGCTTGACCAGCGCCGCCGAAAAGCCCTCAATGCCTTCCTTCAGCTTATCGGTAGCCATGCGGTCGGCGGCGTGCATGGCGTCAAATGTCGCCTTGTCCACGGAAATCTTTTTGATGCTCATCGACTTGGCTGCTTCAGGCGAAAGTTTGCACGGCAGCTCGCCCACAGTAGCTTCTAGCTCGGCAAGCAGTTGCGGCGATATAGTCAGTAGGTCACATCCGGCTAACTCTGCAACCTCGCCGATGTTACGGAAGCTAGCGCCCATCACTTGTGTCTTATAGCCAAACTTCTTGTAGTAGTTATAAACCGTAGTTACAGATTTCACGCCAGGATCGTCCGCGCCGTGGAAATCCTTTCCAGTGTCTTTCTTGTACCAGTCTAGGATGCGGCCCACAAACGGCGATATCAGCGTGACGCCTGCCTCAGCTGCCGCTATGGCCTGATGCAGCCCGAATAATAAAGTCAGGTTGCAGTGAATTCCCTCGCGCTCCAGCACTTCGGCGGCGCGAATGCCCTCCCAGGTAGAGGCTATCTTGACCAGCACACGCTCGCGTCCGATACCCTCGGCGTCGTACTGCTTGATAATGCTGCGCGCCTGCGCGATGGTCGCCTGTGTGTCATAGGAGAGGCGCGCGTCAACTTCAGTAGATACGCGCCCCGGAACAATTGCCAGAATTTTTTTGCCGAATGCGATGGCCAGCCGCTGAAAGGCGAGGTTGGCAATGGCCGCATCGGTTGCGCCCGCGCCGAGTTCCTTGCGCGCGTCAAGCAGCACGCCGTTTACAATCGGCCGGTACTGCGGCAACTGCGCCGCGGCGGTAATCAGCGATGGATTGGTGGTCGAGTCCTGAGGGCGAAACTTGCTTATCGCCTCAATGTCGCCTGTATCAGCAACGACCACGGTGTAGCTGCGCAATTGTTCCAACAGATTCTGCGGCATGTTTCCTCCGGGGGAATGGGAAGATCACGGCTGCAAGAGCCTTCGTATCTAGTGTAACGCTTGAGGAATTCTCCGCCATCCAGGAGATAAAATGTCTGCAAATATTGATTCGCAGGTTGGGAAGCCAATGATATATTGCTCTGTGGCAGGAAATACTGGTTGAACTCCTGCTCTAATCCACTTGCCATGGAATATTCGCATCGATATACAGCAAAGGAGAAGCCGTGAAGCGTCCATTTGGTGTGGTTTTTTCAGCTATTATTCTCATCTTGGGGTCGCTCTTTCAGTTGCTGTTGGCCCTCGCCATGGCATTCGGTGGAATCATCTTACAGAAGCAGATTCGTTCTGGCGAGCTTCCGGGCGCGACAGCCGCCGCGCCGATGCCTGACTGGATGCCTGTTTTCATTTACGCCATCTGCGTCTTCATCGTTGTTCTGGCTGCCTGGGGAATTTCGACCGCTGTCGGACTCATCCGCATGCGCCGCTGGGCACGCTACTCCATCCTGATCATTGGCGGCTTACTCGCCGTGTTCAGTTTTATTCAGCTTTTGGTCACACTGCTCATGATGTTTGTTCCTTTGCCGGCGCCGCCTAATGTGGATGCATCTCAGGCTCAAACAGCGCTGGCCATCACGAGGATCATGTTTGGAGTCATCGCCATACTTCACGCAATTGTTTGCGCCGTGGGCGTTTCATGGCTGATTTATTTCAATCGAGAAAAGGTGCGTGATGCATTTACCGCCGAACCCGGCACGATCATCAAAAGCCGCCGCCCAGTCCTGATCTCCGTGCTTGCTGTGCTGAACATGATTGGGGCGGCCTGTTGCCTGCTGATGGTTTTTATTCCCCTGCCTGCGTTAATCTTCGGGTGGATGTTTGATGGCTGGGGAAAAGTGGCGATCTATCTCGTCTTTGCCGCATTGACGGCGTCGGTGGGCGTCGGCCTGTGGCAACTGAAGGAGTGGAGCAGATTGCTTGCTATGGCCATGCAGACTTTCGGGATAGTTTTATGCGGTGTTTATATGGTGCGACCAACGCTGATGTTGCGCCACATCGCGGAGATTCAGCAGAGAATGATGCCCATGCAACCGCAGATGCCGCAGCCATTCCCGACCACGATGTATAGTGCTATCTTTGGCTTTGACATTTTGCTTTACATCGCGATTATCGCGATCTTGATCTATTACCGAAAGGCTTTTCAGCCTCCCGCTGAACTATCGCCGAATGAATCTGCGCCGCCTCAGTAGCTGGAAGCACGCGATGTCGCTCAGGCTCATGGCTCGTCCGGCTGGAAGGTGTTGGTTAGCACGCCCAATCCGGGGATGCTGATCTCCACTTTGTCGCCGGCCTTGAGCAGACCCACTCCGGCAGGGGTTCCGGTCAGAACCAGGTCGCCTGCTTCCAAAGTCATCGTGGCCGTGATGTAAGCCAGCAGTTTGGGAATTGGAAAGATGAAGTCCAGGGTCGAGCCATGCTGGCGCAGTTCACGATTCACGCGCGTCTCCAGCGTCAGTCCGGCCTCGGGGTCCAGTTCGTCGCTGACGATAGGGCCCACGGGACAAAAAGTATCGAAGCCCTTGGCGCGGGTCCATTGGCCGTCCTTGTTTTGCAGGTCGCGGGCAGTCACATCGTTGGCCAGCGTGTAGCCTCGCACCGCCGATCGCCAATCTTCTTCCTTGAGATTGCGCGTGCGGCGGCCAATGACTACCGCCAGCTCGCCTTCATAGTCCACGCGAGCCGAAGCGGCAGGCATGCGCACCACGCCTCCGGGCCTGTTCAGCGCCGACACCGGCTTGAAAAACAACAGTGGCTCGGCGGGCAGTTCGCTGCCCATCTCCTTTACATGGTCTCTGTAATTGCGACCCACGCAAATGATCTTCGACGGCGTCACCGGAGCCAGCAAATCAGCGGTGCTCAGTGGCATCGGCTCAAAGTTAAAGCTCCATGTCGCGTCCTCCCAAGTAATCGTTTTGGAGGTCGCTCCCTCGTGCTCCAGGCGAAAGGCCAGATCCTCTTCGGGAGCCTCGATCAGGCACACGATCCACGGCTCACCCTCGCGATCTTTCACCGCGCCGTAGTGAGTTTCATTCTCAAAGAGAAAGCGGCAATATTTCATGGCAACTCCTATATGCGCGGCAAAGGCCGTCAGGGATTGGGCACGGACTCATCGGTCTCCGCCGAGCGAGCGCTTTCGTTTCCACCCTGGGAGATGGAGCTAACGGCGTAGCGGTAGTTGTGGCCCGGCTGGACTTGAGAGTCGTGAAAGGCCGGAGGAACCAGCGGCCCGGCAGGCGAGATGCGCTGCCACACACCGTCGCCCTCCCGGCGATAAACGGCGTATCCGGCCAGGTCCGTATCCGTAACTGGCTGCCAGCTTAAATCAATAGCGTTCCCCGCACCGTTATCGCCTGTGGTAGCCACGGCGGCTAAACCGGTGGGCACGGCGGGAGGAAAAATGTCCCGAGCCTCAACGCGCACCGGCGAGGAAAGCTCGCTGGCCAGCTCCAATGTTTTGTTCTCCACCGTGATCCGGGCCACGCGTTGTGCACGGTACTCATAGACCTGGCCAAAATGAATGCTGCTGTCCAGAGCGCGACAGCCTCCCTTGCCTGCTTCCGGCGCGCAGGTGTCCACCAGCAGGTTTTGCTCCACCGGCTCCGGCTGGGGCGCGAGCAATCCTTGTTGCGATTTGGCTTGCGGAGGATTCAGCAGCTTGCGGCGCAACCGGATTTCCTGAGTAGCGGTCTGCGAAGGCTCCCAGCGCAGAACCACTCCTGCTTTGCGCAGCTCAGCGGAAAGACCAGCGATAGGCGCGGGCGCTTCTCCGCCCAGCACCACAGCAGAGTTCGACAACCCCGCCGAACGGCCGTTGTGATTTCTCAGTTCGACAAAGTAACTAAGTGGGCGCGGCGCTCCAGCAGCCAACGCAGCAGGCAGCGTCTCGGTAAATGAGCCCACTGCTCCGGGTGCGAACTGCACTTCGCCTCCCGCCGCAACGCAGTTGCCGCCAATCGTTTCCTTGCGGCAGACATACGCCGCCACGCTGTCCTTCAGCAGTAGTTTGTCAGTACTCTTTTTGGGCATGGTCCAGGTAAGCGTCACCTGGTTACCCGTGCGGCTAGCGGCCAGGTCGGCCACCGGGACCGGCAGCTTCAGCGAAGGCGGTTGGGGCGCGGCCGGCGTTCCGCAGCCTGTCAAAATCAGCCCTGCGGCCATTGCGGCTATCAGGCCCGCTGCAGCAAGCCCAGCCGCATAGGTTGCAGGTAACACGGCGTTATGCATTTTGTGTAAGGAACTCATCGCCCTCTCAGTCTAGAGCATTGCCCGGGATATTGCCGGATCGCAGATTCATTACAGCTTTCGCAGCCGCGCGCAGGCGTCGTCCAGCTCGTTGTCTTTTTTGGCGAAGCAGAAACGCAGCAGGTTTTCTCCGTGGCCGGGACGGAAAAAGGCTGAACCGGCGACGGCGGCTACTCCGGTTGTAGCCAACAGGCGGCGAGCTTTTTCGGCGGTGGTCATTCCGGGAATGTGCCCAGCACCGGCCAGCACGTAGTACGCGCCGGAAGGGGCGCTCGCTGCAAAGCCTGCATCGCGCAGGGCGTTCAGGATGCGGGCGCGCTTGGATTGGTGGTCGCTGGCTAACTGCGCATAAAAGCTGGGCGGAAGCTGCTCCAGGCCGGCGGCTGCGCCGTACTGTAAGGCCGAGGGAGCGCAGACATAAGTCAGATCGTGGAAGTAACTCATTGCGCCTAACCAGCGGGCGTCGGCGCAGACGTAGCCCAGCCGCCAGCCGGTGACCGAAAACGTCTTGCTGAAGCCTGAGAGCATGATCGTCCGCTCGCGCATTCCCGGCAACGTGGCTGGCGGGATGTGTTGCGCGCCGTCATAGACAAAGTATTCGTAGATCTCGTCGGTGATGAGGAACAGATCGTGCTCCTGAACGATCTCTGCGATAGCTTCGGTTTCGGCGCGAGAGAAGACCTTGCCGCTGGGGTTGGCCGGCGTGTTGAGTAGCAGGGCACGGGTGCGGGGAGTGATAGCGGCGCGCAGCGCGTCGAGATCGAGGGTCCAATCCGGCTCAACCAGCGGCACCAGGACCGGAGTGACGCGCAGCGACTTGAGTGTAGCTACGTGGTAGCCATAAAACGGTTCGAAGATCAGAACTTCGTCGCCGGGATTGAGCAGGGCCATGGCTGCGGCGTGCAGTCCGCCGGTTGCGCCGGAGGAGACTAGTACTTCGCTCTCCGGGTCGTATTCCAGGCCGTAGTCGCGCTTCTGCTTCGCGGAGATCGCGTTGCGCAGACGGCTGATGCCGTCCAGGCGGGTGTAGATATTCTGCCCATCGCGGATCGCCTGAATCGCGCCCTCCTCGACCGCGGCGGGAACCGGAGTGTCGCAGATGCCCTGGGCCAGATTGATGCCGCCGATGCGATCGCACTCCAGCGTCATGGCGCGAATCTCAGACTGGATGGTGGCGGGGGCAAGCTGGCTTAGGGCAAGTCCCTTCGACAGGCTCAGGGCAGGCTTCGTGGCGGCTGGATTGGGCATCGGCATGATCCTAATGCTTTTATCTTACAGATTGGAGCAATTCAGGCGAAGCAGGAGGCAAGCGCGTAAAATTTATCTTGAATGCATGAACTTTCCATCGTGAGCAGCATTGTGGAGACGGTGACCGAGACACTGGCAGGCTTGCCTGATGCGCAGAAGGGCGCGCGGGTGCTCGAAGTCAGGCTGCGCGTAGGCGCTTTGGCCTCGGTGATTCCCGAGTCGCTGGAGTTCTGCTGGGGCATTGCCAGCGAAGGAACACCGCTGGAGGGCTCGCGGCTGGTGGTCAACCTGCTGACGGTGGTGATGCATTGCGAATCATGCGGCCAGGATGTCGAGCTGGAAGGCGTTCAGAGCTTCCGCTGCCCGCGCTGCGGCAATCCGTGCAGCGATATGCGCCAGGGCCGCGAACTGGAAATTGATTCGATTGAGATTGAAGATGGTGAGGAAAAGCAATGACATTACAGGTTAAGGTGTCGCTATGACGACACGTATTGTGGAGCTGCGGCGAGGAATTCTGAAGAAGAACGATGAGCTGGCGGCGGGGCTGCGTGCGAGCTACACAGCTGCCGGCGTACTGGTGCTGAATCTGGTCTCCAGCCCCGGCACGGGCAAAACTGCTTTCTTAGAGAGAACGCTCAAGGAGTTGAAGGCAAGGGGTTTACGGGTGGCCGCGCTAGTCGGCGATCTGGAAACTGATAACGACGCACGGCGCCTTGCAGCGAGCGGCGCACCGGTCCGCCAGATTAACACACATGGAATTTGCCACTTGGATGCGGAGATGATCGGCAAGCACCTAGACGGCTGGGAGGGTGTGTCGCTGCGTGGGTTGGACTACCTATTTATTGAGAATGTGGGCAATTTAGTGTGTCCTTCAAGCTACGACCTGGGCGAGAAGATTCGCGTGGCCTTGCTGAGCGTGACCGAGGGCGAGGACAAACCGCTGAAGTATCCCACGCTCTTCAACTCCGCCGATGCCGCGGTGATTACCAAGATGGATATCGCCGAGGCGTGCAGCTTCGACCGGGAGCTGGCGCTTAAGAATATCAATGAGATACGGCCAGGGATTCGGATTTTTGAAACTTCGGCAAAGACTGGCGCGGGGATGGAGGAGTGGCTGGCGTATCTGGCGGAGGCGCGGAAGGGGCGGGGCTGAACGCATGTTTTAGTGATTTAAATCACCCCAAACGCGCCTCAAACCCGTCATAATAGATAAACCATGTGCCTAGCGATTCCGGGAAAAGTCGAGGAAATCACCACTGAGGGCGATCTGCGCATTGGGCGGGTTAACTTTGGCGGCATCGTCAAGCGCGTCTGCCTGGACTATGTGCCGGAGGTCCAGGTGGGCGACTATACCATTGTCCACGTTGGCTTTGCGCTCTCCAAGATCGATGAAGAGACGGCGCTGCAGACGCTGGAGGACTTCCGCGCCATGGGCATGCTGGACGAGGAGCTGAGCAGCGAAGAAGATGCTTTTGCGAGGGCGGCAGCAGCGCCACAATCGGCTTGCCCGGACGGAAGCTGCACCGTGGATCATCCCCAAAAACTCATCAACTGAATGTTGTTAATTCCCTGCTCTCTCGCCGCGGTATGCGAGGCTGGGCACATCGCAAGTTACACTGTTATCCGCAAGTTGGCATCATCCGACGGAACAAATTCAACACGAGGTGTCACTGATGAAAAAAATTTTACGGGTTTGCGCTACTCTCACGCTCGCATTCTGCGCCGTAATTGCCTTCGCAGCGGATGTAACCGGCGCTTGGTCAGGTGAAATGGTGGAGCCGGGCGGGAATAGGTTTCATCTCGCATTTACCCTCAAGCAGGATGGCGCCAATCTGGCCGGCTCTGTAATAGGTCCGCAGGGCGACCCAATCGAAATTACCGAAGGCAAGATCGATGGTGACAAGCTGACGTTCACACTAAATGTCAATGGCACGATCATCAAGCATGAAGGCGTAGTCATCGGCGATACGATCAAGCTGACTACCAAATCCGATTCAGGGGATTTTCCTGGCGGCGATATCACGCTCACGCGGGTTAAATCACCTGGGCTACAGTAGCACCGTGAGTTCGTTCTGATGGGAGTTGCTGCATGATTTCCCAAGTCTCTCCGCTGCGGCAGATAATACCTGGGACACGATGATTTTGTGGACGAGAGCATAGGCAAATGAAGTACCTAACCGAATTCCGCAATGGCGAGATCGCGCAGAGGATGGCGCGGGAGATTCACTCCGTCGCCACGCGGCCGTGGAAGATCATGGAGGTCTGCGGCGGGCAAACCCACTCTATCATTAAGAACGGAATCGACCAGATGCTGCCGGCGGGGATCGAGATGATTCATGGGCCCGGCTGCCCGGTGTGCGTGACGCCGCTTGAGCTGATCGACAAGGCGCTGGCTATCGCCGCCCAGCCCGGCGTCATCTTCTGCTCCTTCGGCGATATGCTGCGCGTCCCCGGCACCGAGGGCGATTTATTTCAGGTGAAGGGCGCGGGGGGCGACGTGCGCGTGGTCTACTCGCCGCTGGACGCGGTGGAGCTGGCTGTTAAAAATCCTGACAAACAGGTGGTTTTTTTCGGCGTGGGCTTTGAGACCACCGCTCCGGCCAACGCCATGAGCGTGCACGTCGCCAAGCGGCGCGGGCTGAAGAATTTTTCTCTGCTCGTCTCCCATGTTCTTGTGCCGCCGGCAATTGAAGCCATTCTGAGCGCGCCAGACCGCAGGATTGACGGTTTTCTGCTGGCCGGCCATGTGTGCAGCGTGATGGGCTACTGGGAGTATCCACCTCTGGCGGCCAAGTATAAAGTCCCTATGGTGGTTACAGGCTTTGAGCCGCTTGATCTGCTCGATGGGATTCGGCGGTGCGTGATTCAACTGGAGGCGGGCCGCAACGAGGTGGAGAACGCCTACGAGCGCATCGTCACTTTCGACGGCAACAGGGCCGCGCAGAAGCTGCTGGCCGAGGTCTTTGAGGTCACCGACAGGGCGTGGCGGGGAATTGGCGTGATACCGAAGAGCGGCTGGCGGCTGAGCGAACCTTATCGAGAGTTTGACGCCGAGCAGCGCTTTCAGATTTCCGGCATACACACTGCCGAGTCGCCGCTGTGCCGCTCAGGAGATGTGTTGCGCGGAGTCATCAAACCGGCCGAGTGCTCCGCCTTCGGCAAACAATGCACGCCGCGTCATCCGCTGGGCGCAACCATGGTATCGAGCGAAGGCGCCTGCGCGGCCTATTACAATTATGGGCGGTTTTTGTCGGCGGAGGAACTGGCTGGCGCGGGAAGAACAACAACTAGCATGTAACTCGGGCTGGATGAAAGGAATCAAGAATACAAAATGTCAGAGAATTCCACATCGCCCGATTTCTCCGGTTGGTCCTGTCCGTTGCCTCTCGCTGACTATCCCACGATTGTGATGGGCCACGGCGGCGGAGGCAAGCTTGGCAACGAGCTTGTGGAGCATCTGTTTCTGCCCGCATTCCGCAATCCAGAACTGGAAAACATGGGCGACGCGGCGGTGCTCGAACTAGGCGGCGGCAGGATGGCGATGAGTACAGACTCGTATGTCGTGCAGCCGTTGTTTTTTCCCGGCGGATCGATTGGCGAGCTGGCGGTGAACGGGACAGTGAACGATCTGGCCGTCTCAGGTGCGGAGCCAAAGTTTTTGAGCGCCAGCTTCATTTTGGAAGAGGGCTTTCCGCTGGCGCAGTTGGCGGCGATTGTGGAGGCGATGGCGCGGGCGGCGGCGGCGGCAGGCGTTAAGATCGTCACCGGCGACACCAAGGTTGTGGAGCGCGGCCACGGCGACGGCTGCTACATCAACACGTCGGGCATTGGACTGTTGCGACCGGGAATCACGGTTGGGCCGAATCGCGCACAGCCCGGCGACGCGATTCTCATCTCCGGCACTATCGGCGACCACGGCATGGCGATCATGAGCGTAAGAGAGGGCCTGGAGTTCGAGAGCCAGATTCGCTCCGATTGCGCCGCGCTGAATGGGATGATTGCCGAGGTTCTGGCAGCCGCAGGTATATCAGTCCGCGTCATGCGCGATCCAACGCGCGGCGGACTTGCCTCCACGCTCAACGAGATTGCGCAGGCTTCGAGTGTGGGCATGGAGATCGAAGAGACAAGTTTGCCGGTGCGCCCCGAGGTGCAGTCCGCCTGCGAACTGCTCGGACTCGACCCTGTCTACGTGGCCAACGAGGGCAAGGTGGTTTTCTTCGTAGCGCCTGAAGCCGTCGAGCAGATTCTCAAAATCCTGTGCGCTCATCCACTGGGCCGCGACGCCGCGCGCATCGGCACGGTCACCGCCGGACACAAACGGATGCTGATTGCGCGCACCGCGATGGGCGCCAATCGCGTGATTCCGCAGCAGATCGGCGAACAGTTGCCGCGCATCTGCTAATGCATGCTTGAAAAAATGCATTGCGCTCGGCACAATTTGCCGCTCTGGCCGGCGTAGAATGACAGCATGAAAAAAGCTCTCATCATCATTGCCTCTTGCATCCTGGGATTGAGCCTGGCAATTACCCTCGTTGTCATGGCAGCCTTACACTTTACCAAGGCCAACCACAACCTGGGATGGGGTCCGGAACCTCGTACAGTGAAGATTCTTTCTGTTGACGCTATTCCCGTCAATGTCTTTGATGGAATCGAAGGCGGCGGCTGGACGGTGAAAGACAATTCAGGCCGTTATTATTACCGGTCCAAGGCAGTTGATGCCGCTTCAGGAGCTAGTCTTCTCTGGAAACTCAGCTGCGACCAAGCGATTCAACCGCCGGCAACAATGACCTATACACCTTTGGGGAATACATCCGCTTCCTTGCTGGAGATTCGCGCCGTGGTTAGCGGTCCCTACAAGGATGAGCAGGAAGCGACTGCCAGTCTCGGCGGCGCGATTCCGGCAGACGAGGAATTGCTTCATAGCTCTGGTACTGTCGGCGCTGGTTCGGAGGCCGATACCGTATATGTATTGCAGCGCGTTTCGATTGTGGCCGGCAATGACTTTCGCACTGCTGATCCGAGCATCAATCAATACTCGGGCCAGAGAGAAGTTCTGTTCACATTGACCAGTGAGGCCGGAGGCAGATTCTACGACTACACCAGCAAGAATGTAGGCCAGAGCATGGCCGTGGTGATGGGAGGGCGTGTCCGCGAGGTGGCCAAAATTCAGAGCGCGATTCGCGACCGGGGCGTAATCCAAGGCAGCTTCACGCAGAGTGAAGTCGCGGAGCTCTCAAAGTTGCTGCGTACAGGCGCGAAGCCAAGTGCTGAAAATAATGGGTCTTTATCTGGCACAGGAAACTCCAACCCTCAAAACCATTGCAAAGTAATCGCAGATGACGGGTTTGGTATTCTTCGTTGGTTAACCCGATAAAACAATAAAATCGTTTTATCCAAGCAGCTCGAAGGCGCGCCGGATGCGTTGCGGCAACTCTGCCGGCTCGACGGCTAACTTTGAACTGAGTTCCAGCACAATGGCGGGCGGCGCGGCGAGCGCGTTAAGTGATATGACGGCAGCAGGCCAGGCGATGGCGCCGTCTCCGGGAAAGAGATGCTCGTCCTTCGTGCCGTGGTTGTCGTGCGCGTGAATCTGGACAATGTGCCCTCCCAGCGTAGCGATGGCAGCAGACACGCCGACCGTCATGTGCGCGTGACCCAGGTCGAGGCAAACGCCGATCTGGTCGAGGTGGCCCGTCTCCAGTATTTCCACCAGATGCTCGGGCGTGGTGGGCTCGCTCAGCAGGTTTTCCACGAGTGGGCGCACGCCAAGCGGACGGGCGAAGGCACCCAGATGCTCCAGAGCTGTTTGGGCGTACTCGACACTGTGCGGCGACCACTCATCGTCCTTATCTCCAAGGTGAACGACAAGATTGCGGAAGGGAATCTGCTCGGCGGTTTCGAGAGCCCGCTTAATCTCGTCCATGGCCTCGATGCGGCGGCTTTTCTCTGTGTGCAACAGGTTGAGGGCGGGCAGGCCGGATCGGCCCATCTCCCGGTCAGTGTAAATCGGAGCGTGCATCGACCATGCCGTAAGCGCGTTCGACCGGAACCAGGCGGCCAACTCCGCCACCTGCTCGCGGCTGGTGTAGTCGAAATGCTGGCGCGCCGCGAAAATCTCCACTGCCTCCGCGCCCCACAGGACGGCCTGCTCCAGATACGTGGTGCTCAGGCGCTGGTTAGCGAACAGGTGCGTCGACAGGACATGCAGTTTGGCCACTGAATCTCCCTCGCGCCGGAAACATGGGAACTTGCCAACCCTGGCGCTCTTTTATTGTCTCATCTTTGCAATAACTTACGAGCTGCTTGGTGTTGCGAAAGAGGGTTTCGAAAGGCAGATGCAGTCGAATGATGCACACAGCGGAGCACTTTTTGACTCATAATTTTTACTAAATCGAAACTATTTTCTCTATTTTCACAACGACTTGTTAAAACGTGAGCAAAAGTGAACAGACATACCTTCGAAATCAAGCGATTTTATAGAAAAGTTGTGTATTTTACTCGAAACTGGGGTAAAAAAGGGGGTGCGCTTCGGTATCTCTACGGAAAGACCCCGGGCCAAATCGCAGAAGGGGACATACAGATCGAATGGCAGGGCAGAATCACGTAAGGTTTGATCCCGAAGTTTTTCTGGCGCAAGCCGGGCTGGGGCGGAGAATTATCCATTTGAAGCCTAAGGAAGCTTTTTACACGCAGGGTGATCCTGCCGACTGCGTCTTCTATATACAGAGCGGACGCGCGAAACTAACGGTTATCTCCAAAGAGGGCAAAGAGGCGACCATCGCGCTGCTTACAGCGGGCAATTTTGTAGGCGAGGATTCGATGGCCGGCACGCCAGGGTTACGCATGGCCACGGCCACAGCTCTCATCCCATGTTCAGCTCTTAAAATTGAGCGTGCGGAGATGGTTCGCGTCATGCACGAAGAGCACGCATTCAGCGACATGTTTCTGAAGTTTCTGCTGGAGCGCAGCATGAGAACTCAAGCTGACCTGGTCGATCAGCTCTTCAATTCCAGCGAGAAACGGCTGGCGCGGATTCTGCTTTTGATGGCGGATTTCGGGCAGCCAGGCGAACCAGAGTCTCTGATTCCCAAGATTAGTCAGGAGACGCTGGCGGAGATGATCGGGACCACGCGGTCGCGCGTCAGCTTCTTCATGAATCGCTTTCGCAAGATGGGCTTTATCGACTATAACGGCGGCATAAAAATACACAAATCTCTATTGAATGTCGTTCTCCACGACTGAACAGCCTTTCCTCGCATCCACATACCAGCAAATAACTTTTATATGGCCGAAAACGCAATTCCTGCGGCTTTCCTTGAGAGCCGCAGGATTGCAGAGAGGAACAAACAACACACTACTGAGGATTAGCTTGATATGACTCAGCTAGCTCACCAAGAATATCCGTTGCATAGATCGCACGGTCCCAGGTGAGGTGAGTTTGGATATACCGCTACGCGGCACGGTGGATCATCCGGCCTTACATTCCCTGCATGTTCACTAGCTAGAACACACAGGAACCTGTATGTTATGAGTCTAGGCACTTACCCAATGCTTGTCTGAGCAATATTGCTCATTAAGGTATATATTGCATTTTGCAACGCTAACCCCTCGTATTGCTTAATTCCCAGATGGATAGCAAATACGACCCTATCGGCTTCCAAACAAGAACGATATACGGCCGAAAGTCCTTTAATGAGGTGCAGCCTGACACTGTCGCCG
Source organism: uncultured Occallatibacter sp. (assembly GCA_964520005.1). Lineage (GTDB taxonomy): Bacteria > Acidobacteriota > Terriglobia > Terriglobales > Acidobacteriaceae > Telmatobacter. The sequence continues at coordinate 32,024 of CAZFMB010000037.1, forward strand.
TATATCACCTTCCCGGCGTAGTTGATTTGGAGATCTCGGCGAGCCGTTGGTTGATCCAGTTGACCGGCTCCTCCTGAGCCGATGGGTCCATGGTGCGAGCTATGGCCATGGCCTGGTTGTAGTGGCTGACAGCCTCCGCATTTCTTCCCTGGTCCTGTAGTATGCGGCCAAGCGCGCGCTGCGCATCGATGAATTGGGGGGCGATGCTGACTGCAGTCTCGGCCTCCTGGAGCGCTCTAGCCAGGTCTTTGCTCCTGCGCAGGCGCCAAGCCTTGTGTACGTGACTGATCGCCTGCGCCATGGGAATGGAATAATCGCCGTTATAGACGGCGACGCCATCCTGAATTACCGCATCCGGTTTACGCGCAATAAAGTCTTGATATGGGTTTAGTTTCTCACTGCCAAACTCGTAGCTGTTGAGATCCGAGTAGCTGATGAAAACCGGGCCATGAACGACGGGCGGAACCTCAAGCTCCATACCTGCCCATCCGGTATCGGCGGTTGGCAGCAGCTTGCACGGTATGCCGTAGTCGCTAGGCAGAATAAAGGGCGAGACAAAATAGGCGAACCAGCAGTCGTGAATATTGTGTTTTTCTATATAGTCCTTAACTGCGATAAGTTGCTGTCCCCAGTCGGTATTGGAGTCAGTCAGATAGCGGTACGTTTGGCTGGGGCCTCCCCAGGCCTCATTGGCGTAGGCCATGTAATTGGGAAAAACCATAAGAGAACTGATGCAATGAGCAGCCACGATCACCGCGACGGCGTAGCTCCATCTTTTGCTGTTACGCGCCATGGCGCAAGCGCCGCCCGCCGCCAGTAGGATTAGAAAAGCCAGTGTCGGCAAAATATGACGGATGCCAATATTGAGCGGCGACGCGATCACAACAGCAAGATAGATCACCGTCGGCACGACCAGGTAATATATCTCCCGAGTGAGACGGAACCTGCCGGTAAATAGAGCCGCGGCGGCGATCCCCAGCAGTCCGAACATACCCAGTGTTAGTTTGATGGCCATCGCCACCGGAAAATAGAACCAGACGCCGTGGCCATAGACCTTGCCGAAGATATAGGTGGGCATCCCATTGCCCATCTGCCTTACATCGGCGAGACCGTAGAGATAACTCTCCGGAAGAAGGTGATAGCGGGCAAAGAAGTGGATGCCTTGAGCCTCGAGTGACTTGAGTCCTTGAGCGGATGTGGCAAGATCGGGATCGAGATGCAGCCCGGCGGGACGCGCCGCATAACGAAATCCGTAAAACGCCCATAGAACAAGGATGGCAATCGCCGAAATTGCCACTAGTCCTCCGAAGAGCTTGAATGCATGGAAACCGCAGACTCTCAGCAGGGCGTTGCCCGAGGTTGTGCGCCGAATCGAAATCCAATAGTAAGTCAATTCTCCTGCGAGGAGAACAATCATCATGGGTAGCAGTAGAATTGCGGAATGCTTTGCGGCCAGAGCCAATCCGCACGACAGGCCAACAATGAGTAGACGCAACAGGCTTGGCGCTTTGACCCAGCGATACAAACTATAGATGCCGGCCAGGAACATACAAGATACGGTTGCGTCGGTTGTAACAAAGGGACCGTTGGTAAGGAGGGTCGGCTCAAAGGCGACCAGAGTGATAGCGACTAACCCGGCTGCCGTTCCGAACATCTCCTTGCCTGCCTGAAATGTGAGCAGGGCAAGCAACAGGACGAAAACTATCACACCCATGCGAGCACGAAAGATGATGAAGTCTGCCGTGTAGCGGCCACCGTCGCTCGGGCCGTTGTGGAAGATCAACTCCCGACCGTCCAGGTAGGATTCTAACTTGAAGTAGCGGCCCTGAAGAGGCGGCACGCGAAGAGCCAAGGGGATCAGCGGGAGCGCCGCAGCCATCTTAACAAGCGGAGGATGTTCTGGATTGAGGCCGTAATCATGGGTCTTGAGCGACATATAGCCGGCAAAGATGTGGTCGCCTTCATCCCAGCTCAACGACTCGCCACGAACGGAGAAGACAATTTCAGCCGCCATAATGAGCAGCAGTGAAAGCACTGCCGCAATCGTCCATACTCTGGCTTTCAACCGGAAACTCCATTTTTTTTCGATACTGGTTTTAAGGAATTGTATCGCACATGACACGAATTGCGAGGCCGAAAGAACGTTTGCGTTGAAAAAGCCAGCGTTTTAAGCTGGCCTAGGGACGCGGCGCTGGAGATTGTTCCCCATGCGACGCATCATTCTGGCCCGCGCTGAGCAGGTTAGCCAACAATCTGTATGCGCCCGGCACTAACTCCGGAAGCTGGCGATAGAGCGCGTAGGCAACATAGATATACGTTCCCTTGCCGGGATGCGCCACCAGTAGGCCGCCGCGTTGCGCGTCCTGACCGGGGTCAGCGGTCTCGGTCAACGCCGTGTAATGTGCGTCCCAGCTATCCAGAAAAGAGTGGCCGCGCTCCTCGACCCAGCCGTCGAAGTCCGCATCGCCGATGGCGTTCGGCCAATGAAGTAACGCACTCGACGGCTCCAGCAGCTTCACGGGAGCAGTTTCATCCACCACGCGCTCCGCCATGCGCGACATCGATAGCGGAAAGGGCGCGGGAAAGTTGCCGCTCTGGTACTGGACTATCAGAGTCCCTCCGCGGCGGACGAACTCATCGAGGCGCGGCTGAGCCGCAGCCAGTTCTGGACGCGCGGAGTAAGCTCGAATGCCGATGATGATCACGTTCCACGCGGAGAGGTCGCCTGAAGTCAGTTCCGCCGCCGTAAGCAGGTGCGCCGCGCCGCCCATCCCCTCGATGGCCTCGGGAACAAGATCGCCGGTGCCCATCACATAGCCGATACGCAAACCCGGCGCAAGCTTCACGTCTACCTTGCGGGTTTTCAATTGAGCGGGCTTGTACTGGTTGTAGGGTCGCAACCCCATGTAGCCCACGCTCCGCCAGCCAGCCCTGTACTCAAGCCCGCCGGAGCGCGCGATGGCCTCGATGTTATACGCACCAGTCATAGCGTCATCTGACATGACGGAAAAAAGAATCGGCTCTGTGTCGCCCGCGCTTATCGTGTGAAAATGCGCCTCTACCGGTTGAGAAGTCCACCCTGCCGGCAACTCGAGCGTTACTGTTCCCTCGGCCGCTGCTTGCGTATACACCGTCACACGCACAGGAAGAGCCGAGCCGTCGAGCGGCAGAATGCGCGCCTCCGGCTCCATGCGCACACCGATCAGAGGCGTGACCACGAGTGGTTCGTAGACGCCGCCTACGCCAGGGACGCGTTGCAACGTCTGGACGACCTTGCCCACGCGAATCGGCAGGCCGTCAAAGGTGAACTCCGTCCAAGCCACCAGCGGATAGGGCGCAAACGACCGCAAGCGCCACTCCGGATGCGCCAGATCGTAGTAGGGCTGCTCGATGGAAGGGCGAGTGAAGTAGGGCTGCGTCGGCTCGGCGTTTTCCGTTGCGTGCACGCGGAAAATCGGATCGCTGACTCGTGCCGTGGAGTCAATCGCTCCGGTCGTGTTATCAGCCTTCCAAGGATCGCCGCTGCGGCTTTCCAGCCAGACGCTATTGAGCCGCGTCTCCGGCGTCGCTTGCGTGGCGTGGACGCGAACCCGGAACTCCTCGCCCGGTGTTATGCTGCGTGGCGTTTCATCGGCCGAGCCGCCACGGAACGGACCGCCGCCTTGCACACTGTCGGCCTTGGTGGTGAAGGCGATCATATCCAGGCCGAGCAACTCTTTCAGCGCTACCTGAAATTCGTCGATCTTGGCGTCCAATTCAGACAGTAAACTGGCCTTGGTTTTCACATTCAGATCACTGGTGGCTATCCATTTGCGCAGCTCAAGAGTTTGGCGGTAAATCGGTACGAGCTTGTGCGCGACTGGAAGGCTTGCACTGCACGGACATTTCGATTCGACCTGCTGAATCGAAGCGTCAATCCGGCGTAGGCTCTTGAGCAGCCACTTGGGCACAGCGCTCTTCACATGCGAGACGAGTTCAGCGTTGCTGGTGTCAATGTTGACCTTACTGTTGTGGAAGAGGTCATCACTTGCAGTAGTCGTCCCCACATTTGCCGCCGCTTCCGGAGCCACGGCCCACAGATGATAGTTCGATGCCGCCGGTCCGCTCAGCGTGGGGTTTCCGCCGCCGTTTTGCGATTTCTGTTGCCCCCAGCCTTCGCGCGCTATCTGTACTGGGCTGCGGCCCAGCACCGGGTCCAGCCCTCCGACCTGAATCGTCACGTCAGTCGAAGGCGCGCCTTCTATCCATTCGCCGGTCACATAATTTTTGAAGCGCGCCGGAGCCCACTTACCCGTCGCGTAGTCGAACATCTTTCCGTCTTTAATAGGCGCAAACGGAACCATGGAGTAAACGGCCAGCGGCTGCCATGGTTGCAGACCGTCATTCAACTGCTCGGGAAAAACTGCCGGATCGCCAGCCGCCTTGAAGACCTCCTGCGCAATCTCGCCGGAGACCTGGTGGTGGCCATGGCCATCACTCACTCCGCCGACGAAGGTGGAGACAATCACCTGCGGCCTCTCGCGCCGGACAGCCAGCACGGCGTCGTAGAGGACGCGGTCGTGTCCCCACTTGGCGAAGGACTCCTCTTGCGTCTTGGAGAAACCGAAGTCAGCCTCCGTGCCCCATAGCTGTTTTGCGCCGTAATATTCGCTCGCCTTCAGCAGTTCGTTGGTGCGGATAAGGCCGAGCGCGTCATCGGCGTCCGCCGACATGGCGTTTTGTCCGCCCTCGCCGCGGGTCAGCGTCAGCAGCGACACGCGCGCTCCCATGCCGCGCGAAAGGTAGGTCAGCAATGCGCCATCCTCATCGTCGGGATGCGCCACAATCATCATCACGCTGGCCGTTGTCGAGAGGCGCTTGAGGGACTGTTCCAGAGCCGCGGCTCCCCGATCTTCAGGCAAGGGAATGGCAACATCGCTCGGCTCGGGCAAAGAAACAGATGCAAGTGTCAGCGCAGCGGGCACGGGCTGCCGGGCAGGCTGTTGGACAGGCTGCTGACAGGCCAGGCGAACGGAGAGAACGCCGGCCAGAATCAGACCGGCTAAGACCGCGCCCACTGCTGCTTGATTTGACTTATCGGCAAAGAACATACTTCCGTCAGTGTACAATCCGGGGAGCGTAAGAACCTCATGACTTTCGCCACTTCCATCCCCGCCGCCAGCCTCCAGCGCCGCATCGGACTGCGCTCCGCCGTGGCCTTCAATATGTTGGAGATGATCGGCGTCGGCCCGTTCATCACGCTACCGCTGGTAATCGCCGCAGCGGGCTATCGGCTCTCCGTCTGGGCTTGGGTGCTGGGCGCGGTCATTGCCGTGGCCGACGGCCTGGTGTGGGCCGAGTTGGGTGCAGCCTTTCCGCGCGCCGGCGGATCGTATGCTTTTATAAGAGAAATCTACAGCCCCCAGCGCGCCGGCAACTGGTTGAGCTTTCTCTACGTCTGGCAGGTCAGCTTCACCGCGCCGCTGGCCATCGCCTCCGGCTGCATTGGCCTCTCCAGCTTTC
>CAZFMB010000038.1:0-31011 GCA_964520005.1 uncultured Occallatibacter sp.
GTGGAGAACGCTATGACATGTACGCGATGACCGCCTGCCATCCAACCCTTCCCTTTGGCACGATGGTGCGGGTGATCAACCGCAAAAACAAGCGCTCGGTGGTTGTACGCATAACCGATCGCGGCTACCTTTACAGCGGGCGCATCCTCGATCTGTCGTATGGCGCCGCTCAAAAGATTGGCATGATCAAGCCCGGGCTTGCAGAGGTTGATCTGGAGGTTCTTTCCTGGGGCAAGCCCCGCAAGGGCCACAACTAATCAGTAACCGAAAGCATTCAACCAAAACGGCCAGCCCGAGGGCTGGCCGTTTTCATTGCGGGTGGGGTCCGCTGGGGCTTATTCCAAGCTTGCAGCAGGAATTCCGGCGCTCAATAAGTTGGTCTTTCTTGCTGTATGCTACCGACATTCCTTTTCGGGCTAGGGGAAATCGAGGCCGTCGGGGAACTGCCGCTGTAATCCTGCCATTCGTTGACGGTGCTGTCGGCGGGCGTACCGTCTCCCTGCAATCCAAATCCCGAACCCGCGACGGTATAAGGACTGGAGCTATCTGTGATGGTACCCTTGGAAACGCCGTCCACATAGATGGTTAAGGAGACGGTGGAAGTGCCGGATGCGACCAGCGTGAGAGTATGGCTTGTGGTAGCCGCCATGGCGCTACAGTTTCCGTAGCCCAGATACCTGAAGTTCTTCATCACATAACATGCGGTGTAGTTTCCGCTGGACACCGCGCTCAAACCCAGACAGTATCCGCCATTACCGCTTGACACTCTGACGCAGGCCAGCTTCTCGTAACCGATGGTGGTGCTGGAGGGAGCAAGAGTAATCTGCGATATGTCGGAAGAAGATGCGGAGTAATAGTAGACAGCGCTGGCTGTGCCTGAGACCTGCGCGCTATTGGAGCCAGTGGTGGAGATGGAGTTCGTGCCTGCCGCCAGCACCCACCGGGAATTGTAGGTGGGCAGAAGCGTTGCTGAAGTTCCCGCGAAATAGTCAAAGCAACTGCCGCTTCCAGAGGGGCATCCGTATAACGTAGCGCTGATGGTGTAAGTTGCCGACCCGACTCCGCTCTGCAAATATCCTGGTGCGGTAGCGAGGGCTTCCAGCGTCTCTGTGGCGGAGACGGTAATCGGCGTGCTATAGAGGGTTGAACTGGTGGTGGGCGCGGTTCCGTTGGTGGTGTAATAAATGGTCGCGCTGGGGGTGGTGTCGAGGATGCTCACCGTCTGCGCCGAAGGATAGATGCCGGCTATGGGGCTGAAGGTGGGCGTAGCAGCAGGAAAACCACCGCTGTAATCCTGCCATTCGTTGACGGCGCTGTCGGAGGGCGTACCATCTCCCTGCAATCCAAATCCCGAACCCGCGACGGTATAAGGACTGGAGCTGTCGGTGACGGTTCCTTTGGAAACGCCATCCACGTAGATGGTTAAGGTGACGGTGGAAGTGCCGGATGCGACCAGGGCGAGAGTGTGGTTTGCGGTAGCCGCCATGGCGCTACAGTTTCCATAGCCCAGATACCTGAAGTTCTTCATCACATAACAAGCGGTGTAGTTTCCGCTGGACACCGCGCTTAAGCCCAGACAATATCCGCCATTACCGCTAGATACTCTGACGCAGGCCAGCTTCTCGTAACCGATGGTGGTGCTGGAGGGAGCAAGAGTAATCTGCGATATGTCGGAAGAAGATGCGGAGTAATAGTAGACAGCGCTGGCTGTGCCTGAGACCTGCGCGCTATTGGAGCCAGTGGTGGAGATGGAGTTCGTGCCTGCCGCCAGCACCCACCGGGAATTGTAGGTTGGCAGCGCGGTTCCCGCGGAGCCGGTGAAGTTATCCACGCAACTGCCGCTTCCGGAGGGACATCCGAAGAAAGGCGTGCCGATGGTGTAGGTTCCCGAGGTGACGGAGGAAGATGCATAGCCACTGACGATGGCGATGGCCTGTATGGTTTCCGATGCGGAGACGGTGATGGCGCCGGTGTACATAGTGGAAGAGGCGGTTGGCGTGGTTCCGTCGGTTGTGTAAAAGATGGCTGTGTTATCTGTGGCGTCGGTTAGAGTGACCTGCTGCGTGGAGGAAAAGGTTCCGGCCGCTGGAGAGAAAACGGGCGCCGCGACCGCCAGAACACGGACGAGTATCTGCGCAGTGTGAATGTGTCCGCCGCCGCTGGCAGTGATAGTAATTGGAAGATCTGTTACAAATGGTGTAGATGTTCCCGTGGTTGTGCTGCCAGCCAACCTAATGACATATCCATTATTAACCGTATAATTGACAGTATTGAACGTCGTCCAAACAGTCCCATCATTGTTAATAAGCGGTGCAAATGGAGAACTATTTGAATATGGGCTTGTATATGTATATAATATTTCACCGCTATGAGATAACTCTAAAATATATCCGTTAGCGTCATCAGTAATAGTACAAGATACCCATACATTTCCGAGTGGATCAAAAGAAAGTCCTGTGGGTATATAGCCTAATGTTATCGTTTGTAGAACAGCTCCTGTCGGTGTTAGCACAATAATAGATTTACTTCCACCAAATGTATCAGCTATCCAGATATTGCCGCTAGAATCGAATCGAAACGTTCCATTGCTACCACCTGACTTAGCTGCAACATTTATATTCTGAATGATATTTCCCATTGGTGATACTTCTGTCAAAATATTAGAACCTTCATAAGAAACCCATATATTTCCACCAGAATCAATAGCAAGTCCGCCTGCCCCAATTCCAGGCAAGGCTATAGTATTTAAAATTGTTCCAGTAGATGATAATTCAACTAACACACCCGCTCCGGGATTTACTGTATTTAGTACTACCATCCACACATTGTTATGCGCATCAATAACCATAGATAATGGTCCTGGATTAGCCGACGTTTGCCCTGTTGTATAAGTACCTAGTATGGTACCCGAGGATGACATTTTTGTGACTATGTTATTATGAATTTGAGCTAGCCATATATTACCATCATGATCAATAGCAATTAGCGAGGCTCCATATGTATCAGTTGAATAGGTATGTAAAAGTACACCATTAGGTGAATACTCCATGACCGTGCTGTCGGTATGATTCGTAATCCATACATTTCCAATTGAATCAATAGTTGTTCCTTCAGGGTAATGACCAAGAGGATACGACGAAATAAATGTACCTGGAGTATTAGGTAATGGATAAATTTCGGAGGCTGAGGAGGCTGCAACATTTAACGTGAGTACGTCCGTGGCAGGCGCGCTGAGGGCTAGGGAGGCCGCAGCCGGAGTTACGGTGATGCCGGCGGGCGCGCTGGCGGAGATGGTGACAGTGTTGCTGAAACCGTTGATGGGCGCGAGCGCCAGGGTGCTGATTCCCGAGCCGGAGGGAGAGATGGTGAGTTCGGCATTTTGGGTGGTGAGGGAGAAATCCGCTTGGGAGACGGTGACGTTAACCGCATTGGAGGCGGCGGCGTTGTAATTGCCGTCGCCCTGGTAGACGGCGGTGAAGATGTTGGTGCCATTTGCGGTGGCGTAGCCGGGAATGACAATGGCGGCTACACCACTGTTTAGGTTGACGAAGGCTTCAAAGCTTTGACCGTCGGAGAGGAAAGCGACTGTGCCTGTGGGATTTGGCTTGCCGGAGACGCCGGTGACGGTGGCGGTGAGGGTAAAGTTCTGGCTGGGCGAGGGGGTAGCCAAGCTGGTATTGAGCACAACAGCGGGAGTGAATTTGCTTGCCAGCGAGATGACGGTTCCACCGTTGGCGGCAGAGCCCAACCAGTTGCTGTCACCTTGATAGTAGGCGATGAGGGGCAGAATACCCGCCGGGACGTTGCTGAATGTGACCACCGCTTCCAAGCTGGCGTTGCCGGTTGCGCCGTATGGCTGCCAGGGGGCGGCGATCGATTGAGTGCCCAGGGTAACGATTACGTTGCCGGTGGGCAGGGTTCCGTAGAGAGAGAGGTAGCCAGTGTTGAGAATCACATCGACGGTTACGCTGGCTCCGGCGGCGACGGAGGAGACCAGGGGCTTGACAGTGAGGCTGGTGCTGCCCGGTATCACGATAAAAGAGGCGGCGGAGAGAGCGGCGGAGGGGTTATAGCTTGGGTCGCCGGAGTAGGATTCGCTGACCGTGTGATTGCCGGGCGCAAAGACGCCGGTTGACCACTCCGCCACACCGGCGGCGTTGAGCGGCTGCGTCGCGGTGACGGTTGCCGATCCCAGCCTGTCGGTGAAGGTGACGGTTCCGGTGGCCGGGGTGGGCTCGTTGGCGATGGTGGCGTTGGCGCTTATGGGCTGCGCATCCAAAGAGATCTGTGCTCCATAGGGCACGGTGATTCCCGCGGAGAGAGGGTAGAGATACAGGTCGAAGGGATTCCAGGCCCAGCCGGTGGTTGCCAGCGTATTGTTTTCCGGTGTAACGGTGACGGTGACGGGTGCTGATTTACCGGCTCCGAAGGTGCCGTCGCCGCCATAAACAGCGGTGAGCTGATAGATTCCGCCGGGCAGGTTGTCCACCGAGGCGTAGTAGCTGCCCGTGGAGAGAGCGATATCGTCGATGGCCGCAGAGTGGGAGATGCCATTGTTGCTGTCCAGACTCACAGAACCGGTGGGTGTGCCCGATCCCGAGGAGCGTGTCACTGCGCCGTTGATAGTGGCCGTTGTGCCGTGGACAAGAGTGGTGGGGCTGACATTGAGGGTAACGGTGGTGGGGGTGAAGGACACAGAGTTCCAATTCGCAATCATGCTGGCGACATCTACCGAGCCCAACCCGGTGGCCAGGTCATAACCCGTGCCAGTGGAGTAACCGTTTTCGACGTAGTAACCGTTGGAGTTCGAGATCGAAGAGCCGGCCACGCAGTTGGCCGTGCCGGGGTAGCAAAGCACCTGATTGCCGCCTATGGTTACATCATGGAAGGCTGCCGGATGCCTTGTGGCCAGCGGATAGTAGATGAAGTTGGCCTGCCCGGCCCACACGCCAGTGCTCTGGTTGATCAGGGCCTGGATGCCAGCCATGGCCGGGGAGCTGGCGGAGGTGCCGCCCACGCCGGTGATGACCACCGTGCTGCTGCTGGTCAGGTTTGCGCCGGAGCAGTCACCGGGGCTAGCGCAGATGGGATAGAAGCTGTAATTGTAGCCATTAGCGGCGAACAGGGAGAGGTCGGGAAGGTCGCGCACATGGTCAGTGGGGACGCCGGTTCCGGTTTGCCATGCCGGCTTGGCGTAACCCGTCGCGATGCCGCTGGGATAGAGCGCGGCGCTCGAAGCTCCGCCACCGCTGGCCACAATCATTTCGCTGGGCTGGTTATTGGGATTGCCGCTGTCATACATGTTGAAGCCGAAGAAGTCGTTCCAGGCCTGCTCGGGGATAGGCTGCTTGAGAGAGACTGTGGGCGTGGTGGTGGAAGTGGTGGACCAGTAGGAGTTTAGTTGCGCGGCGATGGCCGAAGGCGTGTTATAGCTGCTGTAAAAGAAGTCGGTGCCGCCGACGGCGACGTTATACGGAGTGGAGGCTATGCCGTTGACCGCGAGGCCACTGTAAGCCACCTGCTGCGCATCGAAGTTGTCACAGCTGGCGGAGCCGCCATCGCCTGAAGAAACAAAAACCGTCTGGCCTTGTGCGGCAGCCTGTTGCCATAGGGCACTCCAGAATGCATTGCCGCTCTGGCCCAATGCAGACTCGCACTCACCGTAGCTGACGCTGATGATTCCGGCCTGATCGTCTTCCACGGCGCGCATCGCAGCCAGGGCGAGACCGTTGCTCAACGCCGTCCCGTTCGAGGTGTACAGCAGGACGGTGGCTCCGGGCGCAACAGAGCCGGCAATCTCTATGTCCAGATATGCCTCGACGGCTGCGCTGTTCTGGCCGGGATCTACGCCATCGACTATCACTGTGGGCAGGAGGCCGGACAGCCCAAAGAGGTTCAGGTAGGCCGCAACCAGGCTCAAATCCACGTTAGATTCGCTGATGATGGCGATGGACTGGCCAGAGCCGGTGATTCCGGCCGAGTAGACGGAATTAATGTCATACTGCATGGCAAAATCGCCGGGCGCCATCACGAAAACGACCCCGCCGCCCTGCGGATATGTCCATTTCGGCGTTGCCTGATGGGTTTTGGGGTTGAACTGAGCCCGCCCCATTACCTGCAGGCGTGGCTGGGGATGGAAATCGTTCAATGGCGCCAGGCCGATGATAACGGGGGCGAGCGCGGCGGGAACCGAGGGATCGGTGGCGTTGGCAAGGTGTATTTCGCCGTTCACCTGATAGCGGTGAATTTTCGTCTGAAAGGCTTCGTTGACTTGGCCCGCGGTGCCTGTGAATTCAATGGCCAGCCGACCGGCGTGGACCTGGTTGACGGTGAGTCCGTGCGACTGCAGCCAGGCGGTGACAGCGGCTATATCTGAGTCAGCCGGCCCGTAAAGGCGTCCAAACTCCTGCGGCTTGAGCCACTGGTGAAACGAGGGACTCCCCGGCGTATGCGCTGCCTGGATGAAATCGGCGAGCGCCGACTCCTGCTCCGGTGAACGCTGCAACAGGAGCAGCATACGCCCGGCGGGCAGGGAACTATCGACCTCACCCATGTCCGTACCAGACTGGATCAGCGGGTGCGTGTTGCCATGGAGAACTACCCGAGTGTTGGCGTCAACAGAGCCTTGTACGCGCGGCGCGGCCTCGGTAGCGGTGGCCGGAGAAGGTGAATTGCGCGGCGCGGCGAACGCAGCTGCAACGGCTAAGTTCAATGCAACCAAACAGATGACCCGGATGATGAAACGCAGCAGTCTCATACTGATTTCATCGGCATTTTGAGTTTTGGGATATAGCTGAGGACGTGGGTGGGTGGGGAAATACCGGGACATGCGTTCAGGATGAAGACGTGTCTCAAAGTGGGAATGTGGGCGTTGATTTATGTACCAAATAAGGCCCGAAGGCCATACTCAAAATCGAGTCAGCCAACAGGTTGATGATGCAACAGTTCCAGCGCTACAGCGGCTACGCGCGCTATGGCGCTGCTGGCTTCGCCCGTGCTGCTCACTGGCTGTGTACTCAGCAGGCCGCGAATATGCGCCAACTCCTCCATCATGGATTGGCGCGGCGGGCCGTCGGGGAGCAGCGGTTCGAGCGAGTTGAGGATATGCATATAAGTACACTCACTTTGAATCAATTCGGGTACAAGCCTTTTGCCTGCGATCAGGTTGACCATGGCCACGTGAGGCACCTTGACCACCCGTTTGGCGATGGCGTAGGTCAGCGCCGAGACGCGGTAGACGACAACAAAGGGATTTCCGGCGAGCGCCGCTTCGACGGTTGCTGTGCCGCTGGCGACGATGGAGGCGCGGGCGTGCATGAGCGTGGCGCGGGCATCGTCGACCAGGTGGAGTGCGAGGCCTTTGCCGTGCGCTTCGACCAGTTGCCGAACGTCGGTGCGCTGCCGGGCGTTCAGGGTCGGAGCGAGGGGGATGATGAACTCGAAGTCACCATGAAGTTCTTGAGACGCGCTCAAGATCGTTGGCAGAAGGTCGCGAATCTCGCGGGGACGGCTTCCGGGGAGCAGGCCGATCCATGTATTGGCGGGGTCAAGGCCGTTTTCGGCGGCAAATTGCGCGCGGGTGACGGCTGGCGGCGGCAGCTCCGCCAGCGGATGGCCGACAAACTCGGCCTCGACCCCTTGATTGCGGTAGAAAGTCTCCTCGAAGGGGAAGATGACCAACATGCGGTCGATGTACTTGCGGACCAGCTTGATGCGGTGTTTCTTCCAGGCCCACAACTGTGGGCTGACAAAGTAGAGAACCGGAATGCCTAGCAGGTGAAGTTCTTTGGCAAGGCGGAAGTGGATTTCAGGGAAGTCGATGAGGATGGCGACGCTGGGACGGCGGTCGCGAATTGAATTTTTGAGCTTGCGGAACTCGCCGTAGATGCGTGGCAGGTGGCGGACGACCTCGGTGAGGCCCATGACGGCCATATCTTCAGAGCGGACAATGCAATCGAGGCCCGCGGCGGCCATGCGTTCGCCGCCCATGCCGAAGAAACTGGCCGCTTGGGCGGAGGCGGCAAGCTGTTTCTTGAGTGCGGAGATTACCAGCGCGCCGTAGTGCTCGCCGCTGGCCTCGCCTGCCGAGATGAAGATGGTTGGAGGCATATTTTCTGGTTGCGCCACGACTCCTGTGCTGCTGACCATCATAGCGGCTTGGTCAGCGTGACGGAAAACCGCGGGTTCGCCGGATCGCAGTTTGCAGATAATTAATGGGAAAAAGTGGAGACCTTTGTTTTGAAGGAGTTATCTCGTAACCAAAGAATTACCTGCAAGGGTTTTAAAAATATATTTTTTAGGGGGGGAGGGGGATGGGGGTGGGGGGCAGTCTGGTGCGGGCCGGAGACGTGTCTGAAAGCTCGAAAAAAGGTTTGGGCCATTTTTGTTCATTCTGCAAGTGTGCGCCAACGGAGGGTGATTATCTGCAAAGGACTGGCCGTCCAGGCGTGCGGCGCTTGCGCGCCATGGGATTCGTGGATTCCCGCTCTTGCCGCGAAAAAACTGCGTCAAGGATGGGGCATCCGGCAAGTTGTGTCAAGTAGCAAGATTAAGTAGGGGAAAGAATTCCATTCGTATACTTCTTCAGCCGCTCCTTCCAATCTGGTTCTGGAAGGGGAGTATCTTCGGCTGCGTTAAATTCGTGATAGGGAGAACGATTCAACATTATCCACACTCGGTCCATCATGGTTTTGATGTCCTGTGGAACTATGTTGTTTGAATCAGAAGTCAGGATAACCGCATCCCAGTTGTAGCCGACCTCGTCATCTTCTTCCGCCTCGATCTTGGCGTCCAGAATGTCGTAAAGAGCACGGTCGAGAGAGAATTTCCTTTCCCATTCATTATCGAACATCTCTTTCAAAGCATGTTCAGAGCCACTCCCTATTGCAGAAAAGCCAGTTTGCGTTGTGTCTGTACAGGCGCCTGGGTCAAGCAATGTCAGAATATACGGCTCTTTCTTCTCATCAAACCCGCACAGGATCAATTCGCAACTAAACGTTGGCTCTTCCGATTCATTGCGATCCCTCCTGATTGCCTCGGCGATGCCTTCAATAACTAAGTTCACTTGTTTCTTTAGGAGGGCTTCCTCGAACTTCTCTCTGGACATAAAGGGACGAATGTGTCGCATCTCTAGTAATTCAGATTCGGCCTCGCGATAGGCGGTCTCGCAGTAGTCTTTCGTAGCCTTCCGGTCCTTACCTAATTCGTCGTGAGTTACAAGTTTAGCCAACACTCGGGCAATCGCATCGTCGTTGCCTGCGATCATGACGTGTACCCCATTTTGGAGTGGAAGTATTTTGACCGAATCTGTATCGCCACTTGCGAGACTTCCAAAACTGATGTAGCGATCCGCTATCCCGATCACAGCGTGCTTATCGGCAGCTAAAGCCCCAATGCAGATAGTCATGCGCTTCCTCCTAGGAGCCGCTTGCGCTTTGGTTGAGGTGTCGGGGCGGCTTAGGATGTGACCACATCATAGGTCACATCCTGCCCTTGCGTAAAGTGCATACTTCCGAAAAACTTTATGATAGATGGAACTATCCCACCTTAGGCACAAAAACAAAAAACGTGCCGAAGGTGTGGCACCCAGGTAAATTCGTGGTACCCCAAATCCGAAAATCCGGACCTAGGGCACCCGGCAGCGTATGGGATTTAGATTTGTGGATTTCCACCGATTGAGTCTTTCTGGGGTCTGAAGCCCTCTGGTCCCTGTGGAAGTTTTGACGGGATTTATGACCGGAAGCTGCGCAGGGCTGTCTCGAGGCCGCTTTCGTAGGCGGCGATTAGCTTGTCCCAGGCGGCGTTGGCGTAGTCATCAATGAGCTTGCGGCGAGGATCGGCATCGAACCATGCGATGGTTTTCTGAATGCCTTGGGCGAAGGGCGTTTTGGCGCAGTAGCCGGGAACAAAGCGCTTGATTTTGCTGTTATCGAAAACTACGCTCGCGGCTTTGTCACCGATGAGTCCGCCTACTTCATCGGGAATGCATGCGCTTATAAAATCAGACGGGATGTGAACGATCTGGGCTTCGACACCGGCGGCCTGCGCGGTGATGCGATAGTACTGGTCCCAGGTCATGGTCTCGTCGCTGGTTATGTGGAAGGCGTGGCCTATGGCCTGCTGGTGGCCGAGCAGGCCGACAAAACCCCGAGCAAAGTCGGAGTTGTGCGTGATGACCCAGAGCGAGGAGCCATCGCCGGGCACGATGACTTTTTTGCCGCTTCTCATGCGGTTCACTGCGGTCCAGGACTTTTGCCAACTATTGACCGCGAGCGGAATCTGCGTATCGCCGTAGGTGAGGGAGGGGCGCACAATGGTGATGGGAAAACCCTCTTCGCGATAGGCCTTCATCAAGCGCTCTTCACAGGCGATTTTGTCACGCGAATATTGCCAATAGGGATTCGAGAGCGGAGTGGACTCGGTAATAAGATAGTGGCCGACGGGCTTTTGATAGGCGCTGGCCGAACTGATGAAGATGAATTGATTGGTGCGGCCGCGAAAGAGGCGGATGTCGCGGTCAATGTCGGCTGTGGTGAAGGCAATCCAATCGACGACGACATCGAAGGTCTGATTGCCGAGGGCCTGGGCTACGGCTGTTTCGTCGGCGATGTCCGCCGTGATGGTGCGGACATTGGCCGGCAGAACGGCCTCGCGTTGACCGCGCCTGAGCAGGGTCAGATCAAATCCCCGCGCCGCGGCCAGTTCGGTGACGGCAGTGCTGATGTTTCCGGTGCCTCCGATGAAAAGAACTTTCATGCTGTTTCTCCTTCGATTGCCGCGCTGGCTCAGATTGCGCGGCGGCGCGAACGGCGGCGGCTATTTCCTAGAACAGCGCGTGGGTTTCAGCCCAGTCAATACATGGGTCGGTGCTGTTGTTGGCCGTAGACCAGCAACCGGCTAACAACCCGCGCGTCTCATGACGGAATTAGATTATACAAAATTGCGAGGAGTGAAACGGATTGCGGGAAAGCCCGGAATTTTGGAGGAACACAAATTCAGCCGCACTGCCGCAGGCGTCCGAAGTCTTCCTGTGCCATCTCCGGCGAATAGATCTGATATCGTCCGCGACCCAGGACTTTTGCGCGATACATGGCGAGGTCCGCGCAGTGCAGCATCTCCGTGGCATCCATGTTTCCGTCCAGACAGATGGTGACACCGACACTGATCGATGCGGTCACATGCTGACCTCGAATGAAGAGAGGAGCAGAGACATTGGCCACAGCCTGCGCGGCGATTTTGTTTACATCGTCGGTTTTGTACACGCCGGGGAGGAGCACCGTGAATTCATCGCCGCCCATGCGCGCAACTGTATCGGTATCGCGCACGGAAGCTTTGATGCGCTTGCTGACAATGCGCAGCACTTCATCGCCCGTCGCATGGCCCATGGTGTCATTCACTCTTTTGAAGTGATCCACATCCATCATCAGAAGCGTGAAAGAACTCCGTAGTTGCCGAGCCTCTTCCAGCGCAACGTTCAATCGATCGATCAGCAGGCTGCGGACCGCCAGTCCGGTGAGCGCATCGTGTTGCGCCAGATGGCGATATTTTTCTTCGCTTAGGCGTAATTGCTGGGTTCTTTGTTCCACCCGGAGTCGAAGGACTATGACCCAGAAGAGAATCGCCAGAGTTAAAACGGCCATTAGCCCCAGAACCATTAGCGTATGCTGGCTGTTCCACCAGGAAGGCGATTTAAGGACCAGGACATCGTGAGGCGAACGCATCAAAATCTGGAAGGATTCGAGCTGAAGAACGCCCTCCTTACGGAAGGTGTGCCACTCGTCAACCTTTCCGGAATAGATTCCCGTGACCAGAATCCTGCTGCCCACAACCCATTTGAATTCATCATTCCCTTCTTGTTTGATTGAAGCGGTGGGCAGCAGCGCGGGAAATATTGTCTTCCCCGACGAAAGAATCAGAGCCGAATGTCCCATCACTGTGGATTTGCCGATCAACTGCCCTTCGATCTGGACCAGTTGGCCGGTGTGGTCGCCCTGCAGGGCCTCTTTGCTGGTGATCGGGGTGGGTGGAGAAAGCAACAGAGGCGCGCTGGTGCGGCGCAGTGACACACTGGACAAGGTAGGCTTGTAGTTGCTCCGCGCCGGAAAGCCGGTTACGTCCACCAGTTCGCCTTCCTGTAAAACAGCTTGATCCTCCGTCTGGATGCAAAGTCCATCCTGCGCAGCCAGGATGCAGAGTGTTTGTCCGGGCCAATCGAGAGCCACTCTTCCCTGAAGATGAACCCGGTGCTGGAGGCGCATGGCCGGTGAATAGGCTAACAAATTGTCGAATGTGCGGAGCGGCAGAGAAAAGGGATCAAGGGGCGCGGGTTCTTCGACCGTGATATCGTCAAGGCTGGGAACCAGTAAGCGCACACCGATCATCTGCATCTTGTTATCCACTAACGGTCCAGCGATACCGGAGATAAGCACTTTGGAGTCTATCAGCCGGTTGTAATCAGCGCCCTGCTGCTTCACCATCCTTGCTATAACCATGCCATCTTCGGTTGCCAAGGTGAGAACCGCATGCATTCCGTCGAATTCTACGAAGTGGACAATTCCCTCGATCACCACCCACTGCCCATCTTCGGCTCCAGTGAGTAGATGCGGCAGTGTCACACGCCGTGGAGCGGGAAGCGGTTTATCCGCTCCCACGACGCGAATCTCGGGACGAATGACAATCGGCGCAAAACCGCCGGGGTCGGTCACGCCGGTGACTTCAACAAACGAACCCGTGTGCAGAGGCAGAATGGGAGTGGTCGCCGCTTGGACATAAATACTGCCCGTGGCGTCCGCGATGAATAGAGCGGCATGTCCTTCCTGGTAGGGATCGTATAAAGTGACCACCCCATGCAGGCGGACCGGATAGGCGAGTGATGCCTGGTGTGAAGTCATGGAATGGGCCTGCCGTGTGTTCGTCAGCAGCGGGAGATGAGGTACGGACCGAAGTGGTGCTTTACCCTGCGCCGCGATACCCGTTGCAGCGAGTAGCAGGAAGAGTACGCATAGACGTACCATCCCTGTTTTCCGTGCCGAAGGCCATCCGCACATCTTCTGATCCTTTCCTGACCAGTCACATCACCCTGTTGCAAGGAGTTCCGTGCATTGTATTGCTGGAGCTTCGGAATCAAGCCAGGCCACGACGCCGAAAATGAGCGCAACACCTAACCTTATTATCGGCAAGTTGCCGCAATTCGTGAATGAGAGAGTGGGACGCCGCGTGCCTCCGATCCCTACGGACTCGCAATCCCCGACGAGCGGTCATCGCTCGCCAGGGTGAAAGGATAGATACTCGCCCATCGTAGGGAGTTCCGGATCTTCGGACCCGTAATGCCACAAACCTCGCCCATCGATATTCTATCCGCGGCGGGCGCGAACGGCGGCGGCTAGCTCGGTGAGAAGGGTGTGAGTGTCTGTCCAGTCGAGGCAAGGGTCGGTGATGCTTTGTCCGTAGACGAGGGGCTTGCCGGGGATGAGTTGCTGCGAGCCAGCGACGAGATTGCTCTCGATCATTACGCCCATGATGCGTTTATCGCCGGAGGCGATCTGGGCAGCGACATCGTGGCAGACGTTTACTTGGCGGCGATAGTCCTTGCCGCAATTGGCGTGGGAGAAGTCGATCATGATGCGCGGGGGAAGGTTGGCCTTTTCCATTTGCGCCGCGGTTTCGGCGACGCTCTGGGCAGTATAGTTGACCGTTCCGCGGCCACCGCGCAGGATGATGTGGGTGTCGGGATTTCCTCTGGTGATGAGGATGGCCGATTGGCCGGTTTTGGTGAGGCCGAGAAAAGCGTGGGAGTGAGCGGCGGAGAGGATGGCGTCTATGGCGATTTGCACGTTGCCGGAGGTGCCGTTTTTGAAGCCGACGGGGCAGGAGATGCCACTGACCAGTTGACGATGGACCTGGCTCTCGGTGGTTCGCGCTCCGATGGCTCCCCAACTGACGAGGCCGGCGATGTACTGGGGCGATATTACGTCGAGGAATTCGGTTCCGGTGGGCACGCCCATCTCGGCCAGGTCGAGGAGCAGATGGCGGGCGAGGCGGAGACCGTCGTTGATCTTGAAGGATTGATCGAGATGTGGATCGTTGATGAGACCCTTCCATCCGATGGTGGTGCGGGGCTTTTCAAAATAGACGCGCATGACGATGCGCAGATCGTCGGAGAACTCCTCGATGGCGGATTTGAGCAGGGCGGCGTACTCGCGGGCGGCCTTGGGATCGTGAATGGAGCAGGGACCGGCGAGGACGAGCAGGCGCGAATCGCGGCCATTGAGGAGGTCGGCGATTTCGTTGCGGGTGTTGAAGATGGTGTCCGAGGCGGCTTCCGAAACGGGGCGTTCTTCTTCAAGAAAGACCGGGGGCAGGACGACTTTGGTCCATTGGATGCGGAGATCTTCGGTGGTGTGGAACATGGGCCTTCCTTTTTATAAATCTATCAGTTGAGGGAGGGGTATCCGGCAGATTTGAAGGGATAGGGACGGCCGCGGCAAGCGAAGTTCGGCTGGATTGCGTCTAGAATGATGTTGGGCTGAGTTTAGGGTGTAGCCTGAATACTGTGTACGAGGAGCGGCGATGAAGATGGGACGTTGGGCGGGATTATTGGCGGCGGCGACGCTAATGGCTGGTTGCGGAGATTTCTGGCAGGCGCCGAGCGGCGGCAGCAGCTTCACCCTTACCAACAGCGCCAGCATCACCTTGAACACTACCGCTTCCAGCACCGGAAGCTCGACCATTACCGTTACGCCAGCGAATTCGTTTACCGGGACGGTGGCGCTGACTTGCGCGGTAACCAGCGCGCCAACGGGCGTCTCCAGTGCCAACTATCCAACATGTAGTCTTTCTCCGACTTCGGTTACGATCAGCAGCGCGGCAGTACAGTCCACGCTGACCGCGACCAATTCATCCTCGCCGGCCACCGGACCGTATGTGGTTACGGTTTACGGCACTTCGGGTAGTACTACGGAGACCACCACTGCTTGTGTCGTGGTGGGTTCAGGCAGCTGCGGCTCCACGGCGGGCACCAGTGGTAACTTTTATATTCTGAACAGCAGCACCAGCAACAACACGATTGCCGGCTACTATATCAGCTCGGGAAAGTTGAATGCCATCGGCAGTCCCATTACCGTGAACGGCATCGCCTACGCTGTCGCCATTGCTCCCAACGGCAAATTCCTGTGTGTAAGCTCAAGCGACGGCGTATATGCGTACCCCATCAACAGCGGCGCATTGGGGACAGGTGTAAAGGTCACTGGGGATCTAGCCTATGCCCTCCAGATTGACTCGACCGATTCGTGGTTGTTGGAAGCTGTCCCTATCCTTGGCGGCGGCGAGGTGACGCTGAATGCCGTCCCTATCAATTCCACTAACGGCACTTTCACCGGGGCCACTGTGGCAACGGCTTCTTTTACGGTCACAGGCGCGACCTTGCCACAGGGTCAAATGGTTATATCGCCGGATAACAACTATATATTCATCGCCCTTGAAACTGGCGGTACGATCATAGTCCCATTTAACGCGAGCAACCCCTTACCGAGTACAGTCAATGCAGCGACGAAGTTGATTGGGGTAGCAAATACTGGCGGTTCGGCACTTTCGGTGGCCGTGGATCCCAGCAGTACACCTCGCCTGTTCTATATCGGCGAGACTCTGGCTGGTTCCGGCGGCACAACTGGCGGACTGCGCGCCTTCGACTATAGTTCGCTCGCCGGATGCAGCGGCACATCATGCACACTCACCCAAGCCTCCGGCTCGCCCATCGCCAGCGGTGGATCGGCGCCCAACTTCATCCTTCCTGTTGCTACCCCCAGTTATGTATATGTGGCTAACGGGGTAGGCAACATCACCGGATTCGCGGTTACGGGGAGTAGTTCCTCGGGTTATACGCTGACGACGGGCAGCACGGTTTTGACAGGGGCTCAACCGGCTGGTATGGCTTTAGATTCGACTGGTTCCTACGTCTTTGAAGTGGGTTCGTCCGGCAGCCAATACTTTGGTGCATACACCTTCGACGCCACCACTACGGGCCAGTTGGACTCACAGGTCAGTTCCACCTCCCCGGCTACCTCCATCGCCATAGTCGCGGCGCCATAGGCGGAGAGAGGCATACGCGATGTAGTCGGAACCGGAACCTTGGATCGCAGTCCCCTATGCGGATGTGATATTCAAGTAGAGGATCGCTTTATCTAACCTAAGGGGCCGCGAAAATGCTGTTGCAGAAGCTGCGTGAAGAAGTATTGGAGGCAAATCTGGAACTGGTCCGCCAGGGGCTGGTGCTCTATACCTTTGGAAATGTGAGCGGAATCGACCGCGGGCAGGGGCTGGTGGCCATCAAGCCCAGCGGCGTGGCTTATGAAAAGCTGACGGCGGAGATGATGGTGGTCACCGATCTCGAGGGCAAGATTGTGGAGGGAGCGTTGCGCCCATCTTCGGATCTGGCCACGCATCTTGAGTTGTACAAGCATTTTAAAAATATTGGCGGCGTGGCGCATACGCACTCCGAGTACGCCACCGCGTGGGCGCAGGCGGAGATGGAGATTCCCTGCTTCGGGACAACTCATGCGGATTATTTCCATGGGCCGGTGCCTGTGACCACGCGGTTGAGCGAGGCGGCGATTGCCGGCGATTACGAGCGGGAGACAGGGGCGGCGATCTGCAGCCGGTTTACGAAGATTGACCCTGACTCGATTCCGGCGGTGCTGGTGGCTGGGCACGGGCCATTCAGTTGGGGGGCTAGCGCGACGGAGGCAGCGCACAACTCGGCGATTTTGGAATATGTGGCGCGCATGGTCTGCCACACGCTATCGATCAACGGCAAAACCAAGCCGCTGATGAAGGTGTTGCACGACAAGCATTTTCTGCGCAAGCACGGCAGCCATGCCTATTACGGGCAGGCGAAGACACAATAAATCCTGCTCTATCGTGATGAGTTTTGGAACTGCTGTGGAATAGAGTAGATGAATTTTTGAATAAAAGCTGACGGCCTGCGCCGCGGCGGAAACGGAAGAGAAGGATGAGCATTGTCGCGGGAGTTGATTTTGGCACGTTGAGCGTGCGCGTTTCACTGGTCGATAGCGAGCGCGGGCTGATTAGTTCGGCTGTCAGCGAGTATCCTCTGCATCGCAAGCGCGAGGACCCGGAGTATGCCACGCAATCGCACAGCGACCACATGACGGCGCTGGCCGCCGCCACGCGGCAGGCGCTGAAGGAGGCCGGAATCAGCGGCGACAAAGTTGAGGCTATCGCGCTGGACACTACGGGATCGAGCGTGATTCCCGTGGCCGCCGACATGAGCCCGCTGGACGACTACTATCTGTGGTGCGATCATCGCGCAAAAAACGAAGCCGCCGAAATTACGGAGGCGGCGCATCGCGAAAAGCTGGAAGCCATTCAATGGTGCGGGGGCGTCTACTCGTCGGAGTGGGGGTGGGCGAAGCTGCTTCACTGGCTGCGCCATAATCCGGAAAAGCGCAAGAATTTTGCCAGCGCCTTTGAGCATTGCGATATGGTGGTCGCGACGCTGTGCGGAATTACCAGCCCGGCAAAGGTGAAGCGCAGCATTTGCGCAATGGGCCACAAGTGGATGTGGAACGCCGCCCTGGGCGGACTGCCTCCGGAAAAATTTCTGGTGGGTGTCGATCCGCTGCTGGCCGGAGTGCGCGCGAAATTGGAGGGAGAGTACGCGACCTCGGACAAGATTGCCGGGAAGCTGACGCCGCAGTGGGCGGAAAAACTTGGACTGCGCGCGGGCATTCCCATTCCCGTGGGAGCCTTCGACGCGCATTGGGACGCTATCGGAGCGGGCGCGAGAGAGGGCGATGTAGTGAACGTGGTGGGTACCTCCACGTGCATCATCGCGTACGTGAAAGCGGCGCAGTTGATTCCCGGAGTTTGCGGCGTGGTGCGGGGCAGCGTGCATCCGGAGTACACGGGAGTCGAGGCGGGACTTTCGGCCACGGGAGACATCTTCAGCGCCATCGCGGGCCGCGCCAGCACCACTGTTGCCGAACTGAGCATGGGCCTGGAGGCATACAGCGCCGGGCAGACCGGGCTGCTGCGTATGACCTGGGATAACGGCGACCGCACGGTGCTGGTGAATCCGAATCTGGGCGGAATTACGCTGGGATGGAACCTGCAACACACAGCGCAGGACGAGCTCTTTGCGGCCATCGAGGGAACGGCATTTCACACGCGCGTGATCCTCGACCGGATGAGCGAATATGGCGCGCCCACGCTGCGGGTCATCAACGGCGGCGGCATTCCGCAGAGCAATGCGGTGCTCAATCAGGTCTACGCGAATGTGCTGGGAAGGCCGGTGCTGGTGCCGGCGAGCAAGGTGACGGGAATCGGCTCGGCGGTCTTCGCGTTTTTGGCGGCGGGAGTATTCAAGACCATCGGCGAGGCGCAAAAGAAAATCTGTCCGGCGCACAAGGTTTACGAACCGGAGCCCGCGGCGCAGAAAGTTTATGAGAGCTTGTACAAGTATTATCGCCAAATTTATTTTGCCTTTGGCGAGCCGGGAAAAGGCGAGTTTGGCGCGGTGTTGCCGGGTTTGATTCAGACGGCAAGGGCGGCGTTAAAGGCCGGGGCCTGAGTAATGTACTGATAGTGTGTTGCTAAGAAATCAGCCAATTCTGAGTTGTGTCTGTGCCTCGATGGCGGCTTCGAGTAGTTCATCACCATGAATAGAATCTGTAACATGGAACCTGCAATTTAAGAACTTAACATTATCCATAACGATAAATCCGCCATGATAATAAATATCCACATCCATGAAAACTACATTATGCATTACTAATCCATCCAGATCTGCGCCATAATGGCCTATTCTGATGGCATTATTTCCAATGATTAAGGAATCCTTCAAGGATACGTGGCCATTCTCAAACGACATTTCACCTAAATAAACGTGAGGAATAATTTGCGGTGGAGTAGTAATCGCACTGCGATAATCGGCCAACTGTATCATTCCTTCATGTGCAGAATTCCTCAACGGCGGAATCTGTTTTAACTCGTGATATTGAATCAATGCATTATCAAACGTTTCTTGGGTAGCAGGTATATGCGCTTCACTTTGCTGCTCAACCAAACGATTTGCAACGGCAAGAACTGATTTCGCTCCATCAATCCTACCAGTGCGAGAATCATTTATGGCAACAGTAAGTGCTTCATCCATGAGCGTTTTTGTATCGCCACCCTGTTTAGCACCAATAATGCGCACTGCCGTTTCAACTCGGGCGATGTGTTTATCAAGTTGCGAAAATTCGTGCGCAATGCCCCAAGCCGCACCTCCTATGGCGCAAAGTGCGGTGATAACAAGAGCAAGCCAGCCCTTCCAATCAATCTTTGGTTTCGGTACAGCCATTTGATCTTCCTCAATAACGACTGTTTCGATGGATGGAAATTCAAGACACGCTATTGCCATGGCACACCTCCAATACTATTCATTTGGAGAGCGTAGCCAAACGCGATACATCAGCGACACAAGTGATCCACTGACATTTGGATTTTCTTGTATCCGTGATTATACCCTCGGGGTCCTATTGTAGCAATTGAACGATTGCCCACAGGTAATCCGTGATGCCGCTCTCCATCGAAGGGGTAACACCTAGTAATTTGCAGATTCAGGAAAAATTGTAATACGCGAACATATAATTATATGCAAACTTAAGATTCCCCCAATGCATTGAAAATAAAATAGTTAGCCATGTAATGCTATGCATCCCTATTGCATCCCAATTTTAATACCTAGATTCTTATGATCGATATATGAAGTGCATATCCAGTTCCTGAGCCCCTGTTTCAAGAAGTGCTATCCTCTAGTTGATAGCCACAGGCAGTGCTCACGCAATCTTCCAACACATTCGTCTCACGCGCGCGGTGCTTGAAGGCTCCCGCCGTCGCGCTGATGCTCGCGTGTTTTCTTGCATTTTCTTCGGGATGCAGCCGCTTCCACCACATACATCACGATACTGTTTATGTTTCCGCGCGGCAGATGTATCTGCATGATCGCGTGGCCGCCGTCTCTAACCGCGTGGCCGAGGTGACCAACGGCCAGCGACTGGAAGTGCTGGAACAGAACCGCCGCTTTCTCAAGGTGCAGACGGAAAAGAACGAGATCGGCTGGATTGAAGATCGGGCGGTGATTGACAACAAAACCTTCCAGGCATTTGACCAGCTCGGTGTTCAACATCGGCAAGACCCGGTGGTGGCCAGCGGCGTAGTGCGCGACGAGATATATCTTCATCTGACGCCCGGCCGGGAGGCGCAGCGTTTTTATCTTCTGGGGGAAAAGTCAAAGGTTCAGCTTCTGGCGCGCGCCTCGATTGCCAAGGTTGTGCCCGGCTCTGTGCCGGTTCAGAGCGCGACGACGCCAAAGCCAGGTCAAGGGACAAAAAATTCCAGCCAACACCCCGGTTCCAAACCGGCGGCAAAATCGGCTGTCCCTGGCGCGGCGCACCTTCCCGGCCAGCCCGATGCCGAACCAATCATGGAGGACTGGTGGCTGGTTCGTGACGATCAGGGCCGCACCGGATGGATGCTATCCAGCCGCATGGATGTGGATGTTCCCGACGAGATTGCCACGTATGCCGAGGGCCAGCGCTACGTGGGCGCATACGTGTTCAACAAGGTCGTGGATAAAGCGGCAGCAACGCCGGACCACGAGGTTCCGCAGTATGTGACCGTGCTTTCGCCGAACAAAGCGGGGTTGCCCTTCGATTTTGACCAGGTGCGCGTCTTTACCTGGAGCATGCGCCATCATCGTTACGAGACGGGCTTCCGGCTGCATCCCATTCAGGGCTATCTGCCAGTGCATGTTACGCCGGGCTCGGACGGCAGCGCACCGACTTTCAGTTTCCAGATTGCCAATGGCCCCGACATGACCACTGATCCGGCCACCGGCATCACCCGCCCGGTTTCGCCGCGGACGATTACCTATGAGATGATCGACACGCGCGCGGTGCGCATCGGCAACGATCAGGCGTCGGTTCCCTTCAGCCATCTGGCCGAATCCCAGCCAAAATCTAAAACCGCCAAGACGGGGAAGAAGCGTCGCCGATAGGATGCAGCATAAGCGAAATGTGGAGCTTGGTTTGCAAGGGACGGCTAGGCGCACCGTCGAGATTGTGGCGACTCCTGGGGTAAAGCGGCTGAGGAGCGCGTGGAACGCAAAAAATATCATATTGTGGGACACTCATAATTGAGTTCGGGAAGCTTTGCGAGTGACCGGCTGTGGTTACTTGTAACCAGTACTACTGTTACTGGTGCAAACCCTCAAAAACATGCGAATATTTATGGCGAGGAGAAAATATGAAAAAGTTATTGATGTTGATGGCCTTCATGGTTTCTTTTGTTGCCATTGGCGTAGCCCAATATCACCCGGCGCCTGCTTATCATCCGCCTGCGACGCACTCCACTCCTTCTTATCACCCGCCGGCAACGCACAACACGCCTTCTTATCATCCGCCGGCGACGCATTCCACCCCTCATCCATCAACTCCGCGCCAGAACGCGCAGCCCCGCCAATCTCATGATTCTCACCAAAATCATGCAGCGACGCACACCGATCACACTGCGCAACATAATCAGCAAAATGCTGATCGCAACAAGCGCAACGCAGACAGAAACGCGGCGAAAGCCCATACCAATGCCGTTCGGCATGAAAATAAGGCGCGGCACGCCCGCAACAGCCAACGCCACCGCGACTTCAGGGCCGCCCACGCAGCTTTCCGGAATGGCCGCTTTAACGACCGGTACTACGGGGCGCATTTCGGAGCTGCCCATGCCATCGTATTCAGCACCCCCGGATTATGGATTGGAACGCCCTACGCATCGCCCTTCTGGTGGGGTGGATTTCAATGGGGCTTTGGCCCAGGCATCTTCTGGCCCAGCGCTTGGGGTATGGGCGACGGAGTATATATCGAGTACTTGCCTGATTCCGGATATGTATTAGCCAACCCGGCCTTCCCTGACACCACGCTGCCGCTTGTCGCTGACGTCGATGCGCAGCCCGTGGATGAACCTGATCAGCAGTAGTATTACTATATGGGGCGGGGAAACCGCTCACAGTATTCATGAAAAATAATTACTATATGGGGCGGGGAAACTCGCCCCATGTATTTCATAATTAGAATGATTCGCCGCGCTCCATTCCTTCAACGGAAAGATTCTGGTGTGCACTGAGCCGGAACTGCACCACAAGGCGGCGCTGCACGCGGCCATCGAAGGCGTTTGTTTGAGCCGTTGGATAAGCCGGCAAATTGAAAGCGCGTGGTGAGCCACCTGCGGTGGGGCCAACTGCTCGCTATTCGCTCGCATGGGGTTCGCGGTATTACCAGTTGCGGTAGGGGATTTTGGAATTCTTAACTTCGAATTTATGGACACCTTCTTTCCTCAATAGCCTCTCGACAGATTTCGCAGCTTCGAACGGATGAGGACACGGACCGACGATTATCTCAGGGATTTCAAGTGCTTGATTTTCCCAACTAAGATCAACCTTGAAATATGGGATAGGCATCGAGCGCCCCAGCCTGAACTCTGGTTCTGAATTAGTCGTGCCGGTTCTTTCAAGTTGAAAAACCAGCCTCCATTCGGCTTCTTCGCGGAACGCCTGATCTTTCGTAATCGCACGCCGCTTACCGAGCGGAAAGAAGTGTTTTTTTGCAACAGCGCCGAGTTTTGCGAATCCTTCCTTGATTTCGGGAACTGTTTGCCATTTCGCCCGATTTGCTTCAGTAATGTATGAATTAACAATTTGTCCAATTTTACGCTTCAGGGATTTCTCTTCTGGTTTATCGCAGTATCGGCATTCTACGAGGGGATTTGCATCACCATAGAAACTCTCTTTTCGACTCTCAAGGAAATGCACGCCTATCGACTTTAGATATGAACGCGTAAAGCCGATGCCGTAACCACCATTCTCGCCTGAATAGGCCCGCCACTGACTGAGGAGGTCTCCGTGTTCAGAGAACGAGGCCACAAATGCGTCTTGGGCTCTTATCCAAGAAAAGGCTGTTTCCCCCCAGATGAGGACTTCTTTGTCGGTGCATTGGATCTGGCTTTCCGGATGATCGACTGAAAGCCCCATGAGTTGTCCTAACATCATGAGTTGCGACGGAGGTCCCTCGGGTTCTGTCGTGGGGCGCTGATTCAATTCGTCCAGAAATAGTTTGGTAAAAATCTGTCCTTCGCTCGTATCGTTGAGATACCGAATATCGGTGGCCCAAATACACTTGTCTCTCAGTATTCCGAGAAGACCTTCTTGCGTTGTGTAGTGGTAAAGAAACTCCGGCAGAGCTTGGTTTTTCGTTTGTTGCGGCTCTTGCTCCTCCACGTTACTCCTCCGCTTGCAGTTCCCCAAGCACAGTCACAATTTGTTGCCGCAGTTCCGGAATGTCCACTTGAACGGTATCCCAGATCATCGAGAGACTCACGGAGAAATAGCCGTGCGCGACGCGGTTTCTCATTCCACGAATTTGGACAAAGGGAATCGACGGATATCTTGCATCAATGTCAGGAGCGACTTCCAACAGGTTGTTGGCGGCTTCTCCGATGATCTCCACGTTGCGAATCACGGCGTCTTGGACCAAAGTATCGGCAGAGAACTCCTTGCGGCCCATGCCTTTGGTGTAACGAAGGACACGATCAACGGCCTCCAGAATGTGCTGGAGGAAGTCTTTGACGGAGAGATCATCTTTGTTCACAGCGCTGCGGCCTCGGTAAGAACCTTTCCGCGGAAGCGTTGATTGATCTCTTCTGGCGTGCGGAGATCAATCTTGACACCGGTGACCTTCTCTAATTGGGCCTGGAGTTTCTCCATGGCGAGCAAACTGGCCCTCGGCGCAGGATCGACCAGAATGTCCAGGTCGCTATCCTCCCGATCCTCGCCCCGCACCACGCTCCCGAAGACGCGCGGGTTCGCCATCCCTGCTTCGAGCACAAGCTGGCGGATCGTCTCTCGATGCTTTGGCAATGCTTCGGACGGCTTCATGCGACGTTCTCCCACAATCTATTTCCAGTTTACCGCTGAATCAGCCGGGGGCCACTGGTCATAATTTTGGGATATGGAAAAAGCGCGAATTTTACCCGCGTCGGCGCAACTCCAGCTCCACCACCCGCATCATCTCGGCTTCGGGGGCGGGTTTGCCGGTCCAGATTTCGAACTGGCGGGCACCTTGCTGGACGAACATCTCCATGCCGCTGATGGTCGGGATGCCGCGCTCTTTAGCTAATTTCAGCAGCGGCGTTTCCAGCGGGTTGTAGACCATGTCGAAGACCAGCGAGGCGTTCAGTTCGTTCTCGGCAATCGGCATCGGCACCTTGTTGCCGGCCATGCCGCAGGGGGTGGCGTTGATGAGCACGTCGAAGGTGCTCTTGGCGAATTGATCGCGCTTGAGGACCTTGGCCTTGGCTTGCTTGGCGAGCTTCACGGCGTCATCGTGGATAATGTTGACCACGAAAACTTCAGCGCCCTGTTCGACGAGGCCGAAGACGGCGGCACGGGCCGCACCGCCCGCGCCGATGACCACGATGCGCGCCCCTTGCAGCTTTAGACGTTTTTCCAGAGGGCGGACCACGCCATCGACGTCGGTGTTGAAGCCGTAGAGCTTGCCGTCAACGCCGGTGCGCAGCGTATTGCAAGCGCCGATGCGATGGGTGAGCGGGACAGAATTTGCAGCCACGGGGTTGGCCAGATGGGGCAGGACCTCCTGCTTCAGGGGCATGGTGACGGCGGCTCCAGCCAGCGGCAGTTCGCGCGCCAGGGTGAGCAGGTCGGCGACCTTGTGGGTCAAGAGCGGGAGCATAATGGCGTTTACGTTTTCGCGGCGGAAGGCGGCGTTTTGCATCAGCGGCGAGAGCGAGTGGGCAATGGGGTCGCCTGCCACGCCGAAGATGCGCGTGGCCTGGTCTAACTGCTCGACGCGATAGAGGTCGCGCAAGGTGCGGGCGGTCAACTGGCCGGGGGCGGTTTCCAGTTTCGAGCTGGAGGCCGGTTTGTCTGCGGTGGGTCCATCGGAGAAGGCGGCAAAGGTGAAGGGTGCGCCGGCCCGAAGGCCCAGTACGCGGCTCACCAGCCCTTCTTCTCCCATGGCGATGCCAACCACCTGAGCGGAGCGGGAGTGGTCGTCGATGAGTTTGAGGACGGCCAGGTTGTCGGCCAGCGAGCGGGCCGTCGAAACCACTTTAACGAAATCCGGCTGGAAGACCTCGATGCGCAGTGCGGCCTGGTCAAGATTCTTGGTACGCGAGAAGTCGTGAAAGCTGATCAGCAGCGCCGTGCCCGTGGCCCGCAAGCCGTCGCGCAACTGGTCCAACTGCCTGGGAGCGGCCTCCTCTGCCGACTCGACCTCCAGATCGACGATCTGGCAGCCAGCCTTGGCGGCATCCAAAAGGATCTCCAACTCGGCCTTCAACGAGCCCGTAAAATGGCCGCCAAAATGCTTGCGCCGGCAGGTGGCAATGACCGTTGTATCGCGGTGCGCGGCAAGAAATTCCTTCACTTTGGGCAGGGTGGAGGCCGGTTTGGGCAGCGAATCCAGGCGGAATTCAAGGAATTTCGAATCCGCCAGGGCAGCCTCGGCGCGCTCGATCAACTCCGCCGGGGAGGCGGCCTGAATGGCTACGCACAGCTTGCCCAGATTGGTCAGGCGCAACCGCGGGAGGGGGGCCGCGGGCGCGGGAGTAGGCGAACTGGAGCTAAAAAAGGGCATATGTGTCAATTGACGCATCTTATAGCGGTTTTGGCCAGGATGCAACAGGAAAGAGCAGCTTGAACCTGGAATACAAACTCATTCCCAGCAGTACTATACAAGGGTTGTGGGGGGTAAAGTGTATTCTTTTTCTGAGAATTATAGTTGAATGCCCTGGCAGAGCGGCTAGAAATTGAGTTTTGAAAGGAAAGCCAGATGTTTGAAAGTATTAGCAACACCAGTCAAGCGATGGTATTTCAATGCCCAAAGTGCAACGAGACGATTGACGCCTCGGCGCAGCAATGCCGTTTTTGTTCCGCGCCCATCGACGCAGGCACGGCTAAGATAGCAGCGGAGGCGATGGCCGAGGTGAATCAGGCGTGCAGTGACGCCAGTTCTCTGAAGATTATGGCCGGCGTGATACTGGTCTTTTTCGCTCTGAGCTTTGCTCCTATCGTGGGTTATCTCGGTTATTGGGGCTTACTATTCCTCCTTTTTGCAGTTCCGGTGATGGTGGTTCGCTGGTGGGTAAAATTCGGGAGCATCCAGACGGCCGAGTCTGATTTTAAACGTGCAAGAGGTACTGTAATTGCCATTAGCATACCAGGCGCAATTCTCCCTTTTATTGGGTTTTTCTTATTGAGTGGTTTGCTCGTTTCGTTCTTCGGACATTGACAGTGGTCATTCAACAACGCTTCCCAACCAGGGGAATCTTATGTACATCGCCAACGAACATCGCTATGACACCATGCAATATCGCCGCTGCGGCAAGAGCGGTGTGCTGCTGCCGGCCATTTCCCTGGGCCTGTGGCACAACTTTGGCGGCGTGGATGAATTTGAGAATGGGCGAGCGATGGCGCGGCGGGCCTTCGATCTGGGCATTACGCATTTTGATCTGGCCAACAACTATGGCCCGCCCTACGGCAGCGCGGAGACGAACTTCGGCGAGATTTTGCGCCTGGATTTTGCGGCGCATCGCGACGAGATGATCATCAGTACCAAGGCTGGCTACGATATGTGGCCGGGGCCTTACGGTGACTGGGGATCGCGCAAGTATCTGCTGGCCAGTTTGGATCAGAGCCTCCGGCGCATGGGGCTGGAGTACGTGGACATTTTTTATTCGCATCGCCCCGATCCCGAGACGCCTGTGGAGGAGACGATGGGCGCGCTGGATCAGGCGGTGCGCTCGGGCAAGGCGCTCTATGCAGGAGTGTCGAATTACAACGCCAGCCAGACCGCTGCCGCTGTTAAGATTCTGCGCGAGCTGGGCACGCCCTGCCTGATTCATCAGATGAAGTATTCGATCTTCCAGCGCGCGCCGGAGCAAGGCCTGTTGGACGTACTGGGCAAGGAGGGCGTGGGCGCCATTGCCTTCTGTCCGCTGGCGCAGGGGCTTTTGACTGACCGCTATCTGAAGGGAATTCCGGCGGATTCGCGCGCGACCAAAGAGAAGTTTTTGAAGACGAGCGACATCGACGAGGGCATGCTGGCGAGGATTTGCGCGCTCAATGAGTTGGCGGCGCGGCGCGGGCAGTCGCTGGCGCAGATGGCGCTGGCCTGGGTGCTGCGCGATGGACGCATGACTTCGGCACTGATCGGAGCCAGCCGCGTGGAGCAGATCGAGCAGAATGTGGCCGCGCTGGCCAATCTGAGCTTTACCGCTGAAGAGCTGGCACGGGTCGATGCGATTGCGGGACAGGGCGGCTAGATTCGGAGATACAGTTGTTCAACGCTCATTGCCGAATTTCCTCCTCCGCCAGTTGCAAGCTTTCTGCCGGAATGATGCCCATCTCGCGGTAGATGGGGCGAATTTGGCGGCGCAGCGCCGGCAACCGTGTCGCGAACCAGGCTGCGCCCAGCAGAACAACCGCGCCGTTCATCATTACTGTCAAGGGCGCGCTAAAATTGTGCGCCATAGTTCCGGCCAGCAGGCTGCCGAAGGGCGCCATGCCCATGAAGGCCATCGTATAGTAGCTCATCACGCGGCCGCGCTTGTCGTCGGTGACGATGGTCTGAATGACGGTGTTGCTGGCGGCCATGCCCTGCATCATGCCCATGCCCGCGATGAAGACCATCACCATCGAAAGCCAGAACCAATGCGATAGCCCGAAGCCGATCAACCCCAAGCCGAAGACGGCTGCGGCAATGGGGATCATCCGCACCAGCCCGCGAACATTTCTGCGCGCTGCCAGAGAGAGCGCGGAGACCAGCGCGCCCATACCCATGGCGGCCATCAGAAAACCAAGAGTATGCGCTCCGCCGTGCAACACTACCTTGGCGAAGATGGGCATCAGCACGACGAAAGGCATGCCCATGAGGCTGACCAGGGCAAAGAGCAGCAGGATAGTGCGGATAGGCAGGAACTCCGAGACGTATGTCCAACCGGCCTTCAACTCGGCGAACATTGACGTGGCTTGGCTCTGGACGACGGGCGCATGAATACGCATCATGAGCAGCGAGATGATGACAGCAATGTAACTGATGCCGTCGACAAGAAAACACCAGCCCTCGCTAGAGACAGCGATCAACATACCGGCCAGCGAAGGGCCGATGAGGCGCGCAACATTTACCATCGACGAATTGATGGCGATGGCGTTTTGCAGGTCGCGCTTGTCGTCCACCATCATGATCATGAAGGACTGGCGGCCGGGCATATCGAAGGCGTTGATGCAGCCCTGCATGACGCTCATCACCAGCAGCAAGGGAATGGTGATGTGGCCGGAGAGCGTCAGCGCGGCGAGGGCGAGTGATTGGAACATGGAGAGGGCCTGGGTCCAGACCAGCACTTGGCGCTTGTCGAGCCGGTCTACCCAGACGCCAGCGAAGGGCGCCACCAGAAAGGTGGGAATCTGTCCGGCAAAGCTGACCGTGCCCAGCAGCAGGGCCGAGCCGGTGAGCCGGTAGACCAGCCAGCCGGTGGCCACGCGCGTCATCCACGTGCCGATGAGCGAGATGGTCTGACCGCCAAAAAAAAGCCGGAAGTTGCGATGGCGCAGGGCGCGCCAGGCGTGGGATATGCCTGTGGCCTCGGCCGCTTCCGCGCGCTTCGTTTGTTCTTCTCCGCTCAAGATTGCATCCTTATTGGCAGTCTATCGCGGCGGGGGATTGGGTGGGGCCACTCAGCAATGTGGTCCTACGCATCTGACGGGGGTGTGAGATCTTACAACTTACCGCTGGCCGTTGTTGACTAAAAACGGCGATAAAGCCTGAAGTTCACTTCGACGGTAACCATGACCGGAACGGGTTTGCCGTTCTTTATGGCTGGCGTGAATCGATATTTCTTAACGGCCTCTACGGCTTTCTCGCTCAACCCATAGTCCAGCGGCTTCACTATCCGCACATTCTGAGGAATTCCGTGTGAATCGACAATCATAGAGATCACGCATATTCCATCGTAGTTTGCCCTTCGCGCATCATCTGTGAACTCTGCTTCGGGAGAATGCAAGACAACGGGAGCACTGACTCCCGGTCCAATTTTTTCAAGAGCGCCAATGCTCGCTATATCATCAGTCTCCGGAGGTTTCTGGAGAGAAACCACCTTCTGCTCCGGCAACGACAATAGACGCATCTGATCTGTCTGCTGACCAGAAGAATCATTTTTCCTATCTATGCAGGCATTTAAAGTCACCATCACATTCACAGCAACCGGGACGGGCAGGCCTTTATAAGTTCCCGGCTTGAATCGGTCGCCAGTAACTGTCTTGAGCGCCAACGCATCCAGTTTCGACTCTTTCGGAAACACAAGATTCAGATCACGCGGCACTCCTTCCGCATCGACATAGAGTGAAACCGGGATCGCGCTCTTCAACTGTTTCTTGCATTTCTCCACAGGGATTGGAGACTGGGCGAAAGGGAGCAACTCCGGGGCCGTCACGCCCGGACCCATCGTATAAATCATTACCTTAGCCGGCTGCGAATCCGACTTAGACGGTATGGAAGGAGCAATATTCTGGCTGCTGGAAGAGCTAGTGCCTAACCCAATGAAAAGCGCGACGAACCATAAAACTCGCATAGACTCTCCGCTAATACATCACGGAGAATCTATCACACGAGCCTCCTTATTTCGAATGGTGTATTTAACGGATGGTGTAGATTGCGGCGTGGACCAGGAGGTCCATGCAACAGCCGGCCGGGAGGCCAGCGTTACAGGTTAGCGACCTACTGGCACTGTCCAAGCAATCGGAAACGGCACTGATTGCTTCAAAGACTAGTTCGTCTTCCGGAGACCAGGTTGACGATCAAAACGATCAGCGCTACGACCAGGAGAAGATGAATCAGTCCGCCGGCTATATGAAAGCTGAAACCTAATAGCCAGAGAACGAGGATAATTACAAAGATTGTCCAAAGCATAGTTGCTCCTTGTAGATGTTGCGGGCGCATGAGAAGCGCAAACAATCTCATACGCCCGCAAGAAACACAAATGTTTACTAGTTGGTAGCCATGGCCTGAGCTTTAGCATTCCTGACAGCGTTGAGGAAGGATTCGGCCAAAGCCGGCACGGCAACTTCGCCTTTCAGAATGCGACTAGTGGAGACCTCATGACCATAGATGGCCTCCGTGGAATCTTCATCGCGGCGAATTGAAGCGCCGGTCAATGTAAGTCCAGCAAAAGCGCCCCTGGCCCGCGAGTAAGTGAGGACCTCGGTATTCAGTTTCCAGTCGGTATCGGCAGTGGCATGGCGTCCCACCGGTCCGGCTGCCGCGGAAGCATCCCCGCCCAGCTGAAAATTGCTGTTGATCAGATGCTGCATACCCCGCTCGTTTTGGATAATCATGACCAGATCAACGCCCTCGACGCCGATCTGCAATCCCCAACTGCCGCCTGTGATGGAGAAAAACGCCGGTGCGCTCCATCCGTCTGCGTTCCGGCAGGTGGCAACGCCTCTGCCATTTTCCGCGCCAAAGACAAAGCCGCCCTTGATCATATGCGGCACAACAGCAATGCACTGCGCGTGTTCCAGAACTTCTTCCGGAATGCCCTTGTCGGGCGCTGACATAATCTCGTGCAGCACTGCGCCTGCGTGATCCAACCGGTCAACTGCTGCTTCGCGATCATTTGCCGCCCAGCCGATGCTGGTCAAGCTGAGTACTGCTACTAACGCCACAAGTTTCTTCATGTTTTTCACCTTTTCTACCCATGCGCAGCGTGATTTGCTTTACGCGCATTTGAGGCGCACAAGGTAGTTCACACACTAGAGGCATAGTGGAAGACTGTCTGAGCTAAAACGCTCAGGGCACAAGCAACGCGTAATACCGAAAATGTACCTTTTTAATCATTTTTCAAGAGTGTGCAAAAAGAGACAGACGGCCCCCCCCCCCCCCCCCCCCC
>CAZFMB010000038.1:31021-36337 GCA_964520005.1 uncultured Occallatibacter sp.
CGGAATGATTCACATAGGCGCCGGTGTGAGCGAATGTTAATCATGTGCTGCGGCTTCCCCTGCTTCACTTACTCCCGGCAATAAACGGTCCTGATGATTGTCGATGAATCTATATTCATCGGCGCAACTGCCAAGTGAGCCACAATGCTTTGCAGTTGCGCATCCTACCCTATTTTCCGTGTGATACCCGCATTTGTAAGGTGGCCAATCTATGGCTGTCCATAATAATCAGACATTCGAAATCGCAACATTTCTGGCAAAAGCCGGATTAGGGCGCAGAATCGTCCAGTTGGCTCCCAGGCAGATTTTCTTTACGCAGGGAGATCCCGCGGACTCGGTCTTCTATCTTCAAAAAGGCCGCGCAAGTATCACTGTCGTTTCAAAAAACGGCAAGGAAGCAACCATTGCGCTTGTTCCCGAGGGCGAGTTCGTCGGCGAGGGAGCGCTGGCGGCAATACCTGGACTGCGCCTATCTACAGCCACAGCCATCACAGCCTGCTCCGCGCTCAGGATAGGGCGTGATGAGATGATACGCGCGATACATGAGGAGCAGGATTTCTCCGACGTGTTCATGACATTTCTTCTGGCGCGAAGCATGCGCATCCAGGCTGATCTGGTCGATCAGCTTTTCAACTCCAGCGAAAAGCGGCTGGCGCGGATTCTCCTGCTGATGGCGGAGTTCGGTCAATCGGGTGAGCCGCATGCGTTGCTTCCCAAGATCTCGCAGGAGACTCTGGCGGAGATGGTCGGGACCACGCGGTCCCGTGTCAGCTTTTTTATGAACCGCTTTCGCAAGCTCGGCTTTATCGACTACAAAGACCGCATACGCGTACACAAATCTTTACTGAACGTGATTCTGCACGATCAATTGCCGGACGACAAAACGGAAAAGCCGTCGATAACGACATTGCCAGCAAGCCATCCGAAACCTGCCAGCGGCTCTTTTGCAGGCTCTGTACTGAATTGAACAGCACCACAATTCTTTGAATGGGATACTTTCCATACCTCTTTTTATGCAGGATTTGTGGGGTGAAATATGCCAGCTACGCAAGCAACACTTCTGATTGTCGACGATGATTCTTCCGTCAGGCTCACGCTGTCGAACGTACTTGCAGAAGTAGGTTACAGCGTGCGCACCGCCGAAGACGGTTTATGCGCGTTACACGAGATACGGAATGAGGTTCCTGGACTTGTTCTTTCCGATCTCAATATGCCCAGAATGTCCGGGTTCGAGTTGCTCTCAGTGGTTCGGCGCCGTTTCCCCGCGATTCGGACGATTGCCATGAGCGGCTCGTTCTCGGGAACGGAGGCTCCTTCCGGAGTTGCCGCCGATGGGTTTTTCCAAAAAGGCAGCAGCATCGGCGCGCTGTTGAAGATTCTGGAAACACTGCCACAAACGGAGCGTAAAGCACACCCGCCCACGAGCCCGGACGAGCTCATTTGGATTCATCACAACAGCCACGACTTATCGCCGGATGCATCTGTTACGATCACCTGCCCGGAATGCCTGCGTACCTTTTCCCAGGCTATTGGCACAGGTTACCTGAAGCGCAAGACAGAGTGCATCTATTGCCGCTGCTCGATTCACTACGCAATCGTGCAGCAAGCAGATCGGATGCCTTTGCAGGCGTATCAAAGACAAACCGCGGCGGTAATACGCTTTCCGCAAAGCGCGCACAACGCCAGCTATTAAACTCGGCGATATAACACGCTTATAGACTGATCTGATT
Organism: uncultured Occallatibacter sp.; assembly: GCA_964520005.1. Lineage (GTDB taxonomy): Bacteria > Acidobacteriota > Terriglobia > Terriglobales > Acidobacteriaceae > Telmatobacter. The sequence continues at coordinate 32,752 of CAZFMB010000038.1, forward strand.
TCCGTGCGGCTTGGTGTTTTATCAGGCAAGCCCAGGAAGCTGCGATAGTCTATAAGTCCATGGTGACTACGCCCCACCCGGATTATTCGCTGGAGTACCGCAAGCCGTATCGACCGCAGAGCGGTAAAACGCTGGCGGCGTTGGCTCTGTTGCTGGTTGCGGTGGCGCTTGGATCATCGGCCATCGGCAGCTATCCGATATCGTTGCACGATATGTGGAGCGTTCTGACGGCGCATTCAGCCGGCGACACGGCGGAGATTGTGCTGCTGCAAATTCGCTTACCCCGGCTGCTAGCCTGCATTCTGGTGGGCAGCGGGCTTGCACTGGCTGGCGCCTCTTACCAGGGATTATTTAACAACCCCATGGTCTCGCCCGACATTCTGGGAGCCTCGGCTGGTGCGGGGCTGGGCGCTGCTGTCGGTATTTTGCTAGGCTTCGATGTTGTCGCAATTCAAGCGCTCTCCTTTGCCGGCGGGCTGGTCGCCGTGCTGCTGGCATGGGCGCTGGCCTCGGGACTTTGCCGCCGCGGAGATCCCGTGCTCATGCTGGTTCTGGTCGGCATCCTTATCGGATCGATGTTCACCGCACTCATCTCCCTCACCAAGTACATTGCCGATCCTTATAACAAGTTGCCGGCCATCACTTTCTGGCTGCTGGGCAGCTTTGCTTCCATCACGCCCAAAGACGTATGGCTGGCGGGCATTCCCATTGCCGTTGGCTCTGTTCCCCTGCTGCTGTTGCGCTGGCGGCTCAACGTGCTGTGCATGGGAGAGCAGGAAGCAAGCGCGCTGGGAGTAAACACGCGCGTCCTGCGCTTCATCGTGATTATTTGCGCCACTCTCATTACCGCCGCCTCGGTTTCCATCTGTGGCATGGTGGGCTGGATCGGCCTGGTGGTGCCGCATTTGGCGCGCATGGTGGTTGGCACCAATCACAAATACTTATTGCCGGCTGCTGCAATCATGGGCGGCTGCTTCCTGCTACTGGTGGATGACGTGGCGCGCACCGCGGGCGCGTTGGAGATTCCAGTCGGTATTCTCACCGCGTTGATTGGAGCGCCGTTTTTTCTCTTCCTGCTTATGCGGGAGCGCAGGCACAAATCATGATCCTTACACTGGAGCACGTGAGCGGCGGCTATGGTTCCAAAACCGTGGTGGACAATGTCAGCTTCACGCTGCATCCGGGCGAGGTGGTCTGCCTGCTGGGCGCCAACGGCTGTGGCAAGACAACGCTGTTCAAAATCATTCTGCGCCTGCTGCGGCCCAGCCTTGGTTGCGTGCGCCTCGGCGAAGAAAATATTGCCGATTGGTCACGGAGCCGTCTGGCGCGATCCTTCGGCTATGTGCCGCAGATGCATATTCCGCCCTTTGCATTCGAGGTGCGCGAGATTGTGCTGATGGCCCGCGCCGCGCATCTGGCGCCTTTTGCCTCGCCGGGCAGAGAAGACCGGCGCATCGCTGACGAAGCGCTCGACTATCTGGGCATTCTGCATCTGGCTTCCGCGCGCTACACAGAGATCAGCGGCGGCGAGCGACAACTGGTGCTGATTGCGCGCGCCCTGGCGCAGCAGGCGCAATGGCTTATACTCGACGAGCCCGCGGCGAATCTCGACCTGGGAAATCAGATAAAAGTTTTTCGCGCCATCAGCGAACTGGCCAAAACCGGACTGGGCGTGCTCATGACCACGCATGTGCCCGACCACGCGTTCCTGTACGCATCGCGTGTCGTGCTGATGAGCGAGGGCCGCGTTCTGGCTTTGGATACTCCCGAAATGGCTCTCACAGAATCATTATTGTTGAAGGCGTATGGTGTGCCGGTCAGCGTTGTAGAAATCAACGCGCAATCAGGAATGAAATCCGGAATTAAAGTAGTTCTGCCAAATCAGTTGTAGGAGGGAAGCATGTCGAGACGAACTCTGCGCATCGTTTTATGCGTAATGCTGCTCGGCGGCAGCCTGTGCCGCGCCACTGCGCAGGCTGGCGAAAAAGCCGCAACGCGCATCGTGACCGATATGGCTGGCCGCCAGGTCGAGGTGCCCGCGCAGATTCACAGAGTGCTTTGTATGAGTCCCTCGGGCACGGTCTTGATCTATACGCTGGACCCAGAGCTATTGCTGGGATGGAACTACACACCGGACGCCGGTGAACGCGCCTACTTGCCGGAGCCTTATCGCGATCTGCCAACAATAGGAGGCTGGTTCGGCAAGGACACAACGGGCAATCTGGAAAAAATCATGCAAACCCACCCAGATGTGCTCATCTCAATGGATGATACTTACTCGATTGCGCTGGCCGAGCGGGTTCAGGGCCAGACGCATATTCCGGTTTTTATTCTCGACAGCCGGCTGGAGCATCTGCCGGAGGCCTATGAAAAAGCCGGAGAGCTGTTGGGAAGCGCGCCTCGCGCGGCCGAGCTGGCCGCAGAATGTCGCCGCACTCTGAATGAGATCAGGAAGAAAGTCGCCAGCATTCCGCAAGACAAGCGTCGGCGTTACTACTACGCCGAAGGGCCCAGGGGATTGGAGACGGAGCCGGGCGGCTCCATGCACGTCGAGGCGCTCAACTTTGTCGGCGGCGTTGATGAGGCGACCGGACTTCCGGGGCAGACAGGTTACGGACGCTCACCGGTTTCAATGGAGCAGGTGCTGCTCTGGAATCCGGAGATCGTTATCTCCGCGCGCGACCATACGACTTCCGCGAGCGAATTCTATAAAACGGTCTGGACCGATTCCACATGGCAGCTTGTCGCCGCGGTGCGCAACCGCGAGGTATACGAAACGCCGCAGTACCCTTTCAGTTGGCTCGACCGCCCGCCCTCAGTCAACCGCATTATGGGCATCAAGTGGCTGGCCAATCTATTTTATCCGGAGATCTTTCGCTACGATATGCGCCAGGAGACGCGGCATTTCTACGAGACTTTTTATCACTTGCGGTTGAGCGAGGCGCAGTTGGATGAGTTGCTGTCTACCGCCGTGAAAACTTCAGCCGGGAATTCACGATAGAATCGGCCGCGCATCTGCTCGCCGCAGCATTTCGCGGTACAATTTCAACAGCCCCGTTCATCCGGGGAGTGAATCGTAAGCTGTCTTAGCGCGTCCAATTCTATAGGTGTCCCAATGACCGCATCCCGCGAAAAAAACGAAACGCGCAAGCTGCCCATGATGCCCCTCCGGGACATGGTGGTCTTTCCCTACATGATGATGCCTTTCGTGGTGGGGCGCGGGTCCAGCGTGCGCGCCCTTGAAGAGGCGCTCACCGGGGATCGCCAAATATTTCTCGCCACCCAGCATGATGCCTCGGTCGACGAGCCCAAGGCAAAAGAGATTTACCAGGTCGGGTCGATTTGCAATATTGTGCAGAACGTCAAGATGCCCGACGGGAATATTAAAGTTTTAGTCGAGGGCGTGGAGCGCGCCAAGTCCATCGAGGTCAACGACAGCGACGGCTTTTTCGTGGCCACGGTGCGCGTGGGCAGGAGCCAGTTTGAGATGACCCCGGCGGTCGAGCAGCTGATGACGCGCGTCACTGGCCTCTTCGAGCAGTACGTCAAGCTGCAGCAGTCGCTCAACTACGAGACCATCATCGCC
>CAZFMB010000039.1:0-35154 GCA_964520005.1 uncultured Occallatibacter sp.
CTGTTGTGAGGTCGGTCTTGGCGATTTCGGTGGCCTTCCGCAATGCCGCTTCATCTACTTTGATATCACGTGATAAGGTCGTCTTAGCAAGTTTTTCCGCTGCAGCCCAATTATTGCGGGTCTTCCAAGCGTAGCTGCCCAGTTCCTTCTGGAATGTAACGTTTTTAAGGCTTTCGACGCGATCCACGAGAGAAATCTTCTGGTCGAAGTCCCAGAAGAAGCGGGCATCCTTGAAGCGGGCGCGAAGAACCTTCTGGTTGCCGTGGCGGATAACGGCTTCGCCTTCGGCGTCTACCTGAATGTTCAGCACGGCGAGGAAATGAGGAGCCAGTTTCCCGTCCGCGCCTTCAACCGCAAAATACTTTTGGTGGTCGCGCATCACCGTGACCAGGACCTCTTCGGGCAGGGCCAGGTATTCCGGCTCAAAGTCGCCAAGAACCACCGTGGGCCACTCCGTCAGATGAACGACTGTTTCAATGAGCGGCTCATCCATGCGCCATCGCGCGCCGGGAACGGTGTGCGTGGCCGCATCGAGAGCCTTGCGAATTGACTCTCTACGCTCGGCTACATCGACAATAACTTTGGCGGCGCGGAGAGACTCCGCATAATTCGCAGCCTTGGCGATCACCACCGGCTTTTCACCATGCAGGATGCGATGGCCGCGGCTAACGTTACTCGCCTTGATGCCGGCAATCTCCAGAGGAACAACTGAGGCGTCGAGCAGAGCGACGACCCAGCGCACCGGGCGCACAAAGCGCTCCGGCTTGCCCGCGCGCCAATACATATTTTTAGCCCAATAGAGGCCGAGAACTTCTTTGGGCAACTCAGAAGCCAGCAGTTCGGAGGCCGTGCGGCCCTGCCGCTTTACGGTTGCTCCAACGTACTCACCCTTGGCGTTAGTCACTTTTTCCAGAGCCGCAACCGCGACGCCGGCTTTCTTCGCAAAGGCCTCGGCAGCGGGGGTCGGCTTGCCGTCCTTGAAGGCCACCTTCCACGATGGGCCGGTCAACTGCTCCTCGGTATCGGCCTGGCTCGCCAGCACGCCAGAGACCAGCACGGCTAGACGGCGCGGCGTGGAGTATGTGGTCAGTTTGGCTCCAGAGGCAAGCAGCCGCTCGCGCGTGAGTAACTCGTTGACGCGGCGGCCCAACTCGGCCTCAGCTCCGGCAATCATGCGGGCGGGAACCTCTTCCAGCCCAATCTCCAACAAAAAGTCAGCCATAACGATAAGTTCTTTCTGCAATTGAGAATCGTTAAAGTTCACAGTTCACAGTTGTCAGTCGTTCTCGTGCAATGCGGATTAGCTGCCATGTATTGTCTGAAACCAAACAACTGATAACTGAGAACTGTGAACTGCTAGCATACCTGCTGCGCCGCGTACACCTTGGCGACACCCACGGCCAGATTGCGAATGCGCGCGATCATGCCCACTCGCTCGGTGACGCTGATAGCTCCGCGCGCGTCGAGCAGGTTGAAGAGATTCGAGCACTTCAGCGCCAGCTCGTAAGTGGACATCAGCGGGAAGCGCAGTTTTTCCTTCGCGGTGGCTTTTTCATCCGCCAGCAGCGTGCTGCCTCGCGCCAGCAGCGCCTGCGCTTCGGCCTCGTAGCTGTTGAAGTGCGTCCAGAGCCGCTCCACATCGGCGTCTTCAAAGTTGTAGACCGAATATTGCAGCTCCTCGGTCAGCCGGACATCGCCATAGGTCACAACCGCGCCCATATCCGGATCTCGCGCCCAGACCACGTCGTAGACCGAGTCCACGTCTTGCATGAAGGCGCAGAGGCGCTCCAGTCCATAGGTCAGCTCGGCGCAGATGGGATCGAGATCGAGGCCGCCGCACTGCTGGAAGTAAGTGAACTGGGTGATCTCCATGCCGTCCATCATCACCTGCCAGCCCACGCCCCATGCGCCCACCGTCGGGCCTTCCCAGTTGTCCTCCTCGAACTTGAGGTCGTGCTTGCTGAGATCGATGCCGATGGCTTCGAGCGACTGAAGATACAATTCCTGCACGTTGACCGGCGGCGGCTTGAGGATGAGCTGAAACTGCGTGTGGCGGAAGAGGCGGTTGGGATTTTCTCCATAGCGGCCGTCGGCGGGACGCCGCGAGGGCTGCGCATAGCCAACCTTATAGGGCTTTGGCCCCAGCACGCGCAGAAAGGTCTCCGGCGCCATGGTGCCCGCGCCCACTTCCACGTCGTAGGGCTGCTGAATCACGCAGCCGCGTTCCGCCCAAAAGCTTTGCAAGCGGAACAAAAGCTCCTGAAAGGTGAGGGGAGCGGTCTTCGTATTGGATAGAATCTGGGATGAAGGCACGGCGAACTCTCTTTGGATGAGACTGCGTAGATTTTAACAGCCGGGCCTGGGAGCCCTTTCGAGATTTAAGCCAGTGTGAGCAGGTTAGCCGCGTAGTCTTCGCCAGCCAGGGCCTGGATGGAGCGGTCAAGGGTGACTAGGACGGCTTCGTTGCGAATAGCCAGGCCGAGCAGCAGGGCGTCGGTGACTTGACGGTGACCGACAAGTCTCCGAGCAAGTGGCTCGATGAGTTCGAGCCAGCTTGGAGCCACAGGCAAATGGGTTACGTTGGGCAAGGCTGCAATCGCCTCGAGCATTCGCATTGCATCCAAGATTGACTTCTTCCCGACCAAAGGCGAGGCCGCGATGCGCACAAAACCAGCCTCGGTCACAGGACAAAGCAATAAGCGCGCGCCATGGCTGCCCAACAGCCACTCGGTAGCCTGCTCATAAGCTGCGTGTGCCGGATCGCTCAACGCGACCCAGATATTTACGTCGGGGAGATAGTCCTTCAAATAAAGTCCTCCAGAGCCTCTTTCACCATTTCCGTCGTGATGACGCGCCCGCTCGGCGGGAAGGTCGGAAAGCCTGCCACGGATCGCTGGAATTCCACCGTTTCGGAGGGTAAACTGGCAACTTTGCCGCCCTTGCGGACAAGATCCGTGATCGCTTCACCTAAGGTAATCCCGTTCGCGTGAGCGTAGACCTCGGCGAACTGGCGGGCGTCGTCGGCGAGATTGACGTTGGTTCTCATATTGATAGTATGCACCAATACGAGAAAACGTGCAAGAATCATAAATACGTGCCATATGAAGTAATATGCACTCAAAACTGACGTAGTGCCGCCAGGTGAGGCGTCGGGTTTAACACTTTCTTTCTTTTAAGACTGAATCTTGAGACGCGCAAGCCTTTTGTATTCATTGATTTAGTAAGCGTCTCTAGTTCTGCCCTTTTTGAATATGCGGAATGATTCGATTGGTCACCCGCCCAATCTTCCCAGCGCCTCAGCCGAACGCAGTTTGCGCTCCAGATGCCGCTCCAGGGCTTGCAGAGTGAAGCGGCGCAGGTCCTGTGCGCGGCGGCGGGGCCAGGGCTCGGAGGCAAAGGACGCGACCGGCGCGCGCAACATACGCTGCGCCAGTTGCCAGGAATCGGCCGAAAGTCCGCTGGCGTTGCCGTTGCGATGAATCTGACAGAACAAGCCGTCGCCCAGAGCGTCAAAGCTGGTTTCGCCGGCGGTCAGCAATTCGCCGCAGGACGTGCAATGGGCGATGTCCGGCAACAGGCCCATCAGCCGCGTCATCCAGAGCTGGAAGTAGGTCAGCGGCATCCATGGCTGCTCGACCGTGGTTTGCTCCAGCACGGAGCCGATCAGGCGAAAGATCGTCTCGTGGGGGTCGTGGTCGGGCAGAGCCTCGTCGAGCAGCTCGGCAAAGAAGCTGAGCACCGTCATGCGCACAGGGTCTATAGGGGAGGAAAGCGGGGAGCGAAGGATTTCCAACTGGTCGAGGCGGACCAACTCCTGCCCATGCCGTTCGGCGAACCATGCGCGGGCCAGGGTCATGGGCTCCAGCGCTCCGCCAAAGCGCTTGCGGCTCTTGAGCGCCGATTTGGCTACGCCGCGTAGCCGGCCGTAATCGCGCGTGAAAAAGCTCACGATCAGGTCAGCCTCGTGGACCGGCCAGGTGCGCAAAATTACGGCTTCAGAGGAGAGCACGCTCATGCGATTCCATCATCGCATTTTCCGGCAGCCATGACCTACACGCAGACACAAACGCGCACCCCATTTGCCGGGATGCGCGTTTGGAAAGCTATGTGAATGTCTACGGCCTGAGTCGCTTAGTGGCCGAAGTGATTGGCGTTCTTGGCGGTAAAGCTGGCCCATTTCTCCGGCACGTCGTCCTGAGCGAAGATGGCCGAGACGGGGCAGGCCGGGACGCAGGCGCCGCAGTCGATGCACTCCACCGGGTCAATAAACAACTGGTCGGAGTTGCCGAAGCCGTCTTCGTCCTTTTTGGGGTGGATGCAATCGACCGGACAGGCGTCCACACAGGCGGTGTCCTTGGTGCCGATACAGGGTTCTGCTATGACGTATGCCATCTTTTAGTTCTCCCAGGGGAAATGAAATCCTCGACGCTGATATTAGCACAGGAGGCTGGAGGTTGACTCCATCCCCTACTTGCCGCCGAACAGACGCAGCACATCGGCAACGTTGGTGTGTTTGCTGCTGTTGGCCCACCACAGAGGCGTTTCGTGGCCCTTGTTTCTGGCATTGACGTTGGCCCCGTGAACGAGCAGCACTTGCGCCACTTCCGCGCAACCGGAACCGGCCGCTTCAAACAAAGGAGTCAAGCCCAGAAAATCGCGCTGATCTACCTCAGCATGCTGGGATATCAGATACTCGGCTATATCCTTCTTGCAATACCGCGCCGCAAGGGCGAGCGGCTTTTTTGAAATCAGGCCGGGGTCTGCCTCGATCAGCGCCTTCACCTGTACGAGGTCGCCGTCTTTGATTGCCTTTTCGAGGGGACTGCAAAATGCGGGGCTGCTGCAGGCCAGGATCAACAGCGCGATCGCTGCCAGATGCAAGCCGGACAAATGGAAGTTGCGGCTAAAGAAAGAATGAACGTTCACGGTTCCTCCGAATTTTGACATGTTAATTTGAGAAAGGCCACTTGCTACAATGAGTTACTTCCTGGGCTCTTTGTAACGCGGGAATGTGATAGCTTGCTCGCAAAGCGTCGTGGACCCATTAGTAAATGCAGCAGCGAGAAGGCTGCGCTGCACCCCGACGCTGCTGGGATTATTTCTCCACAGCAACTCGCCTGTGCGGCAGTCTGTAAGCCAATACTCAGGGCTCGCCTCGCTGTTGATTCCTACCGACGTGCCAACGGGTGCATTGTCGACGAAAAAGCCGTGGGCGTAATCTTTGATAACTGCCTCGAAGACCGCGTCGACGCCGAGTACCGAGCAGGCTCGCTTGCGATCCGGGTGCATCATTTCCGCGTCCGTGAATCCGGCAGCTTTCAGCTTCTCGCGGGTCTCGCTGAGCCTCATGATCGGATAATGCGGGGTAGTGACCGGCGTGTATCTGGGCCGTCCCTGAGACAATGACTGCTCAACGCCCTCGGTGAAACCCTTTGTCCGATCATCCTTGGCGTGCCGAATATCCGCCACGTAGAGAACCGCAATCATCGAAGGCTGGTGGAGGTTGAATTCCGGGCTCTGATAGAAATTTGCTTTCCAAGGATCGGCGCCGGCCTTGGTGAGGGCCAGGACGACTTTGGGGCATTGGAGAAGCAGATCGTTGGTTCGCTGCGTAGAGGCAAAGGTCAGCGCGTCGTTCCCACGCGCATCGACAGCCTTCACATCCGCTCCCTGACTCAATAACGCGGTCACCTCGTTCTCATTGCAACTCATCGCCGCAAGCATTAGTGGCGTAAAAATCGGCTTTGCGGCCTTTTCCTCACCCCTATTTTTCCCTAACGCCAATGAATGAGTGATGGCAACGAACATGAGCAACGTAACAGCCAGCGACTTCAATTTCAGTCCGCTGTGGCGAGCCACATTTGGGTGTTCAATTGGGAGCTTCATCCTTCCTCCATTATTCGAAGATAGTACATCAAGCCGTCTCTACGCACATTGTATATTTCGAGGGAATTATTCTCACCAAAATCGGGTATCAGGTCCGGCTTCTCGGATTTGGGTGTACAGCTTGTATGTATCCTTTCAATTCCGAAAGTGAACTGCGCTGCGCGAAGGAACTTGATTGCCCTCAGCCGTTCTTTGCCACCCGCGCCGCGCGATGGGCTGCAAACTCGCCGTCAAACGTGTTATTAGGCCAGTTTGAACACACTCACACCCTGCTGTTGGTACAAACACCGTTTCTCCCAAGGTCTACGCCATGGCAATTGGAGTTGCTGGTGTGGGGTAATGCCCGGATAGGCGACAATCCAGGCACTACCAATTCCTTTACCCTACGGCGTTTGCCAGCACTGACCCATCAGGCGATTTGACAGTTTTTTGGTTGGCGTCACTCGGCTGGGTTGAATACAAAGGGCACGAGATGGTGGCAATGTTCAACGAGTCGTTACATTAACACTCCACTAAGTACAAAGGATCAGTGAGGTCAGCCTGTGCAAGGGGACGGCGCGAGCGTGAACGTACCGACAGGAATGGGTAGGGACACTCCTTCGACTTGAATCGTAACCGGAATACTGGCAGGCATTCCTGTGACAGCCGGCACCCAGACGTCTATCTGATTGTCGCCAGGGATGGTAAACACAGCGGGAATGCTATCGAAATTGACGTTCGTGGTTCCGGAGAGTCCCGAGCCTGCAATAACCACTTCGCACCCGGCGCCGCTGCTCGCCGTAATTGACCCAGAGGGAGTAACGCTGGGAAACATTACGGTGCCAAATCGATTGTCGACCCAGAGCGCTCCGGCCTGGATGGGAACAGAGGCTCCGCCGCTGGATTGCAACGTCGCAGAGATAGTGTCGCTGGTACTCTGAGTCGTGGTCGGTGAAGTGAGCAGGGAAAACGTAATTCCCGCGCTGCTATTTTGGCTGGAACCGGTGGATACGGAGACGACAGGTGGTATGCCTAAGGTGAGAGTGTTTCCCGATGTAGAAGAAATTTGCGCCGTAGAAGAGGTGCCCGTAGACTGAGCGCTAGTGATGGCCTCTGTGGTCACGTTTTGTATGGTTATCGATCCGGCATGCTGAGAGATCGAACCTTGCCCGACCGTCGCCCAAGAAGGCTTGGAGGTGTGCTGGCCATTCATGTAGAAGGGGTCGAGGGTGAGCAGGCTGGCGCACTCATAGGGAGTGAGAGTGATATTGCTGCCTGCGTCAATCAGTGGCGCAATGCCCTCGGCGCATAGGTGGAGCTGGAACGCCGACACCTGTAAAAGACCCATGGTCCCGGTAACTGGCATAGCTTGAATTATTCCTGGAGATGGAGTTCCAGCGAAGTCCCAAAGATAGATTTCGGGATCCAATGCAATGTCAAACAGATCGTTCCAGAAAGGGGACTCGAAGACCGCTGCCGATCCCACGTCCATCCACCAGCATTCAGGCTTAGAAGGGGTGCCATCCTCGACTGCTTCCACTGGGTTAAATACCGGCTGACTGGAGCCGCTGGTACAGGCTGATGGGGCCGTGGGGCTGGCACTTGAGGGGTTCGGAACACACAAATACGCGTTGCCGTCCGGTGGATTTGGCTGAACAAGGTCTTGTTCGCCGTTTTGACAGTACGGCCAGTTGGCCTGCCAGGGTACTACAGTTGGCCCGCCAGATCCCGGAGGGCCCACGGCAAAGGAATCCGTCAGAGTGGCTGAAAATGAGGAGCCTATGGCAGCGGAGCTTGTCTGCCCCTGGCCGTTTGTATTCGTAGAACTCGAATTCTCCGAATATGAACCACTGACTGATACAGAACCGAGCCCCGCGCTCTGGAGGGGAATGTTGCCCCCAAACTGCCAACTCTGAGAATTTGTGCTGGCCTGCGTAGCTGATGACTGCATCTGGAACAGAGTCGTAATGGCCACGGCTTGCTCCTGTGCGGTGGAATACTTGGCGGAACTCTGGCTTCCCGGCGGCATGTAAACAATCGCCAAAGGCTGCAAGGTTGGTGTTACAGCCCCGGCCGGCTGGACGACAATCGGGATGAGTACCGAACTATACTGCACATTGGCGAAGTCAATCAGAAAGCGTACTACGGTGAGCTGTTTGGTCAGTTGCAAATTGAAGGTAACATCGTCATCCGGAACGGTATTGTTACCCGCCTCATAATCGGGATAGACGATCCACGGGATGCCTGTCCCGTTGTTTTCGCCACCGCAGTTTGCGGTTTCCCCCTGAGTCACGGGAAGCCCGCTAGATGTAAAAAGTCCGGTGAACGTGTCGTCAGGCCCGTAACCGCTGGCTCCAGGTGCCGAACCTGCGCCGTGGACCTTGGTATATTGCTGCCAAGCTGCAACAACTTGCGAGCAGAATAAGGACATATGCGGCGGGAGAGCTTGACCGATTTTCATGCCCGCCATGTTGTCAAAGATCCAAGTTGCGATGGAATTGTTTGGGTCAAACGCCTCACCCGGTGCGCAGGGGACGTACTGGCCAATACCGAAAATGACGGGACAGCCCAAGCCGTCAGCTCCTTTGTATTGGTATTGTGAGTTTTGTGTGGGTGTTTGAGGTGCAACGCCTGGGTAGTCAACAAATTTCAGGCCAAGGGGGTCGCTATAGTCTGCTGTTGGGTTGCCATTATCGTCTGTATCGAGAACCTGCAATTGGATTTCGTCGGCCATAAACGCTTCTGGCGAATATGTGCCGTTGTCAACGATCACAATGTGCGTCGGGACCGTTATCGATATGTTGGGGCTGTTGATGGGGAGGTAGGTAGGTGTGGGTGTTGACTGCCCCAGTTGGAGCGGCGGAATCACCTGAGGGCATACAGATTCGATAGGGATGGCCGTCGGTTGTACCACCGTAGGAGGAGGAGGAATGGGGGTGGGGAAGGGAGACGTGGCGGACGTCACGTAGGGATTCGCGTTGACGGAAGCTGAACAGGGTGGGTTGCTTGTCCCCCAGAATTGCCCAGAGAACGCCCATGCTGAGGGGTCTCCTGTCAACATATCGACAAGTGCATTATTCGGATTGTAGCTTGCCTGAGTCATAGGCGTCGGAGACTGCCACGAGGCTGGAGGATTGGCGGCAAGGATTGCATTGATTCTCGCTGCCCTGTTTTCATTGAGAATCGAGAAATATATGGGTATGGGTCCGCGGCCCAAGCCTATTATGCTGATAGAACCTTTCAGCCATAACGCACACTGGGGGCAAGTGACCTTACCACCCTTCAAAGTCAGTCCGCCGCTCCCAGATCCTCCTCCTGCCATGGGCTTTAATTGACCCGCCGTCTGCTCCTTATATGCCTGCAAAATCTGGTTGATGCCCTGCACGTTGTAACCGGACGTAGCCTTGCGCAGCGTGGGCGTATGAGAGCCCTGCGCTGGAACCTCGAACTTTGGGCGAAGCAAGGAAGGCAGGGCGGGTTGGAGCTTCTGCAGTGTTGCCGCCGCTCCCGGCATTACTAGACCCTGCTTCATCGGAATCTGCTGGTTCTCCAATACCAAATTAGAGTTCACGATTTTCGGCCGCGCCGCAAGTGCGGTGCCACTCGGAAGTGAGGGCTCCGTCGATTGGTGCTGCACGGCGGGCGCGGCATTGTCAACAGGCTTTGGCTCTTGCGACTGTGCGGAGAACAGCAGCAATGTGAAAGTGGCTAGCAGAAGCACACGTACGCGAGCAACTGCCGTAAGTGATTTTCTCATGTGGTCACCTCTCTTGCCGTAAGCGCGGCTCGTCGGGACATCAACTCATTGGCCATATTCGTGGCGCCATTTCGAGGGTACTGTTTGCCGATGTACGCGGCATAAGCCGTCGGGGCAGTACTTATGCAGTCAATCTCGTCTCACGAATTAAGCTCTTGAGCGCTCTCCACGTGACGCTTTCGTAACTCGCAACCTATTTCCACCCTCGGACACCTGACCACCCTCAAATTGCCGGAGTCCTGCCGGATCATCCTCATTTGTGGTCGTCGCCGGTGTAAGCTTCAGCGCGAATGGGATGTGTCCGCCTGCAGTACCGAAAATCCCGTTTTCAACTTACCGCCGATAGGAAACTGTCGCCTTGCGGTACTCACCTTATTTGCATTGTGCGTGGAGTTCCCGCTTCGTTTACACTATTTCTCAAGAATACGATGCTTCCAACGGAGAAGCGTCCTTACACTTTATAGTAAAAAACGATTCAAATTCAATTCACGCGGAAGAAAAAAATAGAATTTTTTTAATTTTGTTAAAACCCATGACCAAGCCGTTACTTGAACTAATTGTGCAAGAGCGCGTCACATTCGGATGTGGCAATAGCCTTAAGTCTATTCCGTCCTGTCACTTGGGGCTATGTCGAGGATTTAGTAACCGCAAGTCGGCTTCTCGACCGTAAACCGAGATATCGCGCAGTTTCGGGCGAATGATCGGCAAAACGGAGACTACTCGGACTTGCCTGTGAAGTCTCATTTTCTGCAACTTTGCCTATTGCATCAGACTTGCCCCGCTGCCGCCCGCGACGCTCGATGGGCCGCAAACTCCTGAGGCGTGGGAATCGGCAACAGATTGCGTCCGGCAAACATATCCGCGAAAAGGCCCACTAGCTCGGCGTGGATCAGCCCGTTGGAGGCCAGAATCTCCCGGCTGTCTAGACGAAAAGGTTTCCCGGAGAAGCCCGTCATCTTCCCGCCTGCCTCTTCGACCAACAGATAGCCGGCGGCCACATCCCAGGGATTGAGGTTGAACTCCCAGAAGGCATCCAGGCGTCCCGCTGCAACGTAGGCCAGATCGAGCGCGGCCGACCCGGCCCGCCGCACTCCATGGGAGCGCAAACTGAACTCATGGTAGAAGTGAATGTTGGGGCTCTCATGGCGTTTGTGGCTGGGAAATCCCGTGGCCACCAGCGCCTCCGCCAGTTCCGGCGTTTTCGAAACGTGCATCGGCTTGCCGTTCAGCCGCGCGCCCCGTCCCCGCTCGGCAGCGTAGAGATCGTCGCGTAAGGGATCGTAGATGACTGCGGCCACTATCGTTCCATCTGCGTCCGGCGCGAGGCCTTTGCGGCGCTGCTCCAGACCCAGGGAGACGCAGAACTGCGGCAGCCCGTGAGCAAAGTTGGTGGTTCCGTCCAGAGGGTCCACGTACCAGCGAAACTCGCCGTCGAGCCGGTCGCGCGTGCCTTCTTCGCCGTAGATTCCATGCTGAGGAAAGGCCGCGCTCAGCCGCTCCCGGATCAGCTTTTCCGCCGTCCGGTCGGCCACCGTCACCAGGTCCACATCGCCTTTATACTCGGTGGCGACACCCTGAGAAAAGAACTCGCGCAGCCGTGCGCCCGCCTCGCGTGCGATAGCCGTAGCCTGGGGAACCCAGACCCAATCTCTCTGATCGCCGCTCACGAAACCGCTCCGTTTTCAGTTGATCCATTCGCTTCAGGACTCGCGGTCTTCGCGCGGCGCGGAGCCAGCTTGCCCACTTCTGTAATGGTGCGGATTTGGTGTTTGTAGATAAACAAATTGGGTTTGCCCTCGCGAGTCAAACGCAACATGCCCTCGTCGAAGTACTCTATCCAGCCGCGCACCGTTTCGCCGTCACGCATCTTGACCTGTACGTTGACCTGGCGGTCGCACAGGGAGCGTAGGTAAAGCGCCTCATGGCCGGTTTCACCCGGCGGAGGCGCCTTTGTAGCATGGCGCTTGGACAGCGGAGGGGACATATTGCCATTTTAGATGCAACTCAGGCCGAGAAGTGGCAGACTGTATGATTCAATCAAAATAATTATTTTGAGGGGATTCAGCACCCATCAACATATTGTCTACGCCAGCACCTGCACCGACCCTTTGCCCACTAACTCCTCGGCCCGCTCGATCCATCCGCGATCCGCCGCCACGCTCATCCCCTCCGGCTCCAGGATGACCGCGTACTCGCCCTTCTTTTCCAAATGCAGCATGACCTTGCCCGGCCCCGGCGCAGCATCCGCCGCGCTCTTCAGGCCAGCCAGCGCCTCCTCCGTCACGCGCTCCACGTTGATGCGAATCCGCACCCCAGTTGGCAGCTTCACCTGCACCTCTTCCAGCGCTTGAATCGAGTTGACGGCAATCTTTGGCGCGGCGTCCTCGTCGCCCATCAGCGTGCCGCGTAACACCACCGGCGCCTCCATCTTCAACTGGCCGGCTAGCTTTTCGTAATCCCGCGAAAAACAGATCAGGTCGATCTTGCCGGTGGCATCCTCAAGCGCCGCCTGCGCATAAAGTTTTTGATCCCGCTTGCTCTTCTGCACCTTGAGGCCCAGAATCAAACCCGCAACCTGAATCTCGTCTGCCGCGTCTGCCTGCTGGCCCCAGCGCCTTTCCGGCGGCTTGCGCTCCAGCGCCTCGGCCACGGAGATCACTCCCGCCAGATTGCGCAGCTTCTCCGCGTACTTATCCAGAGGATGCCCGGAGACAAAAAATCCCAGCACATCTTTCTCATTGGCCAGCCGCTCGCCTTCTTCCCAATCGGCAACCTTGGGCAGGTCGTCGCTGCTCACTGACTTCGGTCCCTCATCGAAGAGCCCGAAGAGGCCGCTTTGTCCCGTCTCTTTGTCTCGCTGCGCCTTCTGTGCCCGCTCCATGGTTTTATCGACTGCGGCCATCAGCGGCCCGCGCTTGCCTAGCGAATCCAGCGCCCCGGCCTTGATCAGCGACTCGAGCACGCGCTTGTTCATCACGCGCAAATCGACCTTCTCGCAAAATTCCGAGAGGCTCGTGAATCGCCCGCCCACCTCCGCGCGCGCTTTGAGAATCGACTCAATTGCATTGCCGCCCACGTTCTTCACCGCAGCCAGGCCAAAGCGTATCGACTGCCCATCCCCGGTAACATGCGGAGTAAACTGCGCGCCGGAAACCTGCACATCGGGCGGCTCCACGCGAATGCCCATCTCCTTGCACTCCGCGATATACTTCACCACATTTTCCGGCTTGGATGTTTCCGAGGTCAGCAGCGCCGCCATAAATTCCACCGGGTAATGCGTCTTCAGATAAGCCGTCTGATAGGCCAGCAACGCATAGGCCGCCGAGTGCGACTTATTGAATCCATACCCGCCAAACTTATCCATCTGGTCGAAGATTTCAATCGCCGTCGCCTTGGAGTGCCCTGCCGCCTCCGCCCCGCTCACGAAGCGGTCGCGCTGACGGGCCATTTCATCCATATTCTTTTTGCCCATCGACTTGCGTAGCACATCCGCCTCGCCCATGGAGTAGCTGGCGAGCACGTTCGATATCCGCATCACTTGTTCCTGATAGACGATCACTCCCAAAGTCTCTTTGAGAATCCCCTCTAACTCCGGCAGCAGATACTCCACCTTGCGCCGTCCCAGCTTGCGCTCGATAAAGTCATCGATCATTCCGCCCTGAATCGGCCCCGGCCGGTACAGAGCATTCAGCGCCGTCAAATCCTCCACCGTATCCGGCTTGTAGCGCCGCAGCACATCGCGCATACCGCTCGACTCAAACTGAAAGACTCCCGAAGTCAGCGCCGCGTGAAATACCTTCTTGAAAGTTTCCTCGTCTTGCGGCGGAATGGCGCCAATGTCCAGCTTCTCTCCGCGGTTTTGCTCGATCAGCTTGAGGCAATCGTCAATCACCGTCAGCGTCGTCAGCCCCAGAAAGTCCATCTTCAGCAGGCCCATCTTTTCGATGGCCGTCATGTCGTAAGCAGTGACAATTTCGTCATTCTTGGTCTTGGCCAGCGGCACCAGCTCGATCAGCGGACGCGGCGCAATCACCACCGCCGACGCATGAACCCCAGACCCGCGCACCAGCCCCTCCAGCTTTTTCGCCGTGTCGATCAGCTCGCGAATCTGCGCGTCCTTCTCGTACGCCTTGCGCAGCTCCGCCACATCTTCCAGAGCCTTGTCGATGGTCATGCCCACCGTCCCCGGAATCAGTTTCGCAATCCGGTCCACATCGCCGTACGGCATATCCATCACGCGGCCGCAATCCTTGATCGACGCTTTGGCCGCCATGGTGTTGAAGGTAATGATCTGCGCCACCTGATCGCGCCCATATTTTTGCGTCACATAGTCGATCACTTCGCCGCGCCGGTTCATGCAGAAGTCCACGTCGATATCCGGCATCTGCTTGCGCTCCGGATTCAGAAACCGCTCGAAGATCAGCCCGTTCTGCATGGGATCGATATTGGTAATCTCCATGGCATACGCCACCAGCGAGCCTGCGCCCGATCCGCGTCCCGGTCCCACCGGAATTCCATGGTCACGCGCATACTTGATGAAATCCCACACGATCAGGAAGTATCCCGGATACTTCATCTCCTCAATGATTCGGATTTCATATTCCAGCCGCGCATCATATTCATGCACCGGCGAGCGCAACACTCCGCGCGCCTCCAGGCTGCGTACCGTGGTGTCCAGCCGCTTCTTATATCCCTCGCGGCAAATCTGCTCAAAGTAGCTATTAGTTGTGTGCCCCTCCGGCACGGCAAACATCGGAAAGGGATCGTCTACCGGCTTCAGCTTGAACGCGCACCGCTCGGCAATCTCCATCGTCCGCTTTAATACGTCCGGAGAATCCTTGAAGAGCCGCTCCATCTCATCGGCACTCTTCACAAAAAACTGGTCGCCGTCGAAGCGGAAGCGCTCGCGATCTTGCAGCTTCGAGCCGGTCTGCACGCATAGCATCACGTCGTGCGCGTGCGAGTCCTCGCCGCACAGGTAGTGCGAATCGTTGGTCGCCACCAGCGGAATATTCAGTTCCCGCTCAAGTCTGAACAACGCCTCATGAATCTGCCGCTCCTGCTCCAGCCCCTGATCCTGAATCTCCAGATAAAAATTTCCCTTGCCGAAGATGTCTTCATACTGTTGCGCCACGCTCTTGGCCTTCTCGTAGTTGCCCGCTGTCAGCTCCTCGCACAGCTCCCCGCTCAGGCATCCGGAAAATCCGATCAGGCCCTTGGAGTTCTCGGACAGATATCGCTTGCTCACGCGCGGTTTGCGATAGAAGCCATTGAGCGAAGCCTCCGAGGTAATCCGCATCAGGTTGCGGTAGCCCTCTTCGTTTTCCGCCAGCACCAGCAGGTGGTTATTGTCGTCCCCCTCGCCCGGAGCGCGATGGTCCTCTTTTTTCGAGATATAAAGCTCGCAGCCCAGAATCGGCTTGATCCCCTGCTTCTTCGCCGCATCGAAAAAGTGCACCGCCCCGTAGATGTTCCCATGGTCGGTCATGGCGACAGACTTCTGCCCCAGCGCCGCCACGCGGCTCATCAGCTTGGTAAGGTCGCAAGCCCCGTCCAGCAGCGAGTACTCGGTATGCAAATGCAGATGCGTGAATTCACTCATGGCTACCCTGATTCTAGAAGCTGGACAGGGTCGGTAGTCGGTTAAATATGTAGTTGAAATCCGAGCCGATGTAGGAAAAGTAGGCGCATAATTGACATGGTCACAATATTGGCCGTGTTCAAAATACTTTGCTCCTTTGCCATCTATGATTGGGTGTATATTGGCTCATGTCTAGGAGATAGGGCGGATATCCGACTTCAAACGCATAGAACTGGTTACCCGGGCCTCTATTAACCGAGGTTTGACCACCTATTCGGGAAAGAGGTGATTCTCAATGACTACTAGAAACTACTGGCTGGATCTCTTTACACCGCGAACTTGGAATGAATTTGTCCAAGCGGGATCCGCAGTATCCGGATTCCGTGAATCGCGCTGGACCACGGTTCAGAAGATTCAGAAGGGTGACTACCTTCTCTGTTATCTGACTGGCGTAGGGCGCTGGGTTGGGATTCTTGAGGTCACGGCTAATAAACCATTCAAAGATGATGCGCCTATTTGGAAAGACGAGGTCTTTCCATGTCGAGTGAAAGTAAAGAGCATCGTAGAACTTGACATTGAGACTGCAGTCCCCGTTAAGAATCTCAAGGACGTACTCTCTGCATTCAAAGGCCCTAAGGTAGATTCATATTCCTTGGCTTGGACAGGTAAATTTAGAGGATCGCCCGCTAGATGGAGTCAGGCTGATGGAGAAGCTGTCGTTCAAGCCGTTTTGTCCGCCCAAAGGAATCCAGTAAAGCGCCCAATTGACCCTGGCAAGCTCAAATACAGGCCGAAGATAGCACTCGCCTCAAAAATTGGACTGGTGACCGTACCGGATTCAGAACCCCAAGCCGAATCTGAGAAATCATCCGCCGACTTACCGAAAGAATCCTCCGCGCACACGGAGGTCCAATATTTGCTCCTTAAACTTGGGAGCGAAATGGGCTTTGAGATATGGGTTGCGAAAAACGACCGCGGTAAAACGCACAATGGAACAAAATTTGCCGAAATGACAAAGATGAAGGACTCTTTGCCGCTTCAGTTCGACGACGTCACCAATCGGACAATTGAGTTGATTGATGTCCTATGGCTAAAAGGCAATGCCATTGCGGCTGCTTTTGAGATCGAAAGCACAACATCAATTTATTCCGGACTGCTGAGAATGTCCGATTTACTGGCGATGCAGCCGAATATCAACATTCCCCTCTATCTCGTTGCTCCAGATGAGCGGAGAGACAAGGTTTTGGAAGAGGTGAACAGACCAACCTTCAGGCGACTGGACCCTCCGCTTGCCGAAGTTTGTAGCTACATCTCATTTGATGCCTTACGAGACTCGTTAAATCGGGCTCAAGGCCTGATCAAATATCTCAAGCCAGATTTCCTCGAGGACATGGCAGAAGATTGTATGCTCTCTGATTAGCCGGTTCGGCGTGTGGGTATACCTCCGACCTCTGGACGCCGTCAATACGTATCCTCACGCCGCAGTCCACAATACAGCAGCACCACCTCGCGCTCCTCAATGTCATAGCGAAAGCGGAATCTCCCCGAGCGCAGCCGGTACTGGCCTCGATTCATGGAAAGGATTACGATGATAGAGAGGGCCTGAAGATGGCAAATGCGGCAACTGAGGTTGAGATCGATTGGATGGCCTGCGAGCTGATCGAATCAGTCCCCGGCAAGGTCTCTGGAAGGCCCGTTGTGCGCGGTACGCGCATCCTGCCCGACGCCATTGTTGGCAGTTACGACCTCGGCGAGACCATCGACGAACTGCGCGAGGGTTTTCCTTCCCTGTCTGTTCCTCAAATCAAGCGCCTGATTGAGTTTGCCCACGCCCAGCGAGGCCAAGCCGACCCGAAAACTACCGCACGACTTCAGTGACCACTGACCACTGAGTCACTGATCACTGTTTTGCAGATTATTTCCCTACTTCGTCGCACAATGATTCCAGAAGTCTTTCATCCAAACACCGTACTGCACGTCCTCTTCACCCCGTCTTCCACCCGGAAGCGGCAAAATGAAGCCAAAACGTCCCGTAACTCCTTATCCAGGAATATTTTGCAGGGAACTTCTTTGTTATGAATATTTTGCAGCGCAACCCTGTCTGTAACCTAAAGAAAACAAGGATTTTGCGCCCAAAATATGGGTGGGGGTACCTCTGCTCTTGATGTGCGGGTTTGTCGGCCTCAACGAGGTCGACATCCCCCGGATGCTCTCCGGGGGATGTCAAGGCTGGATCTTCTCAGCTCAGCAGTATTTTGCGAACTTCGCCCTCCGGATCGTCTTCCATGCGGCAGTGATTGTCCCACACCATTGTTTGGCAGCGCTCCGAGGTGGTTGGCTCCCAGGCGAGGCCGGGCTGGCTGGGATTACCGGTGCGAGCGAAGTTGGCCCATGCCGTGGCCATCTTTTTCGCCAGCGCCTGCGCCTCGGGCGTGTTGCCCGTGCCTTGCTCGCAGCGCTTGGTGTTGTCGAAGCAGAAGGCCAGCTCGGCTGTGTGCCATGCGCCCGCATCTTCCAGCATGGGCGATTGCCAGGTGAAGTAGTAGGTGTAGATCGGCGCCGCCTTCTGCGCGCACTTCAAATTGGCCATGCGCACCACATTGTTGCGAATGGAGATGCTGTTCAGCATGGAGCCGCCGCACATATAAGAGAGCGTGCGGATGCTCTTCTCAGGATGCGCCTTCTTCAACGCGGCAATGAGATTGGTTGCCTTGGGCTCGCCATAGAGTGTGGCGAGGCGGGCGTGCCACTCGGCCTCGGTGGGCCGGGAGCGCATGCTGTTGCCCTCTTCGCTGACCGAGCCCATCAGTATGGGAATGTTCTTGGAGATCTCCGGCGCGGCTTCGTTAAAGGAGCGCACGGTGATGGTGCGGCCATCGACGGTGGGGCCGAAGCCGGCGCGCGGCGGCTGGCCGGGAGCTGAGAATGGACCCATCCCCGGCTTCATCGGCGGGTTGATTTTGGTGACGGCGGCGTTGCCGGCCTCATTCAACTTGGCCCAGTCCATTTTCTTGAGACTGGCGATGTCGTTGGGCTGTAGGCCGAGTTCGATCATTACTTGCTTGGCCAGAGCTTTGGATTGCTCCGCGCTGGGAGGATTGCCTCCGCCGCCCGATTGCACCGAGGCGCGATGGAAGAGTCCAGCGGCCGAGGGCATTCCCATGAGCGTGGTGACCTTGGAGCCGCCGCCTGACTGGCCGTAAATCATGACGCGGTCAGGATCGCCGCCGAAGTTGGCGATGTTGTCGCGGACCCAGCGCAGCGATGCGACCAGATCCATCATGCCGACATTGACTGAATCGGCGTAATCCGGGCCGCCAATCTCGGAGAGGTCGAAGAAGCCGAGGATGTTGAGTCGGTGATTGACCGAGACCTGCACCACGTCGTGATGCCGGGCCATCTGCGCGCCTTCGTGCGAGGGCAACTCATAAGACGAGCCGAAGCTGAAGCCGCCGCCATGGAAATAGACCATCACCGCGCGCTTGCCTGTCAGGCTAGGCGTCCAGACGTTCAGCTTGAGCATGTCTTCGCCTTGGTAGCCGTCGTCCCAATCCTGAATGAAGGACTGTTCGATCCCCGAGAAGTCATGCAGATGCTGAGGACAGTTGGGGCCGTAGATCAACGCGGGGTATTCGCCCTCCCAGGGCTTGGGTTCTTTGGCGGGCAGCCAGCGATTTTCGCCGCCAGTGTCCTGGCCATAGGGCACGCCTTTGAAGGTGAGGACGCCGCCATCGACGAAGCCGCGCACTTTGCCGTACTTTGTACTGGCTACCGCGGTTTTGGGCGTCGAGCAGTTGCCGGGCTCCTGCTGATGTGCCGCGGTCTTGGTGTTGTCCATGGCAAGCGCTGCCGGTCCCAGAGCGGCGCTCATACCTGCCGTTGCCCCAAAGATCAAAGCCTCGCGGCGATTCATGAGATGATGATTGTCAGATTTCTTCATTGAGATTCCATCTCCTTTTCTGTTGATGATGCAGTTTTACACAGCAGTTTGCGACTCAGAAGGCAGCTCCGGCGTCTTCTCATAAAGACGCACACAACTCCGCTCGTTGACAAAATATATACCCGTGCAGCACAGTAGAACCCTTGACCAATCGCTGTCAAATTGATGCAGTGTGAAGGAGAAACAACATGAAGAATCAACAAACACGAGTTGTTGCACACGTTGCCGTGTGGACAGTAACGCTATTATTTGGACTCACTCTGCAATCCGCATTTGCTCAGGACACGGCGAATCTCCCTTACATGAATGCAAAGCTGTCACCCGAACAGCGTGCAGCCGATCTGGTGCATCGCATGACCCTTGCGGAGAAGGCAACGCAGATGCAGAACAACTCCGCGGCAATTCCGCGGCTCAATGTTCCTGCATACCAATGGTGGAGCGAGGCGCTGCACGGTGTGATCAACCAGGGCGTGACCGAGTATCCTGAGCCCGTTGGTTTGGCTGCGACATTTGATGCGCCGGGAATTCATGCCATGGCGGCGCAGATCGGCATAGAGGGACGCATCAAGCATGTGCAAAATGCGCGCGAGGGACACACGGGCATCGGAGGTGGCCTGGATTTCTGGGCGCCGAATCTGAACATCTTCCGTGACCCGCGCTGGGGCCGCGGTCAGGAGACCTACGGCGAAGATCCCTTCCTCACCGGCCGCATGGGCGTTGCCTACGTGACCGGATTGCAGGGCGACGATCCCAAATACTACTTGGCGATTGCAACGCCCAAGCACTACGCCGTGCACAGCGGCCCAGAGCCGACACGGCACTTTGCGGATGTGGACGTGAGCAAGCATGACGAGGTGGATACCTACGAACCTGGATTCCGCGCGGCCGTCGTGGAAGGCAAGGCCGATTCAGTGATGTGCGCATATAACGCCATCAATGGCGAGCCTGCATGCGCCAGCCAATTCCTTCTGCAAGATCAACTGCGCGGCAAGTGGGGTTTCCAGGGTTATGTGGTTTCGGATTGTGACGCAGTGCGGGACGTTGCCGCCAATCATCGCTTCCGTCCGACACAAGCAGAAGGCGTGGCCATCTCCGTGATTCGTGGCATGGATAACGAGTGCGTCACCTTCACTTCAAGATTTGGCGAACCGGTAGAAAAGGCCTATATCGATGCCGTGCAGCAAGGCTACCTGCCGGAAAGCACGCTGGACACGGCGCTGATTCGATTGTTCACAGCGCGCATAAAGCTTGGCATGTTTGACCCGCCGGAGATGGTTCCTTACACCAAAATCGACGAGAAGGAATTGGACAGCGCGGAACACCGCGCCCTGGCTCGCAAACTCGCCAATGAGGCTATGGTCCTGCTCAAAAACGATGGTCTGCTTCCGCTCAAACTGGAGATCAAGAAAATCGCCGTCGTAGGCCCGCTTGCCGACCAGACCCGGCCGCTGATTGGTAACTATGCCGGCCAGCCAACGCATATTGTCTCCGTGCTGGATGGCTTGAAGGCAGAGTTTCCCAACGCGAAGATCACCTTTGTTGCGGGAACCCAGTTTCTGCGCAGCGAAGGGGATCCTGTGCCGGATACTCTCTTGACGACCCCGGATGGAAAGCCGGGTCTCAAGGCGGATTACGGCGAGTGGCAGAGAAGGCCGCCCAGCGAAGCAGCAGGCCCGCCGCCGATTGTCAGCCGCACAGAGCCGAACGTCAATCTTAATAATGGCGACAATCTGCCAGCGGAGATTGCCGCGAAGAAATCCTTCGGCGTGCATTGGACGGGATTCCTGACGCCCCAGGAATCCGGCGACTATCTCGTCGGCGTTCGTGGCCGGGGCTTCGGAAGAGTTTCGATTGACGACAAGCAGGTGGCCATGCTCTTCAGAAGCGAGGGAGTCGATGCAAGTGTTGGCCGTGTCCACCTGGAGAAGGGGCGGAAAGCCGCGCTCAGCATCACCTACAGCATCAACAACGGCAAGGCGCAAGCGCAACTGATATGGACGAAAGTGAATGATACGATTTCGCCTGAGGCGATTGCCGCGGCCAAGGACGCCGACGTGGTGATCGCTGTAGTGGGCATCACCAGCGCTCTCGAAGGCGAGGAAATGCCGGTGACCGTACCTGGATTCCAGGGCGGCGATCGCACCAGCATCGATCTTCCCGAGCCGGAAGAAGCACTGGTCAAAGCGGTGGCGGCGACCGGCAAGCCGCTGGCCGTGGTTCTGATTAATGGCAGCGCGCTGGCCGTCAACTGGATCAACGAGCACGCCAACGCAGTTCTCGAAGCATGGTATCCCGGCGAGGAAGGCGGAGCAGCTGTCGCTGAAACTCTAAGCGGCAAGAACAATCCGGCGGGAAGGTTGCCCGTTACTTTCTACAAAGATCTCAGCCAGTTGCCCCACTTTGAGAATTATTCGATGGAGACCAGAACCTATCGATACTTCAAAGGAAAACCGCTCTATCCGTTTGGCTATGGGCTCAGCTACACGACCTTCAAATACAGCGACCTCAGTGTTCCCACGAAGGCTGTGAGTGCGGAACAACCTGTCAGCGCTGATGTCACGGTGACCAACACCGGCAAAGTCGCGGGAGATGAAGTCGTCCAGGCTTATCTCAAGTTTCCTGATGTCAAGGGTGCGCCACTCATCGCTCTACGCGGCTTCCAGCGCATTCATCTCGAAGCCGGCGCAAGCCAGAAGCTTCACTTCGAGTTGAAGAATCGTGATCTGGGCATGGTCAACGAGGAGGGCAATCCGATGATCGCTGCGGGTGATTACACCATCATCATCGGCGGCGGCCAGCCTGATACGGGAGCGCCAACCGTGAGCGGGCACTTCCGAATTAGCAATCAGATAGACCTTCCCGAATAGCAGCGAGGCCGATTCATTGAATCGGCCTCAACCATTTTCGGGCTGATCAAAACTTCAATGCATATCCGATTGGCAGGAAGGAAACCATGAATCGCAGATCATTCTTCATGGGCGGAATCTCCATACTCGCGCTGGCCCGCATGGCACACGGCTCGGAAGATTCGCAGTTTTTTCAAGGAGAAGTTCCGCAGGGTCCCTTCCTGCCATTTTGGGAGTCTCTGAAATCGTATCAGTGTCCGGATTGGTTTCGGGATGCGAAGTTCGGGATATGGGCGCATTGGAGCCCCCAGTGTGTTCCTGAGCAGGGCGATTGGTACGCGCGGAATATGTACATACAGGGATCGGGTCAATATCAATATCACGTCAAGCAGTATGGGCACCCGTCGCAATTCGGATATAAGGACATTTGTCATTTATGGAAGGCGGATCGCTGGAACCCCGATGCGCTGGTCAAGCTATACAAGCGGGCAGGGGCTGAGTATCTCGTTTCCCTGGCTACTCATCACGATAACTTCGATTGCTGGAATTCAAAGCACCAGCCCTGGAATGCCGTGAACGTCGGTCCTAAACGCGACATCGTTGGAACCTGGGCAAAGGTGGCGCGCGCAAACGGGCTGCGCTTCGGAGTCAGCTACCACGGAACGCCGCATCGGGTCTGGGACGAGTTTCTTCCTGTTCGTTATAAGAGCGACGCCACGGGACCTTTGGCCGGTGTTCCCTACGACGGTATGCAGACGATCGCCGACGGCAAGGGAAAATGGTGGGAGGGAATGGACCCACAGCTGATCAACGGCAAGCCCCACAAGAAAAACACGCCATGTCCGGAGTTTGTTCAGCAGTTCATGTTAAGAGTACAGGATGTGATTGATAACTACAACCCCGATATCCTCAACTTCGACGACGGAGCACGATTCGGCTTTGACGATGGCGGGGAATTCGCTCCGGACCTGAAAGTCTGGTTAGGCATCCCGGACCTTGCGCCTCAGATCATGGCTTATTACTACAACAGGAATATTCTGACTCACTCAGGCCGTTTGGAAGGTGTGGTCGATCTCAAAGAGGTTGATGAGCCGGTGTGGGGCACGCTCACCCGCGACTTCGAAATGTCGCTTGCCGATAAGCTTCAGGAAAAGCCATGGCAGACGGAAGCATGTATTGGGGATTGGCACTATAACCGCTCGCGCTTCGAGAAACACAATTACCAGCAAGCCGCGTTCATCATTCCTTTCCTTGTCGATATCGTCAGCAAGAACGGCAATCTACTACTCAGTATCCCAATACCGGGACATGGAGAACCTGACAGCGATGAGATTGCCTTTCTCGGTGAGCTTGCAGATTGGCAGAGTGTGAATTGCGAAGCCATCAAGGGTACCCGCCCATGGAGCGTTTATGGGGAAGGTCCATCGACTGAAGCCAAAGAGATCCCGTCTTACCAGTTATCGAGAATCAAGTTCGATCACACAGACATACGGTTCACCACCAAAGGTGAGACTCTTTATGCCATAGCATTGGGCTGGCCATCGGACAATCAGGTGATAATCAAATCGCTTGCAAGCACGGCGCCGCATTACGAGCGGCAGATTCACAAGGTGGAACTGCTGGGGGCGAAGAGCGAGGTCAAATGGACGAGGTCTCCAGATGGACTGAGGATTAGGGTCCCGCAAGATCCGCCCTGCCGTCACGCCTACTGCTTCAAAATACTGCCCACATAACGCAACCGTAGGTCACACATAAGGAGATGCGGAATGAAACGGCGAGATTTTCTGGTCACGAGTACCGCGGCTGTTGTTGGTTTAGCTGGTTCTGATAAGTTGCTCCATGCGTCCACGACGGACGTAAGCGGTCAGCAAGGCTCAACCCAGGTTTCCAATCCACCATCGGCAAAGGCAGGAGGCGTTTCCGGCCGCGGCTCTTCGGCTGCCCATCTTGGCGATACTCCAAAAGGCAAGTTCCCGCCAAAGACGCCAGTGTTTGCGGCATCGCGCCTGTCGCCTGAAGTGAAGGTCTCTCCGATGGCGCTTGCTGACCGGCTGCGGCGTGGGATCGTGCCGCGGCAAGGCTTCTGTAGTACGCTTCCCGGCACGACGCTCAGCGAGGGGCTTACCTGCGGCAATGGACACATGAACATCGAGGTGATGTGCGATCCGTACTCGGAGCAGATCCTTTTCCACCACGAAAGCCTTCTTGTGCCGTGGAAGAGGCCCCTTGAGGCGCCCAAGGCCGCCGAGGTATTTCCGCAAGTTCGGCAAATGGTGTTGGACGGAAAATACCAGGAAGCGATTGAACTCGCCTTCAAGGAAATGAACAAAGGCCCCATCAAGCAGAACACCGGACCGCATCCTACAGTCCCGGCATTCATTATGCATCTCGATCTTCCGAAATCCGCGTCGGTCAAAGACTATTTGCGCACTGTCGATTTCGAGAGCAGTGAAGTGAAGGTGCATTGGAGCGATGAACGCGGCGACTGGCTTCGTCAGACCTTCACTTCCCGGCCCGACGATGTTGTGGCCCAATTGCTCTCCGCCCCGCACGTGCAACAGGTGAATGCCCGAATTGCGATACAGAAATACTCGCGTGGAAGGCGCGCCAATGGAGGCTTGTTCGGCGGAAATATGGGGGAGAGCGAAGTTCATACGGACTTCAACGAGCAGCGCCTGATTTACAAGTGCCGTTTGGATCCATCCGCAGATAACAGCGGCTACGCCGGTGTGGTGCGCGTGGTGCGCAACGGCGGTTCGGCGCGCATGGATGGAGACACTCTGGTCGTTGAGAACGCATCGTCCGTGATGCTGCTGACCCGCATCGAGTGGTTCGCAGACTATAGCGAAGACAAAGTCGAAGCGCTGCGGCAGGCTATCGATCAGTTGAGTCCGGACTATAACGCGATCCTTGAGCGGCACCGCAAGGTCCAGTCAGAAGCTATGAACCGGGTCACAGTGGACTTCGGCGGCGCATCTCAATTTGGAATGTCTTCTGAAGAACTGCTGGCCGATCAGCGGTCGCGGCGGGATTACTCGCCCGCGCTCCTGGAGAAGATATTCATGATGGGTCGCTATTGGTTCATATATACCAGCGGAAAATATCCCTCCATGGCGGCCGAGACCAATGCCAATATCAACCTACAGATTGCGCCCGGCGTGCAGGCTGATCTGCGCGAAGGCATGGATGCCTACTTCAATTGGATGGAGAGCCTGGCCCCCGACTTCCGCGTGAACGCAAAGAATATCTTCGGGATGCGCGGCGCCCATTACTCCCTCTGCCCGCAACAAAATATCGGTGTCTCCTTCCATTACTCATGGGCCGAATCGACTGGAGAGATCTGGCCTCATCCCTATTGGCTTTCCGCCGGAGGCTGGTGCGTCCGCCCCTTCTGGGATCACTATCTGGTCACCGGCGATGTGGAGTTCCTGCGCAACCGCGTGGTGCCGGCATATAAAGAGCTGGCGCTCTTTTACGAGGATTTCCTGACGGCCACCGATAAAGATGGCAATTACATTTTTGCGCCATCGTTTTCGCCGGAGAACAATCCTGCCAACACCGGCCCAGGAGCCATGATGTCGATCAATGCCACCATGGACATCACGGTTTGCCGGGAGGTGCTGGCAAACCTGATCGAGGCCTGCGAACTGCTGGGCACCGACGTAGACAGCATTCCAAAGTGGAAGGCCATGATCGACAAGCTGCCGCCTTACTTGATGGAGCCTGACGGCACGCTGAAGGAATGGGCATGGCCCACGCTCGAAGAGCGTTACAGCCATCGGCATATCTCGCATCTGTATGGAGTCTGGCCCGGCGACGAGATCGATCCCGATCGCACGCCGAAGCTGGCTTTGGCCGCGATGATGGCCGACCGGAGGCGCGTGCCGGAGAGGCTGGCCGCGCATGGCCGATGCCATCGCGCTCTGGTTGGGGCGCGACTAAAGGACTGCTACATGGTGGACACCGAACTGCGGCAACTGATTGAGCAGGGCTACGTCGCCGCGACGCTCCGCTGTTCTCACGACCCTTACGCCTGGCCCATGCCTGATGCTCAGGGCGGGATTCCCACCATCATGATGGAGATGCTCATCTACTCGCGCCCCGGCGTCATCGAAATTCTGCCTGCCGTTCCTGAATCGCTGGAGAAAGGCTCGATCAACGGCATGTTGGCGCGTACTTTTGCAAGAATCGACACACTTGCATGGGATATGCAGGCAAGAACCGCCGACATCACCATCACCTCGCTTAAGGATCAGGAGATCACGTTGATTGTCCGGCAGGGAATTGATAGGATTTCGGCGCCAGCCGGAGTCTTGGCGAAGACGCCTGCGCGCGATGTGATCTCGTGTAACCTGCACCTGCCGAAAGGCGAGCCGGTTCGCTTGCACCTGACGCTTGGCCGGTACAAGCCGCTGGATTGGGTTGAGCGAGCGAACGAATCCTGATGTACGTGCCTCGATAGACTCATCCGATGTCGCCGCGAGCACGGATTCCGTGAAAGCGGCATTCAGGAGTGCAGACCACCAGTTTCTACCAGTACGACGGTCGCGGCACGGTGCGGATACTGACCAACTCCGCCGGCGCTGTCACCGACACCTAAGAGTATGACGCCCTCGGCAACCTGATCTCCTCGACCGGCTCCACGCCCAACGCCTATCTCTACCGGGGCGAGCGCTTCGACGTCGATATGGGCTTCTACTACCTGCGCGCCCGAGTAGTAGCCCACCGACGCCGTCCCGCTGATCAACCGATTGAGGTTGTCGTTGGTGTAGCTCCACTTGCCGGTCACGGAATCCGTAATCGACTTCAGATTGTCCTCGCCGTCGTATCTGCCACTCGCCCGCGGCAACTTGGAAATACTACCCTGTGGATCGTATGTTCTTTTCGTCTTTATCCCGTACTCTCCTGTACTATCCCATGAGGAATAGTGCAAGACATACGCCACTGTGTCATCAAGTGACCCAGAGATTTATGGCAGTTTGTAAGTCGTTGATTATATAAGTGGCCCCGTAGCTCAGATAAATAGAGCAGCAGGTTTCAGAAAAGTATATATTCTTTAGGGGTTTGTGCACGTCTAAACGGGAGGGATTAAGGAAGATTAAACTCCACGTCAGATGCCCTGTGCAGAACGCTGACAGCATCGATGGCCGAAGCGATAGGGTCTGTTATCTCCAGCGAGAAAGAGAAACAGCTTCCAAGACCCGGCTCGCTTTCCACGCGCAGTATTGTGCCATGACGTTCTGCAATCCACCTGCCGAGAGCCAGGCCCAAGCCGGAACCTGTCTGGATGGTATCGTCAGCGGGCGCAATACGGTAAAAACGATCAAAGATCCGCGATGTATGCTCGGCTAAAATTCCGATGCCGGTATCCTGCACGGAGAGGACGGCGCGATTCCCCGCCGTAACCGCGCGCAATGTCACCGATCCTCCAGGTGATGTGTACTTGCTCGCGTTCTCCAGCAGTATTGAGAGCAGTCGCGGAATCAAATGCTTGTCGCCCAGCAGAGTAAGATTGCCGGATTCGATCTCAATGCGAAAGTCGAGTAATGCTCGATCCATAATGCTCATCCAGCTCGCAACAACTTGCTGAACGAGGTCATCCACGCGGATGGGCGCAATCGCGATGGTCTCCGCTCCTCCGTCAGCACGCGCCAAAGAGAGTAAGTTCTCCACCAGGCCTGTCATGCGCACAGTCTCTTCATGCAGGCGGCCGAGAATAACGCGATACTCGCTTGTGCTGCGAGGGCGAATCAGCGCAACCTCAATCTCGGTGCGCAGGAGCGAGATTGGCGTGCGCAGCTCGTGCGACGCGTTTCCGGTGAAGGTGCGCACGCTGGCAAATGCTTTGTCTATGCGCTCCAGCATTTGATTAAGCGTGTGCGATAAATCGGAGATCTCATCTTTTGCGCTGGGAACAGGCAGGCGAGTATCAAGATTGCGATCATGAATGCTGCGTGCCTCCATTGCCAAGACGGCCACGGGCTTGAGCGCTTTGCGGCTCATGAAGTGCCCGGCAATCGAGGAAACAAACAGGCCGATGATGATGAGCAAAAATAGTTGGATGCGGAAATTTGATAGCGTCGCTAGCGTCTTGGTGAGCGTCATGCCGGTTTGTACGGTGTAGCAAACACCATGAATGGAGATGGGCTCGATGAGAGCTCGAACGGAGATAGATTCCGCGGTGTAGGTAAAGTAATAGCCGGCCTCCGGAACTTGCTGTGGCAGCGCTAGTGTCGGGTATGCGGCGGCAACGTGCGGGGAGCGGTAGATCCAGTCGCCATGCTCATCGATTACCTGCAGCCATTTGTTGCCGTGGCTGACGTTGTATACAGCGGTGATGGCGTCATGCAATTGCGTGCGCGTCTCGCCTGCGGGACGGCTTTCAATAAATCGGCGAACACTGCGGACCCGCTGCTGCAGCTCTTCGTTTTCAAGATCATCGATGGCGCGGTGCACCATCCAAAGGGACGCGAAGCCGATGGAGAACATGGTGGCCGCAATGGCTAGCGAGTACCATAACGTAAGGCGCACACGGATGGGCAGGGAACTGATCAAGATGCCATCCCCGCAGAGTCGTGCTGAAATATATAGCCGGAGCCACGTACCGTGCTGATCAGCTTTTTGTGAAACGGCGCGTCGATCTTGGAACGCAGCGAGTTTACCAGCACATCGAGGGCTGTGGGCCCAATTCCGTGGTCAGCGCCCCAGACAAAATCAATCAGCGTCTGGCGAGGCACGCACTGGCCGGAGCCCTGCACGAGACGCGAAAGCAAATGAAACTCAAGGCGCGTCAGCTCGATATTTTTACCATTGCGTGTAACCGTGCGTCGTATTGGATCGACAACAACCTCGCCAGCTTTTATCGTGCCGTCTGCATGCTCACGATCG
Source organism: uncultured Occallatibacter sp. (assembly GCA_964520005.1). Taxonomy (GTDB): domain Bacteria; phylum Acidobacteriota; class Terriglobia; order Terriglobales; family Acidobacteriaceae; genus Telmatobacter. Next base: position 28,878 of record CAZFMB010000039.1, read on the forward strand.
CGCCGCGTAATCGACTGCAACCGTGCTACCAGTTCTGAAAAAGAAAATGGCTTGGTCAGGTAGTCATCCGCGCCCACGTCAAGACCGCGAATGATTTCATCCTCCGTGTCGCGCGCGGTAAGCATCAGAACCGGCGTCAACCGCTTTCGCTCTCTCAATGCCTGCATTAGCTGATACCCATCCAGCTTCGGTAATCCGATGTCCAACACGATCGCGTCCAGGTCATGTACGGTGGCCATCTCCAGCCCTGTCTCACCGTCAGCAGCGGCCATCACAGTAAATCCGCTCTCGTAGAGTCCCTTCGAAAGCAGCTCCAACATGCGCGGTTCGTCTTCGATGATGAGAATTCGCATTGATTCAGTTTCTTTAGGCTAAATGCAAATCACAATAAAGCGTATGCGGAAACCTCGAATTCATCGCACATTCACAATTGTTCGCGGAATGACTCCCCAACCTTAGGAAAGTTTCACCGGTTCGTTAACAGGTCTTTAACATGAGGGCCTAGAGTTCTTCCTATAGCCAACCAGAGACGATACCTCGCCAGGCGAGGCTGCACCTCTGGTTCCATAAGGAGACCTCGATGAGACGCTTGTCGCTTTTATCATTCCTCTTGCTGCTGATTCTGCCTCTCGCCTGCATGGGACAGAGCAATAAAGGAACATTAACCGGACGTGTCACAGACACTACCGGAGCTATCATCCAGAACGCCGAAGTTCAACTCAGTCCGCTAGGCCTGTCCGCCACTACCGGCACGCTTGGCGAATATACACTCGCTGCGGTTCCTGCTGGAACCTACACCTTGAAGGTGACCAGCGTAGGCTTTTCCGCATCGACCAAGAGCGTTACGGTCGCAGCCGGCCAGACGCTTCATGCCGACATGACTTTAGCCGTTGCATCCAGCAGTGAGCAGGTTGTTGTTTCGGCTCAAAGCGGAATGGACGAGATTGAGGCTATCAACGAGGAAATCACATCGCCCAACATCGTTCAGGTTATGCCGCAGAGCGAAATATTGGCTCTGCCGAACGCCAACGTGGCCGATGCTATCGGTCGCATGCCGGGCGTGACTCTGCAACGCGACGAGGGCGAGGGCGTATACATTCAGGTGCGTGGCCTGGATCCGCGCTTTACCAATCTCACCATTGACGGAGTTACTGTTCCGTCACCTGAATCGGGCATTCGCCAAGTCAATCTGGCTACGATTCCTTCCGACATGATCCAGTCGATTGAGTTGAACAAGACGCTCTCCGCCAATCAGGATGCGGATGGTATCGGCGGATCGGTAAACCTGGTGACCAAGCGGGCAGGCGAGCAGCCGACATTTACCTTTGGCTCAACGCTGGGCATGACGCCGATTGAAGGCGATCGCTATGTGGGTAAGGTGGACACTACGCTCGGCAAGCGCTTCGGCGCCAATAAGCGTCTGGGCTTGATTATGGGCGCGGGATACGACTATAACGGGCGCGGCATCAACGATATTGAACCTCAGCCGGATGTAAATCCGGACAATAGTGATAATCCTTACTATGACAGCATTACTCTGCGCGAGTATCGCTATCAGCGTCTGCGCTGGGGAGGAACGATGGGTGCGGATTACAAGATCAATGACCACTCCAATGTGGCCGCCCATGCTTTGCTCTCGGACTTCAAGGACTGGGGCGATAAGTGGTACTACGAACTCAATACAAACGACAAACCCAAATACTATGAGTCGAGCCGCAAGCCGGACTTCGCCATCGGCAGCTTCTCGCTACAAGGAAATCACAATTATAAAGACGTATGGCTTCACTGGGGCGCAGCAGTATCACGCTCGCGAGAGCTTAACGCCGCGGGAAATCCTGAAGTCAAGTGGTCTACCTCTAAAACGTTAAAGAATTACGACATCGCAAACTGCAACTATACCGGCACCAGTCCCAAGAGCATCTATCTTCCCCAGTGGTCTGCCGCCTGCATGCAACCGAACTCCACTTCAGAGGATGACACCTTCACTCTCTCCAATTACACCATCGACGAATATATCGCTACAATGGGCCAGGCGGTTCAGTTGAATCTGCAAGGCTGGGCCAGCATGGGGAAGAACTACAAGATCGGCAATCACTTCGCCACGCTGGAGTTCGGCGGCGAGGTGCGTAACGCGCACAAGTTCCAGAATGCCTATACGCCCAGCTATGACTACGGCGGATCCGCAACCGCCGATCAGTTCGAGGGCGGAAATACTGACCCTGACTACTATAGCGGTAACTATCACATGGGGCCGATGACCAGCTATGACAAGCTAGTAACTTACTTTAACAGCAATCAGGGTCTGTTTTCTGTTGATGTAAACGATACACACAGCGGCGACCCCGCCAACTTTAACCTGGTCGAGCGCATCTCCGCTGGCTACGTCATGAACACTATCAACTGGAATCGTTTCCGTCTCCAGACTGGCCTCCGCGTTGAGGGTACTGATTTGACTACTCTCGGTTATATGGAGAATCTGGACTCATCGGGCGATTGGCTCTCGGACTCCACCGTCAGATCAACTCACTCCTATTGGGACCCGCTGCCCAGCGTGCAAGCGCGCTATGCATTCACGCATGACACAAGCCTGCGCGCCGTTTACGCGCGCGGCATCTCTCGCCCGAATCCCCTTGACCTGATTCCATACGTAAGCACCAATTTCGGCAGCAACCCGGCAATCACGGTGGGTAATCCAAATCTTCTGCCGACTCACGCGAACGACTATGACCTGCTCTTCGAACATCAGATCAAATCACTGGGATTAATTGAAGGGGGATTTTTCTATAAGCAACTCAGTAATCCGATCTTTGCCGATTACACGATCATCCCTCCGAGTTCGCCATATTATGGCTCCTCAGGACAAACAATCGATATCCAATCTCAGAATGTGAATGGTTCTGGAGCGCACGTAACGGGCCTGGAAGTTGCGCTGCGGGAGCGGTTCACCAGCCTCCACGACGGCTTCGGCGGTCTGGGAATCAACGCAAACTACACCTACACGGCTTCCAATACGCAAGGCGTTCCGGGGCGCACGGATACACCTGCTCTTGTAGGACAGGCGAAAAATGCCTACAACATTGAACCATCCTACGAATACAAGCGCTATTCCGCTCATATGGCGGTCAGCTACAACGGAGCCAACATTTACGCCTATCAGTACATCGACAACGCACCGGCAGGCAGCGGTCTGAATTCTCCCGGTCCGCTCAACGGACCGTGGGGCGACAACTACTTCTATCCGCACATGCAGATCGACGCGCAAGTTGGTGCGCGAGTCTACAAGAAGCTGTATCTTGTACTGAACGGGTTGAATCTCAACAATGAAGTCTTTGGCTTCTACAATGGGAGCCCGCAATACATGACGCAGCGCGAGTACTACAAGCCCACATACAGCGCCAGCCTTCGCTGGAATTCTCACCCCAAAAAGTAGCTCAACCCGCGGGCGTTCAGCAACCACTGAACGCCCGTATATTCCGACACCAGGATCTGGGGCAGATAAATGCGAATACTCATCTTGCTATGTCTTCTTGTAAGCTCAATCGAATCCCATGCACAACCCTCGGTTCCTTTAATACTCAATCGGACGATTCCTCTTGCTGGCATCACCGGCAGATTCGACCATCTTGCCATTGATGTTGCGGGCAATCGCCTGTTTATCGCCGCCACAAGCAACCATTCAGTAGAAGTGATCGACTTGAAAACCGACAAGATCGAACAGAGCATCACCGTCCTGGGCAAGCCGCATGGTCTCGCGTGGGTTGCATCCACCGGAAGCCTTTATGTGGCAGATGGCGCGCTCGGCGAACTGAGAGTTTACAGAGGGATGCCGCTTACTCTGGCAGGAAAGATTAAACTCTCCGACGATGCCGATGACATGGTCTATGATGCGGTTCACCATCTTCTTTTTGTAGGACACGGAGGGTCCGGCGAGGCCAACCCAGCACGGATAGCTGTTATAGATATAAAGAGATTTCGCCTGTTGAGTAATCTTTCCGTGTTGACTCATCCAGAAGCTCTGGAGATTGATTCCGCAAGCAATAGAGTCTTCGCCAATATCGCCGAGTCGAATGAAGTTGTGGTAATTGACACGGTCACTAAAACGATCAGCGCGCACTGGAAGTTAACCAAAGCAGCTGACAATGTGCCATTGGCGTATGACAGCGAAGATAAGCTGCTCTTGATTGCGTGCCGTAAACCGGGAACTTTGATTGTCATGGATGCTGTGAGCGGCAAAGAAGTTGCTAGCCTTGCTACAGCCGGTGGCGGCGACGATCTCTTTTACGATCCCGCGATGCGCCGCGCGTACGTGATCTGCGGGGCTGGTGAGGTCGATGCCTATCAAATAGACCACGCAGATAACCTGCATCCGCTTGAAGTCCTGCATACCGCTGCGGGAGCAAAGACAGCATTGTTTGTTTCAGAGCAAAATCTGCTCTACGTTGGTGTACCTGGTGCAAACGAGCATACAGCGGAGATTCGAGTCTATTCAAGCGTAAAGATCGGACTTAATTGATGAACCTACGCAATTCCCGCGGCATTTCAGCCATTGTGTTCTGCGCTTTATTCAGCGCAATCTGCGGTCTTGACGCGCAAGCTCCCACCGCAAGCTCTATACAAAGCGCAGCGGTACAGGACGAAGAGTTGAAGTTCGTTGTGATTGTCAGCCGTCATGGAGTGCGTTCGCCTACCGGCATAAAAGATCAGCTGAATCAGTACTCCAGCGAGCCGTGGCCGGCATGGAGCGTTCCTCCCGGTTACCTGACTGAACATGGCGCGCGACTGATGACGCTTTTCGGCGCATATGACCGGGAACTCCTTGCGGATGAGGGCCTTCTTGCTGCGAGCGGCTGCGCAGATGCAGCGAAGATCAGGATCATAGCTGACTCCGATCAGCGCACACGTGAGACGGGCAAGGCGCTGGCCACTGGGCTCGTTCCGGGTTGCTCTATCGAACTCAAGGTTCTACCGGAGGGAACTCCCGATCCTCTCTTTCATTCGTTGAGCGCCGGAGTCGGCCATCCTGATAAATTGCTGGCGACAGCCGCGATCTCCGGCCGCATCGGCGGCAATCCACAAGGGCTGATCGATGCCTACAGGCCGCAATTGATAGCGTTGGAAGAGGTTCTGCGGGGATGCAATCCGCAAGCAAACTGTAAAGGCCAACCCGCGCTTCGCTCACTCTTTGATCTTTCCTCCACGATCGCACCGGGAAGGGGCGATCACCTGGTCGATCTGCGCACACCGCTTAGCCTCGCTTCTTCGATGACGGAGAATCTGTTGTTGGAATACACCGAAGGCATGGATGCGGCTCATGTCGGCTGGGGTCGCGTGGACCTTGCCAAACTGCGCGAGTTACTGCAACTGCACGAGGCCAGCGAAGAGATCGAACGGCGCACTCCTTACATTGCGCGCATCCAATCATCCAACCTGCTCGCTCATATACTGAACTCAATACGGCAAGCAGTGGTAGCAAAGCCTGTTGCCGGTGCACTGACCAAGCCTGGCGATCACTTGCTAATCCTGGTCGGCCACGATACAAACCTCTCAAATATCGCCGGCGCGTTGGGGCTTGATTGGATCGAGGACGGCCGTCGCGATGATACGCCGCCCGGCGGGGCATTAGTTTTCGAATTATGGAAAGCAACCTATACAGGAACCTATTCGGTGCGCACCTTCTACACAGCGCAAACTCTCGACCAAATGCGCAATGCCACGCCGCTAAGCGTCACAAATCCTCCCGAACGCGTTCCAGTATTTGTGCCAGGTTGCAGTCGGGCCGACTTGTCGTGCCCCTGGAAGGCATTTCAGCAAGTTGTGCATGCGGCAACTGACCCGATGTTAGTAAAATAATTATGTGTACTCGTTTCCGGCCTGTTGTTCTTGGGTTGGAGTGCACTCCTCGATCTGATTATTCAATCAGAGTCTGGGTGATGGAAACTGAGAGGGAGAGCTCGCATGTAAGAGTAAGTTATTGAATCTAAACGGCCCCGTAGCTCAGGTGGATAGAGCAGCAGTTTCCTAAACTGCGTGTCGGAAGTTCGAGTCTTCCCGGGGTCACCATTCCTCTCTGAATTGCAGCTCGATAAAACTTTTTTATGATGCGGCAAACTATTTTGCTCCGCTCGTTTTGACTCCGCCGCGCCGCTCCATCTATAAAAGTTGTGGCATGGAAATCTGTTCCATGGCGTAACGGCTGCCCTCGAACACGGCAGCACAACCCACTACGGCAATCGCCAGGATGCTCGGGAAGGCGGTGAAACTCCGCCACTGCCCCGCA